>JAZQIU010000057.1:0-54484 GCA_045541255.1 Bacilli bacterium | reverse complement strand
ATATGATAGATTATTATAATTTTGAAATAATTAAAAAGGCTAAAGGCTTTTATATTATTTGTGGAAAAATTAAGTAATCTTTTTTTTATTTTTTATTAAAATATATTGACTTATTTTCTTATTTTTGATAACATCTTAAATTGGTACTATGTCCTTTTCTAACCTTTTTGGACATGTTCTTTGAAATATTATTGTTAGGGGTGAAGACGCGTGGCTTTTAAAATAAAAAAAGTATGTAAAGATCGTGAAAGAAGAGATTTTTCTAGAATGTCTAATTCTTTAGAATTAAAGGGATTATTAGATATTCAAAAAGAATCTTATGATTGGTTAATAACTGAAGGAATAAAAGAAGTTATTGAGGAACAATTTCCTGTTGAAAACTTTTCAGGAACTATGTCGTTAGAAATAACTGATTATTCTTTTGATGAACCAAGATTTAGTATTAAGGAATGCAAAGAAAGAAAAACTACTTATGCAGCACCTTTAAAAGTACAAGCAAGATTATTTAATAATGAAACTGGAGAAGTTAAAGAACAAGAATTATTCTTTGGTGATTTACCATTAATGACTGATAGTGGTACATTCATTATTAATGGTGCAGAGAGAGTTATTGTATCTCAACTTGTACGTTCACCTAGTGCTTATTTTGGCGTAGAAACAGATAAAAATGGAAGAAAAATATTTACATCTCAAATAATTCCAAATAGAGGTACTTGGCTTGAATTTAAATTAAATAGCAAAGATGGAGTAGATATTAAAATAGATAGAAACAGAAAAGTAACTGTTACTACTTTTTTAAGAGCTTTTGGTTTGTCTTCAAACGAGGATATATTAGATTTATTTGGTGAAGATGAATATTTATTAAACACATTAGAAAAAGATTCTACAACAAATACTGATGAATCATTAATAGAAATATATGAGAAATTAAAACCAGGAGAACCAGCAACATTAGATAGTGCTAAAAACCATTTAATAACTCATTTCTTTGATCAATTTAGATATGATCTATCTAAAGTTGGTAGATATAAATTTAATAAAAAATTAGATGTATGTGATAGAATATATAATCAAGTTTTAGCTGAAGATATAAAAGTAGATGGTAAAGTAAAATTTGCTAAAGGAACTTTAGTTGATAGAGAAGTATTTAATGAATTAAAAGAATTATTACATAATGGATTAAATTTAGTTGAAGTTAAAATAAATGATGAATTAGATACTTATAATAAAGTTCAAATAGTTAAAGTATATGCACCTAATGATAAAGAAAAAATTGTTAAAATAATTGGTAATGATCCAAGTATTACTGTCAAAAGATTAACAATTTCTGATATATATGCAAGTGTATCTTATTATTTAAACTTATTACAAGGTATAGGTCATATAGATGAAATAGACCATTTATCAAACAGAAGAGTTAAACAAGTTGGTGAATTAATTCAAAATCAATTTAGAATTGGTGTAACTCGTATGGAAAGAGTTATTCGTGAAAGAATGACAACTATTGAAGAAGCAGATGCAACACCAAAATCATTAATAAATATTAGACCAATAACTGCTGTTATTAAAGAATTTTTTGGTAGTTCACAATTATCACAATTCATGGATCAAGTTAATCCAATATCAGAATTAACAAATAAGAGACGTTTATCAAGTTTAGGACCTGGAGGATTATCAAGAGAAAGAGCTGCTATGGAAGTTCGTGACGTTAACGAGTCACACTATGGTAGAATTTGTCCAATTGAATCACCTGAAGGACAAAACATCGGTCTTATTACATCTCTTGCAAACTATGCAAAAGTAAATGAATATGGATTTATTATGTCACCATATAGAAGAGTAAAAGATGGTGTTTTACAAGAAGAAATCGATTATTTAACTGCCGATGAAGAATTAGACTATATTATTTCACAAGCAACAGTTAAAGTTGATAAAGATAAAATTGTAGATGAAGAAGTTGCAGCAAGATATAGAGGAGAAAATATAATTGCAAAAACTAAAGATGTTAATTATATAGATGTTTCTCCACAACAAATTATATCTGTAACTGCATCTTGTATTCCATTCCTAGATCACGATGATGCCCACAGAGCATTAATGGGTGCAAACATGCAACGTCAAGCATTACCTTTATTAAAGGCTGAAGCTCCATTTGTAGGTACTGGTGGAGAATACATGATAGCAAGAGATTCAGGTGCAACAGTAGTAGCAAAAGCTGATGGTGTAGTTGAATATGCTGATGGTAAAAAGATAGTTGTTAAAACTGTTGGTGGAAAAGATGTTTATACATTAATGAACTTTGAAGGTTCAAACAACAATACATGTTATCATCAAAAACCAATAGTTAAAGCTGGAGAAAAAGTTACTAGAGGTATGATAATTGCTGATGGACCAAGTACTGATAAAGGTGAATTAGCACTTGGTAAAAATATGACAGTAGCATTTACAACATTTGATGGATACAACTACGAAGATGCGATTGTATTAAATGAAAGATTAGTTAAAGATGATGTATTTACATCTATTCATATTGAAAGTTTCTCTATTCAATGTAGAGATACAAAATTAGGACCTGAAGAAATTACTAGAGATATTCCTAACGTTTCTGAAGATGCAATTAAGAACTTAGATGCAAATGGTATTATTAGAATAGGTACAGAAGTTAAAGAAAATGATATATTAGTAGGTAAAGTAACTCCTAAAGGCATGGTTGAATTAACTTCAGAAGAAAAATTGTTACATGCTATATTTGGTGAAAAAACAAGAGAAGTTCGTGACACATCTCTACGTGTTCCAAATGGTGCAGCTGGTATTGTTCACGATATTAAAGTATATACTAAGAAAGATAATGATGAACTTCCAAGTGGAGTAAGTAAAGAAATAAGAGTATATATAATTCAAAAGAGAAAAATTCAAGTTGGAGATAAAATGGCAGGTAGACATGGTAACAAAGGTGTTATTTCATTAGTATTACCAGAAGCTGATATGCCATTTTTACCAGATGGTACTCCAGTTGATATTTGTTTAAACCCACAAGGTGTTCCATCAAGAATGAACCTTGGACAAGTTCTAGAATTACACTTAGGTATGGCTGCAAAAGAACTTGGAGTATATTGTTCAACTCCAAACTTCGATGGTGCTAAAATAGAAGATATTCAAGAAATGATGAAAGAAGCAAATTTATCTGAAGATGGTAAAACAGTATTATATGATGGTAGAACTGGTGAACCATTTGAACAAAAAGTTGCAGTAGGTGTTATGTACATGATTAAACTTGATCACATGGTTGATGATAAGTTACATGCACGTGCAACAGGTCCTTATTCATTAGTTACACAACAACCACTTGGTGGTAAAGCACAATTTGGTGGACAGAGATTTGGAGAAATGGAAGTTTGGGCATTATATGCTTATGGTGCTGCTCATGTTTTACAAGAAATTATGACTATCAAATCAGACGACGTTGTTGGACGTGTTAAAGTTTATGAAGCTTTAGTTAAAGGTAAGAACTTAAGTCGTGCAGGTATTCCAGAAAGCTTTAGAGTTTTAATTAAAGAATTCCAAGCATTAGGATTAGATATTTCAGTAATTGATAATAATGATGAAATTCATGACTTATCAGACTTAGAAGAAAGTGATGACGACGTTGCTATTACAATAGATGAAATAGATGTAAATAAAGAAACAGTAGAAGAAACTACTTCAATAGTAGAACCTGATACTGAATATGTTCCTGATGAAGAAAACGATGAAGAAGATATCGAACTAGATGAAGATCCTACTGAAGAAGAATTAGAAGCCATTTCAAATGGAGATATAGAAGGGGATGAAATTTAATGTTAGAAGTTAATAATTTTAAAGGGATTAAAATAGGAATTGCAAGTCCTGAAAAAATTAGAAGTTGGTCACATGGTGAAGTTACAAAACCAGAAACAATAAATTATCGTACCCTAAAACCTGAAAGAGATGGTTTATACTGCGAAAAAATCTTTGGACCAACAAAAGACTATGAATGTAGTTGTGGTAAATATAAAAGATTAAGATATAAAAATGTAATATGTGATAGATGTGGAGTAGAAGTAACTCGTTCTAAAGTACGTCGTGAACGTATGGGACACATTGAGCTTGCTTCTCCTTGCTCACACATTTGGTTCTTTAAAGGTGTACCTTCTAAAATGGGATTAGTACTTGATATGAGTCCAAGAGATTTAGAAGAAGTATTATACTTTGTTAGTTACGTTGTAATTAATCCAGGTACAGCACCATTAGAAAAGAAACAAACATTATCTGATAAAGAATATAGAGCATATTATGAAAAATATGGAAATAACTTTGAAGTAGGTATGGGTGCTGAAGCAATCCAAAAACTATTAAAAGAAGTTGACATTGATAAAGAAATAGAAGATTTAAGAAAAGAATTAGATGGAGCTACTGGACAAAAACGTATTAGATTAGTTAAACGTTTAGATTGTTTAGTTGCATTCCAAGAAAGTGGAAACAAACCTGAATGGATGGTTATGGATGTTATTCCAGTTATACCTCCAGAACTTCGTCCAATGATTCAATTAGATGGTGGTAGATTTGCAACATCTGACTTAAACGACTTATACAGAAGAATTATTAATAGAAATAATCGTTTAAAGAAATTATTAGAATTAGGTGCTCCATCAATAATTGTTCAAAACGAAAAACGTATGCTTCAAGAAGCTGTTGATACATTATTTGATAATGGTAGACGTGGTAGAAGTGTTACAGCTGCAGGTAATAGACCTTTAAAATCATTATCAAGTATGTTAAAAGGAAAACAAGGTCGTTTCCGTCAAAACTTATTAGGAAAACGTGTTGACTACTCTGGTCGTTCAGTTATCGTTGTAGGACCAAACTTAAAAATGTATCAATGTGGTATTCCTAAAGAAATGGCACTTGAATTATTCAAACCACATGTAATTAATGGATTAGTTACTCGTGGATTAGCTCATAATATTAAAGGGGCTAAAAAATTAATAGATACTAGAAATGAATGTGTTTGGGATATAGTAGAAGATGTTATAACTGAACATCCTGTAATGCTTAACCGTGCTCCAACACTACATAGATTAGGTATTCAAGCATTCGAACCTAAACTAGTTGGTGGTAAAGCTATTAGACTACACCCATTAGTATGTGCTGCATTCAACGCAGACTTCGATGGTGACCAAATGGCTGTTCACGTACCGTTAAGCGAAGAAGCAAAAGCAGAAGCTAGAATATTAATGCTTGGTGCTAATAACATTCTTTCACCAAAAGATGGAAAACCAATTGTTACTCCATCTCAAGATATGGTATTAGGTAACTATTATATAACTATTGAAGAAGCTGGACTTCCAAACGAAGGTAAAGTTTATAAAAATAGTAATGAAGCTATTATGGCTTATGAAAGAAGAGAAATAACTCTTCACACAAGAATAGCACTTCCTGTTTCATCATTTAAACATAGACTATTCTTAGATGAAGTTAAAGACAAATATTTAGTTACAACTGCTGGTAAATTAATATTTAATGAAATATTACCAGATACATTCCCATATATTAATGAACCAACTAAAGAAAATATTAGTGGAGTTACCCCAATGAACTATTTCATAGATATGGGAGAAAATATACCAGAAGTAATTAAAGAAATGCCTTTAGTAAAACCTTTTGATAAAAAGATTTTACAAAACATCATTGCTCAAATATTTAAATTATATAAAACAACTGAAACAAGTATTATGCTTGATAAGTTAAAAGACTTAGGATTTAAATATTCTACAATAGCAGGTGTTACAGTTTCATTATCAGACATAATTGTAGATTCGTCTAAACAAGAATTTATTGAAGCTGGTCAAGATAAAGTAAACAAAATTAACAAACAATTTGCTCGTGGTCTTATAACTGAAGAAGAAAGATATACAAGCGTATGTGCTGTATGGAACGGAGTTAAAGATCAAGTTAAAAATAAATTAAGCGATATTGCTAAAAATGATGTTCATAATCCAGTATTCATGATGATGAACTCAGGTGCACGTGGTAGTGCAGACCAATTCTGTCAAATGGCAGGTATGCGTGGATTGATGGCTAAACCAGATGGTTCATCAGTAGAAATCCCAATCTTATCAAGTTTACGTGATGGATTATCAGTTAACGAATTCTTCTTAGGAACACATGGTGCTCGTAAAGGAGATACAGATACAGCGTTACGTACAGCCGATTCAGGATACTTAACACGTCGTTTAGTAGATGTTTCACAAGATATCATTGTTAAAGATGAAGATTGTGGTTGTGTATCAGGATTAGTTGTTAGAGATTTATTAAATGATAAAGATGGTAGTGTAGTAGAACCACTTGCTGAAAGATTAGTTGGAAGATTTACAGCTAAAAAAGTAATTCATCCAGAAACTAAAGAAGTTATCGCTGATAAAGACGTACTTCTTAATGAAAGTTTAGTTTCTAAAATAGAAAAAGCTGGAATTAAAGAAGTTGAAATTAGAAGTATATTAACATGTAAGAGTCCAAACGGCGTTTGTCAAAAATGTTATGGACGTAACTTAGCTACTGGTAATATCGTTGAAACTGGAGAAGCTGTTGGTATAATGGCTGCACAATCAATCGGTGAACCAGGTACTCAGTTAACAATGCGTACATTCCACTCAGGTGGTGTTGCTGGTGGAGAAGATATCACTCAAGGTCTTCCAAGAGTTGAAGAATTATTCGAAGCAAGAAATCCAAAAGGTAAAGCAACTATCGCTGAAATAACTGGTAAAGTTGAAATAATTGAAGATGTTAATGGTAAATGGAAAGTTACTGTTGCTAACAAAACAGAAGCTAGAGATCATATTACAAGTTATGGTGCTAAACTTAATGTTGAAGTTGGTGACGAAGTAAATGCCGGAGATAAATTAACTCAAGGTACTATTTCACCAAAAGAATTATTAGCTGTAACAGACCCTATAACTACTCAAGAATATATCTTAACTGAAATACAAAAAGCATACAAATCTCAAGGTGTTGATATTTCAGATAAACACGTTGAAATTATCGCTAGTCGTATGATCAATAAGATGAGAGTTGTTGATGAAGGAGATACTGACTTAGTTGCAGGATTAACAGTTTCTATTCGTGAATTTACTGAAAGAAATAAAAAAGTATTATTAGAAGGTGGAGTACCAGCAACTGGTAGACCAATCATTCTAGGTATTACTAAAAGTTCTCTTGAAACTGATTCATTCTTATCAGCTGCATCATTCCAAGAAACTACAAGAGTATTAACAGATGCCGCTATCAAAGGTAAAGTTGACCACTTAACAGGGTTAAAAGAAAATGTTATCATTGGTAAACTTATCCCAGCTGGTACTGGCGCTAAACAATATAGTGATATAACTATAGAGTTAGAAAAAGGTTTAATGGATGATGAACCAAGCGAAGTATTAGAAAATCAATTTTTAAGCGATGAAAATGAAGAGGTAGAAACTGAAGTAGTTGCTGTAGAAGAAACTGCAGAAGAAGTTAATACTGAAGAAATAATAGAAGAAGCATAATTAATGCTTCTTTTAAAATGTTAAAAAACTTGCATTTTTATAAAAATAGTGTATAATAAGACCCAAATAAAGAAAGAGGTATGAAATATGAAAAATTTTTCCAAAATTTTATTAAGCTTAGCATGTATTTTAGGCTTTGCAACTAATGTTAAAGCAGCAAGTTATTCAAGTACTATTACTGCTTATGCAAGTAGTACAAAATATGAATATATAGAAGGTTTACCAATATATTTTCATCAAGCAAGTAGTTACAATCTATATGTATTAGATAACAATACAAGATTTACAACAAGTACAACATTAAGAGATCCAGAAGAAGTAAATGCTGGATATGCTTATATAGTAAATAATAGTTCTGTAACTAATAGCAGTTATAAAAATTATTATATTGCTCAAGTTGCCATTCTTTGGTATGAAGATTACTTAAATGGTAATAATGTAAATATAAGTTCAAGTATGAAAGAGTATATTTCTAATAATACAAGCGATACAGTTTGCTATTATATTAATAAACTAGTAAACAATGCAAAAACTTATTCAACTAACAATAGTTATATAAAATTTATTGATAAAGATATAACTTTCACTAAAAATGGGAATTATTATTATTCAAATGTTATAGATGTTGAAACTAAAAATTTGAATTCAGTTCCAAGCGTTAGATTATACAATGCACCTTCAAGTGCAACTGTAATCAATAATACAATTTCTAAAGATGGAGAAGGTTCATTTCAAATTAGAATTCCAGCTACTAGTTTAACAAGTTATTATCAAGATGATTTTGAAATATATATAACAGGAACAGGATATAATTATTCAGTATATAAATATTCAAATTATGGTTACGATGATGCTATTTATGGTAGAGTTTATACAAATAGTTCAAGCAATATAGAAGAAAGTATTGTTGCAAAAATAGATGACATTGCTAATACAAATACTAATGTAAGAATAAGCATTGTTAATAGTAATGGTAATTATATAAATGGATTATCTTATCGTGTTTACGAAGGATATTGTGCAACAACAACATGTAATAGTAGTGATTTAGTAACAACATTTACTACAACTAGAACATATGTAACTTTAAATAATATTTTAAGTGAAGGAGTTTATACTTTAGAAAGAGTAACTGATACTAATTATCAAATTCCTAAAAAACAATTAATATCAGTAACAGATAGTAGCTATGTACAAGAAATCACAATAGATGAAAGCGATTATATATATGAAGATGATTATTATGAAGAAGAATTTTCTATAAGAATTTATAGTAATTTAGAGGATAGCGCAAATATTATTAAAGTTGTGGATGACTCAAATGATAAAATAGTTCATTCATTCCGTTCTAATGAATCATATGTTGATATAACTATAACTCCAGGTTTGTATTGTATTATAGATACAGATGACTCTATGGAAATATTCTTTGAAATAACTGAAACTGGATTATTATATGTTCATGAAAATGGAAAAGAAATAAGAAGAGATTCAATTAATATTCAAGATTATTTGTTAAGATATCCAACTGATAATGAAGATATTTACACTGACGAAGACGGAACAATTCATATTGGTAATTTAGATGGTGTTGATAGTATCGAAATAAGTCAAGAAGTTAACACTGAAGTTAGTTGGTTAAATAATATAATAGATTGTCCTATAACTAGTTTATCATCTACTTTTAAATATGTTATTGGTGCTATTGTACTTAGCATTGGTGCATGTTTAGTAGTAAGAAATGTCAAAAAATCAAAAAATAATATTTAGTTTTATAATATTATTTATAGGAATATTTATATTTGCATCAGAGTATTTTAATTCGAAAAAAATAGCAGTTTATGACTATATGAATGAACTATATTATAATGAAGAAATACCTATTGCAAATATAGAAGAATTAGATGAAGAAACAATTATGACAGAAGAGAATAATGAGGAAGAAAGTAGAGAAGATACTAGTTATATATTTAAAGAAGAAAATAAATCAATATATATAGGTTATTTAAATATACCCGATATAAATTTAAGAAAAGGTTTTACAGAAAAAGAAAGTAAATATAATACTGTTAGCAAAAATATAGAAATATTGAATGCATCAGATTATCCAGATAAAGAAAATGGTAATGTTATATTTGCAGCACATTCTGGAAATTCAAGTGTTTCATACTTTAAAAAATTACATTTAATAAATAAAGGAGCACAAGTATATATAGAATATAATGGTGCAACTTATACGTACCAAATTACAGATATATATACTATAGCAAAAACAGGTAAAGCAGAGATAAAAAGAAAAAAAGGGGTTTCATCAATTACTCTAATTACTTGTACAAAAAATGATAATAGTACTCAAACAATTTATATTGGAGAACTTATAAATAAAAATTAAAAAGGGGGTTTATTTATGGTTGACACAGGAATGTTTGATAAAATAAATTTAATATATCTATTTTTAAAAGATAACTCATTAATATTTTTAGTACTTTTATTAATAGTTGCAATTATATTAGATTTATTATATGGAAAGAATAAAAAGGAAACAAAAGTATTGTATGGTTTTATAATAGCATTATTATTAATATACACAATGTTTAGTTATTATAAACCACTAATTAATATAGTTGATATATATATAACAAATATATTTAAATTAGCATATTTTCCATCAATTATAGAATATTTTAGCATGATACTTATAACAATTGTTATACAAATATTATCTATAAAAAAATGTGGTAATATACAAAAAAATATTAATATATGGGTTGGAATAATAATAGAATTATTATTTATTGTCAATATTATTGCTATGAATGGGATTAATATAGTTTTAAATAATGTTATGACTATATATGAAAATGATTTACTATTAAGTATATTTCAATTAACTGGAATAATATTTATGATATGGATAGTTATAAATATATTAACATTTATTGTAGGTTTATATTTAACCGATAGATTGGAATTGCCTAGATTAAATGATGATTATGAATAAAACAACTTATATTAATAAGTTGTTTTCTATTTTTTAAAAAAAGATATTTACTAATTTATTAAAACTATGTTATACTATAATAGTAATCATAGGAGGATAGTAATTATGGCATTTGAAGGTATAAAAAAAGCTTTATTTGACGGAGATACAAAAGATAGTGCTGTAGAAGATAATTTCTATACAGTTAGCAATAAACAATTAAAAGAAGAAGAAAGTAAAACAGGAAGTAAAATGATACTTGTTGAGCCTAGAGCATATAGTGAAAGTCAACAAATAGCAGATTATTTAAAAAATAGAAACTCAGTAGTTGTTAATTTAAAAAGAGTTACAAGCGATCAAGCGAAAAGATTAATTGATTTCTTAACTGGAACTATATATGCTATTGGTGGAGACTTACAAAAATTAGGAAACGGAATATATTTATGTACTCCAAACAATGTTAATGTTCAAGGTAAGATGAGTGAAGCAGAAGAAAAAGAAAAAAAGCAAACTAAATTTGAAAGCGAAATAGATTTCTAAAATAGTTATTAGGATGTGGTTATATGGAGAAATTTAATACAACATTCTCTGGATATAAAAAAGAAGAAGTAAATAAATTTATTGACGATGTTATTAAACAAGTTGAATCTATGATTAATAACATGAAATCTAAAGATTTAGAAATAGAAAAATTAAAAGCAGAATTAGAACATTATAAATCTTTAGAAAGTACTTTTAATAGAGCGTTATTAGTAGCAGAAGACGCAGGACAACAAATAAGAAATAGTGCAAGAAGTGAATCAATGCAACTAATTGAAGATGCAAAAAGAAACGCAGATAGAATAATAAATAGCGCATTATTAGAAGCCGATACTGCAAGAAGAGATGCAGAAAGACTTAGAAGAAATGTAATCACATTCAAAAGAAGACTTAGAGATATTTTAGAAACTCAAATGAATTTAGTAGATGATATTGACAGATTAGATATGAACGAATAAGACTATTATTAGTCTTTTTATTTTGAAAAATTGGACAAATAGTGAATAATGTGATAAAATAATACCCGTTTCAAACGAAACTATGTAAAAATATAGAAAAAAGGGGTTTTATTTATGGCATATAAATTAGAAAAAAACGATTATGAACAAATAGAAAGTATTATAAAAACAACCAAATCAATAGAAACATTATATAAAAGAATGTGCGAATTAGAGATAAATGGAAGTAAAAATACTGAGGAATTTAAGAAAAATTTTGATTATTTAACAATAGCTTTAGATGTTGAAGAAAACATTTATAAAAACGCAAATTTAACATCTGAAAAAATTCAAGCTTGGATAAAATATATTTTTGAAACAAAAGTTCCTGAAGAATTTTACACTGATAGCGAAAGTGTTGTAAGACAAAATTATTCTAACAAAACTATAAGAAGAATTTTAAATATACTTTCAACAAAACATCAATCTTATTTTACGATTTCAGAACAAATATCAAATGATATATTTTTAAAAAACATAATGAAATTAATTGGAATAAATAATCCTAATGAATTATTCGAAAAAGCAACACAAGCTACAATTGAGATGGAATCAGCGTTTAATAAAGATTATTCTAATTCAGTTTTGCACATAATAAAAGAATTATTAAATAAAAAAGAATATGATAATTATAAAGGCAATTTAATAAGCACTAAATACTATTTATCTTTTATTGATAAAACAATTGAAGAAGGGTTATTATTTACAGAATTTGATATTCCTGAAACATTATATTTTATTTCATCTAATAAAGCTTTAGCACATAAACTGGATGCTGATAAATTTAAAATATTTAAAAAGGGATACGCTTTAGAAAAAACAGTATTACAAATATCAGGGATGTTACAATTGAGTGATTTAGATTACACCAATGAGAAAATAGCTATATCAAGTATATTAAGAGAGTGTTTCATAAGAGCTGGTTTTATGTTATTGGATGATGATACATTAGGAGATTTAAATTATGAGTTTCATGAATTTTTAGAATCAGAAAAATTCTTAGATGAACACAAACACGACAAAATAAGCACACAATTAATTACCAATTGTTTTAAAAAAATAAAAAAAGATAAAGAACAAGTAAATATAATTTCATTAAAATTAAAACCAGAGTAGTTTAATTAATTTAAGCTACTTTTTTATTTAAAAGAATTTATATTTAACTTTAATTTTAATAAAAAAAATGTTACCATAATTAATAGTGGTGATAATCGTGAACTATATAAAAGGCAAATTTAAACAATCTATATTTAAAGGTGATACAGGATACAATGTTGGATTATTTAAAATAACTGAAACTAACGATCCTGAAATGGAAGAACTAGTGAAAAAAAGCGTAACATTTACTGGTTATTTTGCCGATCTAACTATTGACGATTCATATATATTTTATGGTTCATTAGTTTATCATGATAGATATGGATATCAATATAGTGTTACAAGTTATGAAAAGATTGTACCAACAGGGCATGACGCCATAATTGACTTTTTAACTAGTCCATTAATTAAAGGTTGTGGTGAAAAAACAGCTGAAAAAATAGTAAATACATTAGGTGACAATGCAATAGAAAAAATCAAAGAAAATATTAATAACTTAGATCTAATTCCAAAACTCACTGATGCTAAGAAAAAAAGTATATATAATTCTATACTAAAATATTATGAATCTAACGAAACAATAATAAAATTAAAAGAATATGGTTTTACAATAAAAGAAAGTATGAAATTAATAAATATATATGGTAATGGAATATTAAATATAGTAGAAAATAATGTATATAGTTTAATAGATATAATTGATTTCAAAACATTAGATAAAATATATTTAAATATATATAAAGAAACAACAAATTTACGTATTTTAGCATGTTTAGTTGAAACAATGAAAAGAATCACATTTAATAATGGAGATACTTATTCTTATAAAGATGAAATCACAAAAAGTTTATATGAATATTTTAATATTAGTATAGATAGTAGTGAATATTTTAGTATGTTATCAAATGAAGGACAAATAGTAATTAAAAATAATAAATATTATTTAAGAGAATATTATGAAGCAGAAACAAATATAGTTAAAAATTTAGAAGCGATAAATAAAAAAGAAATATACCCTGAAAAGAATTTAAAGAAATATCTAAAAAAACTAGAAGGTGAATTAGATATTAAATATAATGACGAACAAATTAGTGCTATAACAAGTATATTTGAGAATAATATTACTATTATTACAGGAGGTCCTGGTACTGGAAAGACAACAATTATAAATGGAATATTAAATCTTTATAAATTGGTATATAAACTAACTGATAGTGGTTTAGCAAACAAAGTTGCACTTATTGCACCTACAGGACGTGCAGCTAAGAGAATGAGTGAAACAACTAATTTTGGTGCTTCTACTATTCATAGATATTTAAAGTGGAATAAAGAAAACAATACATTTGGTATTAATGAATTTAATAAAAACAATCATGAATTAGTAATAATTGATGAAACCAGTATGATTGATACTATTCTTTTTGATAGTCTTTTAAAAGGTTTAAAAAGAAATGTAAAAATAGTATTTGTTGGTGATGAATATCAATTACCAAGCGTATCACCAGGATTAATACTTAATGATTTGATAGAATCTAATAAATTTAAACACGTAAGACTTAACAACATTTATAGACAAAGTAATAATTCGTATATACCAGTATTAGCTCAAGAAATAAAAAATAAAGAATTAAGTGATTATTTAGATAAAAAAGATGATTATAATTTTATAGAATGTAATACCAGAGATATAAAAAGAATTGTTTTAGATATCGCTAAAAAATCTTTAGATAAAGGATTAAATGATAATAATATTCAAATACTTGCTCCGATGTATAAAGGAGAAATAGGTATAGATAACTTAAATATAAATCTACAAAATATATTTAATCCACACGATGATAATTTAAACGAAGCAGTTATAGGAACTATCACATATAGAGTTAATGATAAAATTTTAAACCTAGTCAACGACGTAGATAAAGGTATATATAACGGAGATATAGGATATATTTACGATATTGATATAAATAGTAAAAGTGATTTTATAAGAGTTAATTTTGATAATAATATAGTTTCTTTTAAAAGAGATGAGTTAACAAGCATAAAACACGCCTATGCAATTAGCGTTCATAAAGCACAAGGCAGTGAATTTGATCATGTAATAATGCCAATATCAAAAACTTATAGCAAAATGTTATATAATAAATTAATTTACACCGGAATATCACGTGCAAAAAAGAGCTTAATTATAATTGGCAGTAAAGAAGCATTTATCTATTCAGTTGATAATGATTACAGTAACTCAAGAAAAACATCATTATTAGAAATACTTACGAATAATTAGAAAAAAAATCTCCATAATATAATTAAAAGGAGAGAATATAAATGAAAAAGAAAACTAAAGTAATGACTACTATTGGTATTATGGGAGCTTGTGCTGGCATTGGCATGGGTACTTATATGTATATGAAAAAGAATAAAAAAAATATAGAACAAGCAATGAAAAAATATATGTCTTATCCAGAATAATGGATAAGATTTTTTTGACTTAAGATATTTACTATGATATACTAGCCAACATAAAAAATAATAGTTTTATAAAACTATATTTCATGATATAATTTATTAGTTAAGAGGTGTAACAATGAAAGATAATAAAAATATAACTAGTAGAGATGTAGATTTTGCAAAATGGTATAATGATATAATTAGAGAAGCAGATCTAATAGATTATTCAAGTGTAAAAGGAAGTATGATTATCAGACCATATGGTTATGCTATTTGGGAAAGTATGGTTAATGTATTAGATAAAAAGTTTAAAGAATTAGGACATGTTAATATACAAATGCCTATGTTCATACCTGAATCTTTACTTAATATAGAAAAGGAACACGTCGAAGGCTTTGCTCCTGAAGTTGCATGGGTTACACATGGGGGAGAGAATAAATTAGATGAAAGAATGTGTGTAAGACCAACTAGCGAAACCTTATTTTGTGATCATTTTAAAAAGGTTATTAAAAGTTATAGAGATTTACCTTTATTATATAATCAATGGTGTACTATTGTTAGATGGGAAAAAGAAACTAGACCATTCTTAAGAAGTAGAGAAATATTATGGCAAGAAGGCCATACAATGCATGCAACTGAAGCTGAAGCAAGAGAAGAAACATTAAGAATGTTTAAGGTTTATGAAGACTTCCAAAAAAATTATTTAGCAATACCAGTTATTGTTGGTAAAAAAAGTGAAAAAGAAAAATTTGCAGGCGCTGAAGAAACTTATACTATTGAAGCTATGATGTATAACGGTGTTGCACTACAAAACGGTACAAGTCATTACTTTGGTCAAAAATTTGCAAAAGCTTTTGATATTAAGTTTTTAAATAAAGAAAATAAATGGGAATACCCTTATCAAACAAGTTGGGGCGTTACAACTCGTATGATCGGTGGTTTAATAATGGTTCATAGTGATAATTATGGATTAGTATTACCCCCAAATATTGCTCCAATAAAAGTATCAATCGTTCCAATAAAAGAAACAGAAAAAGTTTTAGAAACAGTTAAATACTTTGAAGATGGTTTAAAAGTTAACGATATAACATTTATTACTGACAATAGCGATAAATCCCCTGGATATAAATTTGCAGAAAGTGAAGTAAAAGGATATCCAATAAGATTAGAAATAGGACCTAGAGATTTAGAAAACAATCAAGTGACATTAGTAAGACGTGATACAAGAGAAAAAATCACACTAGAAAAAAGTGATGCAATAAATAAAATCAAAGATTTATTGGTAGAAATACAACATAACTTATATAACAAAGCATTAGAAAGAAGAAACACAATGTTATACAATAATGTAAGAACTTATGATGAGCTAACTGATATTGCTAATAATAAACCTGGTTTTGCATTAGTAAATTGGTGTGGCGAAACTGGATGTGAAGATAAAATTAAAGAGGAATTAGGTTTAAAATCACGTTGTATACCTTTCGGCCATGAAGATAGTGATGGAAATTGTATAGTTTGTGGCAAAATAGGTAAAAATAAAATTTATTTTGGTAAACAATATTAAAATCAAGTTACTCCAATGGAGTAATTTTTTATTGAAAAAATACTCATAATATAATATACTTATTAATAGAGAGTAGGAAAATATATGAATAAAACAAAAACAATATATTTTTTAAGTGCAGTAGTATTAATTATAGGATGCTATGCATTAAACTTGAGTTATAGTTTATTCGTACAAACTGAAGAGAAAGAAATAGTTAATGCAACTGTTCCTAGTTTAATTTATAATTTAGAACAAGATGAATTTTTAATAAATCCAAACGAAAAAACTATCATTACATTAAATATTAATAACGAAGGAAATACAAATATAAATTATGGTATTTTATTAGATGCAGCTAATTTAAATGAAAATATAAAAGTTCAGTTAGTAGATATAGAAAATAATAAACTCACAGGTAATTTAGAAGCAAATAGTAATAGTTATGTTAAATTATATATTGAAAACAACCAAGATATAGAACAAACATTAAAATTCAAAATGGAAGCCACATACGAAACATTAAATTTAGATATAAATAAATATATTTCTAATACTATAATAGATACAGAGAACAAATATAAATTATATTTAAATGAAAATATACTATTAGATAATAGAATAATTAAAAATGATGAAACAAATATACAACTTTATAAAACTATTGATGATTATGGTGAAACTTGGTATTTTGAAGGCGAACAAAAACATAACTATGTATCTTTTGCAAATCTTATTTGGAGAATAGTTAGAGTTAACGGAGATAATACAACTCGTTTAATATTAAATGATGTATTAGAAAATAAAACTGTATTTAATAAAATTAATGAGGCTGAACTAGGTTATATGTATGGTAATACAACAAATGAAAAAGGTATAATACAATATAATAAAAATAGTAGTACAGTAAAAGAAGCAGTAGATAAGTTTTATGAAACTAACTTAAAAGAAAATTTTGAATATTATTTATCAGATACATTATTTTGCGGAGAAAATATCGATCTAACAAATATAAATGATTTAAATCTTAAATGTGATGAAGGAGTTATTGAAAATAAAAATCGTTATACATCAAAAGTAGATGAAACTAATACAATAAATACTATTAATATAAATAATGATTTAACTTATCCAATAGCATTATTATCTCAAAAGGAAATACTGTTAGCAGAACACAAAGTTCAAGAAGAAAATAAAGTTAGTTATTTAAATGATTTGGAATTAGATGATAATTGGTGGACAATGACACCTCCTAAAACTGAATATGATAAAGAACTTTATGTTAGACCTGTAATTAATTTAAAAACAAAGATAATTATTAAATCAGGTAATGGTACAATAGATAATCCATATGAGATAATATTAGAAGAAGAATCAAGCGAAATGCTTGACTAAAATAGTAAAATAAAGTAAAATACTTACATATTCTTATTCAAAGAAAAGTAGAAAAATAATTTTTATTAAAGAGAGAGTTTGGTTGCTGAAAAAACTTATAATTTATTTTTTGAAGACACTTTGTATTATATAAGAAACGTGTTATTACGTTAAAAATTAAGAGAGTACACTTGTAAAGTAAGGTGGCACCGCGGGATTATTCTCGTCCTTACGATTCTCAAGTGTTTTTTATTTAGAAAGAGGGATTACAATGATAACAAAACCAAAAGGAACTTATGATGTTATAGGAACAGATGCTAAAAAGCGTAAATATGTATGCGATGTAATTGATGCTATATGCGAAAAATATAATTATACTTATATAGAAACACCAATATTTGAAGCTAGTGAATTATTTCATAGAAGTGTTGGAGAAACAAGTGATATTGTAACTAAAGAAACATATGATTTTGTAGATCGTGGTAATAGAAATATTACATTACGTCCAGAAGGAACAGCAGGTGTAGTAAGAAGCTTTATAGAAAATAAAATGTATGGTAATATGAGTGAACCAATTAAAGTTTATTATAATGGCCCTATGTTTAGATATGAAAGACCACAAAGTGGTAGAACTAGACAATTTACTCAATTCGGTATAGAACTTATCGGTACTGATGATGTTATGAGTGATGCAGAAATTATTAGTTTAGTATATAATACATATAAATTATTAGGAATAAATATTAAAATCCAAATAAATAGTTTAGGAGATACAGAATCTCGTGATAATTATAGAAATGCATTAATTGAATATTTTAAACCACATATGACTGAATTATGCGAAGATTGCAATAATAGATTAGAAAAAAATCCTTTAAGAATTCTAGATTGTAAAGTAGATGCAGAGAGTGATTTAATGAAAAATGCTCCAAAAACTTTAGACTATTTAAATGAATCTAGTAAAGAAAGATTTGACAAGTTACAAGAATATTTAGAGTTGATGGAAATTGATTATGAAATCAACACTAAATTAGTTAGAGGTTTAGACTATTATAATCATACGGTATTCGAAGTAGTTGGTGATATTCCAGAATTTGGTAGTCAAAATGTTCTAGGCGGTGGCGGAAGATACAACGGTCTAGTGGAACAATTAGGTGGACCTAGCATTCCAGCAGTAGGGTTTGCAATGGGATTAGATAGAACTATACTTGCTATGGAAACATTAGGAGTAAATTTCAAAATCAGAGATAATATAGATATATTTATTATGTATGGTAACGAAGAAGAAAAAGAAACAGCAACTTATTTACTACAAGATTTACGTATGAATGGTTTTGTTTGCGAAACAGACTATATGAGTAAGAGTTTCAAAAATCAATTTAAATCAGCAGATAGATTTAATAGTAAATATTTAATTATATTAAATAGTGAAGATATAGCAAATTATCAAGTAAAATTAAAAGATAACGAAACAAAAGAAGAGGAATTAGTTAATATCAATGATTTAATAGATCATTTAGATATGAAAATTTAAGATGGGACAAATTATGGATATAAAAGACATTTTAAAAAATAAAAAAATAGGAGATAAAGTTAGTGTTAGTGGATGGATAAGAAACCACAGAAAACAAGCTAAATTTGGATTTATAGACCTTAATGATGGTACCTGTTATGACAGTTTGCAAGTGGTTTATAATGATAATTTAAATTGTTTTGAAGAATTAACAAAATTAAAATTAGGTGCTGCAGTAACAATTAGTGGTACACTTATAAAGTCTCCTGCAAGTGGGCAAGATGTAGAATTAGAATTAGAAAGTTTTGTTTTAGAAGGCGATTGTGATGAGGATTATCCATTACAAGCTAAAGGTAGACCAACAAGAGAATATTTAAGAGAAATAGCATATTTAAGACCAAGAACTAACTTATTTAGAGCAGTTTTTAGAATTAGAAGCATTGCATCTTATGCTATCCATAAATATTTCCAAGATAATGGATTTGTGTATTTTCACGCTCCATTAATCACAGCAAGTGATTGCGAAGGAGCAGGCGAAATGTTTCAAGTAACCACATTAGATTTAAATAAAATAGCAGAAACAGGGCAAGTAAATTTTGAAAAAGATTTTTTTGCTCAACCATCAGCTTTAACAGTTAGTGGGCAATTACAAGCTGAAACCTTTGCTCTAGCATACAAAAAAACATATACATTCGGTCCAACATTTAGAGCAGAAAATTCAAATACCAAAACTCATGCAAGTGAATTTTGGATGATAGAACCAGAGATGGCATTTACAGATTTAAACGGTGATATGGAAATTATGGAAAGCATGTTAAAATATGTAGTCCAATATGTTTTAGAAAATGCTAAGGAAGAAATTGAATTCTGTGATAAATTTGTAGAAAAAGGTTTAATTGAGAAATTAACAAAATTAGTTAATAGCGAATTTACTAGAATTACACATAAAGAAGTTATAACACTTCTTAAACAAGCAAATGTAAAATGGGAATTTGAACCAGAATATGGCGAAGATATAGCTAAAGAACATGAAAAATATATTACAGAATATTTCAATGGCCCAGTATTCATAACAAATTGGCCAAAAAATATTAAAGCATTTTATATGAAACAAAACGAAGATGGAGAAACTGTTGCGGCAGTAGATTTAGAAGTTCCTGGTGCTGGTGAATTAATGGGAGGCAGTCAAAGAGAAGAAAACTATGAAAAATTAGTTACTCGTATGAAAGAATTAAATATGGACGAAAAATCACTTGAATGGTATTTAAATTTAAGAAGATTTGGTGGCTGTACTCATTCAGGATTTGGAATGGGATTCGAAAGATTACTTATATATCTAACAGGAGTAGAAAACATAAGGGATGTTATCCCATATCCTAGAACTCCAGGGAATTGTGAGTATTAAAAGGAAGTGAATTATGAAAAAAATATTTAACAATGAAGTTAATGAAACATTTATTAATCATACTGTTGAGTTAACAGGATGGGTTAATCGAGTAAGAAATTTAGGTGGACTAATATTTATAGATTTAAGAGATAGAACAGGTATTATTCAACTTGTAGTAAATCCAGAAAACGAATTTTATGAAACTGCTACCAACTTAAAAAATGAATATGTAATAACTGTAAAAGGTAAAGTAGTAGAAAGAATTAGTGCTAATGAAAAAATTGATACAGGAAAAATAGAAGTAATAGTAGATAGTTTAATAGTTTTAAATAAATCTAACGAAACTCCATTCCAAATTATTGATGATGTAAATTCTACAGAAGAAACAAGATTAAAGTATAGATATTTGGATATAAGAAGACCATCATTGACAAATAATTTGGTGTTAAGACATAAAATTACAATGTCTATTAGAAATTATCTAAATAACTTAAATTTTTTAGAGGTTGAGACACCTATATTATGTAAAAGTACACCAGAAGGAGCTAGAGACTATTTAGTACCATCTCGTATTTTTAATGGCAAATTCTTCGCATTACCTCAATCCCCACAAATTTATAAACAATTATTAATGGTAGGGGGAATAGAAAGATATTTCCAAATAGCAAAGTGTTTTAGAGATGAAGATTTACGTGCTGATAGACAACCAGAATTTACTCAAGTTGATGTTGAAATGAGCTTTGTAGACGAAAATGATGTTATGACTTTATGCGAAAATTTAGTTGCTAATGTATTTAAAGAAACAAAAGGGGTAGATATTAAATTACCATTATTACGCATGAGATATGATGATGCAATAAATATGTATGGTAGTGATAAACCAGATTTAAGATTCGATATGCATATAAACGATATAACAAGTATATTTAAAGATACTAATTGCGAATTCTTAAAAAATACCATTGAAACAAAAGGGATAATTAATGCTATAGTTGTAAGAAATTTAGCAGATAAATATTCTAGAAAAGAAATAGATAAATTAACAGATTATGTAAAAAAATATAAAGCTAGTGGTTTAGCGTATATAAAATATAATGATGAAGTTACTGGAAGTTTAATCAAGTCTTTAACTGAAGAGGAAGTTAATAGCATAAAAAATGAACTAGCCATTTTAAATAATGATATAGTATTTATAATTAGTGGTAAGAAAAATATAGTTAAAACATCTTTAGGCGCATTAAGATGTAAAGTCGCTAGAGATAATAATTTAATTAAACAAGATGATTACAAACTTTTATGGGTAACTGATTTTCCTTCATTTGATTGGAGTGAAGAAGAAAACAGATTTATGGCTTGCCATCATCCATTTACAGCACCAAAAGATGAAGATATTGAAAAATTACTAACAGATAAAGCAAATTGCTATTCTAAAGCTTATGATATCGTAATTAATGGATACGAAGCTGGCGGTGGTAGTATAAGGATTCATGATGAAGACATTCAAGAAAAGATGTTTGAAGCATTAGAGCTAAGCAAAGATGATATAAATGAAAAATTTGGTTTCTTTGTAGATGCATTAAAATTTGGGACACCTCCACATGGTGGATTTGCATTAGGATTAGATAGATTAACAATGCTGTTAGCTGGAACCGAGAATATAAGAGACGTTATAGCTTTTCCTAAAACCGCATCAAGTAGTGATTTAATGAGTGAAGCACCAAATACAGTTGATGAACACCAACTAAAAGAATTAGGAATAAAAATCAATAACTAAAAACAACTTTTATTAGTTGTTTTTTTATAATTTGACGATTAGAAATAAAAGTAATATAATATTCAATACGCAGGTGATATAATGCAAAATATTAAAGAATTAAAATTTGTGTTAGATACAGAAATAGCACGAGTTAATCAAGTATTTATTGTACCTCATAAAAATGCTGATTTTGATGCTTTAGCTTCTGCAATAGGTGTAAGTCTAATAGCAAAAAAATTAAATAAACCAGTATATATTATTTTAGAAGAAGAACCTACCAAAATAGAACCAGGCATTAAAAAAATGGTTGAAGATATAAAAGATACTATCTCAATAATAAATTTAGAAACTTATAAAAATTTAAAATCAGAAAACGACTTATTAATAACAACAGATGTCAATAAAGATTATTTAATTTGTTGTAATGAATACTTAGATGCTTTTAAATCTAAAATACTAATAGATCATCATAAAGAAGATGAAAGAACTATAGATACTGAATATAAATATATATTACCAAATGTTTCTAGCACTTCAGAAATAATCACAGAATTATTATGTTTATATAAAATAAAATATAGTCCTCTAATTGCAAATTTTTTATTAGCTGGAATATATTTAGATACAAATAAATACACAAAGAATACATCTTCTAAAACTATGAGCTTTGTATCTAAATTATTGGACAAAGGCGCAGATATAATGAAAGTTAATGAATTTTTTGAAGAAGATTTTTATAGCGATAGAAAAGTTCAAGATTTAGTAAGTAAAGCAAATTTCATAACATATAGTATTGCAGTTTGTATAGCTAATGACGATATTGAATACACAAAAGAAGAATTAGCAAAAGTTGCTGATTATCTTTTAAGATACAAAGTTGATGCAGCATTTGCAGTAGGGAAAATAGATGAAGAACAATTTTCTATTAGTGCTAGATCAAAAGGAAAATTAGATGTAAGTAAAATAATGCATACATTTAACGGAGGCGGAAATGTATATTCGGGAGCTAGTAAAATAAATGATTCTAATATTGAAGAAATTTCTAAAAAATTAGAAAAAGCTATAAGACCAACATTCTATAACGAAGAAACAAAATAAAACGAACAAAATTTGTGTTCGTTTTTATATTTATATTAAAGAATATGTTCATTAAAAAACTTTGTAATACCATCATTATCGTTTGTATCAGTAATATATGTAGCAATGTTTTTTATTTCATCTAAAGCATTTCCCATAGCAACTTTTACACCACATTCATTAAACATATCAATATCATTAACGCTATCTCCAAAGCATATTGCATCTTTAGAATCAATTCCTAATTCTTCTAATAAATATTTAATTGCATTTCCTTTATTAACATTATTTTTTACAATATCAAACCATAAATTACCTGTTTCAAGTTTCTTCAAATAATCATGAGAAAAGTTTATGATATTAGTATTTTCCAACTCATTTATTTTATCTTCTAAAAGTTTCATATTATTATAATAAAAATCAGCAATAACTATTTGGAATATATTTTCTTTTTCTAAAAAATCTATACTATCTACAAAAACTTTAGAATCGGGTCTTAGTGTATATATATTCGCAAATCTCTCATTAATAGTATTTAATACAACAGATAATTTATTATTTTTACAATACTCCCATAAATATTTAACTTCTAAAAAATCCATTTTCTTTTCAAATATATTTGTTTTATTTTCAAAATCGTATATTTCAGCGCCATTAGATGATATAGCATATTTAGCCCCGCTTATTTGTTTTAAATAATTGCATACATAAGTATTGGTTCTTCCTGAACATAATACAATTTCTATACCTTTTTCATGCGCTTTCTGTAAAGTTTCGATTGTATTGTTATTTAATTCTTGTCTACTATTAGTTAAAGTACCATCTATATCAAAAAAAGCAATTTTTACATTTAATTCATTCCTCATATTTAACCACATCCATTATATATTATATAAATTAAATATTTTAATTGCAATAAATTCATAAATGTGATACTATTGATTTGCTTAGTTTTTAAAGAAAAAGATATTTGGAGGTAAAATGGGAATATCGAAAAGTGATCTTATACTTGAAAACAACAAACTTGAAAGTACTATTGATATTATAAGAAATGAAATATCAAATCTTAGTACAGATCTTTATGATAAGGAAACAAAACTTCGAGAGTTTCAAATGATGATGTGGGACAATAGGGCGGAATTAGATCCGGCTGAAATGAAAACATTGCGCACATCTAATGATATGGAAGTATTCTTTCTTGAACAAAAAGCCAAAAAGTTTAAGAAATTATACCAAATACAAAATAAGCCTTATTTTGCAAGAATAGACTTTGAGAGTAATGAAGGCAAAAATGAAGTTTATATTGGTATTACAAACGTAGAAAAAGATTTAAATTATTACGTATATGACTGGCGTAGTCCAATATGCTCTATGTTTTATGACTTCGGAGTAGAAGATGCATATTACATAGCGCCTGAAGGTAGAATAGATGGTAAAATCACTTTAAAACGTCAATATCAAATAAATGATGCAAAATTAGACAACGTATTTGATACTACTATAAATATCGACGATGAGGTATTACAAAATGTATTAAAAGAAAATAGTAGTGAACATATGAAAAATATTGTTAACACTATCCAAAAAGAACAAAATTTAGTTATTAGAGATGATAAAACAAATAATTTGATTGTTCAGGGAATAGCAGGTAGTGGAAAAACAAGTGTAGCACTGCACAGAATAGCATATTTACTTTATAAAATCGAATATTTAAATAGTAATAATGTATTAATCTTTTCTCCGAATAATATATTTCAAGAATATATATCAAATGTATTACCGGAATTAGGAGAAGACAATACCTTAATTACTACTTTTCACGAATTTGCATCAACATATATAAAGGAATATTGGAGAGTGGAACCTTATTCAATGTTTTTAGCAAGATACTATAAAAATGAATATCAAAACAACGATTTAATAAAATTTAAACTAAACGATGAAATTGTACCTATAATAGAAAATTATGCAAAAACTATTACTAATCTCTGCAGCTTTACCAAAGATATAGAATATAAAGAAACTATAATTGATAAAAATGAATTAAATAATTTATTAAAATCAAGATATGATAAATTTAACTTATTTGTAAGATTTGATTACATTGCAGAAAAAATTAATAATAAATATTTTAAAGGTAAAAAACAAGATCAAATTAGAATAAAATCACTTCTCTTAAAATCTATAAATGTTACCACTAATATAAAAGACCTTTATAAAGAATTTTTTGATAGTCAAGAATTCTTAAATGCATACAATGGATATTTTAATAGAAATGAAAATATAAAAAATCTAAATAAAAAAGTATTAAATTACGAAGATGCTAGTTTATTTATATATCTTAAATTTTTATTAACTGATATACCTTATAAAGTAAGTACTAAATTAGTAGTTATAGATGAAGCGCAGGATTATACTTACTTGCAATATAAAATCATTAAAAAACTATTTAAAAACGCTAATTTTACTATATTAGGAGATATAAATCAGACTATTAATCCATTTTATAAATATGTCAGCTTAAATATCTTAAGTTCTATATTTAATAATAACACAAAATATTTAGAACTTACTAAAACCTATAGATCTAGCAAAGAAATAATAGATTATAGCAATAAGATATTAGCACTGAATCATGCTTGTGCAGTAAGAAGGGAAAATAACATTCCAGTTAAAGAATATAAAATATTAAATTATAAATCATTAATAGATGAAATAAATAGATTAAAAACTAAATATAACAATTTAGCTATAATAACAAAAAGCATTGACGAAGCTGAAGATATTTATAAAAATATTAATGAACATATAGAAAATATTAATCTAGTAGATATAAATACAGAAAACTTTAATAAGAATTTAATAATTATTCCTGCTTATGCTGCTAAAGGATTAGAATTTGATTCTGTAATAATTATAAATAATTTCGATAAAGATAGATATTTATATTATGTAGCAGTAACACGTGCACAACATGAACTTATAATATTTAATTCGACAAATTAAACAAACAGTTCTCAATATAATATTAATGGTGATATTACATGAGAACTTTTTATGTGTTTAAATTAGCTGAAAATTACATTAAAACCGCAGAAAATAAACCCCATAACATCTATATTCTTTTAAATAGTATATACACATACAAAAGAAATGATATAAGTATCCCATTTAATTTATTTAAAGAAATATGTATACCAATAAATAAAGATTTTTTTAATAAATATTTTTATGAAAAATTAAATAATAATGAAGGATATACAAAATTTAAAAGTATACATATGTATCATAATTATTTTACTGGTGAAGAAAGCAAAATGATAATAAATATAAGTCACATAAAAATTAAATCAAATATAGAAGATAATATTTTTATAACAAACCTAATTAATAGGCTTTTTATATGTGATTTTAAAAATAGTATATGTTATTTTTATAATAAAAGTTATGATAATAGAATAAAATCTAAAGTGATATAAAAGAATAATTTCTTGTATATATCAAGATTATTTAGTATAATTAAATGGAGGAGTGATGATAATGTTACAAGATATATTATTAGTACTTGTTGGATTAATTATTGGCGCGATAACAGGCTTTTTAATTGCTAAAAGTTATATGCAAAAATATTTTAAGAAAAACCCACCAATAAATGAAAAAATGATAGAAACTTTAATGAGTGGAATGGGTAGAAAACCAAGTCAAAAACAAGTAAAACAACTAATGCAACAAATGAATAAAATGATGTAATATGAAGTTAGATTTAAATTATTTAAATAGATTTAGCAAAATTAATATAGATGAAGATATTTCTTTAGATAGTGAATGTTATAAAAATACTGAAATAAGAGATTTAAAAAACATTCATGTTTCTGGAATAGTAGAAATAGACTTTGAAGATAATATTAATTTAGAATTAAATATAAAAGGGTTAATGATTTTACCATGTGCAGTCACATTACAAGATGTAGAATATGAATTTGAAACAGATATTGAAGAAAGTATTGGAAAATTCGTGGAAATTTATAAAAATAATAAAAATACACTTGAAATATCTTCAATTTTATGGGAGAATATTGTATTGGAAATTCCCATTCGTGTTGTGGCTGAGTGTGTAAAACCTTCCAACACATCTGGGGATGGATGGGAATTAATTAGCGAATAACGAGGAAGGAGTGATAATATGGCAGTTCCATTTAGAAGAACTAGTAAAACTAAAAAGAGAATGCGTCGTACACATTTAAAGAAAGAATTACCAGGAATGACTACTTGTACAAAATGTGGTGCAGCTATAAGACCTCATAGAGCATGTACTGAATGTGGTAATTATAAAGGAAAAGAAGTTATAAAAGTTTCTAAAAAAGAAAATGAATAATTAAAAGCCCATATTAAGGCTTTTTTATTTTAAAAAAGGGGGATTATATGGAATTAAGAGAACATAATATAGAAATCTTAAATTCATTACGAGAAACAATATTAAATTGTAATTTATCTAATCCATTACTAGTATCAAGTAATACAGAGTATCTAAAAAAATTAAAATCACAAAAAAGAATAATGTATATAGGTCAAGAAACAAATGGATGGGAATTAAGTCCAAAAATAGATAAGTTAGAAGAATGTTATTTAAATTTTTTAAAAAATGGTGCATCTAATAGAGATTTTTGGAGATTTATAAAATTAATACGAGATAAAGAAAATGAAAATTTAACAGATATAGTTTGGTCCAACGCTTTAATATGTGGAAGATATGAAGAAAAAGGCACACCAATAATTACTGAACTATTAGAAGAAAAAAGTTTAGAAAATTTAGAATTTCTATATAATTTATTTAAACCAAATATGATTGTTATGGTTACTGGACCCAACAACCCATATTATGAAATAATACAAGAATTTTTAAAATATATTAATTCATCATTAGTAAATTTATATCCAACGCCAGCAGAAATGTTATTAATAGATGAAACAAAAAATATACATTATACATATCATCCAAATTATTTAAATAGAAAAGGTAAATTATTAGAATTATCCAAAACAATAAATTCTTATTACATAAAATAAATTTAAAAAATGCATTTTTAGTATTGCAAACTAAATATTTATATGATATATTAATAATGCATTTGAAATGGCGGTGTAGCTCAGTTGGCTAGAGCGACCGGTTCATACCCGGTAGGTCGGGAGTTCGACCCTCTCCGCCGCTACCATTTTGAATTAACTAGAGCAATCTAGTTTTTTTGTTTTATAAAGTTGTGTTATATGGTATACTTAATAAGTATTAAAAAGTGGTGATACAATGAAAGAATTATGGAAAAATTTAAAGTTTGCTTGGATTTATGCCAAAGAACAAAAATCATTATTAATAAAATATATTATAGCGAACGTTTTAAATATAATTATAAGTTTGGTTGTACCTATTTTAAGCGCCAAAATTATTATATATTTAACTGAAAATAGTTTCTATCAACTTATTTTAATGAGTGTTGCAATATTTATAATAGAAAATATTAGGAACTTAGTTAATTATAATGCTAGATATTACGCTCAAGTAATTTATAGAGAAACTTTCACCAAAATACAAACTGATTTAGGGAAAAATATATTAAAATTAGAAAACAAAGTTATCGATAATAATAGTAGCGGAGTTTTTATACAACGTTTAACTAATGACACTAGTAGACTAGCAGATATTTTTAATGTATTAAATATTTATATAGCCAACATTATTATTGATATTGGTATATTTGGAGCAGTATTTATAATTAATAAAATAGTGTTTTTATATTTAATTGTTATTACAATAATTTTATATATTATAGAAAATAGTAGAGTAAAATTATATACAGAAAAAGATAAAATATTTAGAAAGAAAAATGAAAAAGTTTCTGGTTTTGTCGGAGAAATCGTAAGAGGGGTTAGGGATATAAAAATGTTAAACTCCGAAGAAAGTTTTATGAGAAATCTAAAAAGTAGGATTATTGATCTAAATGAAACAAGATACGAAATGCAAGATAGTGATAGAAAATTTAGATTATTAAACGGTTTTACAAGAGATTTAAACGACTTATTATTAATAATATTATTAGTATACTTAATCACAAACAACTCTCTTGAAATTGCATCTGCTCTAATAATTCATAATTATGCATTTAGAATACCGTCTATTGTAGATTATATTGGAATGCTTCTAGATAAAGTTAAAGACTTTAATTTATCTTCATCAAGAATTTTTGCAATAATAAATAGTGAAGAATTTAAAAAAGAAGAGTTTGGAACAACTCACCTTGATAAAGTAGAAGGCAATTTTGAATTTAAAAATGTTAATTTTTCTTACGAGAAAGATAATGTTCTAAAAAATCTCAGTTTTAAAGTAAATGCAAACGAAACTGTGGCATTCGTCGGAAAAAGTGGAGCAGGGAAAACAACTATATTTAATTTATTATGTAAAATGTATAAAGCTGATTCTGGGATTATAACTATCGATGGCATTGATATTAACGATCTGGATAGAGAATCAATAAGAAGCAATATCACTATTATTAATCAAAACCCATATATCTTTAATGTAAGTATAAGAGATAACTTCAAATTAGTTAAAGAAGATTTAACGGATGAAGAAATGTTTGAAGCATGTAAAGTTGCATGTTTAGATGAATTTATTATGAGCTTGCCTGACAAATATGAGACGATAATAGGAGAGGGTGGTATAAACTTATCCGGAGGACAAAAACAAAGATTAGCAATCGCACGTGCTTTAGTACAAAAAACAGAAATAATTTTATTTGATGAAGCTACAAGCGCTCTAGATAATGAAACCCAAACCAGCATACAAAAAGCAATAGACAATATGAAAAATGAATATACAATTTTAATAATAGCGCATCGATTATCTACTATTATAAATAGTGATAGAATATTATTCTTAGATAATGGTAAAATAGAAGCAGAAGGAACTCATAAAGAACTATTAAAAAAATCTAAAAAATATAAACAGCTTTATGAAGCAGAAATAAATAAAAATTAAAAAAGTAAGTAAAAATATACTTACTTTTTTAGAACTTAAATGAGCCTTTTTCCATTATTTTAATTAATTTTTTATCTTCTGTTTCTGCAATTATTTCTAAATCATCAGTGCCAATCATAAAGTCTACATGTGTTTCACTAATATTCATACCAACATCTTCTAAAGATTTATCAGTTTTAATACAATCTAAAAAACCTTCTCCTAACGCTAGATGACAACTCGCATTTTCATCGTATAAAGTTTCATAAAATAATACACCTGATTTACTAATTGGTGAATTAATATCAACTAATGCAACTTCTCCCAAATAATCTCCGTTTTTTACCTCTAAAATACTTTTTAATATTTCTTTTCCATTTTCTGCACCATAATCCACAACTTTTCCATTTTTAAATTTAAACCAAAAATTATTAATAAAAGAACTATTATAAATCAAAGGTTTGGAAGCATATACAATACCATTAGCAGTATATTTATTAGGTGTTGTAAATATTTCCTCGCAAGGCATATTAACTATCATTTGCATATTTTTTGTAGAATGTCCACCAATACCACACCAAATATTATCAGTAAAACTAATTTCAAAATCAGTTCCCAATCTATTCTTATATATTAATTTTTTGATTTTTAAAGCATTCATTTTTTCTGTAACTAACTTATTCATTTCTATTTTTTTATTCCAAGCTTCAATTGGGGCTGGAGTATTAACCAAACACATTTCAAAAATTAAATTCCATAAATCTTCCTTAGGAGTAGGTGAGTTGGGTAAAACTTTTTTAGCCCATCCTAAAGTGGAAACCGAAGCTATACACCAAGGAATTTCATACTTTAGTTGTCTTTCATTATATAAAGGTCTTGATGTTCTAGATAATTTAGCTGCATAAGCAATTCTATCTGAATCTATATCAGCCATAATATCAGGATCATCGCTACACAACATTAAGAAGGCAGCATCTTTTTTTGCGTATTCATCAAAAATTGATTTATTAAATAATTTAGAATTTACTAAGTCATTATTAGATAAATATTTCAATTCTTCATGTTTTAAAATGCTGTCTGTAAAATCAAAATGTATATCTTTAACCCCAGACTCTAAAGCAGTAGTTGCAACAACCCTAACAAAATCTATAGATTCAATAGGAGCAGCTATTAAAAGAGGTTGATTAGGTTTAATAGATAAACACTTATTAATCAATAAATTTGCGTATTTCTTAAAATTTTCATTCATGTTATTAACTCCTTAAAAATATTATCTCAATTTTTCAGCATTTATTCAATTGTTAATCATTATAAGTGTTTAAAGTTATACGTTTATTTTTAACTTCTATTAATCCTTCTTCTTTTAGATTTTTTAATTCTCTATACATCGCTGATCTGTCTATTGCTAAATAATCTGCTAAATCTATATAATTATATGGTAAATATATGACTCTTGAATTATTTTTTCTAGACATAATTCTAAAATAAGCTAATAGCTTATTTCTTATAGTTTTGTTAGTTAATATTTCCATTCTTTCGTTATTGCTATTTATTTTTTTAGTAATGATATTTAATAAGTTTTTTAAAAATTGATTAAAATATGAATAATTTAAATCATTTTTAATAATTTCATCAAAATATATAATAATTATTTTAGAATCCTCTTTAGTAATGATACTGAATTCATCATTATTTATCGATGAAATAGTCGAACCAAATATATCGTTTTCAAATAATTCTTCCATAATTGTTCTATTTCCGTTATAATCTGTTTTAATAATTTGCAAATAACCACTAATTACTATACTTATAATATTCTCTTGCTTTACACTTCCTAAAATAGTCATATTTTTTTTAAAAGTCAGTGTATGTGCCTCTAAATATGAGAGTATTTTTTCTTTTTCTCTGTTAGTAATTCCATAAAAAAGTTCATCCATTTTACACCTCTTATTGAAATAATATCATTTTTTACAAAATGTTGCAAATGCAACATAACGAATGTTTAAAATGTTGTAGAATGAAGGTGTACTAAAATAGAAGGGACAAAGAAGTATGAAAGTAATAAAAAGAGATGGACATATGGTTGATTGGTGTCCAGAAAAAATAGAAATTGCCATAGAAAAGGCAAACAAAGAGGTACAGGAGGAAGAACAAGCATCAAGTATTCAAATCAAAAATATTATTAAATATATTGAAGGATTAGGCAAAAAACGTATTTTAGTTGAAGACATCCAAGATATAATTGAGATGAAATTAATGTCTATCGGAAAATATAATCTTGCTAAAAAATATATAACTTATAGATATACAAGAGAATTAGTTAGACGTAGTAATACTACTGATTTAGCAATAAAAGAATTAATTGATGGTGAAAACGAATATTGGAATACTGAAAATTCTAATAAAAATGCCAAAGTTGTTACAACTCAAAGAGATTATCTTGCTGGTATAACATCTACAGATATCACTAGAAGATTCTTATTACCTGAAGATATAGTTCAAGCTCATGATGCTGGTGTAATACATTTTCACGATGCAGACTATTTTGCTCAAAATGCATTACATAACTGCGATTTAATTAACTTAGAGGATATGTTACAAAACGGTACTAACATTAATGGTGTTATGATTGAAAAGCCTCATAGATTCTTAACTGCTATGACAATCGCAACTCAATTAATTACAGCTGTATCATCAAGCCAATACGGAGGTTGCACAATTACTTTAACTCATTTAGCGCCTTTTGTTAGAAAAAGTTATGAAAGATATTTAAATAAATATAAAAAACGCAAATTTGCTAAAGCCGATTGTGAAAAATACGCTAAAGAAGATTTAGCTAAAGAGATTACTGATGGAGTACAAACTTTCCAATATCAAATAAATTCAATGACTACAACTAATGGTCAAGCACCATTCTTGAGTGTATGTTTATATTTAGGAGAAACTGATGAATACAAAGATGAATTAGCTATGATCATCGAAGAAGTTTTAAAACAAAGAATTGAAGGAATGAAAAATGAAAAAGGTGTATATATCACGCCAGCATTCCCAAAACTTCTTTATGTATTAGAAGAAGATAATATCAATCCTAAGAGCAAATATTATTATTTAACTGAATTGGCTGCTAAATGTACTGCTAAACGTATGGTTCCTGATTACATATCTGAAAAAGTAATGAAAGAATCAAAAATAGACGCAAACGGAAATGGAAATTGTTACCCATGCATGGGATGCCGTTCGTTTTTAACACCATATCTTGATGAAAATGGTAAACCTAAATATTATGGTAGATTTAATCAAGGTGTTGTAACTATAAATTTAGTAGATGTTGCTTTATCAGCAGATAAAGATATGGATTTATTCTGGAAAATCTTTGAAGATAGATTAGAAATGTGTCATAGAGCACTACAAATAAGACATAAAAGACTAAGTAAAGCAACTAGTGATGTAGCACCAATTTTATGGCAACACGGTGCTTTAGCAAGACTTAAAAAAGGAGAATCTATCCACGATTTACTACATAACGGTTATTCAACATTATCTTTAGGTTATGCCGGATTATATGAGTGCGTTAAGTTTATGACAGGCAATAGTCATACAGACGGTGGCAAAGGACATGATTTTGCTATAGAAGTTATGAAAAAATTAAATGATAAATGTAAAGAATGGAAAGAAATGGAGAAAATAGACTATAGTGTTTATGGAACTCCTATTGAATCAACAACTTACAAATTTGCAAAATGCTTAAAAGAACGTTTTGGAAAAATCAAAGGAATTACAGACAGAGACTATATTACTAATTCATACCATGTTCCAGTATTTGAAGAAATAGATGCTTTCACTAAATTAAAATTAGAAAGTGAATTCCAAAAATTATCTCCAGGAGGAGCAATTTCATATATAGAAACTCCAAACTTAAATAATAATCTTGATGTTGTAATGGAAATCATCAAATTTATATATGAAAACATTATGTACGCAGAATTAAATACAAAATCAGACTATTGCCAAGAATGTGGATATGAAGGGGAAATATTAATAGATGAAAATCTAGAATGGTACTGTCCGAATTGCGGCAATAGAAATCATGACAAATTAAATGTAGCAAGACGTACATGTGGTTATATTGGAACAAACTTTTGGAATAAAGGTAGAACTCAAGAAATCAAAGAAAGAGTAATGCATATAGATAACAAAGACGCTGAGGAATAAAAAATGAAATATAATAAAATTCGTAAAATGGATATCTCAAATGGCCCCGGAGTCAGAGTTTCAATATTTATGCAAGGGTGTGTATTTAATTGCAAAAATTGTTTCAATCCTGAAACACATGATTTCAATGGTGGCAAAGATTTTACAGAAGAAACAATAGAAAAAATATTAAATTTATGCAATAACGAATATATCGTTGGACTTTCTATATTAGGCGGAGAACCATTGCATCCAAAAAATATAGAAGGTTCAACAAAACTCGCTAAAAAATTCAAAGAAACTTTTCCAACTAAAAACATTTGGGTATGGTCAGGATACTTATTTGAAGAATATTTAAAAGATAAAGAAATAATAAACTATATAGATGTTTTAGTAGATGGACAATATAACGATGATTTGCATAGTCCTATTTTAAAATGGAAAGGTTCATCAAACCAAAGAGTTATAGATATTAAAAAAACATTAAAAAAAGACAAAATTGTATTATATAAAGAATAGGAGACTTATGAAACAAAGAGGATTTGAAATTGCAAAAGGATGGGAAGACAAAGATATTAATCTTCCAGTTAGAAAAACAAAATATTCAGCAGCATACGATTTAGAAGCAGCTGAAGACACAATAATACCAAGTTTTAAAAGCGGAATGAAACCTACACTTATACCTACAGGTTTAAAAGCTTACATGGAAGGTGATGAAGTATTAAAACTATTTCCAAGAAGTTCTGGCCCAAAAAAACAAGGAATATTATTTCCTCATAGTGTAGGTATAATCGATAAAGATTATTATGGTAACGAAGACAACGACGGACATTTATTAGTACAATGTATTAATATAAAAGATGAAGATGTAATGATAAAAAAAGGAGAAGCAATTGCACAAGCAATGTTTCAAAAATATTTAATTATTGATGACGATAATGCTGAAGGTGCACGTACCGGAGGATTTGGTTCAACAGATAAATAAAAGAACTTATCAAAGGTAAGTTCTTTTTTTAATTGTTATCAAAAAAATTTTTTATATCTATTTCTAAAACATCTGCAATTCTACCCAAAGTAACTATACTAAAACTTTTATTTTTCGTTGGACTTTCTATTTCACAAATGTAATCAACTGACAAATCAGCTGCATCAGCTAATTGTTGCTGAGTAAGGTGTTTTTCTTTGCGATACTTTTTAATATTTTTTCTAATAATGTTATAGTAATGATCGTTAGTATTGTAGCTAGCCACATGTATCACACCTTTTCTATTAACATTTTCTCAAAAAGTCCATAAATAGTGAACGGGCTTATAGTACGAGATATAATTATTATGTGTTTGCAATTATAATTTTATTCAATATTCTTTCTTTTCTTTTAAAAACTTTTTATATATTTTAAGAAGCGCTCTTTTCTCAATTCTAGATACATAACTCCTAGAAATATTCATTTGTTCTGATATTTCCTTTTGCGTTAACTCGTCATTATTAAATAAACCATATCTCTTTATAATAATTTCTTTTTCTCTTTCATTTAAAATATTTAAGTATTTAATTAATGTATTAATAGAATCTTTATTATGTAATGTAGTTAAAATGTCTTCATCATTACTTTTTATTACATCTATTAAATTAATTTCATTCCCATCTTTATCGAAACCGATTGAATCATTCAAACTTACATCATTTATATGTTTTTTATTATTTCTAAAATACATCAAAACTTCATTTTGAATACATTTAGCACAATATGTTGTAAGTTTTATATTTTTATCGTTCTTAAAAGAATCTATTCCTTTTATTAAACCAATTGTACCTATACTTATTAAATCATCTACCTCTTTATCTTTAGTATCATATTTTTTAACAATATGAGCAACTAATCTTAAGTTATGTTCAATAAGTTTTGCACGCGCATCTTTATCTCCCAAAGCTTTTAATTCTAAACATCTTTTTTCTTCCTCTGTACTTAATGGTTCTGGGAACACATTTATAGAATAAGAACCTGTAAAAAAATATAAACTTTTAAATATGCTTAATAAACTAAAAATCATCAAATCACCTAATATAATATATTTATTTTTATGAAAAATATAAATAAATTTGTCGACCAATAAAAATAAATAATAAAATGAAAATATAGACATATTTTTAAGTAATTAATACTATTTGACAAAACATTTTAAATATAGTAATATATAATCTCTTTTGGAAAGGGGAAGAAATTTATGGAAATGAACATCAATTTACAATCAAAAAAAATAAGCCAAAAAATAGATTTAATAACTAATTTAATAGAAACATTATCAAATTATAATAGTATAGAGGGTTATACTAATCAAAAGAAATTTAGTATCGAAATAAAGTATAGAAAAGAAGATAATAATCCTAATTTTTATTATAGTATCAGTATATTAAGAGGTATTAATCAACCAAAAACTGTATTTAACATGAGATTTGTTTCACACGAAAATATAAATTATATTCTAGAAAACTTAATAAATAAATTAAGAACTAATGATTCATTTTCACATACATCTTATAGTAGCGAATATGGCAAATATAGTTCTTATAATATAAGTTTAAAAAATAATGTAGATGTTAAATTAGGCATAAAAACATCAGAAGATTTAGAATTTTTTAATAAAATAGAGGAAAGTTTTGCAACAAAAGAAATTAAAGTATATCCACCAGAAGAAAGTGATAAAACAAAAGATGAAATCCAAAAAGAAAAAATGATAAATACAATAGATTTATTCGCAAACGTTTTAAATATTTTAGAACAATATAACACTATTGAAGATTATAACAATACAAAACCATTTAGTTTCAAAATAAAAAATTATCATGATAAACAAAAAGATTGCTTTATATTTACTTTCAGAATAATGAGAGGAAATAATAAACCAGAAGAATTTTTAACTTTAACCGCTAGCATAAAAGATAAAAAAATATTCTATGATAAAATTTATGATTTAATTAATCATTTCAAACAAAAAGAAAGCTTTTTAATAAATATGCTAATAAATGAATTTAATGGCTCATATACTATTTTAACTAAAAATAGAATTTCATTAGAATTTGATTTTAATGATGAGTTAGATAAAAACTTTTATACAAACTATATGAAAGAATCTGATAAAAAAAGAAGTGAATATGAATTAAATCCAACAAAAAATAAATTATTAAATCCAGATAGTTAAAAAATATTGTATTTTAAAAAACAATAAATTATAATATAGTCCCAAGGAAGTGGTTCTATGAATAATTTAGCATTAGATAAAAGATTTACAACATCTATTAGTTTTTTTGATAATATATTATTTTTAGATTCTTTTGATAATGATAAAAAAGTTTACAATATGGTAGTAGATTATTTAAGAAAAGATAATTATTACATTTTAAAATTGAATATATTAGACAATAATATTGAATTAGTTAAAACAGAATGTATTTTAGATAATAAAATTAATGGAAGTATTGTCATTAAAGACATTATAAATTTAGTAACAAAAAAATATAACAACGATCTTATAATTGATGTAAAAGAATTAGATCAAAATAATAATTGTATAAAATTTGGTAGAAGAACGTATAATTCAAAGAATTAGTAATATTTCTTTGAATTTTTTGTTGAAAAAATCAATAATATTTGTTAAAATATCTATGGTTTCAAAAACCAAATATACACATTTACTGATCATTAAACCTAGTGGCTATTGTTGGAGAGATGAGAAGAGGTAAATGGAAGAAGAACGAAAGGAAGAGTGAAATTATGGCTGTTGTTTCTATGAATAATTTATTAGAAGCAGGTGTTCAATTTGGACATCAAACAAAAAGATGGAATCCAAAAATGAAGGAATACATCTTTACTTCAAGAGATGATATTTATATAATCAATCTTGAAAAAACTGTAGAATGTATGGAAAAAGCATATGCAGAAATTAAAAAAATTGCTGAAAACGGAGGAAAATTCTTATTTGCTGGAACTAAAAAACAAGCTAGCGAAGTATGTGTTGAAGAAGCTACTCGTAGTGAAAGTTTCTATGTAACTGAAAGATGGTTAGGTGGAACATTAACTAATTTCCGTACTATTAGAAGACGTGTTAAACGTTTAGAAGAAATAGAAAAAATGGAACAAGATGGTTCATTCGACTTATTACCTAAAAAAGAAGTTATTGGGTTAAAGAAAGAATACGAAAAATTAAATAAAGTTTTATGTGGAATTAGAAATATGGATAGACTTCCAAACGCTTTAATTATTGTTGATCCTAAAAAAGAAATTAATGCAATTAGAGAAGCAAGAAAATTAAATATTCCAGTATTTGGTATCGTTGATACTAACTGTGATCCAGATGATGTTGATTTTGTTATTCCTGGTAATGATGATGCGGTTAGAGCTGTTAAGGTTGTTTTAGGAGTATTAAATAATGCTATTTGTGAAGCTAAAGGTTTAGAAATCGTTGATTATGTTAGTGAAGAAGAACCTAAAAAAGCAGCAAAAAAAGAAACTGAAGAAAAAACAGTTGCTCCAAAAGAAGTAAAAGTAGAAGAAACAAAAGTTGAAAAAGTAGAAACTAAAGAAACTGAAGATTTATCTAAAAAAACAGTTGCTGAATTAAAAGCAATGGCAAAAAGTGCTGGTATAACTGGTTATACTTCAATGAAAAAAGATGAATTAATAAGTGTTTTAAATAAATAATTAGAATTAAAGGAGATTTTATATGATTACTGCAAAACAAGTTAGTGAATTAAGAAATATGACTGGTGCTGGAATGATGGATTGTAAAAAAGCATTAGCTGAAACTAATGGAGACATCGAAGCAGCAGTTGATTGGTTAAGAGAAAAAGGTATTGCTAAAAGCGCTAAAAAAGCAAGTCGTATAGCTGCTGAAGGTTTAGCAAATATTTACGTTGAAGGAAATAAAGCTGCAATCCTTGAAGTAAATAGTGAAACAGATTTCGTTAGTAAAAACGAAGAATTTACTGGAATGATAGACACTATCGGAAATGCTATTTTAAATAGTGATGCTGCAACTTTAGAAGATGTTCTTGCGCTTCCATGTGAAGAAGGAACTATTAATGATTTAATTATTGCAAAAACTGCTAAAATTGGAGAAAAATTATCTCTAAGAAGATTTGAATTAGTAACTAAAGCTGATAATGAAGTATTTGGTTCATATTTACATATGGGTGGAAAAATTGCTGTTTTAACTGTTGTTGAAGGAGCAAATGAAGAAGTTGCTAGAGAAGTATCTATGCAAGCAGCTGCTATGAAACCACAATATTTAAGCGAAAGCGATGTTCCTAGTGATGTTGTTGCTCGTGAAAGCGAAGTATTTAAAACTCAAGCTATGGAAGAAGGAAAACCTGCTGAAATAGCTGAAAAAATGGTTGCTGGAAGAATTAAAAAATTCTATAAAGAAGTTTGCTTACTAAACCAAGCATTCATTAAAGATGGAGATATAGATGTACAAACTTATGTTAAAAATAACGGAGGAACTGTATTATCTATGACACGTTTTGAAGTTGGTGAAGGTATGCAAAAACGTGAAGAAAATTTTGCAGAAGAAGTTATGAGTCAAATTAAATAACCCAATGGGTTATTTTTTATTTATATTTTTTAAAAATTATGCTAAGATTATCTTATAAGAATAGAGGGTATATAATGACAATTATTGATATTATTAATAAAAAAAGATTAGGTAAAGCTTTAACATACGAAGAATTAGATTATGCTTTTACTGGATATTTAAATAAAAAACATGAAGATTATCAAATGAGCAGTCTTTTAATGGCAATTGTTATTAATGGTATGACCTTAGAAGAAACCATAAATTTAACCGACATTTTTATAAAAAGTGGAGAAGTATACGATTTATCTGAAATAGGAGAAATCATTGTAGATAAACATTCAACTGGTGGAATAGGAGATTCTACTACATTAGTAGTTGGACCAATAGTTGCATCATGTGGAGTTAAAATGGCTAAAATAAGCGGCAGAGGCTTAGGCATAACTGGTGGAACAATAGACAAATTAGAAAGTATTCCAAAATTTAATGTTAATTTAAATAAAAAAGAATTTATAAGAGCTGTTAAAAATATTGGTTTTGTCGATTGTGCTCAAACAAAAAATCTAGTACCTCTAGATAAGATAATATACAATTTAAGAAATAATTCAGGTACTGCAGAATCTTTACCATTAATAACTTCAAGTATAATGTCTAAAAAAATTGCAAGTGGTGCAGATATAATTTTAATTGATATAAAAGTTGGATGCGGTGCTTTAATAAAAACTAAAAAAGACGCCAATTTAATAAGTACTTGGATGAAAGAAATAGGTAAAAAATATAACAAAAAAGTTGTAACAATTATAAGTGATATGAATATTCCACTATCAAATAGTATAGGAAATGCATTAGAAGTTGAAGAAGCAATGAAAGTACTTTATGGAGAAAAAACAAAACTATATCAAACATCTAAAGAAATCGCAAGTATTCTTATTTCATTAGCTAAAAAAGTAACAATTAAAGAAGCTGAAGAAATGGTTGATTTATCTCTTTCTACAGGAAAGGCATACAAAAAATTCTTAGAATTTGTATCTAATCAAGGTGGAGATATAAATAATTTGAAAATAAATGCAAAAATAAAAGTGATTAAATCAGAGAAAAGTGGAATTTTAAAAGATATCAATGCACTAAAAATAGGGGAATTAGCTCTTAAATTAGGTGCAGGAAAAATAAATGATAAAGAAACAATTGATTATTCAGCAGGAGTTAAGCTTTATAAAGAAATAGGAGATAATATAAAAAAAGGTGATATTCTAGCAGCAATATATACAAATAAAAATATAAAACTGTCAACTGAAGATATTAATTGTTTTGAAGTAGAATAGTTATGTTATAATTAAAAAGGTGATAATAATGAGCAAAACTAATATGCCAGGCGTTGGTTTAGGAATAATTATTTTCAATAATAACAACGACATTTTACTAATTTTACGAAATAGTGATAAAAATAAGGCAGATAGTGATATGAGATTAGAAGGTACTTGGACACTTCCTGCCGGAAAAATAAAATATGGAGAAACTATATTAGAAGCTGCTAAAAGAAAAGTAAAAGAAGAAACAAATTTAACAATAGATGATTTAGAAATAATTTCACTAGCAGATGATATAAATGAATATGCACATTTCGTAACTATCGGTGTTGTAGCTCGTAGTGTTTATGGTGAAATTAATTTAGGGAAAACCGAAGAACATGTCGATTATAACTATTTCAATATAAATCATTTACCACAAAATTTATGTGAACCTTCACAAAAAATAATTAATAATTACAAAAATAATAAAATATACACTTTAAAAAACGAAAGTATAAAGGGTGAATAGTAATATGTTTGGAAAAATATTAAATATAACTGATTCTACTGTTGAGGTAGAAATAAATAAAAATGCAGAAATAATACCAAATCTAATGAATTTACATGTAGTATTTATAGATAATGATACAAAATTATTGGGTGAAGTTAGAACAATTTTAACTGATACTATTCATATAGATTTAAAAGGACAATTTATAGGAGAAAAATTTATTGCAGGAACTATAAAAAAACCTTCATTATCTAGTACAGTAAGAATAATAGAAGAAAATGAATTAAATATTATTTTAGGCAACAACAACGAAGCAAGTATTTATTTAGGCAAAAGCCCAATATATCCTAGCAAAAATATATATGTTAGCATTAATGACATTTTCTCAAATCATTTATCAATTATTGGTAATTCTGGTTCTGGTAAAAGTTGTAGTGTAGCAAGAATAATACAAAATATATTTTTAAATAAAAATTTCTTAACTTATAATGCAAATTTATTCTTCTTCGATGCATATGGCGAATATAAAAATGCATTTAAAAGTTTATCAGAAATTAATCCAAATTATCAATATAAATTCTTAACTACTAATCCAGTAGATGAAACAGACGGAAAGCTAGTAATACCGATATATTTATTATCAGTAGATGATATAGCATTACTATTACAAGCTACAGACCACAATCAAATAACTATAATTGAAAGAATGTATAAATTAGTTAGAATCTTTTCTAGAAATGATGATAATGCTAAAAAATTAAAAAATCATTTAATTGCTAAAGCAATAATGAATATATTTTTCTCTAATCAAAGTTCAACAGCAAAAAAAGCCGATATATTTTCTATAGTTACTAGTTGTAGTACAGATGAATTTAATTTAAAAGCTGAATTACAAGGAGTAGGATATACTAGAATATTTAGCGAATGTTTTGGTATAGACAGAAATGGTGAATTTGGAGAAAGTGTTTTATTAAATGAATATATAAATAAATTTATAGATGACAATTTAGAAAGTAGCATAATAATTCCTGATCAAGCATTCTTTACTTTAAATGATTTAGCAAATGCATTAAATTTCACTCTTATAGGTGAAGGTTTCCAAGAAAATAAAACAATTCAAGACTCAGCTGTAATTCTAAAGGTTAGATTGAATTCATTAATGAACAGTTCAAATAATGTTTTCTTTAACGCTACAGAATATACAAATTTAGAAACATATATATCAACTTTAATAATGAACAATAATAAACGCAGCCAAATAATCAATGTTAATTTAGAAGGTGTTGATGATAATTTAGCAAAAGTCATAGTTAAAATATTATCTAAAATGTTATTTGATTTTGCTAAATCTAGAACTGATAGAGCAAGTATACCATTCCACTTATTTATAGAAGAAGCTCATAGATATGTTGTAAAAGATAATGATGTTTTCTTATTAGGATATAACATATTTGAACGTATTGCTAAAGAAGGTAGAAAATATGGTGTTATACTTGACTTAATAACTCAAAGACCTGTAGAAATAAGTGACACAGTTGTATCACAAATGAGTAATTTCTTAATATTAAAAATGACTCATCCAAAAGATTTAGAATATATAGAAAAAATGTTACCAAATATTAGTGGTGATGTAATAGATAAATTAAATTCACTACAAGCTGGAACCCTGGTAGCATTTGGAAATGCATTTAAAATACCACTACTTATAAAGATGGATATGCCAGATCCTACGCCATATAGTTCTAACTGTGATATAGTAGGTAGATGGAAAGGAAATAATAGTTAAAATACAGACAAATAATATTTTGCTGTATTTTTTTTGTTTTTTTGATATACTTTTATTAGGGTGACAAACATGAATTCAGTTTATATACATATACCTTTTTGTAAATCAATATGTAGTTATTGCGATTTTTGCAAACAATTATACAATGAAACCAATGTAAAAAATTATTTAGCAGCTTTAAGAGAAGAAATAAAAGATAGATATAACGATGAAGAACTAGACACATTATACATAGGTGGTGGAACACCAAGCACTTTAAATTTTAATGAATTAAAAGAATTATTTGAGATATTACAAATATTAAAAACTAATAATTTAAAAGAATTTACATTTGAATGCAATGTAAATGACATAACAGAAGAATTAATAATGTTTTTAAAGAAAAATAAAGTTAATAGATTGAGTATTGGTATAGAATCATTTAATAAAGAAAAATTGAAATTTATGGAACGTTACTCATCGTTTGACGATGTAAAACAAAAAATTGAAATGATTAGAAGAATAGGAATTAATAATATAAATGTAGACTTAATGTACGGAATACCAGGTGAAACACTAAAAGACTTAAAAAAAGATTTAGATTTAATATTAAAATTAAAACCTGAACATATAAGCACATATTCTTTAATATTAGAAGAATATACAAAATTAAGTTTAAAAGACATTACTCCTATAGACGAAGAACTAGAATTAGAAATGTATAATTATATTAGAAATAAATTAAAAAAGAAAAAATACATACATTACGAAGTTAGCAATTTCTCACTTAAAAATAATGAATCACTGCACAATTTAAACTATTGGAATAATGAAGAATATTATGGATTTGGATTAGGAGCACATGGCTATATAGATGGAATAAGATACGAAAATACAAAAAATATAAATAAATATATAGAGAATGAATTCGTTGCTAAACAAGAAATTGTTGGAATTAAAGAAAAACAAGAAAATGAATTAATGTTGGGTTTAAGAAAAATTAAAGGAATAAATTTGAGTGATTTCTTTAACAAATATGAAGTTAATATGCAAAATGTTTTTCCAATAAAACCACTTATTAAAAATAAAGATTTAATATATAAAGATGGATATATATACATAAACCCAGAAAAATTATATATTATGAATGAAATATTATTAAAATTAATATAAGAATAAATAACAAAATATAAGACAAATAAATATCTTGTATTTTTTCTTATTTGTGATAAAATTATTATTAGAATAAGGATGTGTTAATTTTGAAAAAGAATTTGAAATATTTATTATTTGCTTTAAGTTTTACAATGTTATCTCCAACAATAACTAAAGCAGCATCACTAAGTTTTAATGGCGCTCCAAACAACAATACTGCAACATATGAAATAAAGTATACTCCAGATGCAACACCTTTAGATACTCTTAATATAGAATTAGATAAAACAAATGATGATTTAACTTATACTTTAACAAGTAATTATGGAAAATGTGAAAATTTAAAATGCAATAACTTAATTACAACTCAAATTACAGGAGAAGCAACAATCGCAACATTAACAATTCAAAATAGTACAAGCGACAGCCAAAAAACAACCATTACTATTAACGGAAACAGTAATGGAGTAAGTCTTACAAATGCTACAAAAGAATTTACTTTAAAGCCAGTATCAACTACAACAACCACGACAACTCAAAGAGTATTAAATACAGATAATAACTTATCAGGACTATCTATATCAATAGGGACATTAGATCAAACTTTTAATAAAGACATAAAAGAATATAATGTTACCGGGATAAAAGATACAATAAATTCTTTAACAATTACACCAACTTGCGCTCAAGAAGGTTGTACATGGATAATGTCATGCCCTTTAGGAGAATGCTCTGTTACAAATCCAACTGAAAAAGGTAGAATAGCATTACAAACTGGAGCAAACAAAGTATCAATTGTAGTAACAAGTGAAGATAAAAAAAGTAATAAAACATACATTTTAAATATATATAGAGGAGAAGTAGCAGCAAGTTCAGCATATCTTTCAGGATTAGAAATTAAAGATGCAACTTTAAGTCCTGCATTTGATTCAATGGTAAATGATTATACATTAACTGTTGGATTAGATATTGAAAAATTAGATATTATAACAACGACTGAAGATCCTAATGCAACAGTAGTTATTAAAGGAAATGAAAATTTAATAGAAGGCGAAAACACTATAACTATAACTGTTACAAGTAGCGACGGAGAAAGCAAACAAGTTTATACTTTAATTGTTACAAAAGAAAATTTAGAAGAAGAACTAATAGAAGAAGAACAAGAAGAAATAAATACAAGTAAAGTAGAAAAGAAAAAAAATAATACATGGCTAATTATATTATTATCTATTTTAGGAGTTGGTTTAATAGTTGTCGCATTCCTAATTATCTTCAAAAAGAAAAAAAATAATAAGAATAATAAAAACGACAAAAATAATAAAGGTACTTCAATAAAAACTGATGATACCGAAGTTTTAGAAAAAGCATCAGAAGATGATTTAATGAATACTAACGAAATAGAAAAACAAAACACAGCAAATCTACATATCTTAACTGAAACTAGAAAACAATTACATGAAGAACCAAAACAAGATATAGATGAAGCATTAGATGATTTAATGAAAACAAAAAGACTAGAACTTGGCGATTTAGATTTTTAAAATTAATCACCTGAATATAATTATTTAGGTGATTTTTTATGCAACTTATAGCACATAGAGGTTTAACAACAAAAAATATAAAAGAAAATACAATTGAAGCTTTTTTAAATGCAATTGAAAATAATTATGATGGTATTGAACTAGATATAAGATTAACTAAAGATAAAAAAGTTGTAGTATTACATGACAAATTCATAAACAGAACTAGCGATGGTAGCGGGAATATAAATAATTTAACTTATAAAGAAGTTTTAAAATATAATTTTGGTACAAAAACAATAAAGTCAAAAATACCACTTTTATCAAATGTAATAAAAAAAATAAATCATAAAATTATTATAATAGAATTAAAAGAAAAGATAGAATTAAGTATTTTAGAAAATATACTTTGTAAAAATAAATCTAATATTTATTATATTTGTAGTTTTAACAAATCATATATAGATAATTTAAAAGGAAGTATTTATAAATTAGGATTAATAAATTATGTATTCAACTCAAAAATAAATTTAAAAAATTATAATTTTGTATTAATACTAGAATCATTATTTACAAACAACATATATAATTATTTAGAAGAAAATAAAATTGAACCAATAATTTATGGTATTAAAAATAATATAAATATCAAAAATAAGAAAATACTTAACGAAATAAAATATATAGTGTAATTTTTTCATTTTTTGAAAAGTAAATATTGAAACTCCTCAATTTTCCTGCTATAATAGTCTATGAAAACGAAGGGAGGGATAGTAAATGACAAAAGTTGAAGTAAGAAATGGAAATGTAGATGGAGCTTTAAAAAGATTTAAAATTAAAGTTGCAAAAAGCGGAGTCCCTTCTGAATTAAAAAAACACAAAGAATATAAAAAACCTGGTGTAAAGAGACGCGAAGCAAAAAAAGAAATGATTAAAAATTCACGTAAAAGAAATAAAAATAGAAAATAAGGTGAATATTAATGTTTGAAAAAATAAAAAAAGATTTAGTTAGTTCAATGAAAGAGCAAGATAAATTTAAGACTTCTGTTTTAAGAATGTTAAAAAGCGCATTACAAGCAGAAGAAATCAATAAAAAATCTGAACTTACAGATGAAGAAGTTTTAACAATAATTAAAAAGCAAGTTAAAGTTAGAACAGCATCATTTGAAGAATATAAAAGTTATAATAGATTAGATTTAGCAGATGAACTTGCTAAAGAAATAGAAATATTAAAAAACTATTTACCTGAAGAATTATCTAAAGATGAATTAAACAAAATCATTGAAGAACAATTTAACATTTTAAATCCTACTAGTATTAAAGATATGGGAAAAGTAATCAAAGAAATATCTAGTATAGTTGGTACTCGCGCTGATATGAGTGAAGTAAGTAAAATAGTTAAAGAAAAATTAAATAATATGTAGGGTAAAACCTACTTTTTTATATTTAAGGGAGTTTTTGGAAATGAAATTTATTATTAAAAATGATGCAAGAAAAATTTTGAAAGACTTTGAATTATACAAACATGAAATATTTACTATTGATGATAATGAAAAAGATAGAAAAAATCATTATATTGAATATTATATTTGGTATAATATGCTTATAAGTTTTGCTAAAAATAAAAAGAACAAAAGATTATATATAAAATTCGAAGGTGAAATACCAATTTCATTAATTGAATATATAGAAAAGAAATATCCAAATAACGAAATTCAAGCATTATATCCTAGAGATAATGAAGAAATAAAAGATTGTTATACTATACTTATTGATGATACAGAAGATTTATATACTTTCTTAAAAGAGAGCAGAAATTATTGGATACAAATTAAAAATGTAGAAGAAGAAATGTTATATTTAAGCGAAGAAAGTCAAACAAAAAAACTGATACCATAATCAGTTTTTTATTATCCAATAAAATATATCGCTAGACTAGCAACCATACTAAGTATCATTGTAATTAACATTATCCAAACTAATACTTTTATTCCTAAATTTTTCATCTTCTTTTTCTTAGCCATTTATATTCACCTCAACAATTTAATTATACTAAATTATGAATAATAAATAAAGCATTTAATATAATTAATTAGGTGAATATAGCATGAAATATATTAAGATTAGTTATAAGAATAATTGTAAAGTATTTAATATAATTTTTTTCATTATTTCAATAAGTATTACATTAGGGTTAATAATATCATTAAGCATAGATAAAGAACTTTTAAATAACATATATAATTATTATATAGAGTATATCAATTCATATAATTCTAATACTTTAAATATTTTTTTATATCCGATTATTACATATATAAGTATATTTATTATATCTTTGACTATTGTAGGCTTTTTTACACCCTTTTTAGCAATCTTTATAGAAAATATGAGTATCGGTTTCATATTAGGAATATTATTCCAAAAAAGCATGTTAAAAGGCTTATTATTTGGAATAATATATTTTATTATCACTAAATGTATTTATATCTTAATATTAATATATCTAACTATAAATATATATAAATTTATAAAAACTTTACTTTCATCATTAAAATATAAAAATAACGAAAGTATTTATAATCTATATTCTAAAATACTTATAAAACTGTTATTTTGTATCATAACTATATCTATTACTAATTTACTAAATATATTTATAGTACCCCAAATTTTAAAACTATTTATTTTTCTTCTATAAATTGATATAATTAATTCGGTGATTTATATGAAAAAAGTAGTAGTTGGTATAAGTGGGGGAGTAGACTCATCAGTTGCAGCTCATATATTAAAGAGTTCCGGTTTTGAAGTTATTGGAGTAACATTTAGATTCACTGAAGACTTCGATTCAAATGATGCAATTGAAACTTGTAAAAAACTTAATATAGAACACCATATTTTAGATTATAGAAATATATTTAAACAATTAGTCATAGATAAATTTATAAATGATTATAAAAATGGTTTAACACCAAATCCATGCATTTTATGCAATAGACTTGTAAAACTAAATTTCTTATATGATGCAATGATAAAATATAACGCAGATTATTTTGCTACTGGTCACTACGCAAGAGTAATTGAAGGTAAATTATATAAAAGCAGCGACTCAAATAAAGATCAAACTTATTTTTTATCAAATATAACAAAAGAGCAATTAAATAAAATTATATTTCCATTAGATAATATAGACAAAGAAAAAGTAAGAGAGATAGCGACTAATGAAGGTTTAATAAATGCAAATAAAAAAGATTCTACTGATGTATGTTTTATAAACTCTAATTTTAAAGAATATATAAATTCAAAATTAACTAATGAAAAAGGACCTATCATAAATATTGAAACAAAAGAAAAGATAGGGGAGCACCACGGATTATTTACATACACTATTGGCCAAAGAAGAGGTATAAACATAGGAGGCACAGCTGATAGAATGTATGTAGTGGGAAAAAATATAGAAAAAAATATACTTTATATTGCTACAGGAGATGAAAATGATTATTTAATATCAACTTCATGTATATTAGAAAACGTAAATCTATTTGGTAATGAAAAAATAACTGAATGCAAAGCCAAATTTAGATATAGACAAGAAGAAATGAACGTTAAATTAAATTGGATAAATAACACAACCGTAGAAGTTATATATGAACAAGGTATAAAATCTGTAACCCCTGGACAAGCATGCGCCTTTTATAAAAATGAGGAATGTCTGGGCGGCGGAATAATAAAAAATGTTAAAAAAAATGGTAAAGACTTATGGTATCTATAAAGTCTTTTTTCTTTACTTTTACTTGACAATAACTTACACTATAAGATACAATTAATATGTAAATAATTAAGTAAAGAGAGTAGGATTATAAATGGAACAATTAAAAAATGTATTAAATAGTTTAGGAATATCAAAAGTAAAATTAGCCAAATATTTAGGCGTTTCTAGACAAATGGTATATAACTATTTAGAACTAGACAACATAAATAAATGGCCTAAAGAAAAGAAAATATTACTATATAAATTATTAAATATTGAAGACGGAGAAGAAAACACATTAAGCAACTTAAAAATAAATACTGAATATATGGAAGAAGTTGAAGAAAGACTTAATTCTTCAAATAAATCAAATAGTTTTGAATTTATTGATATTAAAGGTTTAAATAAAAAAGAACAAACATTATTATCTGATTTTACTTTTTTATTAAAAGAAAAACTTACTGAGTCAAATATAGAAGAAAATTATTATATTGTAGAATATTTGTATCATTTATTACAATCAGTAGACAATATACCTGAATTCAAATATTTATTAGGATATGTTAGTAAAGCAACAGGTTTCACTAAACCAAACGAATTTGCATTCAACGAAGATAAACAATTTATGTTTGAAGGAATTATTCATTCTGCTTTCACATTATACAATAATGGGGGAGTTTCAAAAAGCAAAGTAATAGTATCTAGAGATAGATTTGTTGCTGAAATAGAAGCTAGAAATGAAGAGAAATTATCTAGAACACAACAACTTAATACAGTTAGAATTCAAGCTTTACGTGAACTGGGATACAACGAAATCACAGCATCAAATGCTGTAGAAGTTTTTGAAAAAATAGCTGAAATCCAATCTAGAGGAGTTTAATAAAAACGACCAAATCAATTATTTAACTGGTCGTTTTCTTTTTCTTCAATATTTTCCAACACTCTTTTTATTGTAAAGAATAATAAAATCCCCTACTTAATTCTAAAAGAGGGGAGAGATATATCCTAGTATAAAATTCTCAACATATAATTATTAAATATATTTATTTAGTTGATAAAAATTAAGATACAATAATTAATTAACAAAAATAAAAAGAAGAATTTAGGTAAAATAATTTGTAATATTTTTTAGATAAACTTTTTAGATAAACTAATAATATTTAAAATTTTAAATAAAATACAATAACTTAATAATAGCTGACATATAATAATTCAACCTTTTTATATAAATTCATTAACTTCCTATAATATATATTATGTTAACTTCTCAATTATCTAGGCAATAAGCCGATAAAATGCATTAAATGATAACTCATAAATTATTGTTAATAACTGTTATTTAATGGTTGTTTAAATGGTTCAAATCTGTTATTTTTGAGTATTAATTCTTATATTGATCCAATCATTCAAATCATTCTAGTTTTTATAACCCTTCTAGAATCAATCGAATTTTGTTTTCCTGAATACTTGTCAATTCAAATCCTCAAAAACGGCTTATTTTTCTTTATTTTGACAGTTTCTTTCTTCTTTAGACTAATTAATCATTTAAATTAAAAGTTTGATATTGGAGAGTTTTTAGGTTTATATTCAAACAACAAAAAAATAGCTAATTTAATATAGATTTTTACTTTGAAATCCATACAAATTAGCTATTATTAATGCTATTTAGAATGTAAAATATGGCCTAAAATTTGCCGTATTTTAGATTTTTATGTCGAGTTTGAATAAATACTTATATAGTATTAAAAGTGCAAAAAAAGGCCTATTTTAGGCCTTAGTTTGTTATAAATGATTTAATTTCGTTATAAACTTCTGATTTAACAGGTTCTAATTCATTTAAAAGCTCATGTCTTGCGTTATTATAAAGTTTAAGTCTTGTTGAAACGCCTAATTTTAAATAATCCTTAGATAATGCTTTTGGACCTTTACCAAAGGCCCCTACAGGATCAGACCAACCGCTAATTATCAATACTTCTAAATTTCGATTGATTCTAGAACGTTCTTTTTTCTTTTTGGATAGTCTCAACATTGATGCAAGTGAATAATAATAGTTCACAGGATATACTTTACCACAGTATTTATCTTTACAATAAGCATCAATTATTTCATGATCATTTGTAAGCCATCCGTAAAGTGGATGTTCTTCTTTAAATTTTTTATTAAAAGCACCAACACCCATATTGTGGATAAGCTTACTATAAGTTATTTGATTCTTTTTCATAAGAAGCTTTGCTGCAAGCTTCGCAAGAGCATATTTAAATACTGGATAATCAGTCCCCGAAATGATGACTTTTGAAAAATCATCAGGATATAATTCTATGTATCTTTGACATGCCATTGAGCCCATGCTATGTGCAAAAAGTACGTTATTGCCTTTAAAATAATGAGAATAGTGATCTCTAACAAGCTTAATACTTTTAATTACGGCATCCATAAAGTCATAATCTTCACAAACACCTACTAAAAAAGGATCAACACAAGTTTTTCCATGGGCATAGTGGTCTGCACCAAGGACAATAAAACCTAAACTTGATAAGTATTCAGCAAATCTTTTATAACGTCCTAAATGTTCACTCATCCCATGCGCAAGTTGAACGGTCCCAAGAATTGGCAATTCTTTATTTGGTTCCCAAATATAAACATTTAAACTAAATTTATCATCAAATTTTATTTTTTCTTCTTTAAACATTTAGTCCTCCAATAAATTTAAAAAACCTGGATACTTTGAGATTCTTTCTAAACCAAAGTTTTCTAAAATAGAAGACGAAATTACCGTAAATGATTCCATTGTAGGCATCACTTTACCACAAATACCTTTATAGTAACAAATTAGTGGAACATCTTCTCTGGTATGATCGGTTCCAGAATGTGTTGGATCGTTACCATGATCAGCCGTAACCATTACTAATGTATCTGAATCAATTGTATTTAATAGAAGTTCTAATTTTTTATCGAATCGTTCGATTGCTTCTTTATAACCAGCTACATCTCGGCGATGGCCATATAATGCGTCAAAGTCAACAAGATTCACAAAACAAAGTCCATTAAAATTTTGTTTTGCATAGTGAATTGTTTTGTCCATACCATCTTCATTTGAAGTCGTTCTAACATATTCCGTAATACCAAACCCATCAAAAATATCATTGATTTTACCAACAGCAATTGTATCAAATCCATTTTCTGATAAAACGTTTAAAGCTGTTTTAGAAAAAGGTTTTAAAGCGTAGTCATGACGATTAGTAGTACGTTTAAATGAATCAACACTATTTCCTACAAATGGACGTGCAATAATTCTGCCAACCATCCATTCAGGATTTTCAATTGTTATTTTTCTTGCGTATTCACAAACACGGTAAAGTTCAGAAAGTGGAATTAGTTCTTCGTTTGCTGCAATTTGTAAAACAGAATCAGCCGAAGTATAAACAATTAAAGCACCCGTTCTTAATTGTTCCATTCCTAAATCCTTAATTATTTCAGTCCCACTAGCGGAAATATTTCCGATAACTTTTCTACCAGAAAACTCTTCAAGTTTATCAATCAACTCTTTTGGAAATCCAGTTTCTGTAAAAGATGGAAATGGTTTATCAACTTTTAGTCCCATCATCTCAAAGTGCCCTGTAAGAGTATCTTTACCAACACTAATTTCCGTAAGTCTTGCAAGTGCAGCTGTTGGTTTTACATCATCACCTAAAAAATGACGAATCCCAAGTTTTTCTAAAGTAGGCATCGAAATGTTTGGATATTGTTTTACAATATGTCCAAGTGTATTTGTTTGTGCATCACCATATAAAAGAGCATCTTTTGCTGCTCCAATACCTAATGAGTCAGCAACAATTAATATAATTTTTTTAAATTTTTTCATAATTTATTCCTTTTGTCTTGGATGACTAGATCCATAAACTTCTTTTATTTTATTCAAACTTAAATGCGTATATATTTGTGTAGTCGCAATAT
>JAZQIU010000056.1:0-7935 GCA_045541255.1 Bacilli bacterium | reverse complement strand
TAACCAAAACTACCCTTGTAGGAGGATAAATCTAATCAATAAAATGATAATTACTTGATATAAAACTATTACTAAGAATAATCTTTTACCCATAAAAATCAAACCTTTCTAACATATTTATTAGAAGGTAGACACCAAACTTAAATGTTCTGCGTGTTATTATAATGTATTTATCCTTTTAGACAAGCCATTCGACAAAAATAGATATTATTTATTTTTTTCAAATAAATCAAAATATTCTTTTGATTTATCTAAATCAATTTCTATACCTAATTCTTTATTTCCAATTGAATAATAATATTTAGCTAAATTATAATAACCATAATAATTTCTTTCACTTAAAGGGGATTCTATAGACTTTAAGTAATAAAAATAAGCACTTACCAAATCACCACTTTTACGTAAATATTCCCCTACTTTATTCAAAGCCCAACTATTTTCCATATCAGCACTAATTTTAAAATATTTTAAAGCTTCATCAAAATTATTGTTTCTTTCATAATATAAACCAATATTATTATAAGCATAAACATACCCATACTCACTAGCTTTTAAATAACACTCTAACGCTTTTTCTTCATTAATTTCATTATAAATATTTTCTCCACTTAAATAACAATTACCCATAGTATTTATAGCTGCTATACTACCAAGTTCAAAAGCTTTATTTAAATATTTCCAAACAAATTCTATATCATAACCTTTAACCCTATCTGTTAAAATTAAATTAGCTACCATCCAACATGCTTTAGGATGTTCTTTTTCTGCAGCAACCAAATAATATTTAAAACTTCTCTCAAAATCTTTTTTACCACTAATTAACCCACTAAATTCTAAAGACCCTAATTCAGCATTTGCATATACATTACCTTTTTTAGATAAATCTTTTAAACTATTAATATAACTTATACCTTCATATAAATTAATTTTTAAATATTCTTCTAACTCTTCTTTTCTAAAATTTACATTAACTTTTTGTATATATAAAGGTTGTTTATTTTCTAATATAGAATAAAATAAAAATTCTATAAAACATTCATATAAATTATTTTCTTCATACAATCTATTAACTTTATCATAAAAGTAAGAATTAATATTTACATCTTCTTTTGATAATTTTAATAAATCCCTACACACTTCTTTTAATTTAAAATTACTATTAATAATTTTTAAAACATTATCATCAATTTTATAGATACATTCATCTAATATATTTAATATGTTAATAATTATTTGAAAAAAAACTTCTTTATCTTTATCATATTTATTTTTTAAATCCAAATATATTTTTTTATATTCTAAACTTATAGCTCTATAACCTATTAAATAATTATTAACAGTAGTTTTATTAATATCATTTATATTAAATAAAGAACAAAATATCTCTGTCTGCATAGCACTAGCACTTACTTTAGAATATTTTTTTATTATATTGAATAAATTTCCTAAAGATAAATAATCTTTATTATCATTCATCTTAACAAACTTTTTTTCCATATACATCACTAAATTTATTATAACACATATGTTGTGGATTAGTGTGGATTACAAAATATTACTATTTTTTCCATTTTTATATATAATTTAAATGAAAGGAGAATTTTATGAAAAAATTCATCAAAAATTATAAGTCTACACTTATTTTATTAGGAGCAATTATTATAGGTGCTATAGTAGGTTTAGTTTTGGGAGAAAAAGCTACTATACTAAGTCCATTGGGTGACTTATTCTTAAATCTATTATTTATAATTATTGTTCCACTTATATTCTTAACTATTACTACATCAATTGGGAAAATGTCACAACCTAAAAGATTAGGAAAAATTCTTACATCAATTGTATTTGTATTTATTATTACATCTTTAGTTAGTGTTTTAATTGGTATAATAAGTACAAAAGCTACACTAGTTAATAATAACGACGGAATAAAAATAAAAGAGACACTAGAAAAAAATATAGAGACTGAAACTGAAGATTTAAATATCTTAGAACGTACAGTTGATACAGTAAGTACAAATGACTTTATTAATTTACTATCAAAAGATAACATAATAGCGCTTATCGTATTCTCTATACTTGTTGGTCTTTCTATTAACGCATCTAAAGAAAAAGGAAAACCATTCTTAAATATGTTAGAAAGTATGAATGAAGTAACGCAAAAATTTATTAACATTATTATGTACTATGCACCTATTGGATTAGGATGCTATTTTGCAGCATTTGTTGGTCAATTTGGGTCTAGTATTGCAATTGGATACTTAAAGACATTTATTATATATCTTATAGCATGTATATTTGTTTATTTTATTGTTTATTCATTATATGCATTTATTGCAGGAGGAAAAAAAGGTGTTAAAAGTTATTGGAAAAATATAATTCCAGCTACTATAACTTCATTAGCAACTTGTTCATCTGCTGCTTGTATTCCAATTAATACAAAATGTGCAAAAAATATTGGAGTTCCAAATGATATTGCAGATACAACAATCCCTTTAGGAACATCATTTCATAAAGATGGTTCAATAATAGGTAGTGTATTTAAAATAATGTTTTTAGTATATTTATTTAATATGGATGTATCTATATTTAAAATTTTAGGAGTTGCATTAATTGCAACAATACTGGTTACAGCTGTACCTATTGGTGGTGGGACTATATCAGAAATGCTTATAATTACTATGATGGGATTCCCAGTTGCTTCATTACCTATTTTAACTATAATAGCAACTATAATAGATGCTCCTGCAACAGTACTAAATGTTGTTGGAGATTCAGCTAGTAGTATGTTAGTAACAAGAATTGTAGACGGAAAACATTGGTTAAAAAATAAAAAGGCTTAAAGCCTTTTTTTATTTTACTAACATATCAGCTAATTTTGTTACATATCCAGCACCTAAAGTTAAAACTAAATCATCTTTACTTACATTATCACATAAATATTTCTTAATATCTTCAAAATTACTAATATGAATAGCATCTTTTCCCAATTTATTTAATTCATTTATTATATCTAATTCTTTAACCCCAAATTCATTTACTTCTCTTGCAGCATAAATATCAGTAATAATTATATTATCAAAATTAACTAATGATTTAGCAAAATCAACACAATGATTTTTAACCCTAGAATAAGTATGAGGTTCAAATATAACCCATGATTTATTATATTTTTTATTTAAAATAGACTTACCTACCGCTTCTACCTCAGTTGGATGATGTCCATAATCATCATAAACTTTTGCTCCATTTAATTCGCCTTTATACTCAAATCTTCTAGCAGCTCCAGTATAATTTATCAAACCTTCTTTAATAGAATCTATACTTATACCATAATAATCACATAAAGCTACACAGCCTAAACTATTTAAAACATTATGCATACCAACAACACTTAAACTTATTTTATCAACATATTGTCTATTTCTATATAAATCATATGTAGGATATCCCATCTCATCAAAAATTATATTTTTAGCATAATAATTATTATTTTCATCAAAACCATATGTTAAAATTTTAGCTTCAGTATTTAATGCTAGTTCCAAACAATTTTTATCTTCACCATTTAAAACTAATAGCCCATCACTAGGTAAATGGCTTACATACTCTTTAAAAGATTTTTTTACGTTATCAAAAGTTTTAAAATAATCCATATGGTCATTATCAATATTTAAAATAATTGCACTTTTTTGTTGAAAATTTAAATAACTATCGCAATACTCACAAGCTTCAATAATAAAATAATCACTCTTACCTACTCTATAATTTCCATTAATACTTTTTAATATAGAACCAACTTGTATAGTAGGATCCGTATTTTCAGCTAAAAAACATTCACTAACCATACTAGTAGTTGTTGTTTTACCATGAGTACCTGCAATACCTATTGTATCTTTAAATAACTTAGTCAATTCTCCTAAGAATAATCCTCTTTCCATAATAGGAATATTTAATTCTTTTGCATGTACTAATTCTGGATTATCTTCTTTAACTGCTGCAGTATATACAACTAAATCATAAGATTCATTAATATTATTATAATCATGTCCTATATAAACATTTATTCCACTATTAATTAATTCCTCAACTACTTTACTACTTTCATTATTACTTCCACTAACATTAAACCCCCATGATACTAATATATGCGCTAAACCACTCATACTAATACCACCTATACCTACCATATAAATATTTTTATGCTCTTTTAAATCAAACATCTAATCACCTCTTTAACTCTTAATAAATTATATCATAAAATCATTTAATCTAACACTATCGACTAAAGGATTCAAACTTCTAATTTTAACTAATGGCTTATCAAAATCAGGAATTTCATCTAATTTAATAGTTTTAAATCTATTTAAATCTAATAAAATTTCATTATCATTACAATTTTCTAATATATCCATTAATTTTTGTTCATCTAATTTATATAAATCTTCATAAGTTATTATATTTTTATCTATGGCATTCTTAGTTATATTTGCTAACAATTCCATCATATAAATATCTTCCTTAGAACGACAATATATATCAATAGATTTATTCACATCAACTACAAGTTCTGCAATCTTTTTACTTTTAAAACCAATTTCTTTTTCATTGTTTTCTTTACTAAATACTTCTATATCATCTATAATATCTTTAGCATTTTCCATAGTTAAATTCTTTGTCCAAAATAACCCAGTTAATATAATACCATCTAATCTATCAGCACATAATTTAGGTCTTTTATTATCTACTATAGTATACTTTTTAAAATCAACTATTTCTTCTAAAGATATATCATCCTCTTTTAAACACTCTAGTAAATATTTATCTTTTTTCAAAATATCTTTAGTATATTGTTCTGTACTTTCTTGTTCTATATAATCATTATTCATGTAATCAATTACATGAGAAAAACAAGGTGTAGATATATCATGAAATAATGCTGCTAATGTAGATTTTTTATCATTAGTTAATTTCCACGTAAGCAACGCAACAGTTAAAGAATGATCATATCTAGATACATATCCACTAAAATTATATATTTCTTTTGAAGCATAGTCCATTCCACAAAAGTATCCTACATTTTTTAGTCGAATCAATGTTGGAACAATTAAATATTTATTAAAAATATTATTAAAATGCTCACTATGTAATAAATCTTTATATTGTTCTAATAAATTCATAGTATACCACATCCAAAATTTTTATAAATTATTAATATAATTCATAGACTTAACAAAAAAATCTATCTGATCTTGATTCAATTCTTTATCATCTACCATACTTTGTAATTCTTCAATACTAAACCACTTTACTTCATTTAATTCTTCTTCTTGAATTTTAAATTCTTTTATAGGTAAATCTAACTTAGTATAATACATTTTATAACAATCTTTACCATCACAACCATTTGCAAACTCAATAATTTCATTATCAGAAATATCTATTCCTAATTCTTCCTTAACTTCAGTAATAATCCCCTCATAAGGAGATTCTCCAGATTTGGGATGTCCTCCAGTTACTCCCCAATCTCCTCCTTTAGACTCTACTCTTTTTTGCATTAAAAATTTACCTTCACTATTTTGTATAGCAATCATAACAACCATTGGATAATAACCTTCAGGGATAATATCTCCTTTATAATAGGTTTTATCAGTTTTAATACTATCTTTATCGTATAAATCTCTTTTTTCTCTCATAATATCACCTCTTTATTTCTTATTTAAAATAACAATACTTTCAAAATGATATGTATTACTAAACATATCTAATAAGTATACTTTTTCTACATTATATAAATATTCTAAATTACTTAAATCTCTTGCTAAACTAATTGGATTACAAGAAACATATATTATTCTTTCAGCACCTACACTAATTACATCACTAACCATATTTTTTACTAGCCCAGTTCTAGGCGGATCAATTAATAAAGTATCAATTTTATCATTTATTTTACTTATACACTTTGCACTATCTCCACACAAATAATAAGTGTTTTTAATACCATTAATTTTTGCATTACTTATAGCATCTAATATACTATTTTTATTAATTTCAATACCATAAATTTTTTTATACTTATCACTAACACATTGTCCTAAAAAACCAACACCACAATATAAATCTAATAAAGTATCCCCATAACTATTATCATTAATAATTTTAATCATTTCATTAGTTATATAATTATTTACTTGAAAAAATGAATTATAATTAACTTTAAATAATTTATCATTAAACTTTTCTATAAAATATTTTTCTCCATAAAAATTTTTATCATTTACAACAATACCAACTAACTTAACTATATTTTTTAATTCATCTATATTAATATCTACTTTATCATTACTATTTACAACAATTAAAATTTCATCATTATAATTACTTCTAATAATAATACTACCACTCTTTATATCAAATAAATCTTTATTTTCTAAAACTTTATTAATTGAATTTTTAGCTAATAAACATTCATTAATAGAAACAAAGTTATGAGTATTACTATTATAATAACCCCATTCATTATTCTCTATTTTAAATTCAACTTTATTTCTATAATTAAAAGTATATTGATTTTTTATTACCTCTATATCTGTATTTATATTAGCAAACTTAGATAATGTATTTTTAAACTTATTTAACTTATACTTTATACTGTCTTCATAACTCATATGTAATAAATTACATCCACCACATAAATCATAATAAGGACACTTAACTTTAATTCTACTATCACTTAAATTTAAATAATCAATAACTCTACCAACATAATACTTACTAGTCTCTTTTTCTATTTCAATTATAACTTCTTCATCTGGTAAAACATTAGGTATAAAAATTATTTTATCATTAATATAACCTATACCTCTTCCTTGATCATCTAATCTTAAAATTTTAACTCTATTTTTTATATTCATATAACTTCTTCACTTCTTTTGTAGTTAAGCATCTATACTCTCCACTTTGTAAACCATTTAAATTTAAGAAAGCATATTCAACTCTACTTAATTTATCAACTAAATATCCTAATTCCATAAATACACGTTTTATAATATGATTTCTACCTTCTACTATACTTATTTCAACAATACTAAAATCTTTAATTTTATTATTAATTTTTATTTTAACTCTAGTAGGAACACATTTAACACCATCTACATCTATGCCTTTTTCTAACTTTTTTAAATCACTTATTTCAAAGAATTTATTTAACTTAGCAACGTATTTTTTTTCGATACTATTACTTGGATGCATTAAAGTATTAGCTAGCTCTCCATCATTTGTTAAAATTAATAATCCAGTAGTATCATAATCTAATCTTCCAACAGGATAAATACGTTTTTTTGTATCTATTAAATCAACAACTGTTTTTCTATCCTTATCATCACTAACAGAACTTATTACACCTCTAGGTTTATTTAATAAATAATATACTTTATCTTCTTCTAATTTTATTGCTTCACCATTAATTGTAATAGCATCATTACCGCTTACTTTAGTTCCTAATTCAGTAACCTTTTCTCCATTAACAAATACTTTTCCACACTTTATTAATTCTTCTGCTTTTCTTCTAGAACAATACCCACTATTCGCAATAACTTTTTGTAATCTTTCCATATAAAGTCCCTCTTTCTCTATAGTATTTTATCATATTTTATAGAATAGCAAAAGCATATAAAAACTTCATAATTAAATGAAGTTTAATAATTTATTGTAAACACCAAAATTTTATGTTATTATTAATTTAGTAGAACATTCAAATTTGAATGTCTACCTTGTTGTGGTAGACATAAGGATTTAATCCTTGTGTCTTTTTTTATTAACCAAAACTACCCTTGTAGGAGGATAAATCTAATCAATAAAATGATAATTACTTGATATAAAACTATTACTAAGAATAATCTTTTACCCATAAAAATCAAACCTTTCTAACATATT
>JAZQIU010000055.1:0-9422 GCA_045541255.1 Bacilli bacterium | reverse complement strand
CTTGTTTCTGTAACCTTGATTAAAAAAAAATGATGCCCCCCTACCTAAAAATGAAAACTTTGAAATATTTTTTTTGTAAAATAAAAAAGCACTACCAATTAAATGATAGTGCCTTAGTTATATTAATCAATCTTGTTAACCAAGTTGTAGTTAGTGTTATTCTTCTTATTAAATTCCTTAATTGCCTTGATAATATTATTGTATTCTTCTTGATTTTTCTTATCAATTTCTTCAAGAACTTTACCTACTTTACTTGATGCATCATTTAATGCTGTAATTAAGTTATTCATTTCATCTTCATTACCATTAGCAATAATAGAATCAACAAATGAATTAAGTTCATCAACCTTTCCTTGAATATCTACCTTCTTTGTTCTTGGTTTCTTTTCTTTTGTTGAATGCTTGATACCATACCATCTATTAACAGTATTCCATAACTTTTCTGCATCATAGTTATCAATAACGTTTTCTTTGTTAGCTGACTTGGAATCATTATCATAGTAAGCTAAACACTTTTCTTTCTGTTCATCTGAAAAATCAAATGAATTAATCTTTTCTTGGAATTGTTCTCTTGTAATCATAACAGTATTATTTAAGTTAATATTATTCTATTATTTTTCTTGTTAATGAAAATGTTACATAATCATCTGCAAAAAATCTACTACTTTCATGTCCTTTTAAATATGTTGTTGTTTGTTCATTCCAAAATTCTTCATATTCTTCTAATACTTCATCAATATATTCAAAATCTTTAGGGTACTGTTTAAGTAACCATTCTTTAACTTTCTCTTTTATATTGTCTGGTTCAAAAACAGTAATAGAAAAAGTAATATCCCAATCATTACCGTATTCTTTTGCATCAAATAAAACATATACTTCTTTCATAACAGTATTATTTAAATTAATTGCTTCAAATATATTATATTATATCCAAATATATATTATCTTCCGTATTCATTAATATAGAATTTAACTTACTTAAACAAATCTTGCTATTGGTTAGTTGTCCTTTAATTGTATTATATCCGTACCAATATGCATCCTTCTGTATGGTTATGGTTATTTCCTTGATGTATTCTTATTGCTGTAAATCCTTTAACGTTATTGATTAAAGGTAATTTGGTTTTAAATTTTGGTGAATAGGTTATTGTTATATTATAATGTCCACATGGTATTGCTGTTCTACCATATACTTTAATTTGTTTTATTTCATCTTCATTCATTGAATCATTTAAGTTTCTATCCTTATCTTCTAATGTGTTACAGAACCATTCACCATTTATATATAAATCACCAATGGTATAATTATCTTTCTTATATCTTCTTATTATCTTAATATTCATAGTTAGTTAATTGTATTAAATAAATAAAGGGTACTTTTAATTGTACCCTTTTAATTTTAGTTTTTTAAAGAATCTATTTCTTTTCTCATTTCTGCTACTTTTGTTTCAAAGTCCGTATTCTGATTCTTTAATTTAATATTCAAATGGAATATTGCACCCACAAATATTAATATCTGTCCTAGCACACCTAATACTGTTGGGTGTATTTCCCCAATTGGAGGTGTAAAGAAAGCAAACATACATAATATCATTCCAAATATAATCATTGCAATGGCTACTATATATTCAATTGTATCTTTTTCATCATCTTGTAATTTCCACATTGTTTATTATAATTGTTTATGTTGTTATTATTCTAATGGGTTTCCTTCATCACATTGTGTTGTTACTGTATATGTACTTAATGTTGCAGAAATGTAATATATTGTATTTGTTGCTGTGGCTTGTGTGAACATATACTCAAAATCCATTGTGTAAAAGTCTGTACCATTAGTTCCAGTATGTGATAATGTTACTGTTCTATTACCTACTGATTCTCTAGTACCATTAACTGTTTTATAGAACGTTAAAGTAATTGAACTACCTTCATAAGATTTTTTATATGCTAATGTTCCACCTATTGTTAATTTTGCTGCTTGTGAATACCATGCACCCATCCAACCAATTGAACCTTCCATTGAATTGTTCTTAACTGTGAAAGTTGATTGCCAAGTACCGCTTGTGCCTTGTGGAATTGCAACAAATCTTACACCACCACCACTTGAACCAAATGTTGTAACGGGTAATGAAAATAATGCAGGATATACTGTATGTGTACCAACTGTTGAAAATTCAGTTTGATATAAACGCACATAGTATGGGTCACCTTGTGTTATTTCAGAAACCTTTGTTGAACTAGTTTTATAATAGTAAGTACCATTTCTAATTACAATAATGCCAAAATAGCATTCATTTACATCAACCAAATTTTGTGGCACTAAATCAGTTAACATTAAATTAGTGCTTGTATTAACATCATTATTCCAATCAACTGAAACCTCAATGAAACTACTTGATGAATTATTATATATCATACCCATTACATTAACACTCCAACAAGGGTTTTTTGCGTTATGTTCATAACCGCCAAAATCTGCCAAACGTTTATATCCAGTTGGTGGTTGATATTGATAAGTTGTACCTGCTTGATATGCTGCAATCAAATTGGCTGCTGATGTTCCAAAGTAAATTGAATCTTGTTTAAAACCACAACAACCGTTATCCCCTTGATACCATGCACCGCTTCTAGATGGTGCAGGATTATTAATTTCAACAGGTTTCTTTTTACTCCATTTATTTATATTTGAATGTGTACATAATGTACTTACACTTCTACTAGTTGTTCCTAATGTTGAACCAACCAATGATGTTGTTATTCCCGTAGTTGCTAATGCCATTTTAAATTAAAATTTAATTGTTGGAGCATCATTTATAGATGCTCCTATTATATTAATAAATATCATTTATTCTTGATAATTTCTTTAAGTTCTTCAATCTCTTTCTTTAAATCAATTATCTGTGCTTGTAATACTGCTGTATATTGCATATAGTTTACAGTTAAATATTGTTCTTCTGTTGATTCATCAACTGTGACTAATTCAGGATATAGTTGTTGCATATCTTGTGCAATAAAACCAATTGATTCTTTACCATCCTTAATATAAGTTGTTGGTGTAACATAACCTCTGTTAGTTAATTGTTTGATGTCTGATTTTAACCTTCTATCTGAATGTGCTGTAATTTCCCCACTTGCTGTTATATTTGAAGATGATGAAATTGCACCAACATTTATTTGTCCGCTTGAACCTCTTAATACATAATTATTTGCAGTATTTGCTGATGAACCGTGATAACCATCTAATTTATCTGCATTTGTAACTGTTGCTGCTGTTGTGATAAAACCACTGTTATTAGTAATATGACTTGTATGTGTTGGTACTGATACTGTAACTGCTGAACCACCATTATATGATTTTGCACCAAAAGCACCTGCACTAAATGTTAATGTACTATGTGTATGTGATTTTGCAGCACAATAAGTTGACCAGTTATGTGTACCTAACAATTCTGCACTTTCTGCCCAACTTGTTCTTCCACTTGCAGAACGCATAATGTATGCTCCTAACGCTTGTCTATTAACACCAATAGCAACACCACCACCAACATCATTACCACTATAACAATCCATAAACAACCAATCCTTATAATGGGAATTACTGTTAACTGTTGTATTCATCATTAATGCTCCAACTCTATTTTTGCCAAAGTAATTAGGTGGTTGTTGTCCACCATTAGCCGTATAATTACCTACTATTGTAGTATGTGTATGACCAGTACCACTTTTAGCATCTAAACTTGATTGTAAATTAGTTATGTTACTAATACTATGTGTATGGGATGCTGCTGCATAATTATGTGTATGACTTGTCAAACTGTAATTACTATGACTATGCCCAGTTCCACTTTTACCATCCAATGTTGATTGCAATGATGTTATTGCAGATATTGGGTGTGTATGGGATGCTGCTGCATAATTATGTGTATGACTTGTCAAACTGTAATTACTATGCGTATGTGAACTACTTGCATATTGTGAATGTGTATGTGAAGTCAAACTATAATTGCTGTGTGTATGGCTTGTTTCACTATATCCACCTAATTTTGTGTTAACTTGTGCTTTGGTGTAATAATTACTTAAATCAACATTTACATCACCAACATCAATATTATCTATTAAATCATCAACTTGTGATTTGGTGTAATAGTTATCTAAATTAATTTCTGTATTGGCTGTTGAACCGCTACCATAAGCACTAATTTCACCGTCACCATATAAGTTAACTTTTACTTTTAGTGAACCATCTTCATTAAATTCAAATGCTTCATCCCATACTGATTTATCTAGTTTATCATTTAATTTATCTGTTGTTTGTGCTTTGGTATAATAATTTGATAAATCAACATTTACATTTGATAGTTTTGTATCAACTTGTGATTTGGTGTAATAATCAGATAAATCAACTTCTGCATTATCAATTAAATCTTTCAAAACCCTACCTTGATTTGCACTTAATGCTGCTGTGGTTGATGTTGATGTTAAGTTATCTTCTATTACTATTGATGTTGTTCCACCTCCAGTTGTTCCAGTGCTATCACCGCTTGTTGAACCACTACCATAAGCAGAAACTTCACCTTGTGCTACAATATGTCCATTAAAAGTTACTTGGGATAAATAAACTGTATATGTTCCATCACCATTTGCTGTTGCAGGTAAATAATTTCCACCACTTGATGAACTACTACCACCGCCACCACCAAAAGATATAGATGATGATGAATAGTTATAAGCAATTATTTCACCGTTTCTTAGTTTCTTATTAATGTTTCTTCTGTTAAAATTCATAGTTTGTTATTTCTTTTCAATTAGTTTTATTTCTGCTCTATTGTTTTCCCAATCCGTTGTAATACTATCAACTATAAATGTTTTATTTGGAATCCATCTATCTGTTACTGTTGCATATAGGTTTATATTATTCTTTAGATTTACATTTAATATAACTGACGGTGTTGAATATTGTGTCACCAATTTATATATTAATTGTTCTTCTGCTCTACAAGTTTGTTTTGTTCCCTTATTATATACAGTATCTATGAATTGATATTTAGTGCCGTTCTTATATGCAACTGCTGAATAATTACATTCCTTATTATCCCATGTACATATTTTAAATTCTTGTTCATCCATTTCATTTACATATTCAGTATTAATAACATTTGAATATTCTGTATCTGAATCTTTATTAACACCAATATCATAAGTTGCAACCTTTGCTTTAATATCAAAGTTTTGTAACCAAACTGCATCACATCTATAATGGTTGCTTAATCTATGTGGTGTATATAAAGTAAAGATTGGTTTTCCAGTCATTAAATCTGTGGATGGCATTGGTATTGCATAACCGTCTTCATCAATACCCATATCATAAGTAACTGTATTCTTTGTTGGGAATGATTGGTTGATACAGTGTTTTTCTTGGTTATTATTGTCAAAAGGTAATTTGAAGCAACATTCTGTTGTTTGCCAACTTGAACCATTCCAATATTGATTACCAAATTGAAGTTTTGCTTTTATCCATAATTCACTAGCAAAGAATCTATCTTCTTTATCTGAATAACCTTGTGGAATATACATTTCAGATTCTCTATCCATATATATGTAAGTACCTTGAATTAATAGGAATACACTTTTTCCACCAATGAATGAAGGTGTTGAATTATTAACTTTCAATTCAAACAATGGTATTCCTTCATCTTCTTCAATAGTTGTTATTCCGTTATTGTCAATCCAATTGTTTAGTACCCAATTACCCCTAACTACTGTATTATTGGTATTATGTGTATGTAATAACAGATAATCAGTAAAGTTAACATCATTAATAATATCATCAAATGAATCTACTTTTTTGAAACACGCTCTACATATTGTTGCACCAACATATAATTGTGTGCTACCATAATTTAAAAACAATGGGAATGTTTCTTCCATTGTATCTTTATTATAATAATAGGATTTATAATTACTGCTATTATAATATTTGAAAAAACATTTATGTTTTCCTAACTTGTCATGTTCTTCCTCTATTTCTTGGTAATACTGCCAATTGTTGCCAAAATCCATTGTCATTTGAAGTGCCAAATGTTTATCATCCCATATTGAAGGAATAACAGAATCAAATGAATATAATGAATCCTTAACTATAACTCTATTATAGACATTATCCAAACTTATTTGCCCACCATTTAAAGCATAATCATCACCATTAATTGAATGTGCTTGTGAAAGCGTTACAAGCGTTCCTGTGCTATTTCCTACTGTAAATTGATAGTATGTATTGATTCCATTTTTAATTGCGTCATAGTCCAAAAAATAAACGTTTGTACCGTCTGCAACACAAGTTACATTAAGGTATTTACATATTTCTTCCATTACTTCTTGTAATGTCATTGCTTCATCATCTTCATCAAAGAAATTTTGTTCTGATATATATAAATTATTTGATAGACATTCATTTGTTGTTGAATTTAATTGTGTTGCATTGCTAATATAATATTTTGAATAGGCATTGCATTTGGATATTAACATATCAATAATATCAATGATTCTAACAATATTCTTTGTTCCGCTTAATGGTTTATATTTGTAATACTGTAATGTTGATAAGGCATCAATTGCTTCAATTTCTATTTCTTCAACTTCATTTTCATATCCTTGTGAATATAAATTTGGTGTTGTATATCCCACCCATTTAACTGTTCCTTGATGGTTAATTAATTGTACCTTGTTTTGCTGTGCTGTTGAACTGTATAAATCAAATGAATAATCATCTGATAACATTTTTATTACTGCTGATGAATATTTGCAAGGTTTATATATATGTGATTCTGATGTTTCAATTTCAGTTAAAAAAGGTGTTGTTCCAAGTGTAACTGTTTTTGTTACACTTGAATCACCGTTTGTTGTTATATGTACTGTATATTGATTATCATTAATATCTTTGAATGTACCTTTATATAACATAATTATAATACTTTACTTCTCTTATTATTATAGTTGTTCAATACACCAACCAATTCTTTTCCTTGTATCTTGAAGGTAACGTTTCCACCGTTATTTAATGGTGTACCCTTATCAAGTAAGTTAAATAAGTTTGCTTGTTGTCCTTTATTAAGAATCATTTCACCGTCCATTTAATCTTGCTAAGTTCTTATCACCGCTAGTAAATGGTGATTGGAATATACCACCGTCATTAAATGATGGAATTGATGCAAATGCTGCTAATGCTGTTGCAATTGCTCCACCAACCAATAACCAACCAACAAAAGGTGTTTTTGCTGCTTCTGCACCTGCTGATGCTGCACCTTCTGCTGTTTTTGCTGCAATTAACTTTTTGATTTCTTGGATTGCTAATGCTACTGCTGTCATAACAGAACCTGCCCAACTTAACATTGATGCAGCGTTATCCGCTTGTATTGAATTTAATGCAGATAAAGCATTTGAAACAGAATTGATACTATTAACATATTGTTCATTAATTGATATACCTTCTTTAGTTGCATTTGTCTGTGATTTAACATCAATTTTCTTATAATCTTTGTTGTTACCAAGTGAAGTTAATGAAACCTTTTGTTCTTGCAATGGTTGGGTTAATTTGTATTCAAGTTCAATATATCTTTTTCTCTTGGTTAATTCATCAATTTCTTTTTGAATCTTGTTTCTTGAATTAATATCAGTTGCATATTGGAATTTTAATTTTAAATCCTTTATTTGTTGTTCAAGATAACCAAGTGAACCAGGTTCAAACTCTGCTTTAACAGATACAGTTGAAGTTGTTTTCAAATTTGCGTTTACATCTTGATTAGATAGTTCCAACATCTTGTTTTTCATTTCTGTTAGTTTTCTATTTGAACCGTCTAACTGTTGTGCCATTTGAATTGTACTTTTCAACCAATCATCACCTTTCTTTACAAGTATTTCATTATACAATATTGCTTCTTTATATTGTTGGTTAATTGGTTGCATTGCTTTTAAATAACCTTCTGTGTCAACTTCATCATAAAATACTCTACCACCGTCTGCCGTTAATTTAACATTTCTTGTTGTAAATTCTTTTTCTTTTTGTACTGCAATCTTTTTATAATCATCATATAACTTTGCAAGTTTCTTTTTATTTTCTTCACCCTTTGCTGTAATATCAAGCAATAACACATCTTCCAAATCAACTTTACCAACTGCTGATGCTTGCAATAAATTTCCTTCTGTCATTACATTGGATAAAGCATTATTAATTGATTTGCTAAGTTCTTTTGTTATTTCCTCTTGCTTACCAATGATTGATTCTGCTGTTTTCTTTGCTTCATCCCTTTCTGCTTTGGATAATTTTAAATCCTTTGCCTTATTAATTGCGTCTTCAAGTTCTGCTGAATATTTGGAATCAAAGTAACTATAACTCATTGTTGCATTACCTAATTTGTCAAGTGCTGCTTGTGCTTCTTTTGCTTTAGTTATAATTCCACTTAATCCCATTTGAAAGGTTGTAAAATCACCCGTTGATAATGCTGTGAAAAATTCATCAACCGTTGTTGTTGCTGCTCTCATTACTTTATCATATTCATCACTGATACCTTGTGAACTTCTGATGAATTTATTAAAACCTTCTGCTGCTGTTTGAACTCCAACTAATGCAATGGTAAATGTCTTTAATGCTGTACCAACTGTTTGTGCTGCTGCTTGGAACTGTTGTAGTTGTTGTTTTGACTTTCTGATATTATCATTGAATTGTTTATCATCTAACTTTAGTCTAGTAACTAAATCTGCTGCCATTATTGATTATTGTTTTTGTCTTGTATTATTTTGTTTGCTTTTGCTTTAAGCCTTTCAATATCCTCTGTTGATATGTATGTATTCTTGTTTTCTTTATTGGTTGTTTCATCCCAACTGAATTTAATTATATCTGTAATGTTTAATTTCTTTGTTGATTGTGTCTGTGCATTTATATAACTTTTAAACCTTGTTTGCTCCCAATCCTGCTTAGTATTATATTCAAGCATTGAAAGTATTACATTTAATTCATAAGGCTGTAAAACGTCTAAAAAGTACCTTAAATCACACGCTTTATACTCAAATACAACCAACCTTAACAGTTCCTTAATACTTACTGTTTCATCTTTTTTTTTGAATCATCATTATATATACTATTCTTTTCACCTTCTATAATTAACCAATCCTTGAATGATTCAAATAGGTTTGGTTGCTCATCTATAATATCCATAAATTCATTGAAGGTTAATTCAATTGATGGTTCACATGCAAGAATAACAGAATAGAAATAAAGCAACATATCTGTTACAGTTTGTGGATTGAATGGTTTGTTTGTTATTTGTTCATAAATTAATAATGAACGCATTTTGTTTTTTAATTCAACTTCTGTGTTTTTAATTTGTATTTTCATATTGATAATAATTTAGTTAAGTTATTTATAT
>JAZQIU010000054.1:0-12140 GCA_045541255.1 Bacilli bacterium | reverse complement strand
TGTTATTTCTGTTTTAGGATAACGAATTGTGAAGTTAGTATAAGCTTTTTCAAAATCACTATTACTTGCTATTAGTGTAAACCCCTTTGTAGTTTTTACATTAGCCCAAGTAGTCAGGACAAGAGTATCTTGGTTATTTTTAAACCCTGCACTATCGTCCTTTATAGCTACCTTATATATTGATATTTTTTTACTATATTTACCTGGGTTTAACATATATTGTTCCTAGAGTGCATTCCAAGTATGGTTTCAACAACTTTATTTAAATTAGTTTTATCTACATATAAAGTTCTATTATCATACATGTCTTGGCATAAAATAAAAACAACAATTAAAAAATCGTCGTACTCATCTAATTCCGTTACACCCGTATTTTCTGTAATAAACTTTTTAGCAATACTTATTAAAGCATTAAGTAATTTCTTATCTGCTTCATCTACTTCTTGTAACCTGATATAATTTGCTATATCATTACATGTAATTGTACTTACTTTCATTAGTTTCCTCCTTCTTTGAGGCCTTGCCTGAACAACTAATGACCTTATTTATCTTTTTGATTATCTTGTGGATCTATTGGTGTTTCTAGATCCTTATCATTTGTAGTTTTATCTACATTTGTTGTTTCTGCTAATTGTGCATTTAATGCTTCGATTTCTTTTTTTAGTTCTTCCAATTCCTTTTTTAGTGTTTCGTTTTCTTTTTTTAATTCAGCTTGATTTTTATTTTTTTCTGTATATTCTTCTATATAACCAGCCCTTAAAAGGTCAGCTATTATGTTTTTATTTTTTATTTCAATAACATGACCTTTAGAGCCAGAAACTTTACCACTAAAACTTTTAAGTACTGTAAACATTATTCAGCTGTCCCTGGACAAACTAATTTAGAAATCTTTTGTGCATCTTCAACTTTAGCATCAAATTCCATCCATGCAACTACACCAATAGCATGTTGGTCAGCATATTTTTCCCTTAAAACTTCCATTTCTACTTCTTCTGTAAATTTAGTAGCTAAACCAGATAAATCCCCATAAAAAATAGCAGTATTACCTGCACCAATATCTTTCATATTATCAGTTTCATAAACAGGTTTTCCAAGTAATGTATAACCAAAATCACTTGTTATATCATCTTGTAACAAATATCTATCATTAGCATCTTTCAATAATGAAATTGCAGTTAATGTTTCTGGTGACATTAACCAAACTGCATTCTTTTGAAATTTTTGTTTTACCTTTCTTTTGGTTTTAATTACTTCATCAGCAGTAATAGCATTAGCACTTTCTGCTGTAACAATTAATTTAACCCCTTTATCTAAACCTGTTACTTTTCCTTCTGTACCATTTATTAATTCATTTTCAACAAATAATGCTATAGATTCTGACATAATATTAATTACTTCATTTACTATATTAAAATCACTATTGTTTACTAATGATTTAGAAATTTTAGCTAAGGCACCTGCTAAATGGCCAGTTAATTCTATGCTAGTAAATTTACCTACATTGCTTTCTAATGATTTAAATTCTGTTGCATATGCCATATTTACTTTAGCATCAGATGTTTCAGAATAATATGGAATTTCTAACTTACCCTTAATATTATACTTAGTTGATTTTTCTAGAATAGGACAGATATCATAAACTTGTTTAATAATTTTTTTGGCAATAGTTACCGGTATAACAGCACCGTTATCACCTTTTGTTAAATTAATATCTGCTCTTTCTTCTAAAATAACACCTCTAATATAGCTTTCAAATGCTTTTTCTTCTTGCAATGCTCTTTCTTCATTTTCTTTCATTTCTTCTTCCTCCTTTTTTTCTTCTTCCTTTTGCTCTGGTGTTGGTTCTTCGATTAAATCCCTGCCTTTTGTAATAGCAGTAATGGTTTCATTAATTAAACCAATTTCACTTTCTAATTTTTTGAATAGTTCATTTTCTTCTTCAGTAAATGCCCTTTCTTCTGCCTTTACATTATTTAGTAAAGTTTCCATTTCGTTTTGTTTTTCTGCTTTTTGTTCAGTTAATGCTTTTAGATTCATTTTTAATTCTCCTCCCTTATTTTTTCTAATCTTTTTTCATAATCTGAATAATCTATTTTGACAACTTCCTTATTGGCATGTTGTTCAGGCTCTTCTTTAATTTCTTGTCTTATATCTACTGTTTGTGATTCTTCACCACGGTATTCTATAAGTTGGACTTGGTCGTCCCTCATTTCAATGCTAGTACCAATATAAGCAGGGTATTTTCTATCATCAATAATTGATACTTCTAATAATTCTAAATCCCTAACTATTCTTTCTTCGATACCATCATCATTAACCTTACGGTCTTCTTTATTACATAAAAAGCCAAAAGACCAGCCTCTTAATTTATTATCTTTGGCTTTTTGTATGACTTCTGGGTCATCAATTTCCACTATTGCCCTTAAGCCTATATTGTCTTCGTATAACCTTGCTTTGCCACTTTTAGTATCAGCTAATTCCCTGTCCCTCTCGTGGTTTAACAAAACTAATACATTTTCAGCTCTTTCCAAGGCTTTTTGAAATACACCTGATCGTATTCTTTCAACAAATTGCCCTCTGGTATCACACAATATTTTTGAAACCCTTTCGACAGCATTTACATAGCCATCTATAATTATTTTGCCGTTCCTAACTTCCACCTTCATTTGTATCACCTCCTTCACCGGCTTTATGCATATCTACTATTGAATTAGTATTTGGTGTATAGTATTTACCACTGATAGTATCAAACACTACATTACCAAGGTTTAAAGTTATAACATCTAATCCTTCTATGCTGTCATAATCTTCTAAATACCTTATTTCATTTTTAGATATCCAACCAGTTTCAGAAGCTATTTTATAAGCTTCATATCTTTCTTTAATATTGCCACGGCTTATTTCTCTCGTATCAAATTCAAAATAAAAAGACTCCTTTTCTTTTTCAAGTAGTAAGTCTTTATTTAAAGCTATTTTTATTGCTGTTAATATTGGCATAATAGCTTCTTTCATAAATTCATCAAAATTTTCCTTATTATGGAATATATGGTCTATTTCTTCCTGTAAGGTTTTCTTTCTTTCATTTAATTGCAATTCTACAGTTGTACTAGACCCTTCTTTAAAATCCATACCTTCATTTAAAACTATGGCATTTTCACTTTTATTTGAATAAAGGTTTGACCAGGCTTGTTTTAATAAGGTTATTTCTTTTTCACCTAATTTTCTTTGTGAAGTTATGAAACCTTTTTTTGCCCCACCAGTCTTTACTAAACCTAGTTCATACATTAATGTTTGATATGCATTTTCTATTGCAGTTGAAACCTCACCAATAACACTTTTACCTGACCCACCGTTTTTAGTGCTCCTTAAGATAGTTACAAAATTAAATGTTTCATAAGTTTTACCATTTACCATATATGTTAAATCTTTAAATATTGGGTCAGTATTTATATTAATAGAAACACTTGAAGCATCAACATATCTTAAACTTTTAAATTTATTTTTTTGTTTTTCTATAAAAAGATACCCACCTTTATCTAATAAATAATCTTGTACCCATGCTTTTCTTAATTGAAATGCATCTAATGTATCACCTGGATCAATATTTAATAATTTTACCCTGGAATCATCTTTTACTTCTTCTACTTTAGTTTTACCAGTTATTTCATCCTTTACTTCACGATATAACCTTATAGGTATCATAGCTACTGTATTACATATTCTATCTACAGCACTTGCTACTGCAGGTAATGACATAGCTTTATCTTTATCAATCGTTTCTCCCCTTAGGATAGCTTTCAATAACATATCACTTGCTGATTCTTCTGGCTTATTATTTGTTGGCAATTCATCTGCCCTTTTTTTTAATAAATTAAATAATTTCATTTTATCACCTCCTTTATTTAATTATTTGTACAAAGAAATCATCATTTTCTAAAAATATATCTTGTTGTAGCAAATAAACAGCATTAATCAAAGCCATTACCATATCAACTTTACCTTGACTTCTTTTTTTTGTAATATACCTGTTCATATTGGTATCATATGTACATCTTGCATTTTCAAAATTTATTTCTAATAACTTATTAGGTTCATATTTAAACTTTCTATTTAGTATTTTTTCATACAATAATTTAGTTGGACTATGTAATGTATCACTATGCTGTCTTATTTGAATCGTATTATATTCTTTATTCCATTTTTGTGCAGACGATAAAGCATTATATCTATCATAACCAATAGACATAATAGTAACATTGTATTTTTGTTCTATATTAAATACAAAATCTTCAATAACACTATAATCAACAGTTTTGTCACCACAAGCAATACACTTTAAAGTTTTTATAAAATCATTATAATTTATTTTTTCATATTTATTTTTTTCTTCAATCCTGCCTTCTGGTATAAATGCAATTACATCTGCCAGTATTGCATTGTCTTCTTCAGCAACCATTGCCACTGCACAGTTATCATTAGTCAAAGCCAAGTCAACACCAATATAAACTTTTTTCCCAGACCAATTAATATTAGCAACCTTACAGGCCATCACTTCACTAACATCTATATAACTTTCTGTACCTACACCTTGATAAATAATATTACAATGCTTAGTAACAAAATTTTCCCTTGCATTTTCGACAGCAATTGCATATGCCCTTTTCTTTACTAAATCATTCCATATTTCTTTTATTTCTAAAGCAACAGGATTTGCCTGCTGTAATATTAAATCGTTTGTTTCCCAACCTTGTGTATTATCTGGTTCATATAAAAGAGAAAATCTTGTTTCGTCTTTTTCGATGCCATCTAATACTTTTTTAGAATAACTAACTTCTTCTTCAAACGGATTATTCATAGTTGGGTACTTAGTAGAAATAATAAAACCCAATTTATTTAATATATTTAATTGCCCTGACCTCATAGCATGTATAGGGTAAGAATTAGGTAATGCCCCAACTTCATCTGCACAGAATGCATTAGGTAATTTACCGTCCATTCTGGAAGTTGAATAACTAAGTGGGCTATATATTGTTTGTGTTGGGTTAAATTTTATATAATCCCTTAACAATTTAAATCTTTTTTTATTTTTAAATTCATATATTAATGGACTAGATCTAATTGTTTCACTTATAGCTTCCCTGATTTCCCTTGATAAAGAACCATCAGGTGCAACAGAATAAAATTTACTAAAATTAGGTTCTGTTAAAAATAATAAAATAAATATTGTAGCAATCGTATATGTTTTAAAATTTTTTCTACATATTTCTAATATTCCAGTTTCATATCTTCTTTTATTGGGGTTATCCCTATAAACAGTGCATAATATTGCCACATAAAATAACCACTGATATCCAGTGGTACATTCATATAAACTTTTACCAGCTTTTAAGCCTTTAGGCATTATTAAAAGTTTAAGTATATTTTCTAACTGTTTTAATTTTTTTTCACTTACAATATATTTTTTATCTTTACCCTCACATATTTTTATAAATTCTTTCATCTGCAAACGGACATATTTTGGTGTAGTTTTCAATCTAACGGTTTTCTTACAAAAGTCGTAAGCTTTATTATGATTCATCCTCATCACTGCCATTAATCATTTTTAATAATGGGTCCTCATCATCTGCAGAATCTTCAACATTAAAGTTCCTAATGATTTTCATTAAACAAGCAACTGTCTTATTTGCACTATCTGTAGTTTTATTATATTCAGCTACTGCAGGGCTAGAATATAAATTTTTTCTACCTTTTACATATTCCTTAGTAACTAACATGCCTTCTGCTTTCATGGTTTTTTCAAGTTCTGTCAATATATTTAATTGTACCTGGTACCTTTTAAAAGTAGTAATAAAAAAGAAATTGGATTGCACACCACTTTCTTCTGCAATTCTTATAATTTCTTGTGCTTGTTCAGTTAAACTTTTTTTTGCCATTAATATCACCTTCTTCTGTTTTATTATTTTGACATGCCAAGTTGTATAAGCTCATTTCTTTTTAACCTTGGCCTTTCCCATGATGGTTCCCATGTAGCAAATCTTTCATCTTGTACTTGTTCAACAGCAGTACCATTTTCAATTAATTTAACAGCTTGCAATATCAAATCAACACCTACAGGAAATAAATTTTTCCATAATTCATGGTAATCCCAATTTTTATCTACAAAAATCATTTTCTGTAAAATTATATTACCTGCATCACATTTGTCAGCTAACCTATAAATCGACCCACCGGTAATAGCATCCCTCATATGTACCGTCCACCTTACTGCATCTTGCCCCCTATGCCTTGGCAATAATGATGGGTGGAAACCAATGCCACCATAAGTACATTTTTCTATAATTGGCTTACTAATAATCCAATGGCTATGTGCTGATATTACCAAATCAGTATCATCTGGTATATCTTTAGAAGTTATCCTATCACAATCACTTATAATGGGTATTTTTTTTAACATTGCAAATCCTACCATCTTATCTTTATATTGTCCTTGTGGTGGTGGTGCTATTCCTACAATTTCGTATCCTTCATTATACAAAGCTTTTAAAACAGCCAAGCCAAATGATTTTTGGCCACATATAAATAATTTCATTTATTTACCTCCCACATATTTAAAACCTTGTACTGCTCTAAAATGTCCACCATATCCGGTAGATTTTATATCATTAGGGCTTTTCCTTTTTTTGTTAATTGATTTGGCACAATTCTTTTTTTTAACCCCAAATAATTCGGCACTACATTGTACCCATTTATCACTTCTTCTTAAGTACCCACACAATTGGGGATGGCTAGTATGGAAATACATAGGAAGTTTTCTATTACATCTGGCTTTTCCATCAGCACAATATTGCCCTAAAAAATTTAAAAATTTACTTCCTACACCTGCACCTTGCCACTCTGGCATAGTTACCAACCTTGTCCCTCTATATCCACCACATTGAAACATTGGGCTTATTGCTAAATGACAAGCCAACTCACCGTCAACTACACCAATGAAATATTCACCAGCTATAGGCATTGGTAAATCTAAATAATAATGTGGCTTATAAAATTTCCAGTAATCTGAGTTGACCTTCCAAACTTGTAAGTCGATTTTTGGTCGTTGCCAGGGTAACCCCCTTTGAAAGGTTTTTGTTTTAGTATCAATAACCCAATCTGGCTGTAACCATTCTAAAATATCATAATGGGGTGTTAATAAAACTACTTTACCTTCAGGGTTTCCCCTCCTCCAAGCTTTTTGAAATGCTTGGCTTCCAATCTTAGCAATTTGACGATCTATTACCGAGGTAAATTCATCTATAACTATTTCCTTTGGTTTTTCACATATAATTCTTGCCAACCCTGCCCTAAATTGTTCCCCATTGCTAAGTACCCTATACGGCCTTAACCAAGCCGGTACATCACCTAAACCTACATTAGCTAAGGCACCAGTAACTTCATTAAAATCACCGTCAGGCAATATACAATCTATAATGGGCTTGTTGTTATCCCAACCTTGGTTATAATCATGTATTTTATTTTCTTTAAATATCATTTTTCCTATTGATGTTTTACCACTACCACTTGGCCCTACAATAACACCAATATTCCAGTTACCACTTAAATCTACATTTTCAATTTCCAAGTCAAAATTACAACCATTTGAAGCATTAAATAAAGATTTTACCCTGGCAGACCTATAACTATTAAAGTCATCAACTTTGTTATGTACTTCAATTTTCATTAAACGGCCACCACCTTACATTCATAACCATCTTCTGTAAGTTTGTTATAAATTTTTTCTTGTTCTTCTTCGTTTTTACACATTACTATTACCCCAAATTGTTCTTTATATGTAAAACCAGAATCAACAGTTTCATCTAATGATTCTTCGTCTTCTATAATTGGGTTTAAATCTTCAAAACCAAAATCAACCATATCTATATTTATATCTTCTAATTCCAATTCTAATTTTTCTAAATCCCAAGTAGAAAACTGTGCAACTTTATTATCAGCTAATCTAAATGCCTTTATTTGTTCTTCAGATAAATCATCTGCCATTATTACTGGCACTTCTTTTAAACCTAATTTTTCTGAGGCTTTTAATCTTGTATGCCCAGTAACTACAACATTTTCCTTATCAATAATTATTGGCACTTTAAACCCAAATTCTTTTATTGAATTAGCCACATAATCTACAGCCTTTTCGTTATTCCTAGGGTTATTTTCATATGGTATTATATCTTCTATTTTTTTATATATTATTTTCATTTCATTCATTTAAATTTCCCTCCTTAAATTACAACAATCTTCCCTATTAGGGATTGTATTAACAAGCCAATACTTATAATGTGGTGTATAATCTTCACAAATACTTACTACTGGTATTTTTATTTTTGCCAGTATTTTCTTTTTTTCATCCAATCTAAGAAATCTATACCCACTTTGTTTTAATATATATTTTGAATAATCTATTTGGAACCATTTTTTTATCCAAGTATTTACTCTTAAAAATTCAACTATAGCTTTTTTTATCCCTAAGCTGTTTAAAAGCTCATAATTCATATATTCATCTATTATTGGGCTTAACCTAATTGCTACATCAAAATCTAATTCTTGCAGTTTCAATATTGCATCTATTCTTTTACTAGGAACACTAGCTTTTTCGTAAGTTAAAGACAATTCATCATCAAGTGTTGTGACAGTAATTTGAAAATGTGCAAGCTTACGATCATATATTTCAAGATATTCCTCATTTGCTACAAAATGTGACTTAGTTACAATTAAATACCCAATTTTATACTTATTTAAAAGTTTTATTGTTTCATATGTTACTCTATGTTTTAATTCTAATGGCTGGAAACAATCTGTCATACCACCCAACCTTATAATGCTACCTTTAGGTATTTTTTTTATTGTTTTTTCTATTTCCTTTATATCAGCAACTGCTGGTTCTTGACTATTCCATAAATTTCTAAAATCTAAAAGACTTTTTGCATAACAGTAACTGCAATCATGTTGGCACCCACAACCGTAAGTATCCAACCTTGTTTTGTAACGGCATTTTTCACCTTCATTACCACCTACTTCTTTGTAAAAACTTTTGAATTCACTAGCCATAACTATCTTCCCCTTTTCCAAAAAATCATTGAAAAAAAATAATTTTTGTAAATGTAGGTGGGCTGTCGGTCTTGAAAAAATAAAAAAGAATTGCTTATTTGATGGTGGGGGATTAATATTTCCCTGCCACTATCTCTAACAATTCTTCTCTACTAATTTCATTTGACTCTGCCATCTCATGATGATATCTACATAATGTTATTAAATTAGAACTATCTAATCTTTTAGAATAGTCTTCCTTTAATGGAACAATATGGTGTACTTCTAAATCACTATAGGTATATCTATAGTTGGTATTATACTTATCAGTTAAACATACCTGGCATAAGTATTTATCCCTTTCTCTTATACTTTTACTCTTTTCGGTCCACTTATATGTTTTCCTGAACTTATTAGCTTCTGTACTTTTTTTATGTTTCTTTCTATGACATATGATATTTATATCATGAATCCGCCCACAAACCGAGCATGTTTTCATCATAAGACTCACACCCTTGCATAAAAAAAGATTACCTCCCCATTGAGTTAATCTCTTACAATATCATATTATCATACTTTTAACTGACATATACTGCCAACTTTAATCTTTATATAATTTTCCAGATATTTCAATAATATTTATTTTATCTGTATAAAGTTTCTTTTGGCTATAATACTCAATATCACCATGTTCAGTAGTCCCAGCATTAGATGAAATGTGAGTATTCCAATATTCTAACAATTGTTTTTCTGTTAATGTTGTATCAAAAACTTTGGTAAATTTCATAGTTAAATCTTTGACTATATCATTTGTTTCACCATCAATATTATCTATAAAGATTTCTACTTTATTTAGAACTTTAGTACCTGTTATAGTGATTTCTAAATCTTGCATATATAACTGAACTTGATCCTTATGATCCTTCCCATGATGATGATATACTGTTAACATATCACTTGTTATTGTTTCATCCGGGTATAATTCATTAAACACATTAATAAATAAATTTATCATTTCATCATCTTTATAGTATTCAATTAATTGTTTTTCTTCAACTGACTGATTGTTTTCTGGCTTTAATGTTTCATCATCAAAACTACACCCTGTAATCAAAACAATTGAAAACATAATTAAAAATATTTTTTTCAACATGACTAATCACTCCTAACTAAATAATTCTAATCTATTATAGTTGCATTTTTAACATATACTTTATGATACATACTTATTTTTTTTACAGTACCACAAAATTTTATTTTATCTCCTATTTTATAATTAGAAAGTTTTTCCTTTTCTTCCTTATTAATGGTAATATAAGAACCTGAATAATCTCCTTCTTCAATAGGTGTAATAATTTCATTACCATTAATTTCTTGAATAGTTGTTGTAAATATATATGAGTTATCTATATATTTATCATCTGAATATGGAGCTCCCTCTTTAATTTCTTTAAATGTCATTGTTGGTAATCCAGAACAATCCAATTTTTGCCAACTATCTTCTTCTAGCTTAGTATTTCTCATATGATTAAAAACAATTAAAGCTGTTATACCAAAAATTACTAGCCATTTAATTATTTTTTTTGTTCCATTACTTAATATCAATTGAGGTTTATTATTAAAACTTGGTCCTATTCTATCATCATCAGAAAATTCTTCATTACAATCAGCACAAATATATATTGACTTTTCATGAATAATATCCTTTTTTATAGATTTCTTAATCTTATAATTGACATTAGTTGAATCACAATTTATACATTTTATATTTGAATTATAAACTTTATTATTATCATTTTCTGAAGTTTCCTTAGAGCAATAAGGACAAATGGTAGTTTCCAAACCTATTTCCCTACCACAATGAATGCAATACTTCATATTATTCACCATCCCTATTTTCTAATTTAACTAAAACTTCTCTTGGATGTGAACCATTTGAAGGTCCAACAATACCTCTTTCTTCTAGCAAGTCTATCATTCTAGCAGCTCTTTCATAACCAAATCTAAATTTTCTCTGTATAAGTGATGCACTTATTTTTCCGGTCATAACTGCAAATTCAACAACTTCATCATACATTGGATCATCATAATCTATTGATGATTTTTTTGAATTAGTTTCTAATATGTCATTATTGCTAGAAGAACTTCTTTGTTTACTTACAAAATCTATCACAGACTTTATATCTTCATCAGAAACATATGGAATCTTTAATTTTAATGTTTTATCATTCATTCTCGATTTATATAAAACATCATACCCTGTTAATTTTTCAGCACCTGATTCATCAATAATAATTTGAGATGCAGTAGAACTTGCTACCCTAAAACTCAATCTTGCTGGAAAATTTGATTTTGATACAGTTGGCACTACTTTAGCAGAAGGATGATTAGCAGCCAAAATAACAAACACTCCAACATTCCAGCCATTAGAAGTTATAAACTCAATAGATTCATTAATACCATCAAATTGATTCAAAGTAGTAAAATCATCAACTATTACAATTATATTTGGTAACCTTTTGCACTCATCAACTCCTTGATTATATAAATCTACACTTTTATTATTTGTTTCAATTAAAAGTTCCATTCTTCTTTCAATTTCTGAAGATATTTTCTTTAAGGATATCGCAAGTTTACTACCATTACTTATAATTGGCACTAATAAATGTGGAATAGTATTATATTGTGCATAATCAACTCTTTTAGAATCAAAAATCATAAATTTCACTTCTTTTGGAGTTTTTGTTAATAATATAGAAGTTATAATAGTATTAATGAATGATGTTTTCCCAGACATTACAGTACCACCAATTAATAAATTAGGCATACTATTAATGCTCTCTATAATTAATTCATTTTTGTTTTCTCCTAAAGGAATCATAATTTCTTTTTTATTTTTTACTTTTTCTATGTATGGAACTAAAGATTTAGAATTATCACATGTTAATAAACTAAGATTTGGTAATTCATACTTAACCCATTCCTCTTTATATTTTGTAGTATCTTTAATTTCTTTTTTATCTATTAATTCATCTATACTTTTAACAACTTTTTTTTCTTCTTTT
>JAZQIU010000053.1:0-40977 GCA_045541255.1 Bacilli bacterium | reverse complement strand
GTAAAAAATAAAATAGTAAAAATGAGGTTTAAAGAAAAAAAGATTAACATAAAAATTGTAAATACACATAATATTAAACAAAAAAATTTTTCTAAACTAAAATTTATAAGATTATTAGATAAATCATTTAATTCATTAAATCTAGTGGATATTTCTCCTTTCTGTTTTAACTTTAAATAACTTAAAGGGAGTTTAAAAATATGTGATACAAAATGATTTATTATGTTATTGTTAAAACTAATGCTTTTGCTTAACACAATAATATTCCTCAACAAATTTAAAAATTCGTTAAAAATAATCACAAAAAGCAATATAAAAAAATAATTAAAATTTATATTTAATAACTCTATTTCTAAATTATTAATCATTGTCAAAATAAGAATTAAAATACTAATAAGCAACAAAAATATATAATATTTTTTATTAGTTTTAATTTCATTTAATAACACATCTTTAACAAATGTAGATTTATTATATTGAGGTAATTCTCTTACTTGTTTGAAATATAAGACATTACCGGTAAATATTTTATAAAAATAAGATATTTCAATTCTTTTTAAACCTACAGATGGATCCATAATATAAACAAAATTATTTTTCATTTTATAAACAACAACAAAATGATAAAAATCATTTTCTAATTTTAAATGAGCTATAATAGGAAATTTTATATCTTTTAATTTTTCTAACCTTTTTCCATATCCATCAAGTCCAAATCTTCTAGCACAATTAATTAGTTCATAAGCATTAGTACCATAATTATTCGTTCCAGTATAATACCGTAAACACTCTAAAGAAACATCACCTCCAAAAAATCTTATAATTGATGCTAAACAACATATACCACAATCACTACATTCTTCTTGAATAACTTCTAATTTTTTATTCATTATTATTCTCCCTTCACTTTATATATAGTGATATTTTTGGTGTTTCCTTTTTTATTTTTTCAAAAAAAAATCAATACTTAACAATTTCTTGTTCTAGTATTAATTTTATACCATGCTCTTTATCTACTTTACCCTTAACATATTCTATTAAATTTATAATATCTTCACTAGTAGCATTTCCTTTATTTATTATAAAATTAGCATGTTTATTAGATATATATGCTCCATTAATATTGTAATCTTTCAAACCTAAATCCTCTATTAATTTCCCAGCTGAAACACCTTCTGGATTTCTAAAAACGCTCCCAGCATTCGGATATTCTAAAGGTTGACTATTTTTTCTTTTTAAAGTATTTTCTCTAACTATCACTAACATTTCTTCTTTATCAGATTCTAGCAAATTAAATTTGCACTTTAAAATAATTTTATTTTTATCTTTTTTAAAGATACTGTCTCTATAACCAAACTTACAATCTTCTTTTAAAAGTGTTTTAATAATACCATCTTCCAAATAAGTGACACTTATAAGATAATCACTTATCTGACTACCATAACAACCAGCATTACCAACTATAGCTCCACCTAAAGTACCAGGAATTCCACATAAATTTTCTAAACCACCTAAATTACTATTTATTATATACATTATAAACTTACCCAGAGGAATACCAGCTTCAACATCTACTACATTATTGTTTATATCATAACTATTTAAATTATCCAATAAAACAACAACCCCATCAAAATCTTCATCAGGTAAAATTACATTACTTCCTTTACCTAACACTATATATTTAATATTTTCGTCTTTTAAAAATTCTATTAAACTTATTAAATTCTCGACATTATAAGGTTTTACAACATATTTTGCTCTTCTTCCTATCTTATAAGTATTATAATCTTTTAAACTTACATTTTCTAAAACTGTACCATATTTTTTCATATAATCACCACATTACAATCTAATTATATCAATAATATTACAAAAAAAGAAATAACTTTTAGTTATTCCCTACGAATTAGTGCTATCACTAACCAACCCTAATAGCAATACTCTATTCTTGCTACATTAAATATATTACTTTACATTTTACTTTTCAATATATTTATATTTAATTTACATTACTGCTTTACACAATTATTAAATTTTATTAAAACTTAACTATCAGACAAAATAAAAAGACATCTATTTCTATTAGTATTCAAGTGAGTACTAATAAAATAAATGTCACTTCAAAACAGAAGTAGGCATTTAGTCCTAATGCTCTACTAAATTAAGTTTATCACAATATATATATAGTAATCAAAAAAAGAAAGTTATCTAACTTCCCAATTTATAGGTTTTACACCATTATCAACTAATATTTTATTACACCTACTAAATGGTTTACTACCAAAGAAACCATATCTAGCACTAAAAGGACTCGGATGAGCACTTTCTATAACAAAATGGTTAGGATTAGTTATTAATACTTTTTTACTTTTTGCAAAGTTACCCCAAAGAATGTAAACAACTACTTCATCTTTTTGTTCTATTCTTCTAATCAATTCATCTGTAAAATCTTGCCATCCTAAATCCTTATGACTAGCCGGACTATCTTTTCTAACTGTCAAAACACTATTTAAAAGTAATACTCCTTCTTTAGCCCAACAAGTTAAATTTCCACTTTTACTAGGCATTATTCCTAAATCTTCATACATTTCTTTATATATATTTTGTAAACTAGGAGGAAGTTTTTCACACAGTACACTAAACGATAACCCATGTGCCTCACCCACACCATGATAAGGATCTTGTCCTACTATAACAACTTTAACATCTTTGTATGGAGTTAATTTAATTGCATTAAATACTTCTTGTTTAATAGGAAAACAAGTACTTTTAATATATTCTTTATTAACTCTCATAATTAATTCTTTAAAATCATTAGACTCAAAAATATCTTTTAAAATTATGTCCCAATCATTACCAATATGCATATTTATACCTCTTTTTTTCTTAAATATAATGCTCTAAACGAATACCAAATCCCTATACCTGTAAATATAGCAGCTAATAAAAAATTATATCTAATATTTATAGCAAGTACTAAACCACAAATTAAAGTTCCTATAGACTTGGCTAAATAAGATACCATTTCAGAAAGATTACAAAATGCTAATTGATATTTTGAATCTACTCTATTAATATAAGGTGCAGATGTTATATGATTATAACTTTCTGATGAACTTCTAGTAAAAATTAAAGCAATTACAAAAACTAATTTACTTCCTGTAATAAAAGCTAAAATATATAATATAAATCTTGTTACAAACTTAATAGATAAATTTATATAATCATTTTTAAATGTAAATTTATATAAAACTACAAATCCTAAAATAGAAGAAGATAAACCTAATATCATCTTTAAATTTGCTGCATTAGTAACAGCAAAATCTAAATGTTTAGTAAATATAATAAGTAGTAAACCTAACAAGATATTATATGAAATATTATTAGTAAAAGAGTACATCAAATAATTTTTTATAATTTTATCTTTTGATATTTTTTTAATCATTTTAGTCATTACATTCAAATCATTACTATTAACTTCTTTAGATTTAGTATAATATTTTTCTAAATTTGTATACATAAGAACAATAAAACCAATCAATAATAAAACACCCGCTATCAAACAATATAAATTATAAGAAATTTTCAAATAACCTACTGTCTTACCTAATAAAACTACAGTTAATATAACAGCAGTATAATAACTTACTTCATATATTATTCCTCGTAAAGCATAATGTTTATTATTTTTACCTATTAAAGTTATCATTGGATAAATACAAGCATATATTTCAACATCCATTACATAATCTATCATTATTAAAAATTTAATCAAAATATTCAATCCTGTATTATTAAGAAAAAACAACATTAAAATAATTAAAGTTTTTCCTATTAATAAAGACATCGTAAATTTTTTTAATTTATTTTGTTTTATCAAATTTGAACATAAAAATATCGTTGATACTGATATTAAAGCACAAATACTATATACAGTTCCTATTGTTTGAACTGATAAATTATTTGATTCCATCCATAATTCTTGAAAATTATAAAAGAAACCTCCAGCTAGAGAATATAAAATTAAAACAATAAATATTTTCCTTACTTCTTTATTCATAACTACTCCTTACTTATGATATGATTCGTTATTTAAAATCTTAAATGAACGATATATTTGTTCTACTAAAAAACCTCTAAATAAACCATGTGGAAAAGTTAAATCACTAAATGATAAAGCATAATTAGATTTTTCCCTTATGGATTCATCTATACCATCTGATCCACCTATAATAAATGTAATATTACCATATGTCATTAACCAATTATCTATTTTTTTAGATAAATCTACACTATTTAATTTATTACCACCAATTTCCATAGTCACAATAAAATCTCTAGGTTGTATATATTTTTCTATTTCCAAAGCTTCATCATTAATATTATTATCTTTAACTTCTATAACTTCTAATTTATGATATTTATTAATGCGTTTAACATAATCATTAACCAAATCTACTAAATATTTTTCTTTTAATTTTCCTACACAAATAACTTTAATCATATCTCAAATAACTCCGTTTTCTCATCTTGTTTAGCAACAAAAATATTATTAAATTCTACATCATAATCTTTTAATGTTTCTCTTAAAGTATTTACTGCAATTTCTTCTGTATTATTTTCATGACTCAAATGGGCTAAAACAACATAATTTGTATTATTACCTATAAGTTTAGATAAATAAAATGAAGATGCTTGATTTGATAAATGTCCCTTATCACTTAGAACTCTTTGTTTTAACCATGCTGGATATTTTCCATGCATTAACATTTCAACATCATGATTACTTTCCATTATATACATATTTTTATTACTTAATTTATTAAAATATTTACTATTAATATAGCCCGTATCTGTAATATAAACTAATGAAGAGTTTTTGCTAGTAAATATATATCCTAAAGCTTCACTAGCATCATGACTTGTTTTTATAAAATCAACATGAACATCTTCTAAATCTAAACTATCCACTAAAATTATAATATTATCATAATCATTTAAATAATCTAAATCAGAAAACATTTTAGGTCCCATACAAATTATAGGACTATTTTTTTTGACAATTGATTTTAAAGCACCAATATGATCGTTATGGGTATGAGTTAAAAACAAATAATTTATATCATCCATAGACATCTCTAATTCAGATAATTTATCGTTTAAATACTTTAAATTCATACCCGCATCAATCAATATATTTAATTTATCAGTTTTAATTAATGTTGAATTGCCTTTCGAACCACTAGCTAGTACACTAACTAACATGAGAACACACTCTTACATGGATTTAATGCTTTACCGCCAACATATGGATAACCTTGATATACGCCTAAATGTAAATGTGTACCAGTTGAATAACCACTATTACCCATTTTACCTAATTGTTGACCTCTACTCAATGTATCTCCCTTTTTAACATTATATTTAGACATATGCATATATACAGAATAATAATTATTGCCATGTGCTACATATACATAATATCCCATTGAATAATGATATCCCGTTTCAACAACAATACCATCACCTATAGAATATATTGGGGAATTATATCCACAACCAGAAATATCTATACCTGCATGTATTTTACCCCAACGCCATCCATATTTACTTGTAATAACATATGGACTAATTGTTGGCCAAGACCAAGTATCATTAGTAAATGGCACATCATAATATTCATATCCACCACCACTACTTGAAGCTACTTTTGTACCTCTTTTAACAATCTTATTAACTGCAGGAGTTAATTCTTGCTTGCTAGTTATATAAAGTCCTTGAATTTCTCCATTAATATATTGAATTTTTTCTGTTACTCTTGTTTCGCCATTTTCTCCTTGTTGAATAGTTTCATTATTTCCCTTATACATTGTATCATCATCTTGATACTCTGTTTCAAATGGAACTTCTACATCTTCAATCTTCTCTTCTTCATATACTATATTTACAATAGGATTAATTAATGCGGTATTTACTTGCTGTCCTGCTGTTAACAATACATTAGCACTAGTAAATTCTGGATTTGCTACTAAAAATTCATCTACGTTTAAATTATTAGCTTCTGCAACACTACTTATATTATCCCCATCTTTAACTGTATATTTCTTACCTTCTTGTAAAGTACCAAACAATAAATATTTACTAACATCACTACTATTTGTATATATGTACTCTTCTGTACTTAAATAAGCTTCTTTTAATTTTATATCCTCATTCCAATATACATTTTCTATTTTACTTCCAGTTTCTACTATTTCAGCTTGTGTACCATTAGAATATTTTTCTAGCGTTTCACTACCAACAAATGCCGCAATAGTATCATAAAAACCTTCTTCAAAATCTTGTTTTTTAAGTACATTCATTACAATTGGTTCTTTTGTCTCTGTTTCTTGTTTCTCAGTTGCTTCTGCATCATCGCCCTCTGTAATATCTTCAGTTTCTTTATAAGTAATAGTTACTTCATACCCACTTATCGTAAAAGGTTCTTTATCTTTAATTTTTTCATAAACATCATTTACTGAACTGATATTATTATCATAAGTAATAACATCTTGTATATCCAAACCGCTAGGTGGATATACTTTATCTACTTTATATTTATTTTTTATTTCTATTTGTTCTTTATCAATTAAATCTAATAAATCTTGTTTATTCTCAATTAAACCTATACTTTCACCATTCAAATATACTTGATAAATACTATTAGGATTTCCTTCTAACTTAGTTCTAACACCAAAAAAGAATACTATAATACTTAATAAGATAGTAATTGATACCCCCATTATTCTATTAAATGTATCCATTTTTATTACACCCTAACTTTCTTCTTTTTTAATATAATTTCTAAAGTTACTCATACTTCTTTCAAATAATAATTCAATAGTTCCAGTACTACCATTACGATGTTTTCCAACAATAAGTTCGGTAACACTTATATTAGTTTGTTCTGCTGCACTCTTATTGTAATAATCATCTCTATAAAGGAATGCAACTATATCAGCATCTTGTTCTATAGAACCTGATTCTCTTAAGTCACTCATTATAGGTCTTTTATTTTCACGTAACTCAACACTACGAGATAATTGTGCTAATGCAATAACTGGAACTTTTAATTCCATAGCCATAGTTTTTAAAGAACGTGATATCTCACTAACTTCTTGTTGTCTATTACCAGCATATTTTGCACTACCTTGTATTAACTGTAAGTAATCAATTACAACTAAACCCAAACCAGGTCCCTGTGTTGCTAATCTTCTACATTTAGCACGTATTTCAGAAACTGTTATACCAGAAGCATCTTCTATAAATAAATTAGTATTAGATAATTCACTCATAGCCTCATTTACTTTTTTCCAATCATTATGCTCAAGTCTTCCAGTTTTTAACTTATTTTGTTCTATACCACCTTGAGCACTAATCATACGCATAGCAAGTTGTTCAGCACTCATTTCAAGATTAAATAATGCAACATTCTTTTTTGAATTTATAGCAGCATTTACAGCTATATTAACACCAAAAGCAGTTTTACCCATTGCAGGACGAGCTGCAAGAATAATAAGTTCATTAGCATGCAAACCACTTGTTAATTTATCAAAATCATAAAAACCTGTTGCAATACCTGTAATCTCTTTATCATTTTTAGCCAAATCTTCAATTTGAGCTTGTGTAGTTTTCATTACATCACTTATAGTCTTAAATTCTCCTGCTTTTCTAGCTTGTGTAACACTAAAAATATTCTTTTCAGCATTATCGATTATATCATTTGTTTCACTATCTTCATCAAAAGCACTAGTAGTGATACTAGTACTAACTTCAATAAGTTTTCTACGTAATGCTTTTTCTCTTACTATTTCAATATAATAATCTATATTAGCTGCAGTTATAACTGAATCTACAACTTCACTTAAATATTCAACACCACCAATAGTATTAATATTATCACGTTTTTCTATTTCATTAATTAACATCGTAGTATCTAAAGGAATTTTATTTTGATGTAATTCATATATAGCACTAAATATTTTTTTATTTGCATCACTAAAAAACATATCTTCAGTAACCTCTTCACATACTTTATCTAGTGCATAACTACTTAAAAAACATGAACCTAATATTGCCATTTCGGCATCTAAATTTTGTGGCAACTTTCTTTCTGCCATAAACGTCACTCCTTAACAAACTACAATTGTTAAATTAATAGACACACGTTTATGTACATTAGCAACTATTTTATGAGTTCCTAAAGTATCAATCACATGATCCATAACTATAGTTTTTTTATCTATTTTGTAACCCATCTTTTTTAATTCTTCACTTATTTGTTTACTACTTATAGTACCAAATATTTTACCATCTTTACCAGACTTAACAGTAAAACTTATCTTCTTACTCTCTAATTCTTTTTTGATTTTTTCTAAATCCGCAACTATTTTATCTTCTTCTTTTTGTCTAGTTTCAATTTCATAATTCAATTTATTTTTACTACCTTCAGTATATCTTATTGCTAAACCATTCTTAATTAAAAAATTATTAGCATATCCATCACTTACTTCGATAATATCATCTTTCTTACCTTGTTTCTTAACATCTTTAAGTAATATAACTTTCATAAATATACCTCCCAAAACTTAATAATAGTATAACATTTTTTTATACTAAAAAAAAGTACACAGCGTACTTTTATTTAACAAATGGTATTAAAGCCATAAATCTAGCTCTTTTGATTTGCATTGCAATATGTCTTTGATGTTTAGCACATGCACCAGTCATTCTTCTTGGCATAATTTTGCCTTTTTCATTAATATATTTTGTAACAATATTTACATCTTTATAATCAACGCTTTTACCAGCACACATTTGACATATTTTTTTCTTTTTACGATAAAACTCAGCCATTTCTAATCCTCCTTAAAATGGTAAGTCATCATCACTAAGTACTACTTCACTTCCAAAGTCCTTAAATGGATCTTCTACTAAATCTGTTGGCTGAGAAGTAAAACTTGGTTGTTGACTTACGTTATAATCTGGCATTGGATCACTATATTGTGAACTGCCTCTATTACTACTTCCTAAAAAAGTAATGTTATCTGCAACTACTTCAGTTACATATCTCTTAGTTCCATCATTAGCATCATAACTTCTAGAATGTATTCTACCAGTAATACCAACTTGACTACCTTTTGAACAATATTTAGAAACATTTTCTGCTTGTCTTCTCCATACAGTAACATTTATAAAATCAGTAGTTCTTTCACCATTAGCATTTGGAATACCATTAACGGCAATACTAATTTGACATGTTGCTGTTCCATTTGGAGTAGTTCTTAATTCTGGATCTCTTGTTAATCTACCTACTAAAACAACGTTATTCATGATTACTCCTCATCTAATCTAATAATTAAATGTCTAATAACATTTTCATTGATTTTTGCTTTACGATCAAATTCTGCTATAGCATCATTATTAGCATTAACATTCATAACATAATAATATCCATTTAATTCTTTTTTGATTGGATAAGCTAATTTTCTATTACCCATTTCTTTTTCATTAGTAATTTCACCATTCATATCAGTGATAATTGCTTTTAAATTAGAAACTTCACTTTTAATAGCTTCTTCCTCATTAGATTTTAAAATGAACATAATTTCATATTTGTTCATAATACACCTCCTTCTGGTCTATTCGGCTTAAAACTTAAATTTAAGCAAGGAGCTCTTCGCTCGATTAGTATTATAGCACACTAGTATATTTTATGCAAACAAAAAAATGTCTAGAAGACATCTTTTATTCAGCACTTACTTGGCACATTTCAACTTCAACTGGAGTTTCTTGACCAAATAAATCTATTAACACTGTTAATGTACTATTTTCTACATCAATATTATCTATAGTACCAAGCATTCCCTTGAATGGACCATCATTAATACTTACTTTATTTCCTACAGCTAAGTCTTTATCTACATCCATTCTAGTCATGCCCATTTGAGATAATATTCTATCTATTTCTTGAGGTAATAATGGAGTTGGTTTAGCACCTTTACCACTAGAGCCTATAAACCCAGTAACTCCTGGAGTATTACGTACAATATACCAAGCTTCATCAGTCATAATCATTTCAACTAAAATATATCCTGGAAACATTTTCTTTTTCTTTTCTTTAGTAGAACCATCTTTTAAAGTTTCTGTAACAGTTTCTTCTGGAACTACAACTCTAAAAATATAATCTTGAAATCCCATTGTTTGAGCACGAGATAATAATTTTTCTTGAACTTTACTTTCATGCCCACTATAAGTATTTACTACATACCATAATTTTTCCATATTACCCAATCAACCCCTTAACAAATGCAAATAAACTTTCTATCCCAAAAAAGAATAATGCAAATAGAATAACAAAACATAAAGTAGATACAGAATACTTTATCATTTCCTTTTTACTAGGCCATTTAACCTTTTTTAACTCACTCTTAACTTCGTTATAAAAACTTTTCTTTACAGTACTTTTTTTCTTAGCTTTAACCATTTCCACACCTCTAAATTATTGTATTAAAAAAACACTTCCGTGTACAAACATAATATAGCACAAAATGTTTTTTTTAGCAATAATTATTTTAATTTTTTTAACTTTATTCTTATTCTTTGTATAGAATTATCTATTTGTTTAGGGGTTTTATCCAAAACTTTAGCTATTTCTACATAATCTAAGCCTTGTATCATTAAATTATATACTTCTAACTCACTACTAGATAAAATATTTTTAACCTCTTGATTTATATATTCTATAGTATCAATATTTTCTACAGTCTTTAAAGGTTCATAAGTTTCATCACCAATAAAATCTTCTAAATTAATATCGCTTTTACCATTTAAGGATAACGTTTCACTATGTATTCTACTCTTCACTGTTTCATGAGATTTAATAACTTGTCTTATTTTTCTTTCAACACATAAAGTGATAAAAGTACTCATACTTGTATCTTTATCTTGATTATAACTATATATAGCACTACTAAAAGCTAAATTAGCTTCTTGTTTAACTTCATCTAAATCAATATTTAAAGCATAAAATACTCTTCTATACTTGCTTATTAAAACTTCTATTATATATTTATATTTTTCATAAACAATATCAACAGCATCTTCATTATTATCATGCAAATAAAATTCTAATTCACTATCTGGATACTCCATTTAATCACCTAAACCATAAATTAGAATACCAGCTGCAACACTTGCATTTAAACTATTAACATGCCCTTTCATAGTTAAACTAATTATTTCATCACAATTCTTTCTAACTACAGGGCTTATACCTTTACCTTCACTACCTATAACAAGACATCTCTTATCACTATAATCTACATCTTTATAATTAATTCCATCAGCTTCAGCACCATATACAAAGAAGCCATTATCTTTTAAATAATTAATAGCATTAACTAAATTAGGAACCTGAATTATATTAACGTGATTCAAAGCACCGGCACTAGTTTTCATAACAGTTTCATTAACGCTAACACTCCTATCCTTAGGAATAATTATATGTTTTATCCCCATCGCTTCACTAGTACGTATTATCGCTCCAAAATTATGAGGGTCTTCTAAATGATCTAATATAATAACAAAATCACTATCAACAGATTCTAAATTACTATATTCATAATCATTAATATCAACAATAATACCTTGATTATTTCTTAACATACCATCCATAACTTTCGGATCGCTAATAACATATTTAATTTTATTTTTTTGTATAAATTCAATAATATCTTTATCTTTAAAATTTTTACTTAAATAAACTTTACGAATATTTTTAATATCTAATTCATTAAATACATTTTTTCCTGAAACTTTCATTATTCCTCACCTACTATAAATTCCATTATTTCATTTATTCTTTCTATATTTCCATCCACTTTTAAACTACCAATCAAACATTCCAAACCTGTACTCCTTTTATAAGTAACAATATCTGTATTTTTTTTATTATGACTACTCATATTTCTACCACGTTTAACAATATCTATTTCATCTTCAGTTAAAAAATTATTATCCATTAATCTCTTTAAATGATTACTTTGACTACTAGCTGAAACATATTTTAAACTTTCATTTTGTAAATCATTAACCTTAACAAAACCTTTACTTATTAAATATTCCCTAATATATAGTTCATAAACTGCATCCCCTAAGTATGCAAGTACTAAGTTATTCATATAACCACCGACTAAATAATATCACAAACAACATTTATAAACAAGTAAAAAAGATTATCATACACGATAACCTTAAAACTTGTTCTTTCTAGATAAAGTCTCATCAACACATACCCCAACTAAAACTTCATCTTCATCTTCAACTACTTTATCATAATCAATTTGACTTTCTAAAAATTTATACAAATTATCTAAATTTTCAGATTTATTCACATTAAATTTGCTAAGCTCAGTATCATATCTAAACCATACACAAAAATTATTTATTGAACATCTTTTTACAACAAGTTCAATTTCACTATTATAGTTTTCATAAAATTTTTTAAAAACTTCAAATTGTTTAGGACTAATTGGTAAATTTTTTATTAAAAAACTTATACTGCCTGAATAAATAGGAGAACCATTTTCATTTTCATCCACACAATCATACATAATTCTAGCAGTTATATAATCTTTTTGACATTTTTCTGATAATCTTATTGCCTCAGAATCGTACACTATTCTACCATGTCCATTCAAATCATTAAAAGTTCTTGCAAAAGAAGCAATATGAGTTCCAACACCAAAACCAGCATTATAACCAAGTACATATTGTTTATTAGTCAGTACTAAAAAAGCACCAAAATCATTACCAACTTGTCTATTCCTTAAAGCGTTAGAAATGAAATCTAAAAAACTAAAATCCTGAATCAAAGGTTTTAAGTCATAATTATATTTTGTTCCACTTCCCGTTTTTCTATTTACATAACCTGATATATTAGAATCCTTCATTATACTCACCATTATGATTATATCACCGCTATAATAGCAAAATCAAACAAACATAATATTAATTATTTAAAAAAATTTTTTTATTATTTAATAATCTTTCATCATCTTTATTATATTCTATAGCTTTATCAATATAATAAACAGCTAAATCTTTTAAACCTAAATTATAGTAATTAATACTCATTAAATCATCTACAGTATTATCCCAACAAAACACTTCATTCATATATACCAAAGGTTTTTCTTTTATACATAAAGCTTTAATTAAACAATTTATACTTTCTAACCACTTTTCTTGTTTGTTATATAATATAGCAAGCTCTACATAACCTTCTCTAACATCACTTGCTTCTTTGATAGCATTTTTATACCAAAATTCCGCTTCTGTTTCATTATTTAAGTTTACATAACTCCTTGCTATATATCTCATACTTGCAGCTCTTTCTAAATTCCAAGTAGATCTTTTTAAAGTTAAATGTTTCTTTAAAGTTTTTATACACTCTTCCCATCGTTGATAATACATATATTCTCTACCTAAATAATGCATATTTCTATCATCTTCAGGATCCTCTTTAACTGACAATTCTAATAATTCCAAATAACTTCCTCGAGATTTAGTAGAATCTGGATAATGATTTAAGACTATACTTTCAATATTAATAAATTTTTCCTCATTTAAAGGTGTTAAAACTTCATGGACTGGATGCGTCCAAATATAACCTATTCTAGGATGGATTTTATTTAATAAAAAAGTAACATCAGCTATACCATTTTCATTTATATGCCAATTATAAGTATAATTAACACGACAATTTTCACTATAATTTTCCTCTAACTTTTCTCTCCAACCAATTTCAAATTCTTCATCTAAATCTGTACAAACACAAATATCCGTATCAAGAGGTAGCATATCTAATGATTTATTTCTAGCAACATCAAATCTCCATGGACTAATTTTTTCAACAATAACGTTTACCCCTAAATCTTTTAATTTTTGAACCGTATTATCAGTAGAACCTGTGTCCATTACATAAATAGCATCCGCTTCATTCATACTTTTAACCCATCGTTCAACAAATTGTTCTTCATTTTTACAAATTGCATATACGCAAACTTTATATTTTTTCATAAATTCACCAATATAATTATATGAAAAATTAATATTATAAGTATAAGTATTATTTACTATTATAAAAAAAAATAATCTACACAATAAAGTGCAAATTATTTTTTTATCTAAGCATCTTCGCCTGCTGGTCCAGTAGGTCCTACTTAACCTTGAATACCTTGAATACCTTGTACACCTTAAATTCCTTGTAATTCTGTAACTCCTATTTCTCCTTGAACACCTTATGGTCCTATTGGTCCAGTTGGTCCAGTAGGTCCTTGTGGAATAGTTAAATTAAGTACAAAATTAGGTGCTGTTCCAGTTATAGATGCTGCCGCTTCACTTCCAGGTTCTCCTGTTGTTACAGTACCAATAGTTAAAGTCGGTGTTTCTCCAGCTTCTCCTGATGGACCAGTAGGTCCTATATCACCTTGAGGTCCAGTTGGACCTGTTGGTCCTGTTACTCCGGCTATTCCCGTTGCTCCAGTTGGCCCAGTTGGACCTGTTGGTCCTTGTATACCTTGAGGTCCTGTCGCACCAGTAGCACCAATATCACCCTGTTCACCTTGTAGCCCTTGAACACCTTGTGGTCCAGTAGGTCCTATAGGCCCTTGAATTCCCTGTAAACCTTGAGTACCTTGAGGCCCAGTAGGTCCCACAAATCCTCTTGGTCCAGTAGGTCCGGTTGGTCCTGTTGGTCCTAAAACAGTACCATTATCCATACAATTACAACACGGTGAACATCTATGATAATTCATTCCATTATTCATTTTTTATAATAACTCCTTTCTATTCTAATATATGTTCTTATAAAAAAAAATAACCGACTTTTGCCTCGGTTATTTTCTCTTTAAACTTAAAATGTTCAATTCTTCTTCAATTACTTCATCAATATATCTTTCATCACGAATATTCATTTTATAAGAATCTTTACGATTTTTTAAAACTTTAATTTCTGTTTCAATTTGTTTTATACTTTCTTGTAAAGCTACATAATCAATATATAACATAGTATCTATTTCAGTTGCTAATATATGATTCAATACTGATAAATGTTCTTCAGCTCTAACAATTTCATTTTCTATATCTTTAACACCATATAAATAATCTACATAACTTTTAGTAACTTGAGCATATTTAGATGTATTTTTTCTTTCTGCCAAAGCTTTTTCAGCATCTAATAATTCATAACCAGATAAAACATTTGGATTCAAATCAATTTCATCTTCTAAATCATTAAAACTTAAAATATCTTTTTCAGTTTTTGTTAAAGAATAATTAGTTTTTTTATCTTTAACTTTCTTTAATTGAGCAGCTGATTTAGCAATTGCTGAATTAACAGCATCTACCATATCTTCATTTTTAGTTTTTGAAGTAACATGTAATTTATCATCATAAATATCTATTGATGCTTCTGTAAAGCTTTTTTTATCTGTAAAAATTGATAAACAAATTGTAGCATCATCACTTAGATATTTTGATAAACTTTTTAACCATGCTTCAGCTCCACCTAATCCTACTAATGTTTTTTTCGCAAAATGATTATTTGATCTAAAAATAATTTTCATTCTCTTACCTCCTGATAATATCATTGTATACTTAAATTTTTATTTTTTCAATAAAAACTAATTATTTTTGATATTTTAAATTATTATATATACTAGTTGCAGCTATAGCTCCCTCACTAACAGCAGTAACTAATTGATATAAATCCTTCTTTATAATATCACCACAAGCATATATTCCTTTTATACTTGTTTCCATATTTTTATCTACTATTATATAATTTTTATCCATCTTAATATCTAAAGATTTTAAAATATTTATGCTAGGTTCAAAACCAATATTAACAAATATCCCATCAACTTCTAATTCACTATTATAAGTTTTTACACCTTTTATCTTTTCATCTTCTATTAAAAATTTTTCTATTTTTATTTCTAGTAAAATTTCTACATTGTCTAAACATTTAGCTCTTTCTACTAAACTTTCATCCGCAATAATTTTATTACTTCTTACTAAAAGATAAACTTTTTTACAAATATCGCTTAAATAATTAACACTTTCTAAAGCACTATTACCTCCACCTACAACACATACAGTTTTATCTTTATATAAATTACCATCACACAAAGTACAATAACTTATACCTCTACCAAAATATTTATCTTCATCTTCTAAGCCTAATTTTCTCGGCTTTCTACCACTACAAATAATAACTTTTTTTGCACTATATTCTTTATTATTCGTAATAACTTTTTTTATATCTCCATCAATAATATCTATAACTTCTTCATTAAATAATGGAACATCTAAACTATTAAAATGTTCAAAAAAATTAAAAGCTAAATCAGGTCCACTAATACTTTTAAAACCAGGATAATTTTCAACAATACTACTTTCATTAATAATTCCACCTGGTGTACTAAAATTAATTACTGCAACATTTAATCCACTTCTTTTTGCATAAATACTAGCACTTAAACCAGCAGCTCCTAAACCTATAATAATAACATCATAAATCATAAATTCACCTAAAATCTTATAACCTCTCTATTATTCTTATCATTATAAAGATCTTCAAATTTACCTTTCTTACTATTTATTATTAACATTACTACGCCAATTATAATCATAATAACAGAAACAATCATAGCAATTTTAAAACCGCCAAACATTAAAGAATCAGTTCTACTTCTTTCTATAAAAAATCTAATAATACCATATATAATTAAATATAATGCTGTAGGAGTTCCTACTTTAGTATATTTATTTCTTCTAGCAATACATAAAATTATAAACCCTATTAAACACAATATAGATTCATATAAGAAAGTTGGAGTATAATAAACACCATTTATTTTCATTCCTTCAATAACAAAATCAGGAATATGTAAATTTTGTAAATGTTCTAAACTAGTCGCTAAACCATGCGCTTCACTATTAAAAAAATTCCCCCATCTTCCTATTGCTTGTCCTATAATTAATCCTACAACAATAAAATCTAAATATCTTGTAACTCTTAAATTATATTTTTTAGTATAAACAATGATTGTTAATAATCCTGCAATAATTCCACCATGTATTGCTAAACCACCATTCCACACTTTCCATATTTCGTTTATATTAGCACTATAATAAGACCAATCAAATATAACATAATAAATTCTTGCTCCTATAAGCCCAAATATTAAAGTCCAAAATACTAAATTAAATATAAAATCTTTCTCTATATCAAACCTTTTTGCCTCTTTATTTATAAAATAACACGCTACTAAAAAAGCACTTAATAAAATTACAGAATACCATCTTATTTCAAAATTTCCTATACTAAATATTACTGGATTCATAAACTACACCTTCCTAATCTCTTTCCCTATAATCGAATCTATTAAGATAGTCATAATAGATATAAATATTGATATAAAAAACGCACTAAACCACCCACTAAGTATAAAATGTTTACCTAATAATAAACTTATCAATTTTAAAATAATAACATTAACAAACGGATAAGTTATACCTAAAGTATAAATATTTATTGGTAACATAATTAAATTAAGTATAGGTTTTACACCTTTATTAAATGCCATTAATAAAATAGCTACTAAAAATGTATAAAATACACTATCAACACTTATATTTTTAAATACTTTCGTGGCCATTATTATAACTATCATATTTACTAAAATTGTACTTAATATATCTAATACTTTATCTCTTAAAGTTACATTTCTATTATATTCTAACATTTAATCAACTCCATTATTATAATTATATTATCGATATTGCTTTTCTTCAAGTATTTTATAAAAAAAAGAAAGTATATAACTTGTACTAACACTTCGTTATAATACTTTCTTTAAAAATTCTCCTGTATAACTCTCTTTACATTTACTAACTTTTTCTGGAGTTCCAGTAATTAATACTTTTCCTCCACCATTACCACCATCAGGTCCTAAATCAATAATATGATCAGCAACTTTAATTACATCTAAGTTATGTTCAATAATTAAAACTGTATCACCATTATCAACTATTCTTTGTAATATAACCAATAATTTCTTTATATCATCAACATGTAACCCTGTAGTTGGCTCATCTAAAATAAATATACTTTTACCAGTAGGTTTCTTTTGTAATTCTTTTGCTAACTTAACACGTCCTGCTTCACCGCCAGATAATGTTGGAGCACTTTGACCTAATTTTATATAACCTAAACCAACACTTTGTAACATTTTTAATTTATCCCTAACTTTAGGAACATTTTCAAAGAAATCTACTGCTTCATTAACTCTCATATCTAAAACTTCAGCAATATTTTTTCCTTTAAATTTAACACTTAAAGTTTCACTATTATAACGAGTACCATGACAAACATCACAAGGTACATAAACATCTGGTAAAAAGTGCATTTCTATTTTCTTTACACCATCACCCCAACATGCTTCACATCTTCCACCTTTAACATTAAATGAGAATCTACTCTTGTTATATCCTTTGATTTTACTCTCTTTCATTTCAGCAAAAACATCTCTTATATCATCAAATACACCAACATAAGTAGCTGGATTACTTCTTGGAGTACGTCCTATAGGATCTTGTGTAATATCGACAACTTTATCTATATTTTCTAGACCTATTATTTCTTTACACTTACCAGGAATATCTTTACTATTATAAATTTCTTTTCTTAAAGTCTTATAAAGTATTTCATTAACTAAAGTACTCTTACCACTTCCACTTACTCCGGTAACTACAGTAAATGTATTTAAAGGAATCTTAACATTTATATTTTTTAAATTATTTTCTTTAGCACCTTTAACTTCTAAAAATAATCCATTTCCTTTTCTTCTTGTCTTAGGCACTTCTATTTTTTCTACACCAGATAAATATCTACCTGTCAAACTATTCTTATCTTTCATAACATCACTAGGAGTACCTTGGCTTACAATGTATCCACCATTTTCTCCTGCTTCAGGACCAATATCAATTAAGTAATCGGCAGCTCTCATAGTATCTTCATCATGTTCTACTACTATCAATGTATTACCTAAATCTCTCATTTCTTTTAATGAATTTATTAATCTTTCATTATCTTTTTGATGTAACCCAATACTAGGTTCATCTAATACATATAAAACTCCACTTAATCTACTACCTATTTGAGTAGCTAATCTTATACGTTGACTTTCTCCACCTGATAAAGTACCAGCACTACGATTTAATGTTAAATAACCCAAACCAACATTATTTAAAAAATCTAATCTAGATTTAATCTCTTTTATAATTAATTCACTTATCTTAATTTCCTCTTTATTTAATTTTAATTTATCAAAAAACTCTATTAACTCTAATATACTCATACAAGTTAAATCATATATATTTTTTTTATTGATATAAACACTTAATACATCTTTATTAAGTCTAGCACCTTTACATTTAGGACAAGTAGTTTCTACCATATAACCATCTATCCACTCTCTTATCCATTTACTACTAGTTTCTATATATCTTCTTTCAAAATTATTTATAACACCTTCATAAGTATCTTTAGTATATCGTTTACTACCAGTTTTAGAAGTATATTCAAAATTTATCTCTTCATCAGTACCATATAAAATAATATCTAAATCACTATCTTTCATATCTTTAACTGGTACACTTAAATCAATATCGTAATATTTAGCAACTGTTAAAATATTAGTTGTATAAATATTAGGATCCATACTTAAAGGTTTAATAGCACCATCCAATATACTTTTAGTTTTATCTGGTATAAGTAAATCAACACTTATATTTTGCTTAGCACCTAAACCTTTACACTCAGTACAAGCTCCATATGGAGCGTTAAAAGAAAATAAACGTGGTTCTAACTCTGGCAAAGAAAAATCGCATTCAGGACAAGCATAATGCTCACTCATAATAAATTCTCTATCACCTATAATATTTATAACAACTTTTCCATTAGATAGTTTAGTTGCAGTTTCTAAACTATCAAATATTCTACTTCTATCTTCATCTCTTACTACAATTCTATCTACAACAACTAATATATTATCTTTTTTATTTTTCTCTAATTTAATATCTTCACTTAAATCTCTTGTTTCACCATTTACTTTAACTCTAGTAAAACCATTTTTACGTAAATTATCAAATACTTTCTCGTGACTACCTTTTTCACCATATATAACAGGAGATAATATTTCTAACTTAGTACCAGTTTCCATAGATAATATTTTATTAGTCATTTCTTCTATACTTTGACTTTTAATAGGAGTTTTATGTTTAGGACAATATGGAACACCAATACGAGCATATAAAAGTCTAAAATAATCATATATTTCAGTTACTGTTGCAACTGTACTTCTAGGATTCTTATTAGTAGTTTTTTGATCAATAGATATACTTGGGCTTAAACCTTCTATAGAATCAACATCAGCTTTTTCAGTCCCACCTAGAAATTGTCTTGCATAACTTGATAAACTTTCCACATATCTTCTTTGACCTTCAGCATATATAGTATCAAATGCTAAACTACTTTTACCACTACCACTTACTCCAGTCATAACAACTAATTTGTTTTTTGGAATTTCTATATCTATATTTTTTAAATTATTTTCTCTAGCACCTTTAATAACTATTTTATCCATAATAACAACTCCTTTACGCCTTATTATTTTACCACAAAATTAATAATTTAAAATAAAAAAGTATATTATTTTAAATAATCAATAATATACTCTTTCTTTAAAGATTTTGTATCACTTAAATCTTTATAACTACTTAATACATCAATAGCTTTTTTACTTTGTAATATTCCAAAATTATTATTTCTAATTTGTCCTAACACAAAATTTATATCCAAATTATTCAATACAGCATAACAACATAAATTAAATAAGAAAACATCTAAATGTTCATCTATTTTGTTATATTTTGCATACTCTCTAACAATATCATTATGACTTCCATTTATTTTTATAGAATTTGAAATACTCAACGAAGTATCATAATCTGTTAATACTAAATGATCACTATCTTCATTATACATAAAATTCCAAGGAGCAACATCAGCATGTAATATTCTATATTCTTTATGTAATTCCTCTAATAAATCTCTTGCTTTAAATAAAATAGATATCTTTTTGTCATAATCTAATTTTTCTAAATATTCTTCATACACAAAATTATACTTATATAATAATGGCATAGTATAACCTTTAAAAACTTCATCTGTTGGTTTTTCATAAATAAATCTTTCAGGAAAAATAAATTTATCCCCACCATCAAATTCACTTAATTTTACTATTTCATCCTTTATTACTGCAGCATATTCTGGTTTCCAAAATTCTTTATATGCAACAGATGAACCAAAATATTCTGCTAAATAAACATCTGCATTACTTCCAAAACCTATTATATTATATTTTGTAATACTACCTAAATAACCTCTATTTTCCATAAAACCACCCTTACTATAAATAATCTATAATATATTCACCACTATACTCTCTTCTAGTATCTCTTAACAATAATTCTTTTGTTAATTTTCTTACTTCTTTTTTATCCTGAAACATTTTAAATTCATTTGTTGCAATATCTTGAAATAACAAATTAACAATTGGTACGCTTCCTAACATTTTTAATGTAGTAACATTAAATGTATAAATATCCATATTTTTATCTACCGGATAATACCTCAAATACTGTTGTACAAATAACCTAACAGTTTGTTTATTCTCATATTGTTTATCAAATTTTAAAGAAGAATCAAAATCTACCAAAAATGACTTTAATAATTCATCATACATCATATTTTCACTAACTAAATCACCATGAACCCTTTTATATTCTTTATGTAATTTCTCAATGATTCTTCTAGCATTTTTTAAAAATATTAACTTTTCATTAAAATCTCTTATTTTAGTTGCTTCTTTTAAGTTTTCATCATAATTCATTAAATATCCATAAAAATTCCCAGTAGTACCTTCAACTATATATAAAGGTGTAAAATACTCTTTACTAAACTCTATATTTGTCATTCTTTTAATATTAGAAACTACACTTCTTGGATAAGTCGTGTTAATTATTTTTATACAATATTGCTTCCCTTCAAAAGCACATTTTCTAACTTCCCCAGAAGCACCTTTTCCTATACTGTCACCTAAAATAATATCTTTAAAATTAACAACATTCATTATTAAGTAACTCCTCTAATATATTAAATACTTCTTCAGGACTTTTTGCAGAACATATCATATTTTTTACTTTTGCTCCACCACTAACACCTTTTAAATACCACAACGCATGACTACGAATCTCTAATAGAGCTACTCGTTCATTTTTATCTTTTATTAACATTTCAAAATGAGTTTTCAACATTTCAATTTTATCTTTTAAAGTAATATTATTTTCATAGCTTCCAGTTTCTAAATAATCTACACAATTTTTAACTAACCAAGGGTTGCCTAATACACCTCTACCAATCATAACAGCATCACAACCAGTTTCATCAAGCATCTTTTTAGCAAGTTCTGGACTAACTACATCGCCATTTCCAATTACAGGGATAGTTACACTTTCTTTAACTTTTTTTATCAAACTCCAGTCTGCATTTCCACTATACCCTTGACTACGAGTTCTAGCATGAAGAGTTATAGCACTCGCTCCAGCTTTTTCTGCTATCTTGGCAACTTCAACACAATTTATATTATTTTCATCCCAACCACTTCTTATTTTTATTGTTACTGGAACATTAACTGCATCACAAACAGCAGATACAATTTCACCAATCTTCTCTGGATTTTTTAATAGTGCACTACCTGCTTGACTACGAAGGGCTATTTTAGGAACTGGACACCCCATATTTATATCTATAATATCAGGATGCATAATATTTTCTATTTTTTTTGCTGCTTCAACAAAACTTTCCACATCACTACCAAATATTTGCTGAACTATAGGTCTTTCACTATCATCCATCTTTAAAAGACCCCTAGTTTTCTCATTATCAAAAACAATCGCTTTATCGCTCACCATCTCAGCAAATATTAAGCCACATCCCATATTTTTAATAATCCTTCTATAACTTGTATTACTAATACCTGCCATAGGCGCTAAAACAATACGATTTTTTATTTCAACATTCCCTATTTTCCACACTATAACCACTTCCCCATAAAAGTATAGATTAGTTTATCACAACATTAAAAAAAGGTCAAATTGACCTTAAGCATTTTTCTTAAATTGAGAATTATATAAATCTGCATAAAAACCATTTTGTTTCATTAATTCTTTATGAGTACCTTGTTCTACTATATTACCATCATTCATAACAAGAATTAAATCAGCATTTTTAATTGTTGATAAACGATGAGCAATAATAAATGAAGTTTTACCATCACATAATTTGTCCATTGCTTTTTGTACTAACTCTTCTGTTCTAGTATCTACACTACTTGTTGCTTCATCTAAAATTAAGAACGGAGCATTTTTAATCATACCACGAGCTATTGTTAATAATTGTTTTTGTCCTTGACTAATAGAATCATTATTACTTACTTCAGCATCCAAACTACCAGGTAAAGTTTTAATAAAATGATCTACTCCAACAACTCTACAAGCATCCATTATATCTTCATCACTAACATTTTGTTTATTAAATTTTAAATTATCTCTAACACTACCATTAAATAACCAAGTATCTTGTAAAACCATAACAAATAAATCGTGTATATCTTCTCTTTTTAATTCTTTAATAGAAACACCATCAATTAAAATATCACCAGAATTTACTTCATAAAATTTCATTAATAAATTTACTATAGTAGTTTTACCAGCACCAGTTGGTCCTACTATTGCAACTTTGCTACCAGGTTTAACCTTAGCACTAAAATCTTGTATTATTGTCCTATTTTCATCATAACCAAATTTTACATTTTTAAATTCTATTTTACCTTTTACATTAATTTTATCTAACTTACCTTTTAATTTTCTTTCATTTGTCATTTCTTCTTCATCTAAAAATTCAAACACTCTCTCACTAGCAGCAGCAGTCATTTGTAAAGAAGTCATTGCTTGAGCTATTTGACTTAATGGATTAGTAAACATTCTAACATAAATCATAAATGCTACAATTACACCAAATGAAATATAATTATTCATAACTAATAAAGCACCAACTACACATACAGCAACATATCCTAAGTTTCCAACAAATCCCATTATAGGTTGCATAATACCAGATAAAAATTGACTTTTTCTATTGCTTTCATATAATTTTTCATTCAACTCATTAAATTCTTTTATAGCATCTTTTTCACCATTATAAGCTTTAACAATATTATGTCCCGAATATATTTCTTCTATAAAACCATTTAACTCTCCTAGTTCTTCTTGTCTTTGAGTAAAATATTTTTGAGATTTACCTAATAATATCCCCATTAAACTAAATCCCAAAACACTTGATACTATAGCAGTTATAGCCATTATCCAATTAGTTACAAACATCATAATTATAGAACCTAAAAATAATGTCAAACTTGTTACTAATGTTGCAAAACTATTATTCATATTTTGAGCAATTGTATCAATATCATTTGTTACACGAGATAATACATCTCCTGTTTCGTGAACATCAAAATATTTTAAAGGTAATTTATTTATTTTTTTACTAATACTAGTTCTTAATTTTTTAGCAAAATTATTTGAAATAGTAGTCATAAGTATAGATTGAATATAACTAAATAAAGCACTAATTACATATATTATAGTTAATAATAAACCAATACTTTTTATACGAGCCATATCCATTTTAGGTTTTATTATATTATATATAGATTCAGGCAACAAATCCATTTTATCTAATAAAACACTTACATCTTTATCAGATTCTACTAAAGACATAAGCTCACTAAACTTTAATTTATCTTCATTACTTATATCTTTGTCTTTCATTATATCATTAACAATATTCTCATTTATATTTGGTTGTAATCCTAAAGTTATTGTATCCGTTAAATCAGACAATTTATTAGGAGCTACTAAAGCTAAAATTGCACTAATCATAGCAAGTAATAATGAAAATATCAAAAGATAACGCCATTTATTTAAACTATTAAATAATCTTTTTATTGAACCTCCAAAATCTTTTGAAGTTTCAGGAACTCCTCTATTTGCTCCCATAGGTCTAGGCATTTTCTAACTCCTCCTTTGATAATTGTGATAACGCAATCTCTTTATAAACTTTACATTTTTTTAATAGTTCTTTATGAGTTCCTATTCCAACACATTCACCTTTATCAAGAACTACAATTTTATCAGCATGAATTATAGTACCAATTCTTTGAGCTACAATCATACTTGTAGCATCCTTTGTATATTTCTTTAATTCTTGTCTTAAAGCTAAATCAGTTTTATAATCTAAAGCCGAAAAAGAATCATCAAATATATATATTTCTGGTTCTCTAGCTACAGCACGAGCAATTGATAATCTTTGTTTTTGACCACCAGATATATTAGTACCACCTCTTGCAATATGAGAATCATATTTTTTATCCATCTTAGTAACAAATTCTGTACCTTGAGCAACATCTATAGCTTCTTTTATTTTATTCATCGTAGGGCTTTTTTTACCATTATCACCATAACTTACATTAGACTTAACTGTACCAGTAAACATAACAGCTTTTTGAGATATATAACCTATTTTATTATGTAATTCTTCTAATTTATAATCTTTAACATTTACACCATCAACTAATATTCTTCCCTCAGTTACATCATAAAATCTAGGTACTAAATTAACTAATGTACTTTTACCACTACCAGTTGAACCTATAAAAGCAATAGTTTCACCTTTATTAACTTTAAAACTTATATTTTTTAATAAATACTCATCAGCATCTGGATATTTAAATGATACATTTTTAAATTCTACAGTCCCAACTTCTTTACCATCTTTTTCATTACCATCTATAATAGAAAACTTTTCTTCTAATACTTCATTAATACGACGTGCTGAAACATTAGCTCTAGGCCATATCATAAATATCATAGCAAGCATCAAGAATGATGCTATAACTTGCATACCGTAACTAGAAAAAACTACCATATTACTAAATAAAGTTATTTTATCTACCATACCTGCTTCTTCAATTAAAAATGCACCTATAAAATAAATTCCTAATGTTAAAAAATGCATAACCAAATTCATAACAGGATTTAAAATAGCAAAACATCTTTGATTAAATAACTGTATTTTTGTTAATTCACTATTTACATTATCAAACCTATTTTCTTGATATACTTCAGCATTAAAAGCTCTAATAACTCGAATTCCACTTAAACTCTCACTAGTAACACCATTTACCCTATCAATTAACTTTTGTACTTTTTCAAATCTAGGAAATACGATAATTAAAAGTATTCCAATAGTAACAAGTAATATTACAACACCAGCACCAGTAAGCATACTCCATTCTAAACTTTTACCAATTATTTTACTAATAGCCCATACAGCCATAATTGGTGCTTTAATTAACATTTGTAATCCCATAGATATTAACATTTCTAATTGAGTAACATCATTTGTAGTACGAGTAATTAAACTACTAATAGAAAATTTCTTTATTTCTGCAGTGCTAAATTTACATACTTTATCAAATATTTTTTTTCTTAAATTCAAAGAAAAATTAGCTGCCAAATTAGATGAAAAATAACCTACTAATATAGCTGATAATAAACTACAAAAAGCACATAAAAGCATTAAGCCACCCTTACTTAAAATATCAACCATTTTACTACCTTCACTTTGTATTAAAGTAGTTATACCACTCATATAATCAGGTATCTTTAAATCTAACCAAACTTGAAAAGCTATTAATAAAATACAAAGAATTATTAACCCAATATCTTTCTTATTAAAATTTTTAAATATTTTTAACATACATTTCTTCCCTTCATTAATTTTTATAATTAACTCAAAACTATATTCAAATTATTTTTTTACATTAACCCTATAACACATTAAAATTATATGACTTCAAATACTTAAAAGTCAAGAAACAAGAGGAATATTTTATATTAATAAATATATAATTATTATGAAAGGAACTATTATGAAAAAAATAATAAAAAATGGATTTTATATTTTATTACCAATAATTTTAGGTTCACTTATAGGTTTATTTACTTCTAATTTTAGTGATTATACTACATTAATAAAACCACCTGTTTCACCGCCAAAAATACTTTTTCCTATTGTTTGGTCTATAATATATTTACTTATGGGAATAGCATACTTTATTTATAAAAATAATAATAAAGAAACAAATTACATTTACTATATTCAGTTAGCAGTAAATTTATTATGGTCGATAATATTTTTCGTACTTAAATGGAAATTTATATCAGTACTATGGATAATACTTCTAGATATCTTAATAATTTTAACTATGAAAACATTTAAAAGAACTAGCAAAATATCTTATTATTTATTTATTCCATATCTTTTATGGTGTTTATTTGCAACATATTTAACTATAGGAATATTTATACTTAATTAAAATGCTTAAAGCATTTTTTTTATTTAAAAAAATAAAATTAATTAGGTGATTAAATTGTTCGTAGAAAATATTCATGGAAGAATTAGATTTATATTTGTAATAGTATTAATAATGTTTATCGCTATTATCATAAGAGTTTTTTATATACAAGTTATTGATTATAATAAACTAAATGATTTAGCAGATAATTTATGGAGTAGAAATCTACCTATTACTGCTGATAGAGGTTTAATATTAGATAGAAATGGAAAAATATTAGCAGAAAATATAACAACAGTAAGTTTAGTTCTCATTCCTAATCAAATAGAAAATAAAGAATTAGTTGCAAAAGATTTAGCAAATATATTAAATGTTAGTTATAACGATATGTTTGAACATATTAATAAAAAAACTAGTATTGAAAGAGTACACCCCGAAGGTAGACAATTAAGTTATGAAATTGCAGAAAAAATTAATAACTTAAATTACGACGGTGTATATTTAGTAAAAGAAAGTAAAAGATATTATCCATATAATAATCTATTAAGTCATGTATTAGGTTATGTTGGAATAGATAATCAAGGACTGTCAGGTATAGAATTAGAATATGATAGTTATTTAACTGGAAAAAGTGGGGCAATAAAATATTATAGTGATGGTAAAGGAAATAGACTAGATAAATCAGAAGTTTATGTTGAGCCTCAAAACGGTATAAATGTAACATTAACAATAGATTTAGATATACAACTTTCTATAGAACGTGAATTAGATAATGTTATGACAAAATATAATCCAGAACAAGCACTTATAGTTGTCGCCGATCCAAATACCGGAGAAATATTAGGAATGTCTTCAAGACCAAATTTCGACTCCAATAACTATCAAAATTATGATACTAACACAATTAATAGAAATTTACCTATTTGGGCTACCTACGAGCCAGGTAGTACTTTTAAAATAATAACCCTTGCAGCATCATTAGAAGAAAAAACAATAAATATATTTGATGATCATTTTCATGATAGCGGTTCAATTAACGTAGATAGCGCTAGAATAAAATGCTGGAAAAAAGGTGGACATGGAAGTCAAACATTTCTAAATGTTGTAGAAAATTCTTGCAACCCAGGATTTGTAGTCATGGGACAAAAACTAGGTACCGAACGTCTTTATAAATATATTACAGAATTCGGGTTTGGTAAAAAAACAGGAATTGATTTAAATGGTGAAAGCTCCGGAATACTTTTTAAATATGAAAATATTGGTCCTGTAGAACAAGCAACAATGTCTTTTGGACAAGGTATAAGTGTTACCCCTATTCAGCAAATTGCTGGAGTTTCAGCTGCAATAAATGGAGGTTATTTAAATACCCCTTTCATAGTTAAATATTTAAGCGAACCAGAAACAAATACAATTATTTTAGAGAATAAAAAAAATACCACAAAACAAGTGATAAGCGAAGAAACAAGTAAATTAGTACGATATGCATTAGAAAGTGTTGTGGCAAACGGCACAGGTAAAAATGCTTATATTGAAAATTATAGAGTCGGAGGTAAAACAGGTACAGCTCAAAAAGTTAATAATGGTATTTACATGGTTGGAAACTATATTCTTTCTTTTATTGGTTTCCTACCAGCAGATAAACCAGAATATATTGTATATGTAGCAATAGATAATCCAAAAGGTATTACACAATATGGTGGCACAGTATCTGCACCTATTGCAAAAAATGTAATGAAAAGTATAATAGATATCAAAAATATTAAGCAAGATAATACTGGAATGATTAGACAAGAATATACTTGGTTAGATACCAAATATATTATGTTACCAAACGTAATTGGAATGAATATAAATGACGCAAAAAAAGAATTAAAAGGTTTTAAAATTGAATATACAGGAACTGGTAGTAAAGTTATTGAACAAATTCCAACAGCAAACCAATTTGTTAAAGAAACCAATACAATAAAATTAATGTTAGAATAAAAAAAATTGTAATTTATATATACGCCTTTTCTTCTTTTGATTACTAACACATATATATTTTACAATTTTTTGTATTTAGGATAAATTCCAAGGAAATATAAACTTTAAGATAATTTTTTTAGTTACAATTATTTTAATTACTGGCCTAAGAGAAAAAGGGATGTAAAAAATTTCTCTTTGGCAAAAATTATAATATTATTCCCTATAATACTTATATTAGACAAACTAATAAAATAAATATTACATCAATATACTATAATATTTCGGCCACATTTTCAAACATTTTTTATATTTTTGCAAATTAAAAGCATACTAAAGTATGCTACATAAAATATAATAAAACAAATATCCCTACTATAAATAAATATATTGAAAACTTCCATAGTTTTCCTTTTTTTACATATTCACTAAATACTTTATATGTTAATAAAGTAAATATACCAGAAAAAATCATTCCTAGAATATAATTTAACAACATACTAGACGGTAACCCTACTTCTATTATGTCTTTTACTCCTAGAATAAATGTACCAACACTAACTGGTAAATATAACATAAAAGTATATTTTAAAGATGTTTCACGACTTAACTTACATAATAAACAACCAACTAATACTGTACCACTTCTTGATAATCCAGGAAATAGAGCTAAAGCTTGCAACAACCCTATAATTAAAGCATCTTTATATGTAATACTATTATCATCCTTATTACCATTTATATTTCTAACTATTATCAAACTAATAGCAGTTATTATAAACATAATACCAACTATCCAAGTTTTATTTAATATACTTTCTATTTGATCTTTAAATAAAAAACCAACTAATCCAACAGGTATACTACCAATTATAATCAACATGCAATATTTAAATTCATTAATATATTTACTTCTCTCATTTTTATCAAAAATATATTTAAAAAATCCATTAACAAGTTTAACAATATCTTTCCAAAATATAATAAATATCGCTATAAATGAAGCAAAATTTAAAAATATTTCGAAATTTAAATCATTTAAAATATCAGTTTTAAATAATTGCTTAAAAATAAATAGATGTCCACTACTACTTATTGGTAAAGGTTCTGTTATACCCTGTATAATACCTAATATAATATATTTTATTAAAGTCATTTTATCTCTCCTATCACTTATTTAATTTTATAACTTTTTAATAATTTTGTATATAAAAAGATATAAATCTTATACTTAATTTATATCTTTTTTACACATCAAATATTCTAATATTTATTTAATATTCTATTTACATCTTCACTAAAGTTATCTAATAATATATAATCTTCAAAACCATCTTTTATATAATGTTCTTTTATATTAATTTTATTATTATCTAACATAACTATAACAGGTATATTAAATTTATTTAATTTTTGCATTTCTTTTAAAGTAGTATATCCAGACATTTCTTTCATATCATCTTGTACTATTATAAAATCATACTTTTTACCACTTTTTATTTTATCAACTGCATCCATACCATATAGAATAACAGAATAACCTATACTATTTTCATTTAATTTCTTTTTTAAAATTGTTGTTATATTCTTATCTTGGCAAACAATTAAAGCTTTTTTAGAATTATATATAGCATTTTCATATTGTTTTAATACACTATTATCATTATCAGAATTATATATTCTTTGATCTATAGTTAACATTACTTCAGTACCTTTTCCTGCTTTACTTTTGATTAATAAATTACCACCAAGTACTTTAATAATTTTTTGACAAAGTTTAATATTAAATTCAGTTTTTTCTAAGTTTTCAACATCAGTTGAATCAAATTCACCTGTAACACTTAATACTTCATTTATTTTATCGATAGACATACCACTACCACTATCGATAATAGTAAATATAACTCTACATACATCATATTTTTCTATAGTATTTACATTAAATTCTATAAAACCACTACTAGTTTTCTTAACAGAATTCATAATTAATGAATATAATATTTGCTTTAATTTTATAGAATCTCCATAAAGATATGGAACATTATTAGGAATATTCGTCCTAAATTCTATATTATCACTAACATTAACTTTTATTCTAGCAACTACATCATCATATAAAGATTTTAAACTATATCTATTGTTAACAAACTTAACTCTTTGCACATCTAAAGTAGAAACATTTAAAACATCATTAACAATAAAATCTAATTGTCTTATAGAATTATTAATAACATTTAAATCACTTTTAATTTTTTTAATATCTTCTTCTTGTTTCATATTATTACATATATTAGAAATATTATATAACGGATCTCTTACCTCTTGAGTAAGTTCAAATAAGAAGTTTGATTTATCTTCATAAGTTTGTTCTACTAATTCTTTATTTTTATATAGTTCACCTAACATTTTAATATCAGGATTTTCTATAGAATGATACATTATATTAATTGTTGAAGTTTCTATGTATGTCATAATCAATAAACCTGGATAATTAGTTTGTATTATTATACCTATTATTAAAGTAACTATAAAAACATATATTGGAATATATTTTTTATTCTTTAAATTCTTCTTATTCTTAATAATAAATATTAACATCATACCTATTAAAATACCACAAATTATATATGTAAAACTTACACTTGGACCATTAGTATATCTAGTTTGAAAATTATTTTCTATTACTAAATTGCAATTCAATAAATAAGTAATTATTGTAACAATAAAAAATATTATTGTTATTATTTTTTTTGAATACTTATACTTAAATAAATTTTTATTTTTAGGAAAAGAAATATAATAAACATATATTGTTAAAATAGTTGTCCACAAAGTATTATAAACTAAATAAGATTTCAAAATAAAATCACTTAACAAAGGAAAAACTCCACTAATATATGCAGCAAAAGTACATAGCAATTCTATAATTAATCCTGCAAAAGTAACAATTATTAAAAGTTTATATAACTTCGTTTCTATTGACTTTACTGACTTTTTAGAAAAATATAAGACTATCATCAAGATAGAAAATGCTAAAGCACTAACCGGAAAAAATATGCCACTACCCATAAATATACCCTCCATCATACATAAAGTATACCATAAACATTAAAAAAAAGTAAACATTTAGGTTTACTTATTTTTAGTATATTTTTTTTGATTTTCTTGTTCTTTTTGATATTCTTCTTCTGCCTTTCTTTTTAAAGATTCATAATCTATTTTTTCAGCCATATCAGTTCTTGGTAATATATCTAAAAAAGTTACACTAGCAGGAATTTCATAATCTTTTAATATTGTTTCTTCTCCAGTAGCATCTACATAAACTTCACGACTTTTATCAATAATATATCTTTCCATTTCCTCACTAGGAAAATATCCATCTTTTAATACAACATAAGCTTTACATTCATATAGACTTTCTTCATTCGGTTTAGGAACAATAGCACAACTATCTACTACATCAATATTTGACACAACAGATTGCACTAATTCACAATAGACCTTATTTAAAGTGTTAATTATAAAGAAACGAGAAGCACGACCAATTAATGTAAAATATCTATCTTTATCTAAGAAACCAATATTACCTGTCATATAATATTTCTTCCCTTTATAATCAATCATTATTTCGTCAGTTAAGTCATCTCTACCATAATATCCTTTAAATACATGTTTACCTCTAGTACATAAAACCCCAGTTTCTCCGTATTTTACTTCTTCCATTGTATCGGGATTTAAAACTACATATTCTGGACCGACAACTAATTGACCAACAGTTTCTGGTCTATATGGTACATTCATCGCATTAGTACTACAACCTAAAGTTTCTCCTGTACCACTTGAATTACTAATAGTAATATCTTTTGCACCATGTGATTTAAAGTAATCTATACCAGCATGAGATTGTGATACTGATAAATAATCTCCACCAGATAAATATATTTTTAAACTTGACAAATCTTGATCTTTAGGTAAATTTCTCTTAGTCATTTCTAAATGAGCTGGACTACCGAAAACTAGATGTGGATTTTTACTATAATAATAAGATATATTTTCAGGTGATAAATTAGGAGTTAAAATTACTTCTCTACCACTTAAGAATGTTTGTAAAACTGAAGCTCCAAATCCATAAGGATACATAAATGGAACTACATTCATCCAACGGCTATCATCAGGTGTAACATTAGGAACATGTGTAGAATTCTTTAAATATATACATGAAGCAATTAAATTTTCATTTGTAAATAATAAACTCTTAGCTTTACCAGTTGAACCACTTGTATACAAAATTAAAGCATCTTGTTTACCACCAAAATTAGTTTTAAATTTATTTTTTTGATATTTACCAACATTTCCTAACTCATGATAAGTAAAATCATCCACACTACCTACTGAATAACCAACCTTTCTATTTAAATTGCGACTATTTCTTAAGTTTTCATTCATTGTAATAATATGTTTAACTTTTGTACCTTTTTTTATTTCCTCATTATAAATTTGATCTTTATTACAATTTATAAAAACTGGTGATTCATACATATTTAAATAATTCTTAGTTTCTTCCAAACTTGCTAAAGGATTTAAATAAGTTACTGTTGCCCCTATCATATTAGCCGCCTTAAATACAGGAATTGCTTGATAATAATTAGGCATAGATACAACAATAATATCTTTTGGTTTTATACCTAGTTCTAAAAAAGCCTTTGCAATTATTAAACTATCTTTTTGAAATTCCTTAACATCTACTCTTAAATTTAAACAATCAACTATTTTATGATTCCCTTGTGTTAAAAACATTAAATCCATAACTTGAGAAAATGTTAAAAATGAAGGTATAATAGGATGTCTCTCAAAAAACTTTGTACCTTCTAAATGAGTCTTATCTGTTGACGGATAATTTGTTTCTTTTTTCATATAAACTTCCCCCTAAGTTCATTTCTCTACTCTAATATAATAAAGAAATATATATATAAATTTCGTCTAAAATAATAGTTTTTTAGTTTAAAAATCATCTATTATTCCCAAACTATAACTACATTTTAATATTAACATAAATTATTGCAAAAAAAAAGCACAACTAGATAATTATAATTAATAACACTTTGTTTTATTTTTAAATTGTCGACAAAAAATCAACAAAGCGCGAGTAAAGTTAAGTTTATAATACATCTGTTGTGCTAATTAATTATAGCAATATATCACAAAAAAAGAAATATATAAAAATTAAAAAATAGTAAACTTTACTTAAAGTTTACTATTATTTTTTAGAACCTTTTATTCCATTAAAGTTTTTTAAAATATTTGTATCAAAACAATATGTTTTCTTTAATTTATTTTTATAATCTTTAATAGCCATTGTTATTAAATCATCTAGTAATTCAGTATATTTTTTACCTTTAGGTTCCCATAAATAGAATGATAATGATCCAGGAATAGTATTTGGTTCATTTACATAATATTTATTTGTTTTAGAATCTATTAAATAATCTATTCTACATACTCCACTTAAATTTAATGCTCTAAATACTTCTTTACTAGTTTCTTCTATATCATGAGTTAATTTATCACTTATATTAGCTGGTATTCTTCTACTAGCATTTACCATACCTTTACTAGCACCTTTAGATTTTGATTCGCCAATATATTTATCTTCATAAGTTAATATTGAATTAGCACTCATTACTTCTTCTATTACACTAGCTTCTTGAATACTATAATTACCTACTACACTACAATTTACTTCTAATAAATTATCTACAGCACGCTCAACAATTATTTTTTTATCATATTCTATTGCTTCATTTATAGCATCCTCTATTGTTTTTTCATTCTTAACAAAGTTAATGCCAACACTACTTCCTAAAGAAGCTGGTTTAACAACAACGGGATATCCCATTTCTTCAATAAGTTTTAAATATTTATCTTTATCATTATCAAATTCAACATCATAAAACCATACATAATCTACAACCGGAATATTTACACTATTTAATATTTGTTTAATAACAACTTTATCTTGACCTAAACTAGCTCCTAATACTCCACTTCCTACATAAGGAATACCAACAGTATCTAAATGCCCAGCCAAAGTTCCATCTTCAACATTTTGCCCATGAACTATAGGAAATGCTACATCAATTTTTTCAACTACTTTATTCATTAATCCTTTTGTATTAATTAAACAAAATTCTCCATTTAATTTACATAAAGTAACTTCTTTACAACATTTCTTTAAATTATCTAAATCTTTATAACTATCAATTTTAAATAAAGCTTCTCCAATATACCAAACTTTATCTTTACTTATATAAATTGGAACTATATCATATTTTTCTTTATTCATAGATTCAATGGCTTGTAAAGCACTTATAACACTAACTTCATGTTCTACACTTTCACCACCAAATATAACACCAACTTTAATTTTCATAAAACTCCTTCTTTCTATTTTTCATTAAAAATATCAGGTAAATCATTTTCAAGTAATATATATGTATGTTTATCTTTTTCTTTAACACTATCAATAATTTTAAAAGCTTCTTTAACATCATTTATAATACAAACTTTATTGCTAGGATACTTACTTAATTGCAAACCATCTAATATAGGTTTTGTTTGTTTTTCCCCTACTAGTATAACATAATCAGCAACCTCACTTATATATTCTCCAAACTTTTTATTTAAAGAATATTGTTCCAATCCTAATTCTATCATACCAGGAGTAACAACAATCTTCATTCCATCCATTAATTTTAATACATCTAATGCCATTTTAGAACCAACAGGATTAGAATTATAAGCATCATCAATGATAGTTCTATCCCCCATATTCTTAAGTTCTAATCTATGAGTAATAGGTTTAATTCTTTTAACACCTAACTCTAATTCTTTTAAACTCATACCCATATATTTACCAAATGCTATACCAGCTAAAATATTATAAATATTAGCGTTACCTAACAACCTAGTATTAAACGTATGAGTTATATCATCTTCTTTAAAATAAACATCAAATGTCATTCCTTTAGAATCAATACTAATATTACTAGCAACTAAATCAGCATCTTTATTTTCTATACCAATCCAAATTATCTTACAATTATTCTTTAATTTATAATTAACTTGATATGGATCATCTGCATTTAATATTCCAACACCATCACTAGGTAAAGATTCAATAAGTTCAAACTTCCCTTTTTGTACATTCTCTCTACTTCCAAAAGTATCTAAATGTGCAGTACCAATAGAAGTTATAATACCATATTTAGGTTTAACTAAATCACAAAGTAATTTAATTCTCCCCATCTTAAATGCACCCATTTCAGCTATAAAAATATCATTAAACTTATCAATATAATTATTAATTGTTAATATTAAACCATACTGAGTATTATAATTTAAAGGTGTTGCAACACTATTATATTTAACACTTAATATATCATTCAATATATTCTTACTACTAGTCTTACCATAACTACCTGTTATACCAATAACATTTAAATTATTCATACTCTTAATTTTATTCATAGCTTTAGTTTTATAATATAAGAATACACATTTTTCAACTGGTTTATTTATTACATTACTTAAAAATATTAAATAAAAATTTAAACTTACTAATAAACTATATATAAAATTAAATATATAAATATTTTTATTAAATAAATATATTATAATAGGTATTAAATATAAAATTATATTAGTAACAATCATTCTTTTAACTCTACTAGTAACTTTTAAAGGTATCTTAACTTGTTCTTTCTTTATATTGCTTCTTTCTACAAAATATAATATTAAATATAAAATATTAATAAATAACAATATTTTACTATGAATAAACATATTAATAATATTTAAAACAAGTATTATTAAATCATATTTAAAAACACTTAATATATTTTTATTCCCCCACTTAATATATCTATTATTTTCATTATAAAAATTTTGTTGTAAAACATGTAAATTCTTTTTAAATCTTAAAACTAAATAAATAATAGAAAATAACATATTAATTAAAATTATAATCATTCAATCACTTCCCAATAAAATTATCAATAACTTTAATAACTTCATTAATTCTTTCTAAATAAGCATAATGTGTAGCACCTTCATAAACTACAACAGCAGCATTTTTTATTAAAGACTCTAATTCATAAGCACGTTTTAAAGGAACAGCCGTATCTAAACTCCCCCATATTAGTAATGTTGGAGCATTTATTTTTTTTACATCTTCTACCATTTCTAAATTAATAGATTGTACTAAAACTCCGCGCATTACTTCTGTTGCATTTTTATAGTCAGTAGAACCTATATAATTCTTCATTATATTTGCAAGCCATTTTAAACAACTAATATTTTTTAAAGATTTATATATTTTAGTTTTTAAAGGTAACTTCTTTAATTCTTTACAATAAGGGCTTGCAAAACATATAAGTTTATAAACATCATAAATAGAAGCATATATTAATCCAACTCTTCCACCAAAAGAATGACCCATCAATATAATTTTATCTAATCCTAAATCATCTACCATTTGTTTTACACAATCGGCATATTCATAAACATTCCATGAATGAGATGGCTCACTACTTTTACCAAAACCAGGCAAATCTATTATTAAAACATTATATCTATCAAAAAACTTTTCACCTATAGGCATCATCATCTCAATGTTTTGATTCCAACCATGTAATAATACTAAACTTACGTCTGCACCTATATCATGAAAAAAATAATTAACTTTTACTCCTTTTATATTTTTTAGCATACAATACACCTTCTATATAATATTATATTTTATAAAATCAATTAATTAAATAAAATTTTTAAAAAAACTGTAAATATTATACAAATAAACTACACAAAACACAAACTATAGTTAAAAATAAACGAATATGTTATAATACTTCCAGGTGATTTATTATGAATTCTAATAAAAAAGATGTTAATGATTATTTTAAATATTTAAGACTTTACTATATGGAATTAGCCAAAAAAAGAAAAAAAGAATTAGAAGAAAAGAAAAAGAAACAACAAGAGATTGAATTAAAAAGAAAAAAACAAGAAGAAGAATTTTTAAATGCAAAAAGAAAACAAGAAGAAAATATAAAAGGTAAAAAAAGAAAAAAAGTTATTAGCAAGAAAAAACTAAATAAAAATTCTATTAATAAAAATATTACATTAAATAATCCGAATATAAATAAAAAAGCAATTAACACTAAAGACCAAGATAAAAAAATTATTAACAATCAAAAACCTAATTTAGACGCTCTAAGAAAAAAAGCTTTAGAAAAACAAAATTTAGATTTAAAGAAAAAACAAGAAGAATTAAAACAAAAAGAAACAGAAACAGAAAAAGAAAAATTAGAAGAACAAAAGAAACAAGAAGAATTAAAACAAAAACAAGAAAATTTAAAAAAAGAAACAGAAGAAAAGAAAAAGCAAGAAGATGCAAAAAAATTAGAAGATGAGAAAAATAAAAAAGAAATAGAAGAAAAAAACAAACAAAAAGATGAAAAAGATTTAAAAAATCTTACCACTGATACTAAAAAAGATAATAAAGAAACTAACAAAAAAGAATCTAACAAAGATAAAGAAGTAAAAAAAGAAAATACTAAAGATGATAAAAAAATAGATTCAAAACAACAAGAAAAAGAAGATGACAAAAAGAAAAAAGAAACAGATAAAAAAGATGAATCTAAAGAAAAAGATAAAGAAATTGAGAAAAAAAATAAAAAACAACCTAATGAAATAAATGAAAAAAATAAAAAAGATGAACCAACTAAAGAAGAATTGAAAAAACAAGAAGAATTAGATAAAAAAACACAACAAGAAAAACAAATAGAATTAGGTAGACAAGAATTAATTAAAACTATTGATAAAAAAATGAAAAGTGATTATGATTCTTTAAGAGACTTAGATATGGAAGTACACAGAATCAATCAATCATTAGAAAATACTAACGACATTAATGATATTAACAAATTAATGAATAGATTAAATAATAATCAAAACAATATTAAAGAAATAATTGATAGAATAAATATGATTAAATCAGGAACTATCATATCAGTTGCCTACTCTTTGTCAAAAACAAAACCACAAGAACTAAAAGATTATATTAAACTATTAGAAAAAGAATCAAATAATTCAAAATATTTAAATGAAATATACAAAGAAGTAAAAGATAAATTAGATTATACAGAAACAATAAATAATATAAAGAAAAAAACTGATAACCTAGAAACAAAATTAAAAGATAAAAATGAACAAATAAATAAATTAGAATCAAAAAAAGAAGATAATGAAAAAAATCTAGATAATTTTAATACAAAAATATATGAATTTAAAGACAAACTTTTAAGATTCCAAATTTCTATAACAAGCTTAAGTAACAAAGTAAATAATATAAAACCAGAATTAAAAACAGTTACTAAATATTTCTTAGGTAATGTAGAAATTAAAAATACTGAACAATTACAACAAATTGCAATTAGGATGAGTAAAGATCCTTCTAATAATTTATCTTTAGAACAAATATATGCAAATTTAAGATCTAGACTTATAGTTAAAACTGAAAGTCAATTAGTTCCTAGTAACAACTTTAAAGTAGAATTATTAGAACAAAAAACTAGTCTTTCATCCACTAAAAAAGATATTTTATCAACTTTAGAAGAAGTAAGAAATTTTAAAGAAGAATTTACAAATGAATATAATGATTATTTAAGTTCAACAGAATTTTATAATTATTATAGTGAAATAGAATCAATTGAAAATAAACTAGTTAATCAACAAAATAAAGTTAATACACTAGATACAACTATTGATAAAACTATTGTAGAAAATGATAAAAAAATTGCTGAAATAGAAAAAATGGAATTAGAAAGACAAAAACAACAAAAAGAAAAAGACGAAAAAGAAAAACAACAAAAGCAAGGTCAACAACAAAATAATACTCAGCAAAATACTATTAATCAAACAAATTACAATAATCAAAATAACAATTTAAATAATTATTCTCAAAATATATACAATCAATTTTATGGATATGAAAACTTATATCCTGAATATGAACAAGAAGAAAGAAGAACACGTTCAAGATAAAAAAGAATCAAACATTATTGATTCTTTTTTCTTTATTGTAAACATAAAAATTTTATGCTATTATTTATTTAGTAGAACATTCAAATTTGAATGTCTACCTTTTGGGTGTAGACATAAGGAGTTAATCCTTGTGTCTTTTTTTATTAACCAAAACTACCCTTGTAGGAGGATAAATCTAATCAATAAAATGATAATTACTTGATATAAAACTATTACTAAGAATAATCTTTTACCCATAAAAATCAAACCTTTCTAACATATT
>JAZQIU010000052.1:0-22029 GCA_045541255.1 Bacilli bacterium | reverse complement strand
AATATTTATTTTTTCATCTATAAATAATATTTTATTTAATATATTTTTATTATTTGTATTTGCTTATTTATTAAGTAATAATTATAACTTATCTAAAAGTTTAGTTATTATTTCATTGATAAATTTTTATATAAATAATTTAAAAACAATAATAGATTTTTATCCAACTTTTATATTGTTTAAAGCATATATGAATAAGAATAATGAATTTTTGTCATTTGCTATTGTTAATAAAATAAAGGAGGCTAGTACTTTTTCAAAAATTAAAATAAAAAATTTATCTTATAAGATAAATGACTATGAAATTATTAATAATATTAATTATGAGATATATAATAAAGATAAAATTTTTATAAATGGTCCTTCAGGTATAGGAAAAAGTACTTTTATGAAAATATTGAATAATGAAATTCAAAGATATAGCGGTAATATTTTATTAGATGGAAAAGATATAAGAAATTTAGATTTATCTAATATAGTTACATATGTTTCTCAAAATGAAACATTATTTGATGATACTTTATATAATAATTTATGCTTAGGTCAAGATATTAATAATGAAACTTTAAATAAAGTGATTAATATTTGTCGATTAGATAAACTTAATTTAGAAATGAATTCTAATATTGTAAATAATTCTATATTAAGTGGTGGAGAAAAAAATAGAGTTATTCTTGCGAGATGTTTATTACATTCTAAAAATATTATAATTTTAGATGAAGTTTTAAAAGAAGTTGATAAAGAGTTAGAAATTGATATTATTAAAGATATTTTAATTAATTATACTGATAAAACTATTATATATATTAGTCATAGAAATGTTGGATATTTATTTGAGAATGTTTTTACTTTTAGAAAGGAGAAAGACTAATATGTTAGAAAATAATGAACTTATGAATATTGTTGGTGGAGCTACTACTAAAAAAATTGGTTTAGGAGTAATTTTGGTTGCATTAGGTAGTTTTATTGTTGGAGTTATAGATGGTTTTCTACGTCCTTTAGCCTGTAATAAATGATGAGTGATAATGAATTAGTTTGTATTATAGGTGGTGCTAGTAGTTTATCATCAGGAAGTTTTTGGAATAGTGTAGTTAGAGTATTAACAATTTTTTTAGAGTTAGGGCGAAATATTGGTAGTGCTATAAATTATAAAAAAATAATAGAACATGTTAAAAGAGAATATGTTATATATTCTCTTTTTATTGTAATTTTTTTGTAAAATGATTTATAATTTATATTTTATATGTTCTATATGTTGTATAATTATTATGGTGTTATATATGAGTAGTAAAAAAGAAAAAATGATTTATTGGATTTTAATATTTTTAATTGGTTCCTTAATTGGTTGGATTTATGAAGAAATATTTTATTTTATAACTGAGAATACAATAACTAATAGAGGTTTCTTTTATGGGCCTTATTTACCGGTATATGGTAGTGGTGCAGTTATATTAATGTTAACTTTAAAAAAAATTAAAAAGTATCCTATACTAGTATTTATATTATCAATGTTAATTACTGGTATTGTAGAATATATTACAGGATATGTAATGTATGCTATGTATGAAAGAGTTTGGTGGGATTATACTGGATTATTTTTAAATATTGGTGGATATGTATGCTTTAGATCTGTTTTTACTTTTGCGATAGGAACTATTGGATTAATGTATTTTATTGAACCATTTTTAATAAAGTTTATTGATAAATATAAAAAAAGTTCTAAAATTATAACTTCAGTATTTTTAGTAATATTTGTAATAGATTGTATAATAACTTTTATATTTAGATATTAGGAAGGACATATGGATAAAATTATTTTAAAAATATTAAAAAAATTAGAAAAAAATGGTTATTCAGCATTTATAGTTGGAGGATATGTTAGAGATAAACTTCTTGGTAAAGATAGCAGTGATGTAGATATTTGTACTAATGCTTTACCTAAAAATGTTATTGAAATATTTAATTTAGATAGATCTACTAAAGATGAATATGGTAGTGTTAATATAAAAACAAAAAAGTATAACATTGATATAACAACATTTAGAATTGAAAGTGATTATAAGAATCATACTCCAAAAAGTGTAAATTATGTTAATGATTTGAAAACTGATTTAAAAAGAAGAGATTTTACTATAAATAGTTTGGTTATTAATTCTAATGAAGAAATAATTGATTATTATAATGGTTTAAAAGATTTAGGTAATAAAAAAATAAAATGTATAGGAAGTACTAAAATTAGATTGAGTGAAGATCCTTTAAGGATGTTACGTGCAATAAGGTTTTCGATTATATATGATTTTGAAATAGATGATGAAATAATTAGATTTATTGAAAGTAATAAAGTTCTAATAGAAGATATTAGTTATTTTAGAAAAAAAGGAGAATTAGATAAAATTTTATCAAGTAATAATAGAATAAAAGGGTTGAATTTGATAAAACAATTAAATTTATGTAGCGTTTTAGGAATAGAATATGATAATATAATTAATTGTAAAGATATATTTGGAATGTATGCTCAAATAAAGTTTAGTGATAAGTATCAATTAACGAAGAATGAAAAAGAAATTATAGAAAGTATTAGAGAGGTTTTGTGTATTGGAAAAGTAAATAATCATACTTTATATAATTATGGTTTATATGTTAATTCTATTGCAGGTGAGATATTAGGAATAGATTCTGTAGATATTAATAGAAGTTATAAAAATCTTCCTATAAAATCTAGAAAAGATATAAAAATAACTATAGAAAGTATAGTTAAATTAAATAATAATTGTTATAATGGGGTTAATGATATTTATAAAGAGTTAGAGACAAATATTTTAAGTGGTAAAGTTAAAAATAATAGTAAAGATATAGCTAAATTTATTAGAAAGTAGGTGTAGTAATGAGTAATGAAGTAATTTATAATATTATTAAAAATAAAGATTATATAATTAGACCATTTTTATTTAAAATAATAAAAGAAAATAATTTGGATATAAATGAAACATTACTATTAATATACTTAACTAATCAAGAACATCCAGAATTAGATTTAAATTTAATTAATCAAATTACTAGTTTAGATAGAAATGAAATTATGGCATCATTTAGTAGTTTGACATCTAAAGGATTAATAAGTACTAATATTAGTAAGGACGGAGATAGAGTTAGTGAAGAAATATCTTTAGAAGGTATTTATAAAATTGCTGCTTCTAATATAAATAAAAAAGTAATTAAAACTACTGAAAAAAATATATTTGAGTTGTTTGAGTCGGAATTTGGAAGACCATTATCTCCTATGGAATATGAATTTATTAATGCTTGGATAAATAGTGGTATGAATGAAGAATTAATCAAGGAAGCATTAAAAGAAGCTACATATAATGGGGTTAGCAATTTAAGATATATTGATAAAATTATTTATGAATGGACTAAAAAAGGGTATAAAACTGTTGAAGATGTTATAAATAATAGATTTAAGAGAGAGGAAAAGGAAGAAAATAAAGATAATTTCTTCTTTGAATATAATTGGTTAGATGAAAACTAATGAATTGTTAGAAAAATTAGATATAATGATTCCTAATCCTCGTTGTGAATTAGAGTATAATAAAGATTATGAATTGTTAATTGCAACAGTTTTATCAGCACAATGTACTGATGCAAGAGTAAATAAAGTTACTTCGGTTTTGTTTAAAAAATATGATATAAAAAGTTTAGCGGAAGCTGATATAAAAGATATAGAAACAATAATATATAGTTGTGGTAATTATAAAAAGAAAAGTTTATATTTAATTAATATTGCAAAATCTTTAGTTAAAGATTTTAATGGTAGTGTTCCAAACAATAGAGAATATTTAGAAAACTTACCTGGAGTAGGTAGAAAGACAACTAATGTAGTGTTATCCAATATATATAATGTACCAGCTATTGCTGTAGATACTCATGTAGATAGAGTTAGTAAAAGACTTGGACTTGCATATGATATTGATACAGTATTTCAAGTAGAAAAAAAGTTGATGAAAAAGTTGCCTGAGTCAAAATGGAGTAGAACACATCACCAATTAGTATTATTTGGTAGATATATTTGTAAAAGTCAAAGTCCTTTATGTTATAAATGTTTATTTAAAGATAAATGTATTTATTATAAAACTATGAATAAATAAGTTAAGTATGATATAATAAGTTTAGGTGAAGAGAAATGTCAGTAAGTAGAAGTGAATTAAGAGAAAAAATTATGACAATTTTATATCAAATAGAAATGTATAATAAAAATAAATTTGATTATAAAGTTGAAGATATTATAAAAGAAAACATTAATATTTCGAGTGATTTTGTTAATGAGTTAGTTAATGGAGTAATAGAAAAACGTAATGAATTAGATGAAAAAGCTAATAGTTATTTAACTGATTGGACTATAGATAGATTAGATAATTTAGGAGCTACGATTTTAAGAATGTCTATTTATGAAATTCTTTATACAGATACTCCTAAGATAGTTGCTATTAATGAAGCTATAGAATTAGCAAAGAAATATAGTGATGAAAATGTTAGAAAAATGATCAATGCTGTTTTAGATAAAATAGTTAATGAATAATATAGGTTGTCTATATTATTTTTAAAATGGAGAAGATATGGAAAGAAGATATATAACTGTAACAACTTTAAATAAATATCTTAAGAATAAGTTTGATACTGATCCTAATATACAAACTTTGTTTTTAAAGGGAGAGATATCTAATTTTAAAGGTCATACTAGAGGTCATTTATATTTTACTTTAAAAGATGAAGGTAGTCGAATAAATGCTGTTATGTTTTCTAGTAGTGCATCAAAGTTAAATTTTGTACCAAAAGATGGTATGAAAGTTTTAGTAGTTGGTAGAGTTAGTGTATATGAACCTAATGGTGGGTATCAAATATATATTAATGAGATGCAAGAAGATGGCGTAGGTAATTTATATTTAAAGTTTGAAGAATTAAAGAAAAAGTTAAGCGCAGAGGGATTATTTGATCCGATATATAAAAAAGAAATACCTAAGTTTCCTACTAGAATTGGTATAGTTACTGCTCCTACAGGAGCTGCAATAAGAGATATTTTAAGTACTATAAAAAGAAGATTTCCAAGTGTTGAAACAATACTATTTCCTGCTTTAGTTCAAGGTGAATTAGCCGCTAATGATATAGTTGAACAAATAAGAAGAGCAGATGATTATGATTTGGATGTTTTAATAGTTGGTAGGGGTGGAGGCTCTATAGAAGATTTATGGAGTTTTAATGAAGAAATTGTAGCAAGAGCGATATTTGCTGCGCGTACTCCAATTATATCTGCTGTAGGACATGAAATAGATTTTACAATAAGTGATTTTGTTGCTGATTTAAGAGCGCCAACACCTACAGGTGCTGCTGAAATGGCTGTTCCGAATATTGTTGATGTAAGAAATTTTTTAAATCAATTAGATATAAGATTGAATAAAGATATTCAAAATATATTGGAGATAAATAATAAAAAGTTAGAAACTTATAGGAAAAGTTATGTACTTACTAATCCTTTAGCAACATTTGAAATAAAAGAACAAAAATTAGATAATTTATTTAATGATTTAAATAGCAAAATTAAACATACAATTGAAATAAGAGTTAAAAGATTTGATAATATAAAGTCTAATTATACGTTAAATAATCCCGATACTTTAATAAATCAGTTTAATAATACTTATGAAATGTTATTAAATAAACTAAATTTATTAAATCCATTAAGTGTTTTAAGTAAAGGATATAGTGTTGTTAATAAAAATGGAAAAGCGATTAAGGATATAAAAGAAGTTAAAGTAAATGATAAAATAAATATAAAATTGCATAAGGGTACTATAGATGCGATTGTAGAAGGGTGTAAAGAATAATGGAAGAAAAGAAATTTGATGAATTACTAGTTGATATTGAAAAAATTGTTAAAGATTTAGAAAGTGGTAATGTTGATTTAGAAACTAGTATTGAAAAATATAGTGAAGCAATGAAAATGATAAAAGTTTGTAGTGATAAATTAAATAAAGCAACAGAATCAGTTAATAAAATATTGGATGAAAATGGTAATTTAAATGATTTTGTTGTAAGTGAATAACCATAAATTGGTTATTTTTTATTTGTTTTTTTTTGCCATAATAATAATGGTGGTATTAATGAAGAAAAGATTATTAATTATACTTATATCTTTATTATTTCCATTAAATGTTTTTGCGTATTCTAATTATGTAATACCAGGTGGTAATAATATAGGTATTGAAGTATATAATGAAGGTATTATTGTTATAGGTTTTTATAAAATAAATAATAGGTATAATACTAGTGAATTAAAAATAGGTGATGTTATAACTAAAATAAATGATATAAAAGTATATACTGTTGATGAAATGGTAGATGCTATAGAGGAAAGTGTTATAGATAATAAGGTTAATATAACAGTTTTGAGGAATAAAAAAGAAAAGGTATTAGAATTTAATTTAATAAATCAAGAAGGTATATATAAAACAGGATTATATGTTAAAGATTCTATAAGTGGTATTGGGACTTTAACTTATATTGATCCGGAGACTAAAATATATGGTGCTTTAGGACATGAAATTATAGAAGGTAATAGCATGAAAAGCGTTGAAATAAAGAGCGGAACCATATTTGAAAGTTTAGTTACTAGTATAGATAGGTCAAGTGTAGGTTCTGCTGGTACTAAGAATGCAAAATTTTATTCAAATAATATTTATGGTAATGTATTAAAAAATACTATTTCAGGTATATATGGTACATATACGGATGAATTGCCTGCAACAAAAACTTTAGAAGTTGGTAAGCCTGATGAATTAAAAGAAGGGGAAGCAACTATATATACTGTACTAACTGGTGAAAAAATAGAAGAATTTAGTATAAATATTACCAATATAAATACAAGTGGAAAGATAAAAAATATTACATTTGAAATAACTGATACTAGATTAATTGAAAAAACTGGTGGTGTTGTTCAAGGAATGAGTGGTAGTCCAATAATACAAAATAATAAAATATTTGGAGCGGTTACTCATGTTATTGTAAATGCTCCTACAACTGGCTATGGGATATTTATAACAACAATGTTAGAAGAGGGAGAAAAATAAAGTGATTTTAATCACTTTTTTGTTTTATTAATATCTTATTTTAACTTATGTGGTATTGTTTCTTTTGAACCTTTTATTGTATAATATTTACTAGGTGATAAAAATGTTTGATTACATGGGAGATAGAATTAGTAATGCAATAAAAAATATAAAAGGAATGGGAAAAATTACTGAAGATAATATTAGCGATGCTATGAGAGAAATTAGAATGGCTCTTTTAGAAGCTGATGTTAACTATGAAGTAGTTAAAGAATTTGTACGAAATGTTAAAGAAAAAGCATTAGGTATGGAAGTTAGTAAGAGTTTAAAACCAGATGAGTTATTTATAAAATTAGTTAAAGATGAATTAATTAGTTTATTAGGTACTGATTATGTTGCGTTAGAAACTTCTAAAAATCCTACTATTGCTATGATGGTTGGTTTACAAGGTAGTGGTAAAACTACTACTGTTGGAAAACTGTCTAATATGTTAAGGAAAAAATATAAAAAGAATCCATTGTTAGTAGCGTGTGATGTTTATAGACCTGCTGCTATAGACCAATTAAAAACAATTGGTAAGGAATTAAATATTGTAGTATATGATGAAGGAACTAATAATCCGGTAGATATAGTTAAAAATGCTTTAGAATATGCAAAAGTGAATCGTCATGATTATATAATTATAGATACTGCTGGTAGATTACATATAGATGAAAAACTTATGGATGAATTAGTTAGTATTAATGAATTTGCTAAACCTAATGAAATTTTATTAGTAATAGATGCTATGATGGGACAAGATGCTATTAATGTTATTAAAGGTTTTAATGAAAAATTACCTTTAACTGGAGCAATATTAACTAAGATGGATGGGAATACAAAAGGTGGAGTTGCTTTATCAGTTAGACATTTAACTAATATTCCAATTAAGTTTTTAGGTACAAGCGAAAAGATGGATGGATTAAGTGAATTTTATCCAGAAAGAATGGCAGAAAGAATTTTAGATATGGGTGATATTTTATCCATTGCTGAAAAGGTTGAAGATATAATTGATGAAGATGAAGCTAAAGATTTAGCTAAAAAGATGCAACGTGGTAAATATGATTTAGAAGATTTCTTAACTAATTTAAAGCAAATAAAAAAACTAGGACCTTTAGAAAATTTATTGAAAATGATTCCTGGTGCTAGAAAAATGGGACTTAATAATGTTAGTATTGATCCTAAAGATTTTGCACATATAGAAGCAATAATTCTTTCTATGACTCCATATGAAAGAAAGAATCCAGAAGTATTAAAAAATTCTCGAAAATTAAGAATTAGTAAAGGTTCAGGAAGAAGTGTAGAAGAGATTAATCGTTTGTTAAAACAGTTTGAACAAATGAAAGTTATGATGAAACAAATGAGTAATGGTAATATGAAACTTCCATTTTAAAAAAGTATAACATAATGTTATACTTTTTGATTTTTTTTATATTCAATATAAGTTTTCATATCTTTAAAAATTTTAAGATGTGTATTAGCTCCAACTACCACAACATTGTTTTCAAATTTTTGTTTTTCTATTATTTCTTGAGGAATTGTTAATCTTCTTTTGCTGTTTACTTTATTTGTTTCTATTGATAGGGCATAAAGGATTAATTTAAAATCTCTTAATTGTCTGGCAGTATGCTCCTTTGCATAATTTTCAACTAATATGTCTGTTAATTTTTGTATAGTATGTTCGTTATATAATCTTGTTTCATAACCTAATTTTAAAAAATATAAATTTTCATTAGGTTCAGCTTTAGTAAATTCTGGTAGAGTAATTTGTCCTTTAGTGAGTTTTAGTTGTTTTATCCCTTTTAATTCTTCTTCTCCAAACATAAAACCCCTCCTTTTTTTCTGCGGAGTATTTTATCATATTATAAAAATAAAATCAAATTTAGTAGTTGACAATTGTTATTATTTATTATATATTTATAATAGCTTAGATATAATAATATGGTTCTTATATTAATTTGAGGTTGGTTATTAATCTTGAATTATAGAAAGTCGTTTGTATTTTTGTTAGAAACATATTTATTTAGGTTTTTAAAATCGAGCATAGGGTTGGTATCAATTATTAATGTTATGATTGATTTTAAGATAACCACATTTTTTAGGAAAATTTATTTATGTAAAGGATAAATAAAATCTTATCAAATCTAAGCATTACAATTGTGATTGAGAAAGAAAACTCATTATGATGAGATGTTGTGCTAAATACTGATAATATTTAGTTGTTAGATAATCTAACTTCACAATTTTTCTTAAACTCGAACCAATAGTATTATCAGTGCTATTGGTTTTTGTATGCAAAAATATTGAATAATTATAAAAATATATTTATAATAACTTTAGGTGATGTATATGAAAAAATTATATAGAAGTTCAACTGATAAAAAAATAGTTGGAGTATGTGGTGGCATTGCAGAATATATGAATATTGATTCAACTATTGTTAGATTAGTTGCTATATTTTTAGTTTTTTGGGGTGCTGGATTACTAGTTTATATAGTTGCTGCTTTGATAATGCCTATCAAATAGTATTTTATTTAGGGGGTAATTATGAAAATTAATGGATTAAAACATCTAAATAGTAATTTTTATGATTCTATTATGATAAGAGATAGAGGTCTTGAATTAAAAGTCGATGTAAAAAATGATAATGGTGTTGATACAATAAAAATTTCTCCATCTTTTTATGATGGAATAAGAGATTTAAGTGATAAAGAAAAAGTTAGTGAAATTGTTAGATATTTTTTAAGAAATAATAAAATCAAATATTTAGACGATAGATGCTATGTTCTTAGATATAAAGGACATTTTTTAAAAGTTGGTGGTTCTAGAGATTTGTTTCTTCAATTGTCGAGTGATAATGTAGAAAAAGGTCTTGTTAAAGAAATTATAAATAAATATGTTGTTGATAGGAATGAATTCTTATTTAAAAATCAAGATATAAGAAATATAGAGATTTTTTATGGCGGGAATTGTCCTAGTTATAAGGTTAAAGAAGATATTTTAACTATAAGGTTAATGAGTGAAGGACGAAAATTATGCGCTTTTGAAAGAAATTTTCTTGATTGGTTTATAAAACAAAAAATAGATAATACTACAGAAAGAATTGATGCGTGTGCACAAAATTATATATATGTAGCAACAACAAGATTTGGATATAATAGTGGTTATTATTTTAAATGTGATGATTTTATAATAAGTGTTGATAAAGATTTTTATGATAGATTTTATGAGTGTATTGAAAAACATAATAAAACTATAATAGATTCAAAAAAATTGCAGCTTACTTTTTATGATTATAATAATTAATTTGTACTAGTACAAATATTCTTTAAATACATAAAATATGTTAGAAAGGATAGTGTACTATTATGTATAATTTTAGATGTGTTGATAAAGAAAATAAAGGTATGATGTATAATGGTAATATGTCTATGACTGGTATGGAATGTCCTGTTGTTTATGAATGTCCAATAGAAAGAGTTTGTCATAGAGAAATACATCATCATGTTCCACATGTATGTCCAATAAATACTAGAGTGATAAATCATCATATTTATACACATACTTATACTCCTCAATATACATGCTGTGAAGAAAATGAAAAGTGTGATGTATATCAAGGAAATTGTAATAATTTTTAATTTATATTAAGGCATTTTTTTTAAAATGTCTTTTTGTATGATATAATATTAATGTTTAAAATTAAAAATGTTTAGAATGAGTGATTTTATGATTATTAAAAATAAAATTGAGAGCATTAATAAAATAAATGAATTAGGTTTAAATAAATTTCCGGAAATGTTATTTAAAAAAAATGAAGAAACAAAAGTGCAAGATTTTATAGATAAAAATTTTGCTGAGTTTTATGCTATTAGAGATAAATCTAAAGCTGGTGGTACATTTAAACTAAAAGTTGACTATAATAAAGTACTTGATGAAATTAAATTAGGTAATTTATTTACAATTAATGTTAGCTCTGCAAATTATGTTGATAATCAATTGTTAGTTGGTGAAATAGAATTTTTATCAAATGGAGAAGTTTATGCAATATTATCTGTTGATCCGACTGCTTCTGTGAGAGATGCAATATCTAATCCAACATTTAATTTAAAAACTAATATTTTTGATAAAAGATTAAATAGTATTCCATATTTTGATTTTATTTATCAATATATTACATCTAATAAACTTTTAGATGTGATTGTTGAATTTGCTTTATTCGATAAAGATGTTGGGATAAAAAAACAAAAAATAATAGTTTATGAATTGCGAACACATTATTAAAATAAGAATAGATTATGGATAAAAATAAAATTAATATAAAGGTATTGAAAAGTACCTTTTTTATATGGTAAAATTCTAATATATAAAATGAGGTGGTAACATGCAAAAAATTCAAGAATTAATTGATTTAGTTAAGGATTATAATGAAGAAGAAGTAGAGAAATTAATTAAGGCTTATGAATTTGCGGAATCAGCTCATAAAGAACAATTTAGAGAAAGTGGAGAACCATATATTATACATCCTATTAATGTATGTATTAATTTAGCTAAATTTCATGCTGATGGAGCTTCTTTGATTGCTGGTATGTTACATGATGTAGTGGAAGATACCAAATATACTATAGAAGAAATAGAAAGGGAGTTTGGTAGTGAAGTTGCTAAATTAGTATTAGGTGTAACTAAGATTAATAATATACATTTTTCTTCTTTAGATCAAGCTCGAGATGCTAATATTAGAAGAATTATAACTAGTTTAAATGAAGATGTAAGAATAATTATAATTAAATTATGTGATAGATTACATAATATGAGAACTTTGGAGTTTAAAGCACAAAAGAAACAACAAAGAAGTGCATTAGAAACTTTATCTATATATGTTCCTTTAGCATATTTTATAGGTGCTTTTAGGTTAAAGTGTGAATTGGAAGATATATGTTTATCATATTTAAAACCTGAAGTATATGAAGATCTAACTTTGAAAAGAGATAAAGTTAGAAAAAATTATATAAAGTGTATAACAGAAACAGAGAATACTCTATCAGAAGTGTTATCAAATAATAATATAAATTATGAAATGCGTTCTAAAATTATTAATATTTATAATATATATAAAAAGATGAAAAAAGGATATAAGTTATATGAGATACATGATTTAGTAAATTTAAAAATTAATGTAGATAGTGAAGAAGAATGTTATAGGGTATTAGGATTAATACATAAGCATTTTAAGCCTATGAACTATAAGTTTAAAGATTATATTGCTGTCCCCAAAACTAATATGTATCGTTCGCTTCATACAACAGTGTTTGGCCCAGATGAAAGAATTATTCAAATTCAAATTAGAACAAAAGATATGGATAATATCAATACTTATGGTCTTGCTAGCTATTGGAATAAGTATAAAGGTTTAGGTAGTGAAAAAATGCAAGAAGAATTAAAAAGTAATTATCAATTTATGACTACTATAACTAATTTAAATGATACTATTAAAGACGATAAGGCATTTATAGAAAAGATTAAAGATGAAATATTTAGTAATAATGTATATGTATATACTGCTAATGGTGATATAGTTGAATTGCCTATAAATTCTACTCCAATAGATTTTGCTTATAAAATACATACTAATATAGGTAATCATTTATCTAAATGTTTTGTTAATGGAGATGAAGTGAGTTTAGATTATAAATTACAAAATAAAGACAGAATAATAGTTATTGTAAAAGAAGATGCTATTCCAGATAAGAAATGGGTTAATATAGTTGCTACTACAATGGCTAAAAGAAAAATTAGAGAGTTTTTTAAAGATAAATAATAATAAAAAATATTCTTAAGTTTTAAGAATATTTTTTTGTTAATAAAGTGTTAAAAGATATTTGTTTAATGAAGTTATTTTGTTATAATAAAGTAGTTGAATTAAGTAGGTGTAGTATGGACGATAAGTTAGTTAGATTTTTAAATAAAATTAATTTTGAAAATATTGAAGCTTTTAAGAATTCGAAAGTTACTAAAGTAACTATAAATAGACAAGATAGTACTTGGAATGTTTATATAGAAAATGATGTTTGTATTTTTGTTGAAGATGCTTTGAATTTAATTGAAGTGGCAGAAAGAGGTATAGATGGTGTAAATTCTATAAATGTTATTTTTGATAATGTAAACATTAAAGAAGAAGATATTATAAATTATTTCAAATATTTATTAAATGATTTAGTGTCTGTTAGTCCAGCTTTATCTAGTATAGTTAATAATAATATTAGTGTTGATGATGATATTATAACTATAGAAGTTATTAGTGAAATTGAAGAAAAATTAATAAAAAAAGAAAGTAAGAAAATATTAAAAAGATTAGAACAATTAGGTTTTAATGATTTAAATATAAATTGTAAAATTAATGAAGAATTAAAACAAGAAATAAAAAAAGAGATTAATGAAAATAGAGTAGAGGTTATAAAAAAAGATGAACCTACTAATACTGTAATTATGGGTGAAACTATTAAAAGTAAAGTTACTACTATAGATTCTATTATAGGAGAAGAAAATAATATTACTGTAGAAGCTTATGTATTTGGAGTTGATATATTTGAATCTAGTAAAAGTAATTTTAAAATATTAACTTTAAAAATAAGTGATAAAACTGATAGTATTCTTGCTAAAGTTTTTAGTAAAGATGAAGAAGAATTTAAATCTATTTGTAAATCAGTAAAAAGTGGTAATTGGTATCGTTTTAGAGGTTATTCAAAAAATGATCAATATGCTAAAGATATGGTTTTGAATATTCGTGATATTGAATCTATACCTAGTAAAGATGTAAGTGTTGTAGATGATAGTGAAGAAAAAAGAATTGAATTACATGCTCATACTATGATGAGTCAAATGGATGGTTGTGTAGATGCTAAAACTTTACTTAAAACGGCTACAAAATGGGGACATAAAGCTATAGGTATAACTGATCATAATTGTTGTCAATCATTTCCTGATGTATATCACTTTGTTACAGATTATAACAAAGGAAAAGAAGAACAAGATAAGTTTAAAGCTTTGTATGGTTGTGAATTAACTTTAGTTGATGATACAGTTAGAATAGTTACAAGACCTAGTGATTTTGATTTAATGGATACAACATATTGTGTTTTCGATATAGAAACTACTGGTTTTAATGCGGGTGGTGCAGACTCTATTATTGAAATTGGTGCAGTATTGATAAAAAATGGTGAAATAATAGATAGATTTGATGAGTTAATTAATCCTAAAAGACCATTACCTTATAAAATTATAGAACTTACTAATATTACTGATGATATGTTAAGAGATAAAGATGATGAAGAAACTGTTGTAAAAAGATTTATTGATTGGTTTAAAGATTATCCAATGGTTGCTCATAATGCTAAGTTCGATACATCATTTATTGAAATGTGTTATAAAAAATATAATTTAGGAGAATTTAAAAATACAGTTATAGATACATTGGAATTATCTCGTGCATTAGAACCTGAATATTCTAAGCATGGTTTAAGTGCGTTAGTGAAACGTTATGAAGTTCCTTGGGATGAAACAGCTCATCATAGAGCTGATTACGATGCAGAAGGTACAGCGTTAGTATTATATAAAATGTTAAAAAAATTACATGCAAGAAAATTTAGTAATATTAATGAACTAAATAATTTAATTGATAAAAAAGAAATTCATAAATATGGTAGAACATATCACGTTAATTTATTAGTACAAAATAAAGTTGGCTTAAAGAATTTATTTAAGATAATAAGTTTTGCAAATACTACTTATTTATATAAAACTCCTAGAATATTAAGAAGTAAATTAGAAGAGTTAAGAGAAGGTATTTTAATTGGCAGTGGTTGTTATGAGAGTGAAGTCTTTGTGGAAGCTAGAAGTAAAAGTGAGGAAGAACTTCGTTCTATAATAGATTTTTATGATTATGTAGAAATTCAACCTAAAGACGCATATTCTCATTTGATAGATCAAAGTGATTTCTTAAATGAGGCTGAATTAGAAAGTAGTATAAGAAAAATAATTGAATGTACTAAAGAACAAGGTAAAATAATTGTTGCAACAGGTGATGTACATTATTTAAATAAGGAAGATAAGATTTATAGAGAAATTATTATTAATCAAAAAGTTCCTGGTGGTGGAAGACATCCTTTGAATCGTTCTAATATAAAAAATATTCCAGATAATTATTTTAGAACAACACAAGAAATGTTAGAAAGTTTTTCATATTTAGGTAGTGAGTTAGCACATGAATTAGTAATAGATAATCCTAAACGTATTGCTGATAGTGTTGAAATAATAGAGGTTATTATTGAAACAGGTGGAGTTCCATTCTCTCCTAAGATGGGAGACTCTAGAACAGAAGTTTATAACTTGGTATTTGATAAAGCACATAGTATATATGGGGATCCGCTTCCTAGAAATATTGAGAGTCGAATTGCTCAAGAGTTATATGGTGATGGAATTGTTAATTTAGTTAGAGATAAGGTTAAGAATGATAATCCAAATTTAGGTGAAAAAGAAATAGAGGAAAAATTTTATAGTGAATTAAGTCAGGTTGTAAAAGATGGTTATGATAGGGTATTTGACTTAACTAAAGAGAGTATAAAAAAATCTAGTGAAGAAGAAATGACTGACGAAGCATTAGATAAAGCTGCTAAGAAAAATTTAGGTGGTATTATCGGTGGAGGTTTTGACGTTATTTATCTTATTGCTCAAAAATTAGTTAAACACTCTAATGATGATGGATATTTAGTTGGTTCTCGTGGTAGTGTAGGGTCATCTTTCGTTGCCACTATGATGGGAATAACTGAAGTAAATCCATTACCTGCTCATTATGTTTGTAGTAATTGTAAAATGAGTGTGTTTGATTTTGATGATGGTAGAAGTCTAGGTAGTGAATATTCAAGTGGATATGATTTACCAGATAGAGAATGTCCTAATTGTCATATTCCATTTGGAAAAGAAGGTCAAGATATGCCATTTGCAACATTCTTAGGATTTAATGCTGATAAAGTTCCTGATATAGACCTTAACTTTTCTGGAGATAATCAAGCAAGTGCTCATGAATATACTAAAGTATTGTTTGGTGTAGATAATGTTTATAGAGCCGGTACTATAGGTACGGTTGCAGAAAAAACAGCATATGGTTTTGTTAAAGGTTATTGTGAAGAAAAGGGTATAAATTTAAGAAGTGTTGAAATCGAACGTTTAGCTATGGGATGTACTGGTATTAAAAGAACTACTGGGCAACATCCAGGTGGTATAGTTGTTGTTCCTGGATATATGGATGTCTTTGATTTTACTCCGTTCCAATTTCCAGCAGATGATCCAACTAGTGCTTGGAGAACTACGCATTTTGATTACCATGCAATAGATCAAGATTTATTAAAACTTGATATACTAGGGCACGATGATCCTACAGTGTTGCGTATGTTACAAGATTTATCTGGAATGGATGTAACAAAAGTTCCTTTAGATGATAAGGCGACTATGGATATATTTAAATCTCCTGAACCTTTAGGAGTTGATAAAGAGAGAATTATGTGTGAAACAGGTACTTTAGGTATTCCTGAATTTGGTACTAAATTTGTTATTGGTATGTTAATGGATACAAAGCCTAGTACTTTCTCTGAGTTAATAAAAATATCAGGGTTATCTCATGGTACCGATGTTTGGTTAGGTAACGCACAAGAATTAATTCGTAATAATGTTGTTGAATTTAAAGATGTTATTGGCTGTCGTGATGATATAATGGTTTATTTGATGTATCATGGCTTGGAACCAAAAAAAGCATTTAAAATAATGGAATTTGTAAGAAAAGGTCGTGCTAGCAAAGATCCTGAAACATGGAAAGTTTGGGATAAAGAAATGCGTGATGCTGGAATAGAAGATTGGTTTATAGAATCTTGTAGAAAAATTAAATACATGTTCCCTAAGGCACATGCTGCTGCCTATGTTATAAGTGCATTTAGAATAGCATACTTTAAAGTTCATCACCCATTACTTTATTATGCAGCTTATTTCTCAATTCGTTGTGATGATTTTGATGTAGATTCTATGATTAAAGGCGAAACTGCAATAAGAGCCAAAATTCAAGAGATTCAAAGCAAAGGGTTTGAAGCGACAAATAAAGAGACTAATACTTTAGATGTGTTGAATGTGGCATTGGAAATGACTTGTAGAGGATTTAGTTTTAAAAATATAGATTTAGAAAGAAGTCATGCAAAATATTTCTTGATAGATGATGATAATAGAAGTCTAATTATGCCATTTAGATCTTTAGATGGTTTAGGAGTTCAAGTTTGTAATCAAATAGTTAATGAAAGAGAAAAAGGGAAGTATATAAGTATTGAGGATTTACAAAATAGAGGGAAAGTTAATACTTCTGCTATTGAAAGGCTACGTTTATTAGGGGTATTAAATGGGTTACCAGAATCTAGTCAATTAAGTTTATTCTAACAATATGTTACAAAATTCTTATCATTTATATATTATTATGTAAATGGTGAATTGTATGAAAAAGATATTTAAAAGTAAACACAAGAATAAAAATAAATTCAAAAAAATATTTGTATTACTTTTGATGTCTTTTTTTGCTGCATATTTTTTGAGTAAATTAGAAATATTTTATAATAAAAATTTTATAGAATTATTAAAAAAAACTGGTATGAATAAAATAGTAGAAACAGGAATAAATTTGAAAGGAGAATATTTAATTAATGTAGGTTTATCTACTTTTGATGATATAAATTTTACTAAAGAAGTTTTTAAACAAGAAGAAGTCGTTAAAGAAAAGCTAATAAATAAAATATATATTTATAATACTCATCAAACTGAAGAATATAGAACGATAGAAAATTATAACTTAACTCCAACGGTACATACAGCATCATATATTTTAAAAGATATGTTAAGTGAATATGATATTGGTGCTATTGTTGAAGATAGAGATTTGAAAACTGATTTAAATAGCATGGGTTATACATATAAACATGCATATAAGGTTAGTAGGAGCTGGTTAGAAAATTTAAATAATCCAAATTTATCACTATATATTGATTTACATAGGGATAGTATAAATTATAGTTTGAGTAATGTGAATGTTAATGGTAAAGATTATGCTAAAATAATGTTTGTTGTTGGTACAAATTATGATTATCAAGAAAATATGAATGTTGCAACTAGCTTGGTAAGAGAGATAGAAAATATAAATAAAGATATTAGTAGGGGAGTTTTTACAAGATTTAGTGTATATAATCAGGATTATAATAAGAATTGTGTTTTGATAGAAGTTGGTGGCCCTGAAAGTACTTATGAAAGTGTTAGCAATAGTTTGAGTGTATTAGCTTCAGCAATAAATAATTATTTAGGAGGATAAATATGAATGAAAAAAAGAAAAAGAATTGGTTTTTAACTGGTTTAGGAATTTTATTTATTATTTATATTTGTTTATATATTATGGATAATTTAGGTTATTATAATATTGCTGCAAAAAATAAAGTTATAACTGAAGAAAAACTTCAAGAGTTTGAAAGCGATGTTAGGAATGGTAAAGAAATTGATTTAAAAGAATATGTTAGAGATACAACTAATTATCGAAATACTTATAGTAATATAGGTTATAATATTTCGATAGGAATAGATAGTATTTTAAATAAAGGTTTATCTAATGTTGGAAAGATTTTGAAAAAATTGTTTAAATAAAAAAAGTTATTCATCTATTAGTACAGCGTGAATAACTAATCTTGTTGCACTCGTTGTTCCACAAGTTGTAAGAGTTAAAATATGATCTTCTTTTTTTAATTCAACTCCAAAATCATAAATACTTCTACTTTTAATTGTATCTAAGAATATTTTAAATTCATTTAAATCTCCGAAGTTAGCGTATAAATAATCATTTGTAACTGGAATTTTATAAATAGAAAATATTTTCCATTTCATATTTTTAACTTTAGTGTTAAAAGTTATTATTTGATTATCTGGATTTTTATACCAAGATTCATTTGTTACATATCTAAGTGTTCCAAACATCATTCCGTTTTTTAAGTTATGGCCTAAAATTATAGTATTGTTACTTAAATTATAAATGTTATTACGATAATCCATATATATCCAACCATATGAATTTTTATTTTTGTTAAAATCTCTTTTTAAATAATAGTCATTATCTGTGTGTTGAACAACCGGATAATTTACTTTTGTATTGTTTACTGTTAACCATCCAATCGTTTCATTATTAATCTTTAATAATTCATCAAATATTTGATTATACTTTGTATAATATGAATTTGGTTTTGTAGAAGTGTTAGGAGTAGTAGTGTTAATTTCTTCATTTTCTTCTGTATCAATATATTCAATATCAGTATCATTTTCTTCTTCAATGAAGTCATAATCATCTAATATATTAGTTATAGTTTCGTTAATTTCTTCTACGTCCTTTTCACTATTATAATTTTTATAATAGTCTAAACCTGAGAAAATTAATGTACCTAATATAACTACAAAGCAAATATATTTTAAAGTTACAAAATTTAATTGTTTAAATAAATTTTTTCGTTTATATTCTTTTGAATATACTATTTTAAAATCTATGTTTGATTCTTCTAAATAATCTTTGTATAAATTTTTTAAATAATTTATAGAATTAACTATTATGTTAATATTATTATTTTCATAAAATATAATAATTTTATTATTTAAATTATGTTCTTTAAATAAATCTATAATAGAGTATATTAAATCATTAGTGTAGTTTTTTATATGGATTTCTTTTAAATATTTATTAATTTTTAAAAATGTTTTGAAATCTTCTAATTCTTTTTTATCAAAGTTTTTGTTTATAACTACATTCTTTTTGTAATAAATATCAGAATATTTTATTAATTTATTATCTTCCATAAATTTACTTAGAAAGAACATTTCACATCGAATATCTATTTTTAATTTTTTATTAATATCCAATCTTTCTAATAAGAAAGGAGGGATGTCATAACAATTTATATATTCTAATGTTTGATTGTCTAATAATTTTAAAAATATTTCATAGTCTAAAGTTTTATCTTCACTAATAAGTAGTTTTTTTATGCTTTTAGAATTTTCAATCAAATCTAAAGTTAGAGTAGTAAGTTCAATGTTGTTAACTCTAACTTTATCTATTTTATTTTTTATAATAATTGTATTTAAAAAACTACTTACTAGTTCTAAGTTATCTTTAATATATTGATAAGAGAATAATAACTCTTTTGTATCTATAATATTTGTATTGTTTAAATTTTTCTTTTCTTTTGTTTTTACATGAGATAAAGTAAGTAATGTTGAATTAACTTTAATTAAAATATTATTCATTGTATCACTTACTTTCTATTCTTATTTTACATATATAATATTAACACGTTTGAATAAAAAACACAATTGGTAATAAGTTATTATAAAAATTGTATTTCTTCAAAATTCTCCATTTTATCGTAATCATATGTATAAATTTTATCAAATAGTTTTTCAATATTGGCTTTTTTTATTTGGAAAACTAAGTTTTTATTATAATATTTTCCTGCTGTTTTACCAGTTTTGTTTATTCGAGAAATAATTGTGACTTATTCATGAAATCTCTCCTTTAAAAGAGATAATAGCTTATGTTTATTAAAGTTGCAAATTATAAAAAATAGAAATTTGTATGAAAAAGAAATCATTTTTTTAAAATCTATATGATGTTTTATATTTTTTGATTATAAAAAGAAAATAATATTCTAAATTATATAAAGCATAAAAATAATAAGGGCGAGTCGTAGGCAATAAAAAAACAAAGCGTTAGCCTTGTTGTTAATAGAATGGTGCGGGTAACAGGACTTGAACCTGCACGGAAGAATCCACTAGATCCTAAGTCTAGCGCGTCTGCCAGTTCCGCCATACCCGCAAATTAAAAAAATGGTGGATCTTGTAGGACTCGAACCTACGACCGCCCGGTTATGAGCCGGATGCTCTAACCAACTGAGCTAAAGATCCATTTGCCATTGCCCTTTAATAATAGCATATTTATTTTTTGAGTGCAATATTTTTTTGAAAAAAAGTTATATTTTTTATAATTTAATGGCAATTATAATTAAAATATTTTTGAATATGGGAGAGCATCCGGTTTTTATTAAGTATTCGGTTTGATTTCGAAAAAAATAAAAAACTTATCTATTGATAAGTTTAAATAACATTTTGGTGACCCGTACGGGATTTGAACCCATGAATGCATGCGTGAAAGGCATGTGTGTTAAACCACTTCACCAACGGGCCATAACTAAATGACTAGTTAAATATACTATAGTTTTTTTATTAAGTCAAGCATTTTTTATATAATTTGTTTGGTAAGTGAGTGAGATGGGCAAGTCCATTTTTCATAAAATAAAAAACTTACCATTGGGGTAAGTTAATTCTTAATTGGTGACCCGTACGGGATTTGAACCCATGAATGCATGCGTGAAAGGCATGTGTGTTAAACCACTTCACCAACGGGCCAATCAAAATGGTGGACCTGAATGGACTTGAACCATCGACCTCACGCTTATCAGGCGTGCGCTCTAACCAGCTGAGCTACAGGTCCGTTTCAATCGACTACATTATTATATCTAACAAATTATGAATTTGTCAACAATTTTATTAAAAAAATTAGCTAGCTGTTTAGTGCACACAACAGAACGCTTATCTTTTAAAATAAAAAGACTGTTTTTTAGTCTTTATAAATCAATTAAATGGTGGGCTGTTAGGGATTCGAACCCTAGACCCACTGATTAAGAGTCAGTTGCTCTACCAACTGAGCTAACAGCCCAAAAATTGATTACGTAGATAATTATAACATATATTTGAAAAATATCTAGTATAAAACTTTAAA
>JAZQIU010000051.1:0-61293 GCA_045541255.1 Bacilli bacterium | reverse complement strand
AATGGTGGGCTGTTAGGGATTCGAACCCTAGACCCACTGATTAAGAGTCAGTTGCTCTACCAACTGAGCTAACAGCCCAAAAATTGATTACGTAGATAATTATAACATATATTTGAAAAATATCTAGTATAAAACTTTAAAATTTATAAAAAAGTTTTAAATTTCTTGATATGAACCTTTTTTTGATATATAATACTAGTGATTGAAAGGAAGAAATATATGAAAAATGTAAAAGAAATTACAGTTAAAGTTGAAAAAGAAGAATGGATGAATTTTCTTAAAGAAGCTTTTAATAAGAATAAAAAAGATATAAAAGTTGATGGCTTTAGAAAGGGAAGTGTAACTTGGGATTTATATACTAAAAAATTTGGTATTCAATCTTTATTTAGAGAAGCAACTGATTTAGTATTAGATAGCAAGTATGAAAGTGCTTTAAAAGAAGCTGATGTAGTTCCTGTTGTTCAACCAACAGTAGATATTACTGAATTAAGTGAAGAGGGGATTACAGTAGTATTTAAATTTATTTCTAAACCAGAAGTTAAATTAGGTAAATATAAAGATCTAGGAATTAAGAAAGAAAAAGTTGAAGTTTCTAAAAAAGAAATTGAAGCAGAATTAGAATCTTTAAGAAATAAATATGCTGAAATCATCGTTAAAGAAGACGGTGAAGTAGAAAGTGGCAATACTGCAGTAATTGATTTTAAAGGTGTTGTTGATGGTAAAGAACTTGAAGGTGGAAGTGGAGAAAATTATCCATTAGAAATTGGTTCAAATACATTTATTCCAGGATTTGAAGAAGGAATAGTAGGAATGAAAGTTGGAGAAACTAAAGATTTAGAACTTAAATTTCCAGAAAACTATGTAGAAGATTTAAAAAATAAAGATGTAACATTTACAGTAACTGTTAAAGAAATTAAAATGAGAAAGTTACCTGAAATTAATGAAGATTTTTTTGCTGATTTAGGTTATGAAGATGTTAAAACAGTTGAAGAGTTAAATGAAAAGATTAAAGAACATATATTAGAACATAAAAATCATGATGCCGATAATAAATACTTAGATGAAGTATTAAAGAAAGCAGCAGAAAATATGACTGTAGAAATTAATGAAGAAATTATTCATGAAGAAATTCATAGAATGATTAATCAATATAGTGAACAATTAAAAATGCAAGGACTATCTATTGAACAATATTTAGAATTTACAAAAACTTCTATGGAAGATTTAGAAAATCAAATGAAACCTGAAGCAGAATCTAGAGTGAAAGAAAGATATCTATTAGAAGCTGTTGCAGAAGAAGAAAAAATTGAAGTAACTGATAAAGAAGTAGAAGAAGATGTTGAAAGAATATCAGCAATGTATGGAATTGAAAAAGAAGAATTCATCAAAATGATTGGTGGAACTGATATGGTTCAATATGATGTTAAGATGAGAAAAGCATTAGATATGTTAAAAAATAATTAAGAGGTCTTTTGACCTTTTTTTATTTTGAAAAAATTTCTTGATTAATTATAAAATAAAAAATATAATATAATTATAAGGAGGATATTTATGAATATAGGAACAATTATTTTAATAGTAATTATAGCAATTATAGTATTATTAGTTTTATGGTATTTTAAAACTTATAACTCATTAATTGCATTAAGAAATAGAAAGGATGATCAATTTTCACAAATTGATGTTCAATTAAAAAGAAGAAGTGATTTAATACCAAATTTAGTTGAAACTGTTAAAGGTTATGCTAAACATGAAAGTGATACTTTAGAAAATGTTATTCAAGCTAGAAATAGCTATGTTACAGCATCTACTAATGAAGATAAAATGAAAGCTTCTGGAGAAATTACAAATGCTTTAAATAAGTTATTCGCTTTAAGTGAAGCATATCCAGATTTAAAAGCTAATACAAATTTTATGTCATTACAAAATGATTTAAAAGATACAGAAGATAAAATTTCTATGGCTAGACAATTTTATAATGATTCAGTTTTAACTTATAATAATAAAGTAGAGAGTGTTCCTTCTAATATTGTTGCAAATATTGGTGGATTTAAAAAGGGAGAATTCTTTCAAGTTGCTGAAAGTGAAAAAGAAGCTCCAAAAGTTAAATTTTAATTGGACTTTATAGTCCTTTTTTTAAGGAGAAATTTATGACAAAAAATATAATGTGGGTTTTAATTTGTTTTTTATTATTTCCATTAAGTGTGTTTGCGGCAAATGATGTTGATTATGAAATAACTCAATATAAAATTGAAGCAGATATTAAAAATAATGGTGATATGGAAGTTTGTGAATATATAAAGCAAACAGGTTCTTTTAATGGGTATATAAGGGATATTTATTATTTAAGTGGAGATGCAATGTATGTTCCTACTGGAATAAGAAATATTAATGTTTATGATTTAAATGTTTCTACTATGAGCAAGGGCCAAATATTTTCTTTAGTGGATTATGCTAGTAGTGGTGAAAGTTTAAAATATACTATAACTAATAGTTCTTATGGTCCCTCAATAAAGATGTTTAATGCTAATTCAAATGGTTCTAAAGGATATGTATTATGTTATACATTAGAAAATAGTGTTTTAGTACATAATGATGTTGCTGAACTTTATTATAATTTTATACCAAGTGGTTTTGAAGATTTATTAGAGAATGTTAGTGTTAAAGTTAATTTGCCTAGTATTGATAATACTTTAAGAGTATGGGCACATGGAGCTTTATATGGTACTGTTTCTAAAGGTAATAGTTTGACAAATTCTTATTTAAGTGCAGAAATAAATTATGTTAACCCTGGTGAAGTAGTAAATGTTAGAATGACTTTTGATAAAAATTTAGTTAGTGGAAGTAATAGAATAAATAATGAAGATGTTTTAGAAAATATTATTGAAGAAGAAACTTATTTAGCGGAGGAAGCTAATAGACAAAGACAACATGAAAGAAATATTATAATAGGAAGTATTGTATTACTAATTATTTTCTTTGGTTTATTAATTAGTATTTTAATATATTGTTATTTTAAATATGATAAAGAATATAAAGTGGATTTTGATATGGAATATTATAGAGATTTTCCAAATACTTATGGGCCTGAAATTTTAGAATATTTATTAAAAAAAGATGTTAGTACCGATTCTTATTCTGCTAGTATACTAAATATGATATATAAAAAATGTGTAAAAGTTAAACAAACTCAAGATAAAAAAGATTATATATTAACTAAGGCTGAAAGTTTTATTGAACCTTTAACTAATTTAGAAGGTAGCGTTTTAGACTTTTTATTAAATAATATAGGTGATGGTACTAGTGTTTCATTAAAGGAAATAAAAAAATATGGTAAAAAGGAAAGTACTGCGAATGATTTCTTAGATCATTTTTCAAATTGGAAGTATGAGGTAGTTAAAGAAGCTGAAAAATATAATTTTTTTGAAGATGGAAAAAAAGGTATTCCGGTATTATTAATTTTATTAATAACTTTTGTTTCTACATTTTTGATGATAAAAATTAATGAAATACTTGTATTAGTACCATGGTTTGTTGGAATTGGTTCATTATTTTATATAGCTAAGATAAATAAAAAAACTAGAAGTGGAATGTTAGAGTATAAAAAATGGATGGCATTTAAAAAGTTCTTAGAAGATTTTGGAAGATTTGATGAAAAAGAGTTGCCTGAAATTATTCTTTGGGAAAAGTATTTAGTGTATGCAACTGTATTTGGAATAGCAGATAAGTTAGAAAAAACTATGAAAATAAAGATTGAAGCAATTAGTAGTGTTGATAATGTAACTGCTGGTGATGTAATTTTGATGAATCATATGTTTAGACATAATTTTGCTCATTCTATGAATTCAGCTATATCTAATGTTTATACTGCTTCGCGTTCTACTATAGCAGCTTCACAATCGTCAAGTGGAAGCGGTTCTGGTGGAGGATTCTCTGGTGGAGGTGGCTTCTCTGGTGGAGGTGGAGGCGGCGGAGGCCGTGGCTTCTAAAACAATAGAGCATTTTTGCTCTTTTTTATTGCTTTTTTCTTGATTTTTGGTAAAATAATCATAAAATTTGAAAAAAATGCAGAAAAAAAAAGGAAATTTGGTACTTGACACAATAATTTAATATTGGAGGGACAAATATGGCTGTTTTATCTAATGAAGAATTAAATAGAATTAGAAATAGCGTTAATATTGTCGATGTAATAGGTAGCAGTATTAATCTTGAAAAAAAAGGTAAAAACTATTTTGGTATTTGTCCTTTTCATGATGACCATACACCAAGTATGAGTGTTAGTGATGAAAAACAAATATTTACATGTTTTGTATGTGGTGCAAGTGGTAATGTATTTTCGTTTGTTAAAGATTATGAAAATATAACATTTATTGAAGCAGTAAATAAAGTTGCTAATTTTGCTGGTATTACTTTATCTCAAAATATTAATGTAGTAAGAAAATACGATAAAGAATATAAAGCTTATGATTTAGCGGTTAAGTTTTATAAAAATAATTTAAAAAGTAATTTAGGTAATGAAGCAAGAGAATATTTAAAATCTAGAAATATTACTGAAGATATAATAAATGAGTTTGATATTGGAGTTTCATTAAGTGATAATACCTTAAGTAAGTTATTAACTAAGAAAAATTATGACGAAAAAATGTTATTGGATATAGGTTTAGTTAATAAGATTGATGGAATATATGACATATTTAGAAATAGAATAATGTTTCCAATACATAATAGTAATGGTAATCCTATTGGATTTAGTGGGAGAATATATAATAATAGTGTTGATAGTAAATATATAAATACTAAAGAAACTTATATATTTAAAAAGGGTGAAACTTTATTCAATTATCATAGAGCAATATTAGATGCTAAAAAAACTAAAACATTAATTATATGTGAAGGACAAATGGATGCAATAAGAATATATGCTAGCGGAGTTAAAAATGTAGTTGCTACAATGGGAACTGCTTTAACTAAAGAACATATAAATTTAATTAAACGTTTGAATGTTAAAGTTATTTTAAATATGGATAGTGATAAAGCTGGTATTAATGCAGCATTGTTAAACGGAGATTTGTTAAGAAAAGAAAATATAGATGTAAGTATTTTAAGTCTTACAGGTGCTAAAGACCCAGATGAATATATTTTAAAATATGGTATAGATGCTTATAAAGATAGTTTAAATCATGCAATAAGTTTATTTGATTTTAAATTAAATTATTTAAAGACAGATAAAAATTTAAATAATGCAGATGAATTGACAGATTATATAAATAATATAATAAATGAACTTAATAAAACTGATGATGAAATATTAAGAACAGTTACAATAAATAAATTGAGTGAAGATTATAAAATAGATAAAAATATACTTTTATCTAAATTGATAAAAGTTGAAAAACCTAAAATTGTTAAAATAGAAAAAGTTAATAAGAAGCAAAAACAGAATATAAGAGCTGTAGAAGAAATTCTTTATTATATGATGAATAATGTAAAGTATGCTAAAATTTTTACTAAAAAGTTAAATTATATACCTGATAAAGTATATTTTGATATTGAAAAAGATATACAAGCGTATATAATACTTAATAATACTATTTCTTTAGCAGATTTTATTAGTTATGAGACGAATAATGGTAAAGAACAAATTATTAAAGATATTATTAGTAATCATAATAACGATGTAGAAATGTGTGAAGAAGAATTTTTAAATTATATTGAAATAGTAAATAAATGGATAATTGATACTAAGATAGATAATTTAAAGATTGAATTAAAAAAAGAGACTGATATCAATAGAAAGAAAGAGTTAATGGATTTAATTACCAAGATTAAAAGAGGGAGTGAAGAATGATGGTAAATAAAATAAAAACTATAGAAGAAAGAGAAAATGAATTAATTTTAAAAGGTAAAGAAAAAGGATATATAACTTATGAAACTTTAGCAGATGCTTTAAAAGGTTTAGAAGTTGATAGTGATACTTTAGATGATTTATATACTAAGTTAGTAAGTAATGGTATTGAAGTTATTGCTAGTGAAGATGAAGGTAAAGAAGGAAGTTCTAAGAAGACTGAAGAAGTTGAAATATTAAGTGATGAAGATATTACTAAAGATATTAATATTAATGATCCGGTTAGAATGTATTTAAAAGAAATTGGTAAAATAAGTCTTTTAAGTGGTGAAGAAGAAATGGAACTTTCAATCCGTGTTGCTAACGGTGATGAAGAAGCTGCTGCATTATTAGCAGAATCTAACTTACGTTTAGTTGTATCTATTGCGAAAAGATATGTAGGTAGAGGGTTATTATTCTTAGACTTAATTCAAGAAGGTAATATTGGTTTAATGAAAGCAGTAGAAAAATTCGACTATGATAAAGGGTATAAATTTTCTACATATGCTACATGGTGGATTAGACAAGCGATTACTCGTGCTTTAGCAGATCAAGCAAGAACTATCCGTGTACCAGTTCATATGGTTGAAACTATAAATAAAATGTCTAGAATTCAAAGACAAATGACTCTAGAATTAAATCGTGAACCAAGTGATGAAGAAATTGCTGCAAGAATGGATATACCAGTAGAAAAAGTAAGAGAAGTTATTAAAATTAGTCAAGATCCAGTTAGTTTAGAAACTCCAATTGGTGAAGAAGATGATTCTCATTTAGGAGATTTCATTAAAGATGAAAGTAGTTTAAGCCCAGAAGAATATGCTACTAATGAAATTTTAAAAGAAGAAATAAAAGCTGTTCTTTCTACTTTACAACCTAGAGAACAACAAGTATTAGAATTACGTTTTGGTCTTATAGATGGAACTTGTTATACATTAGAAGAAGTTGGAAAACGTTTCAATGTAACTCGTGAAAGAATAAGACAAATCGAAGCAAAAGCATTAAGAAAATTAAGACATCCATCACGTGCTAAAAAATTAAAAGATTTCATGAATGATTAATATGATAAGTAATAGATTAAAATCTTTAGTAAAGTATGTAGATGCAAATGATAAAGTAATTGATATTGGTTGCGATCATGCTTTACTAGACGTTTATTTAGTAAAAACAAAAATTGTTAATAATATTATAGTAAGTGATGTTAGTAGTAATGCTTTGGAACAAGGAATAAATAATATAAAAAAATATAATCTTGAAGATTATATCGATGCTAGGGTTGGTAATGGTTTAGAAGTACTAAGAGATACTGATAATGTTGATACTATAATAATTTCTGGTATGGGTACTAGTACTATATTAGAAATATTAAATAATAAATATCTATATAATGTAAAGAAGTTAATAATTCAATCTAATAGAGATTATTATGAATTAAGACGTGATGTAGTAAAGTTAGGTTTTGTTATTAAGGAAGAAGCAGTTATAGAAGATAATGGTAAAATATATATTAATATAGTTTTTATTAGAGGTATAAAAAATTATTCTTTAGAGGAATTAAAATATGGTACTAATAATATGATTAATAAAGAATTATATTATGAAAGTTTAATAGATAAAAAAACTAAAATATTAAATTGTATTACAGATGAAAGTTTACGTAATACATTAAAAGAAGAAATAAGATTTTTAAAAAGAAAATGTTGAAATATACATTTTTTTTGTTTGTTAAAACATAATAATATTGGTGATATTATGGCTAATTTAAAAACTGCTGTAACTTTTGGTTTGGTACATATACCCGTTATGTTAAATCCAGTTATTAAGAATAATGATACTAGTTTTAATTATTTACATAAGAAATGTTTAAATAGAGTTTCGTATATTAAATATTGTCCAATTTGTAAGAAAGATGTTAAATCAAAAGATTTAATAAAGGGGTATGAATATAGTGATGATAAATATGTAACTTTTGATGAAGAAGATTTTGATAAGTTAAAAAGTAATGAAGATAAAAATATAGAGATTATAAGTTTTGTTAAAGAAAAAGAAATAGATCCAATATACTATGAGAAAAGTTATTATTTAAAGACTGATGGTAAGAAGAATAAAGCATTTAGTTTATTTAAAAATGCATTAAAGAAATGTGGTAAAGTTGCTATTGCTAAAACGGTAATTGGTAGTAAATCATATTATGTGGTTTTAAGATTTGGTGAAGATAATATAATTATGACTACACTTTTTTATGAAGAAGAAATTAAATTGAATGAAGAAACGCCTGAAGAAAAGTTTACTGAAAAAGAAATGAATTTAGCATTAAAGCTTATAGATTCCATGAGTGATAAATTTACTCCTGAAAAATATAAGGATGAGTATCAAGATAAAATAAAGGATGCAATAGAGAAAAAGATTGATGGCAAGGAAATCAAAAAGAGTAGAAGTAAAAAGACGGTATCTGTTTCTAACTTAATGGATGCATTAGAAAAAAGTTTGAGGGATAAAAAATAATGAGCGTATTTAAAGATAAAAACATAAAACCAATGTTATTGCATGAAGAAAATAAACCTTTTGATGATGAAGATTATTTATTTGAAATGAAGTTCGATGGTATTAGAGCTCTGATATATGTTAGTTCTAAAGAAATAATTATAAAAAATAGAAAAGGTTTTGTAGTTAATGATACTTTTCCTGAATTATTAGAGATACAAAAAAATATTAAAAAAGAATGTATTTTTGATGGAGAAATAGTTTTAATGCAAGATGATAAGCCATCATTTTCTAAATTACAAGAAAGAGCATTGTTAAAAAATAATAAGAAAATAGAGTATTTTAGAGATAATTTCCCGGTAACTTTTGTATGTTTTGATATTTTGTATGAGAATAAAGATTTAATGAATCTACCTTTAATAAGACGTAAAGAGATATTATCTAAATATGATGATAATAATTTGTTTGTTAAAAGTAGAGTTGTTGATACTAAAGGGAAAGAACTTTTTAAATTTATTCAAAAGAATGATTTAGAGGGTATAGTTGCTAAATTAAAAACAAGTGAATATATTCCTGGTGTTAGGACTAAAGAATGGATAAAGATAAAGAACGTACATATGGAAGATTTTTATATTTGTGGTTATAAAGATGGTGAAGATGTTATAAGTGTATTATTAGGTGAAAAGGTAGGTAAAAAGTATACTTTTGTTAGTAAGGTTGTAGTAGGTAAAAAAAGAAAAGACTATGAATTAATTAAATCATGTAGTGAGTGTAAGAATTATTTAGGTGTTGATTTTAAAGAGTATAAATTTATTAAGCCTAAATATAAGTGTACAATTGAGTTTTTAGAAAGAACTAATAGTAATCATTTAAGACATCCAGTATTTAGAGGAATTAGGACGGATTTATAAAAAAGTGATATTAAATTATTGCTTTTTTTTGTTGTATTTTGGCGAATGACTTATCAATATAAATAATTACTTTATAATAACCAATCAGAACATTTAAGTTTGGTGTCTACCTTCTAATAAATAAGTTAGAAAGGTTTGATTTTTATGGGTAAAAGATTATTCATTGTAATAGTTTTATATCAAGTAATTATCATTTTATTGATTAGATTTATCCTCCTACAAGGGTAGTTTTGGTTAATAAAAAAAGGCACAAGGATTAAAATCCTTATGTCTACACACAGGGTAGGCATTCAAATTTGAATGTTCTACTAAATTAATAATAACATAATTTTTATGTTTGTCAATTTTTATTTTGCTTGATTACAAGTAATAGCGATTGCGCCAACTATATCTTCGTAATTACATCCTCTAGACAGATCGTTTATAGGTTTTCTTATGCCTTGAGTTATAGGTCCATATGCTTTAGCGTTAGCCATACGTTCAGTTATTTTGTAAGCAATGTTACCTGCATCTAAATCAGGGAATATTAATATATTAGCATCTCCTTGAATTTTGGAAGTAGGGAATTTAGATTTTGTAATACTAGGTATAATAGCGGCATCTAATTGTAATTCACCATCTGCGATTATATCTGGATAAGTTTCTTTGAAAGTTTTAACTGCATTTTGAACTTTATATACATCATCACATTTACTTGAACCATTAGTTGAGTGAGATAAGAATGCAATTTTAGGTGTATCTCCAATTAATTGTTCAAATGTTTTGCTAGAAGAATATGCAATATTAACTAATTCTTCACTAGTAGGATTTTGTATCATACCACAGTCAGAATATATAAATAATCCGTTGCTTCCTAAATTTTTATTATCTAATTCCATTAAGAAGAATGAAGAAACGATTTTTGAATCAGGTGCAGTTTTAACAGTTTGTAATGCTGCTCTTAATACATCGCTTGATGAATGTGTAGCACCAGCTACTAAACCGTCTGCATAATCAGCATATACTAACATATCTCCGAAGTATAAATAATCATTTTCTATTTTATCTTTTGCTTCTTCGTAAGTTAATCCTTTATGTTTTCTTAATTCATAAAAATTATTTATTAACTCAGTAGTTAATTCACTTGTTTTTGGATTTATTATTTTTATATTTTCTAAATTTATATTATTTTTAGTTGCTAACTCATTTATTTCGTTTTCGTTACCGACTAATATAATATTTGCAAAATCTTTTTCTATTACTGATTCTGCTGCTTTTAAAGTTCTTATATCATCTGTTTCTACTAAACAGATAGTTTTTTTATTAAGTTTTGCATTATTTATTAATTTATCTATTATCATTTTAATCACCTTTAACATTTTATCATTATATAAATATATTTGTAAAATACTTTATTATATTCCTAGAAGCATTGTTGCAATTTTAAAATATGTAATTAGAGATACAGCATCTACTATTGTAGTAATAAATGGACTAGCCATAACTGCTGGATCTAGTTTTAATTTTTTTGCAAGTATTGGTAAAATACAACCAATAATTTCTGCAAGTATAATAGTAACTATAATTGTTAGAGATACAACTAAAGATACTAATAAACTGATTTTATCTAGTAGTATTAATTTTAAGAAATTAACTAGTGCTAAAGTAATACCTATAAGTATAGAAACTTTTCCTTCTTTAAAAATTATTTTAAATGTATCTTTAAATTCTATTTCATCTAAAGAAAGTCCTCTTATTATTGTTACGCTAGATTGTCCTCCTGCATTACCTCCGGTATTCATTAGCATTGGAATGAATGAAGTAAGTATTACATATGTTGCTAAACTTTCTTCGTAATGTTGTATTATTTTACCAGTAAATGTTGCTGATATCATTAGTAGTAATAACCATGGTATACGACTTTTATAAATATCTAATATAGATAATTTTAAGTATGGTTTTTCAGTAGGGACAATAGCAGCCATTTTTTCAATATCTTCTGTAGTTTCTTCTTCTAATATATCAATAATATCGTCGATTGTAATAATTCCTACCAATCTATTTTCACTATCTGTTACTGGTATACTTGTTAGGTCATAGTCTTGCATGATGTTAGCAACTTCTTCTTGGTCAGTATGTGTATTGACACTTATTACATTATCATCCATTATGTTTTTAATTTTTTTATTTGGTTGATTTAATATTATATCTTTTAAATTTACGCTTCCTAATAAGATTCTATCATTACTAATAACATAACTTGTTTCAATAGATTCTTGAATGTTTGCTATTTTTCTTATACGTTTTAATGCTTCACTAACTGTACTATCTGCTTTTAAATCTATTAATTCGACTGTCATAATACTACCAGCAGAATTTTCTGGATAATTTAAAAGACTATTTATATCATTTCTTGTTTGTTTATCTACGTTATTTAAAATCTTTTTTACAACGTTACTAGGTAGTTCATCTAGTAAGTCAACAGCATCATCGGAGTATAAGTTTTTAACTATATTAACTTGTTCTTTGTCTGTTAATTTACTAATTAATTTTTGTTGTAGGTCGATATCGAGGTATGAAAAAACATTAGCTGCTTTATCTTTGTTTAATAATCTAAATATTTTTAATAAGTATTCTTCGTCAAATTCGTTTAATATATCAGCTATATCAAAATCGTTTAATTCTGTTAATGTATTTTTAATTTCAGTATAATTATTTTCGTTTAATAGTTCTAATATTTTTTCATTCATTTATATCACCTAGATTCATTATACTATAGTTTTTTTATGAAAAAAAATAATTTATGTAAAATTAGCACTCATATATTGACAAGTGCTAAGCATAATATTATAATGAAGTTAGCACTAAGAAAGTTAGTGTGCTAAGGATGGTGATCTTGTGGGGGATAGACAAAATAGATTGTTGAAGGCTATTGTTGAATCCTATATTAAGAATGTAAAACCAGTTGGTTCTAAGTCACTATGTGAGATGTTTGATTGTTCAAGTGCAACAATTAGAAATGATATGAGTTATTTAGAAGAATTAGGTTATTTAGAAAAAACTCATACTAGTAGTGGACGTATTCCGAGTGAAAAAGGATATAACTATTATGTAGATAATTTAATGAAACCTAAAGAAATAACTGGTGAGGATTTATTAAAACTTCAAACAATACTTAATAATAAAGATTTGGTGCTAACTGATGCTATAAATAAGTGTATGGAAATTATTAGTGATATAACAAATTATACAAGTATTGTTTTAGGTAAGAGTAGTGAAAATAATATATTAAAACAAATTAGTATTATTCCGATAGATCAAAAAAGGGTGGTAGCAGTTTTAGTAACTAATACTGGTCATGTGGAAAATAAACAGGTTATTATTCCAGATGATATTAGTATTAAAGAGGTTGTTAAAACTTGTGAGATAGTTAACAAATCATTAACAGGAACTCCTTTAAATGAAGTTTTAGAAAAATTGGAATTTGAAATTAAACCAGAGATTGCTAAGACAATGGCTAAGTATGAAGAGTTATGTAGTTTCTTCTATGATGCTTTTTCGGATTTTCAAGATAAAGCAAATGATGATGTATTTTTTGGAGGAAAAACAAATATACTTAAGCAACCAGAATATAATGAACCAGAAAAGATAAAAGAAATAATTAGTAAATTAGAAAATGTAGAATTAGTAAAGAATATTGAGACTGATGATAAAGAAATAAAAGTGTATATAGGTAATGAAAATAATTTTGATCCAGATACAACTGTAATTAAAACTAGTTATAATGTAAATGGAGAAGTTGGTACACTTGCTATTATTGGTCCTAAGAGAATGGAATATGATAAAGTTGTGACTTTACTAAATTTCTTGAAGAACTACATAGAAAGGTAATATATGGAAGAAAAAGTAAAAGATATTGAAAATATCGAAGAAATAGAAAAAGAAGATAAAGGGGAAGAAACTTCAAAAAAAGAAAAGAAAAATAAAGATAATAAAAAATGTGAAAAACTTGAACTTGAAATAGAAAAATTAAAAAATGATTTATTACTTAGTAATGAAAAAGTTTTAAGAGCTCAAGCTGAAATGATGAATTTTAAAAGAAGAAAAGAAGAAGAAACATCAACAATGTTGAAATATGCTAATGAAGATGTTTTAAAATCGTTATTACCTGTTATGGATAATTTTGAAAGAGGATTAAAAATGGATGATAATGATTTAAGTGATGAAGTTTCTAAGTTCTTAAGTGGATTTAAAATGATTTATACAAGTATTATTGAAATATTAAATAATAATGAAGTTAAAGAAATAGAAGCTGAAGGTATTGAATTTAATCCTACAGTTCATCAAGCGGTTTTAATGGATCATGATGAAAATAAACCTCATGGAGTAGTATTAGAAGTACTTCAAAAAGGTTATATGTATAAAGATAGAGTAATTAGACCTGCCATGGTCAAAGTAAATGAATAAGGAGAGTGAAAAATATGGCAAAAATTATTGGTATAGATTTAGGTACAACAAACTCATGTGTTGCTGTACTAGAAGGTGGAGAACCTAAAGTTATTACAAATGCTGAAGGAGATAGAACAACACCAAGTGTTGTAGCATTTAAAAATGGAGAAGAAATAGTTGGTGTTACTGCAAAACATCAAGCAGTTACAAATCCTTTAAAAACTATTGCTTCAATTAAAAGAAAAATGGGTACAAATGAAAAAGTAGAGATTGATGATAAAAAATATACTCCAGAAGAAATAAGTGCAAAAATTTTAATGAAATTAAAGAAAGATGCAGAAGCTTATTTAGGAGAACCTGTTACTAAAGCAGTTATTACTGTTCCAGCATATTTTAACGATGCTGAAAGACAAGCAACTAAAAATGCTGGTAAGATCGCTGGTTTAGAAGTTGAAAGAATTGTTAATGAACCTACTGCAGCAGCTTTAGCATATGGTTTAGATAAACAAGATAAGTTACAAACTATCTTAGTATATGACTTAGGTGGTGGAACATTTGACGTATCAATCCTTGAATTAGGTGATGGAGTATTTGAAGTTAAATCTACAAGTGGTAATAATCGTCTTGGTGGAGATGACTTTGATAAATGCTTAATGGATTATATAGTTGAAGAATTCAAAAAAGAAAACGGTATTGATTTAAGCAAAGATAAAATGGCTATGCAACGTATAAAAGATGCTGCTGAAAAAGCTAAGAAAGATTTAAGTAGTATGACTACAACAAATATTAATTTACCTTTCTTAACTCAAAATGCAGATGGTCCTGTTCATATGGATATGTCAATAACTCGTGCTAAGTTTGAAAACTTATGTAAAGATTTATTTGATTCTACTTTAGATGCTGTTAGAAAAGCAATGAAAGATGCTAAATTAAGTAAAAATGAAATTGACCAAGTTGTATTAGTTGGTGGTTCAAGTAGAATTCCTTATATTCAAAATTTAATTAAAGAAGAATTAGGTAAAGAACCAAATAAGAGTGTTAACCCTGATGAAGTTGTTGCTATGGGTGCTGCAATTCAAGGTGGTGTATTAACTGGGGAAGTTGATGATTTAGTATTATTAGACGTAACTCCATTATCATTAGGTATTGAAACTTTAGGAAATGTTATGACTGTTTTAATTCCTAGAAATACAACAATTCCTGCAAGTAAATCACAAGTATTCTCTACAGCAGTAGATAATCAACCAGCAGTTGATATTCATGTATTACAAGGTGAAAGACCAATGGCTGCAGATAATAAAACATTAGGAAGATTCCAATTAAGTGATATTCCTGCTGCTCCAAGAGGAGTTCCTCAAATTGAAGTTAAATTTGATATAGATGCAAATGGTATCGTAAATGTTACTGCTAAAGATTTAGGTACTAATAAAGAACAACATATTACAATTACTTCAAATACAAATTTAAGTGATGAAGAAATTGATAAGATGATGAAAGAAGCTGAAGCTAATAAAGAAGCGGATGAAAAGAAAAAAGCTGAAGCTGATGCAAGAAACGAAGCTGAACAAACAATATTTACAACTGAAAAATCAATTAAAGATTTAGGTGATAAATTAACTGAGGATGAAAAGAAAGATACTGAAAGTTTAATTGAAGACTTAAAGAAATCTTTAGAAGGAAATGACGTTGAAGATATCAAAGATAAAACTGCTAAATTAAATGAAAAAGCAATTGAATATGCAACTCGTATATATCAAGAGGCTGCTCAAGCAAATGCTGGTGCAACCGAAAATGCTTCAAATGAAGAAGAAGCAACAGAAGCAGAATTTGTTAATAAATAATAAGTAGAGATTAGTCTAACTAATCTCTTGCTTTAAATTTGGAGGAATAATGGAATATAGTTCTAGAAATGAAGTAGAAGAGAAATATAAAATTGATATGTCTTTGTATGTAAAAGATGAAAAAGATTTTGAAAATAAGGTAAATGCTGTTAAAGAAAATATAGAGAAATTTAATGATTTAAAAAAAGATTATTTGATAGATGCGGAGCATTTTTATAATGTTTTAACTTTATATTTTGAAACTGAAAAACTTTTAGAAGATTTATATATATATTCAAGTGTTAGTTATGATTTTGATTTAAGTAATGGAGATAGTTTGAATAAAGTTAATATAATTTCAAATTTATGGAGAGAAAGTGATGCGGCATCTACTTATATAGTTACAGATTTATTAAAATTTGATAAAGAAAATATAAATAAATATATTAAAGAATATCCTAAATTAGAAGAGTATAAATTTTGGATTGAAAATGTCCTTAGAAGTAAAGAACATATTTTGGATGAAAATGAAGAAAAAATGATTTCTATTTTGACTAAAAATTATAGAAGTTTTTCTCAAATTGCAAGTACTTTATCTGATAGCACATTAAAATATGGAAATATTATTATTGATGGAAAAGAAATTGAAATTACTTCTGGTAATTATCGTAATTTAATTTCTAATAAAGATAGAAATATACGAAAATGTGTTTTTGAAGCTGTTAATAGTAAACTATCTCAATTTAGAGATATTTATGCATTAAGTTTAAATTCTTATTTGAGTTATTGTAATGATATAGCGAAAATTAAAAAGTATGAAAATGTTTTAGATATGGATTCTTTTGAATCTAATATACCGGCTAGTGTTCATGATACAGTTACTAAAATAGCTTTAAATACATTAAATAGTTTTCAAAACTATTTAAAATTAATAAAAAAGATTTTAAATTTAGAAGAATTGCATACTTATGATATATTTGTTCCTTTATCAAATTATGATAAAAATTATAGTATTGAGGAAGCAAGAGAATTAATTATAAAATCATTATCAGTATTAGGTGATGATTATATTGAAAAGTTAAATAAAATGTTTGATGAAAGAAGAATTGATTATGCATCTTATAAAAATAAGACTAGTTCAATATATTCTACATCTTCATATAATGGTGGTCCAATAGTTTGTACTAACTATAAAAATAAATTAGAAGATGTATCTACAATTATTCATGAATTAGGACATGCTGTGCATTTTATTTATTCAATAGAAAATAATAATTTTACTAATTATCAATATGATTTATTTGTTGCAGAAGTTGCTAGTTTAACAAATGAAATTTTATTAAATGGTTATTTAATAAAAAATGGTAATAAAGAAGAAAAAATGGCTGGATTATATAATAATATTAATGTATTTCAAAATAATTTTTATGATGCAATTTTAGAAGGACAATTAGAAGATATAATTCATGAGAAAATAAAAAATGGTGAATCTATAAATGCGGATATTTTTGATGATACTATTAGAGATATTAGAAAAGAATTTTATGGAAATGAAGTTGTTTTAGATGATTTATTTATTTCTAGATGGGCATCAAGAATGCATTATTATAGTCCTTTCTATTTATATAAATATTCTACTGGGGTAGCAGCAGCTATGTATTTTGCTAAAAATATTCTAGATGGTAATAAAGAAGTTTTAAATAAATATAAAATGTTCTTAAAAAGTGGTGGAAGTAATTATCCTTATTTAGAATTAAAAGAAGCTGGTGTTGATTTGGCAGATGAATTAGTTTATAATGAAGCAATAAACTATTTTGATGAATTAGTTAATGAGTTTAATGAATTAATAGAGGTGAAATAATGGCTAAAGATTATTATAAAACTTTAGGTATTGATAAAAATGCAAGTGATGATGAGATAAAACGTGCTTTTCGTAAACTTGCTAAACAATATCATCCAGATGTGAATAAAGAAGCTGGAGCTCAAGAAAAGTTTAAAGAAATTGGTGAAGCTTATTCTGTTTTGTCAGATCCAACAAAACGTAAGCAGTATGATCAATTTGGTTCAGCAGCTTTTGATGGAACTGGAGCCAGTGGATTCTCTGGTTTTGGTGGCGGAGGTTTCTCAGGTTTTGGATTTGAAGATTTTGATTTAGGAGATCTTTTTGAACAATTTATGGGCGGGGGAACTCGTAGAGGTAGAAATGCCAAAAGACCTGCAAAAGGTGATGATGCTTTAGTTAGAATTGAATTATCTTTTGAGGAAGCAGTATTTGGTTGTGAAAAAGAATTTACTATAAATGTAAAAGACAAGTGTGATTCATGTAATGGTGTAGGTGGGCATAATTCAAAAACTTGTCCTACTTGTAATGGTAGAGGACGAGTAGTCCAAGAACAAAGAACTATATTAGGAATGTTTCAAACTGAAAGCACTTGTACTAAATGTAATGGAACTGGTAATGTATTTGAAACAACTTGTAATACTTGTCGTGGAAATGGAAATGTTTTAAAGAAAAAATCTTTGAAGGTTCGTGTACCTAGAGGCGTTGATAATGGAGACCAATTAAGAATGAGTGGCAAAGCATCTGTAGGATTAAATGGTGGTCCAAATGGTGATGTTTATATAGAATTTAGTATAAAAGAGCATCCTATTTATCAAAGAGAAGGTTCTGATATTTATATTAAAGTACCAATAACTATTACTGAAGCTGTATTAGGTTCTAAAAAAGAAATTAATACAATTCAAGGTAAAGTTAAATTAGAAATAGAGCCAGGTACTCAAAATGGGGATAAAATTAAATTACGTGGTAAAGGTATTGATGATGAGAAACTTGGTAAAAAAGGCGATACTTATGTAATTTATAATGTTATTATTCCTACTAAATTAGACAAAGAACAAAAGAAATTATTTAAATCATTAGATAATACTGATTTTTCTAATGAAGAAGCGTTTAAAAAATTTAATCGATATAATGATTAAATTTTTTAATTGCATAAATAAATGCAAATATCAAATTAATATGTTATAATTTCACATGGGACGTGATTATATGAAAAACGTAGTTGTATTTGGTGGTGGGACTGGATTATCTCATTTATTATCTGGATTAAAATTATTTCCAGTTAATGTTACTGCAATAATTAGTGTTGCAGATGATGGTTCTAGTACTGGTGTATTAAAAAGAGAATTAAGTATTCCAGCTGTAGGCGATATAGGTAAAGTTATGTTAACTATGGCGAATGGTAATCAAGATTTAATAAATTTATTATCTTATAGATTTGATAATCCATCTTTGGAAAATCATCCAATTAGAAATATGATGTTGGCTGCTTTAATAGAACAAAAAGGTAATCTGACAGATGCTATAGATTTTATGTGTAAATTATTAAAAATAAATGGAAGAATTTTACCTATTACTGAAGAAAAAGTAGAATTGGTAAGTATTATGGAAGATGGTACTAAAATTGTAGGAGAAGATAGTATTACAAAGAGTGAAAAAAAGATAAAAGAATTAAGTTATGATAGAGAATTTGAAGTTAATAAAGAAGTTTTGAAATCTTTAAAGAATGCTGATTTAATTATTATTTCTCCTGGTTCCTTATATACTAGTATTTTACCTCATTTAATAATTCCTGAAATACAAGTCGCTATAAATGATAGTAAAGCAAAAAAAATGTATGTATCCAATTTATTTACTCAACCTGGTGAGACTGATGATTTTAAAGTTAGTGATCATTTAAAAGTAATAAATAAATATATAAAGGCAATCGATGTAGTAATTGCTAATGACAAAAAGATACCTACTAAAACTGCTAGAAAATATGAGACTGAAGAACAAAAAGATCAAGTCAAAGTAGATAAAAAAGAAATAGAAAAATTAAATTGTAAATTAATTAGTGATAAATTATATCATAATTCACATGTTGATGGTACTATCAAGCATGATTCGTTAAAAACATCTTATTTAATATTTTCATATTTAATGGATGAGGTGTAATTATGACATTTACTACTAGAATAAAAGATGAGATAACTAAAGATATTCCTAATAATATTGAAAGTAGAATAGAACTTTTATCTTATTTAAAATTTGCAAGTACTATAGAAGGGAATAAAATAATTGTTTTAATAGAAAATGCTAGTGTTGCTAGATATATTTTTAAATTACTTAAAACTATTTATAATATAAATATTAACTTAACTATAAGAACTATAAAAAGATTTAAAGTTAAGAAGATGTTTATATTATCTATTACAGAAAAAGTAGATTTAATTAAAGAAGAGATCGATGAACTTAATGATAATGTATTAAATAGTAATTTTGAAGAAGTTTCTGCGTATTTAAAAGGAGTATTTTTATCTAGTGGGTCAATAAATGATCCTAGTAAGAGTAAATATCATTTAGAGTTTTTAGTGAATGATTTAAATGATGCTGAATTAATAAATAAACTGTTAATTAAATTGAAGTTTAATAGTAAGATAATACATCGTGATAAAGGTTATATGGTATATTTGAAAGCTAGCGAAGAAATAAGTGATTTTATTAAAGTGTTAGGCGCTATGAATTCTTTATTTTATTATGAGGATATAAGAATATATAGAGATCATAAAAATATGGTTAATAGATTAAATAATTGTGAACAAGCTAATATGGAAAAGAGTATGAAGACATGTCGTGAACAATTAGAGAATATTAATTATTTAAAGGAAAGAGATATGTTAGATTTATTGGATGATAAAATAAAATTAGTTATAAGTTATCGTGAGAAATATCCAGAAACTACTATGAATGAACTAGCTTATATAATATCTATGGAAACAGAAACAACAATCACTAAATCTTGTATAAATCATTATTTTAGAAAGATAAAAGATTTAGTAAATAAAGATAAAAGTATTTAAATTTGAATTTTGGATATAGTATATTAAAGTGCTAATAAATTTATTAGTACTTTTTTTGTAAAATTTAAAAAATTGATATTTTTTAATAATAAATTATGTTAGAATATTAATTGGTGATAGAAGTGATACATATAGTTATATGTGATAATAAATATAAAGAATTAGAAAAAATAATTAATGGAGAAAGAACCATTCTTTTGCGTGGTAGTGCTAGTCGCCGCATTCCTCATTCAAGAATATTTGTAAATGATGAATTGTATTTTGTTGAAAAGGGTAGCCATGAAACAATGTATCGTGCTCATGTAACAAATGCAGAAAGTTATTCAAGATTAACAAGTATGGAAATAGATAAAATATTTGATGTGTATAAAGATAACTTAAATTTATGTGATGAAGAAATTACTAAGTGGAAAAAGAAATGTATATGTATTATAGAGTTTGATAAATTAGAGAATATTGAACCAATTAATATTGGTAATTATACTCCATTAGAAGATTGGATTATGGTTAATAATTTAAGTGAATTAAGCGATAGGTAAAAATACTTTATTTTTTTAAATTTAGTGTTATAATAAAAAACAAATTAAAAGGATGTGTTGTTATGGAAAAAAGTAAAACTAATAAAAAAGTAGTTACAAAAAAAAATACAACTAAAAAAGTTGTCAAGAATAATAATGTGTCCAAAACAAAGAAAAAAATTAATAATTTATTAGAGAATAAAAGTTATAAATTAGCAGAAAAAAATTATAAAAATAAAGATTATGAAAAGGCTTATAAAGAATATTTAAATTTATGTGAAGTATTTCCAAAAAATAAAAAAATATATAAAAGATTAATAGAGTGTTTAACAAAAGATTATTCTTATAAAGAAAATACTAAAGAATTTAAAGTTGCTTTGGATGATTATATTACAACCTATAAAATACTTGCTACTAAGAAAGAATTAAAGTATTTTGAGAATAATTTAATTGAATATAAACAAGTTAGAGTTAGCGGTAGTAAGAGCAGATTTTTACTAATTGCTTTATTAGGTTTTACTGGTATACATAAATTTTTAGATAAAAAGATAGTTAAAGGATTAATATATTTATTTACTCTTGGAATATTTGGTATAGGTGTTATAGTTGATTTAATAAATGATTATGCTGAATATGAAGATGATATACAGTTAAATATAGTTAGATATTTAGTATCTTTGATAATATTTATTTTTGGTATTCATAGAATGGATACAAATAATTATTATTATTTTATTATAATTGCTATAATACTTACGCCGTTTGTATATAGTAATTTATTAAGATTTATACCAGGTATTATTAAATTTATAGCAATAATAATATTGTGTTATTTTGGATTTGAAGTTACTCCAGTTATAGATTATGTACCTAGTAAAATTATAGGTACTTGGGTTACTGAAAATGAAAATACTAATTTTAAGAGTATTAAAATAAAATTAGAAAATTCTAGTATAGAATTTAATGATAGAGATAAAGAAACTGGTAAGAATGAATATGATAGTACTAATGGGGTATTAAAAGTATATGTAAATGCTACTAATTCATATAAATTTAGAATAGATTTAGAGAATGAAGAAATTTGTACTTATAATGATTCTAAGAAGTGTATAATATCATTTAAAAAAGAAAGTGTAGACAAATAGTCTACATTTTAATTTGAAAAAATATTGTTTCTAATATAAAATTATACTTAGTAAAGAGGAATATTTATGAAGACTATTAAAAATTTAGTTTATGGTTTTATAGTTGGAGATGCTTTTGGATTAAGTATATTGAAAAGAGAAGAATATGATAATAATATTAAATTAAATTTTAATAATAAATTAAATATTGATAAAGGTTATTATTCTTCTATGAGTTCATTTTTGTTGGCAACTATGGATTCTATAAGTAGTTTAAAAAAAATTAATATAGTGGATATAATGAATAAAATGTGTACTTGTTTAATTTTAGGAAAGTATACAAATAATGGTAAAGTTTATGATATGGATAAAGAAACTTTAAATATTTTAAAATATTATAGTAAAAAAAATAATTTGAATTATAATTATAAAGAAGATGATTTTAGTTCTTATGCTTTATCTAGAGTATTGCCTATAGCTATATATAATTTTTATAATGAAGATACGTTAGATACATTAATACCTGTTATATCTTTAACTGGTAGTAATGAAGTAGTCTTGTTAGGAGCTTATATATATTATAAATATTTAATTAATTTAATGGATGGTTATGATAAATATAAAGCTTTGAAAATAGATATTCCTAAATATTTTAGTAAAGATAGTAAGAAGTATTTTAAGAGAGTATTAAAGGGAGATATTTTTTATAAAGATATTAGATTTGATGATAATATAGTTAATGTTTTAAATGTTGTATTTTATGTAGTTTTAAATAGTGATAGTTATTTAGATATGTTTAATATGATTAATAGTTTAGAAGGGAATACTAATATTTATTCATCTTTAATATGTAGTATTGGTGGTATATTATATGGTAAAGATAATATTCCTAAGAATTTAATTAGAGATTTAGAAAATAAAAAAGATATAAATAAGTATATTAGGGATTTTGAAAGGTTGTTTTTATGAGAAAATATATGAAATATATAATAGTTATTGGTTTAGTAATATTTTTTGTTGTAGGGCTTAATTGGCCTACTAATGATAATACTTTAAATGGAAAGTATAATGTATTAATGAATATTAAAGATTATGGAGAAATTAAGTTAGGGTTAGATGCTGATGTAGCTCCTATAACAGTTACTAATTTTATAAAGTTAGTTAATGAGGGATTTTTTGATGGTCTTACGTTTCATAGAGTAATAGATGGTTTTATGATACAAGGTGGAGATCCTGATGGTGATGGTACAGGTGGTAGTAAAGAAACTATTAAGGGTGAATTTAGTAGTAATGGGGTTACTAATAATTTAAGTCATAAACGTGGTGTTATTAGTATGGCAAGAAGTAATGATATGAATAGTGCAAGTAGTCAATTCTTTATAATGCATGAAGATAATACTAATTTAGATGGAAATTATGCAGCTTTTGGTAAAGTTATAAGTGGTATAGAAGTTGTTGATAAAGTTGTAGATGCAGTTAGTAAATATGGTGATGATAATGGTATGTTGGATAAAAAATATCAACCAGTTATAGAATATATTAAAGTTGTTGAATAGAGATTTAATCTCTTTTTTTATTATTATATAGTATTTTTTTAGTTTTTTTGGTAGAATAATATTAGTTTTAAAGAGGTGTAGTTATGAATAAGTTAATTGCAATAGTTGGTATGTGTGGTAGTGGTAAATCTATCGCAAGTGATTATTATGAGAATTTAGGCTACCAAAAAGTTTATTTTGGTGGTGTAACTATGGCTAAATTAAAAGAAGCTGGTTTAGAAGTTAATCCGGAGAATGAACGAGCGATGCGCGAAGGTTTAAGAAAAGAATATGGTATGGCTGCATATGCTATTATACTTTTACCTAAAATAGAAGAGTTATTAAGTAAAGGTAATGTTATTTTAGATGGTTTATATTCTTGGGATGAATTAAAAGTTTTAAAGGAAAAATTTTCTAATTTAAAAGTAATTGCTATTGTAGTTAATAAAGATAAAAGATATTCTAGATTAGCAAATAGAGAAATTAGACCTTTTAATAATGAAGAAGCTAAGTCAAGAGATATAACAGAAATAGAAAACTTAGCTAAAGGTGGGCCTATAGCGTTTGCTGATTATTATATTTTAAATGATGATAATTTGGATAAATATTATGAAAATTTAGATGATATAACAAAATTAATAAGTGAGGAAGATTAAGATGAAATTAAAAGATTTATATATAGATTTTTTTGTGGAGAAGGGACATAAACAAATACCGAGTGCTCCAGTAGTGCCAGAAAACGATCCTAGTGTTTTATTTAATACTGCTGGTATGCAACCTTTAATACCTTATTTGTTAGGTACTCCGCATCCATATGGAACAAGATTAGTTGATTATCAAAAATGTATAAGAACTAATGATTTAGAAGAAGTTGGTGATACTTATCATCATACATTTTTTGAAATGTTAGGGAATTGGAGTTTAGGTGATTATTTTAAAGAAGAAAGTATAAGTTATAGTTTTGAATTTTTAACTAAAGTATTAAATATTCCTGTTAATAGATTAGCGGTTACTATATTTAAAGGTGATGAGTTAATTAAAAAAGATGAAGTTAGTAGAAATAAATGGTTGGAATTAGGAATAAGTGAAAAGCATATTGCTGAAACTGTTGAAGATAATTTTTGGATAGCAGGAGAAACTGGACCTTGTGGTTCAGATACTGAAATATTTTATTTTAGAAGTAATGATGAAGTTCCTGAAGTATTTGATCCTGAAGATGAGCGTTGGGTTGAAATATGGAATAATGTATTTATGGAATTTGAAAAACATAGTGATGGCACAATAACTGAACTACCTAAGAAAAATGTAGATACAGGTATGGGTTTTGAAAGAGTAGTTGCAATACTTGAAGGTGTTAATGATAATTATGAATCTAGTATTTGGAAGAGTACTATTGAATTAATTCAAAAAATATCTGGTAAAAGTTATTTAGGTAATGAAAAAAGTATGCGTATTATTGCTGATCATATAAGAACTGCAGTATTTATATCAGCAGATAATTCTGGAATTAAACCTAGTAATACAGATCAAGGATATATTTTAAGAAGATTAATTAGACGTGCTATAAGACATGCTAAAAACTTAAATATTGATATTAATAGTGATTGGGAACAACAATTAGCTATAAATATAATAAATGAATATAAAAAATATTATAGTGAGTTAGAAACTAATCAAGAAGTTGTTTTAGAAGTATTAAAAAATGAAAAAATCAAATTTAATAGAACGTTAGAAAAAGGTTTAAGAGAATTTGAAAAAATAGTATTAAATATAACTGATGGAAAATTAAATAAAGATTTTGCTTTCAAATTATATGATACTTATGGTTTCCCAATAGAATTAACTGAAGAATTATGTAATGAACGTAATATAGAAGTGGATACTGAAGGTTTTAAAGAAAAATTTAAAGCACATCAAGAATTATCTCGTGCTGGTTCTAGTGAGAAGTTTAAAGGTGGTTTAGCTTCTACTGGTGAGATGGAAACTAAATATCATACAGCAACTCATTTATTAAATGCTGCTTTAAAATTAGTTGTAGGTCCTGATGTACATCAAAAAGGAAGTAATATAACAGTTGAAAGAATGCGTTTTGATTTTAGTTGTGATCATAAATTAACTGATGAAGAAAAAGTTAAAGTAGAAAATATAGTGAATGATTGGATTAAAGAAAATTTACAAGTTACAGTTAAAGAAATGAGTAAGGAAGATGCTATTAATAGTGGTGCTGAATGTATGTTTATAGAAAAATATCCTGATACTGTTACTGTATATAGCATTGGTAGTATTTCCCAAGAATTATGTGGTGGCCCACATGTTAAATCTACTGGAGAATTAGGTAAATTTAAAATAAAAAAAGAAGAAGCATCTTCTGCTGGTGTAAGAAGAATAAAAGCAGTTTTAGAAGATAACTAAAAATAAGAATTAGTACTAGTTTACTAGTGCTTTTTTGTTGTATAATAATTGATAGGTGATGTATTATGTTGAATATTAAAAATTTAACTGTTTCAGTACAAGATAAAATTATATTAAAAGATTTTAGTTTAAATATAAATAAAAATGAAATACATGCTTTGATGGGATTAAATGGTAGTGGTAAAAGTACTATTTGTAAGGTATTAATGGGAGATCCTAATTATAAAGTAGAAAGTGGTAGTATTTATTTTAAAGATATAGATTTATTAAAATTAGATACTGTTGAAAGAGCTAGAATGGGATTGTTTTTAGTTAATCAAAATCCTATTGAAATACCTGGTGTTAAAAATAGTGAAATGTTAAAAGTAGCATTAGAGTCTAAAACTGGTAAACATTTTAATATATTTGAATTTTCTAAGATTATGAATAAAGTATGTGATGAACTTAATATAGATAAGAGTTTTATACATAGAGGTATAAATGAAAATATGTCAGGTGGAGAAAGAAAGAAAAATGAGTTGATGCATTTATATGTGCTAGAACCTGATTTTGTTATATTAGATGAAATAGATAGTGGTGTAGATATAGATAATTTAAATATTATTAGTGAAAGTTTAAAAAAATATTTTGATACACATTCTTGTTCGTTTTTAATTATTACTCATCATACTAATATATTAAAAAAATTAGTACCTAATTATGTTCATATTCTTAATGATGGAAAAATAGAAAAAACTGGAAACTATATTTTAGCTGAAACTATAGAAAATGAAGGTTTTAATAGGACAAATAAAGTAAGTGAGAATTAATAATATGAATAAAATAGTATTAGATAAAGAAAGTATTATAAATTTATATATAGTAGAGAATTCTATATGTAATATTGGAAAAGATTATAGTATTAATAAATTAAATATTGTGTTAGAAGATAATGTTGAATTTATTTTAAATCATTATGATGAAGTATTAGAGAATAAATTAAATATAAATATTATTCAAAGTAATAATTCTATATTTAAATATAATCATAGTTTTATGTGTAATAAAATGTATGATTTAGATATTAATATAGAGTTAAAAGGGAATAATTCTAAAAATTATATAAATATTCATGGTATAAGTGATAATGGTAAGAGTAATATAAAAATAGATGGCAAAATATATGAAAATACTGTAGATAATGAACTAGATGAAAAAGTAAGAGTAATAAATATGAATGATGGTTATACATATATATATCCGAATATGTTTGTTGATACTAAGAATGTAGTTGCTAATCATGCTGCTAGTATAACAAGTATAAGTAAAGATTATTTATTTTATTTAAATTCTAAAGGTATAAATGATACTGAAGGGATAAAAATGATTGTTGATGGTTTTTTAGATAATGCTGCTAGATAAATAATATAAAGATGGAGGTGACTTATGAAAGATACAAGATATGATTTTCCTATGTTAGAAAATAATATAATATATTTTGATAATGGTGCTACTACTTTTAAACCTAATATGGTAATAGATGCTATTACTGATTATTACAAGAATTATAGTGCTAATGCTCATAGAGGAGATTATACTATAAGTTATAAAGTAGATGTTGCTTATGAAAATTCTCGTAAAAAAGTTGCTGATTTTATAAATGCTGATTTTGATGAAGTTGTATTTACTAGTGGTGCAACTGAATCGTTAAATATGATTGCAGAAGGATTTTTTAAATATTTATTAGAGCCTGGGGATGAGGTTTTAATTACTAAAAGTGAACATGCTTCAAATGTTCTTCCTTGGTTTAGATTAGCTAATAGTAATAATTGTATTATAAAATATATAGATTTAGATGATAATTTGCATGTAACTATGGAAAATGTAATAAAATCTATTACAGATAAGACTAAAGTTATAAGTATTGCAGGTATAACTAATGTTGTTGGTGATGAGAGACCAATAGATGAAATTTGTAAATTTGCTCATGCTAATAATATATTTGTTGTTGTTGATGGATCACAATTAGTTCCTCATAAATATGTTGATGTAAAGAAAAGTGATATAGATTTTTTAGCATTTTCTGGTCATAAAATGTGTGGGCCTACAGGGATTGGAGTTTTATATGGAAAGAAAGAATTTTTAGAAAAACTTAATCCTATAAATTTAGGTGGTGGAATGAATGAATCTTTTGATAATGAAAATGAGGTTTATTTAAAAGAACTTCCTAATCGTTTAGAAGCTGGGACTCCTAATATAGCTGGAGTTATTGGATTAGGTGCTGCTATTGATTATTTAAATAGTGTAGGTATGGATAATATAGAAAATTATGAAAAAAAATTAAAAAGATATTTAATAGATAAATTGATTAAATTACCATTTATAGATATTATAAATTTAGAAAGTGATTCAGGAATAGTTTCATTTAATATTGATGGTATATTTAGTCAAGATGTAGCGTTTTATTTAAATAAATATAATATTTGTGTAAGAGCTGGTAATCATTGTGCTAAAATATTAAAAAATGAGACTGGTGTTAAAAATTCTTTAAGAGTAAGTTTATATTTTTATAATACTTTTGAAGAAATAGATAAATTTATAGAGTTAATAAGTGATAGAGAAAAAATTATGAGAGAAATGATATAATGAATACTGAATTTAAAAGAGAAATAATATTAGATAATTATCAAAATCCATTTAATAAAGATGGTAGTGATGAATTAGGTTATGAAAAAATTAATTCTAATAATGAGTCTTGTATTGATGATATAAATCTATATGTTGATATAGAGAATAATATAATAAAAGATATAAGGTTTAATGGTGAAGCTTGCGCCATATCTACTGCAAGTACTTCTATTATGTTAAAAAATATAATTGGTAAAAGTGTAAAAGAAGCAATGGCATATATAAATAATTTTGATAATATGGTTGAAGAAAAAGAATATGATGAAGATATGTTAAATGAAGCAATTGCTTTTGATGAAATATATAAGCAACAAAATAGAAAGAATTGTGTAATTTTACCTTATGTTGGAATAAAGAAAATATTAGATAAATACGATGTATAAGGAGGAGTATTATGTTGAATATAAAAACTGATTCAAGAAGTGTTTTGCCAGGAGATACTTTTGTAGCTATAAAAGGTTATACTGTAGATGGGCATGATTATATAGATAGTGCAATAAAAAATGGTGCAACAAAAATAGTTGCTACTCACGGTAGTTATGACGTAGAAACTATAATTGTTGAGGATACTGAAAAGTATTTAAATGAGTATTTAGTTAATAATGTGTCTGGTAAATTTAATGATGTTAAATTTATTGGAATAACTGGTACTAATGGTAAGACAACTACTGCATATTTAACTAGTCAAATATTAACTGAGTTAGGTATAAATAATGCTTATATTGGTACTATAGGTTATTATGTTAATAGTGAATTTATAAGAGAATTACCTAATACTACACCGGATATTTTAAGTCTTTATAATTTAATATTAGAATCTATTGAAAAAAATGTTAAAGTTATAGTTATGGAGGTAAGTAGTCATTCGTTATCATTAGGAAGAATTAATGGTATTGAGTTAGATGTTGCTGGTTTTACTAATTTAACTGAAGATCATTTAGATTATCATGAAACTATGGAGAAGTATTTGAATGCTAAAAAATTAATATTAAATTATATGAAAGATACTGGTGTTATGATATCTAATATAGATGATGAATATGGTAGTAGTTTTAAATATAAGAATTTTAAAACTTTAGGTTTTAATAAAAGTGATTACAATGTAATAGATTATGAATACACTAATTTAACTACTAAAATAAATTTTGTGTATAATAATGAAGAATACAATGTTGAAACAAATTTATTAAATAAATTTAATATTTATAATTATATGACAGCGCTTGCATTTGTAAATAATTTAGGAGTATCTATAGAAGATATTATTAATGTTACGTATAAAATAAAAGCTCCTAATGGAAGAAACGAAATAATAAGTGTTAATGGTGGTAAAGCAATAGTTGATTATGCTCATACTCCTGATGCTGTAGAAAAAATAATAAGTTCTACATTAGAAAAAAGAATTGGAAAAGTTATAACTATAGTTGGTTGTGGTGGAGATAGAGATCCGAAGAAGAGACCAATAATGGGAGAAATTGCTACTCGATTATCAGATTTTGTAATATTTACAAATGATAATCCAAGGACAGAAGATGAGTTAAATATTATGAAAGATATATTGGCAGGCGTAAGTAAAGATAACTATAAAGTTATACATGATAGAAGAGAAGCAATTAAAGATGGATTAGATATGATTAAAGAAAATGATACTTTATTAATTCTTGGTAAAGGTCATGAAGATTATCAAATTATAGGGCATAAAAAAATTCATTTAAGTGATAAAGAAGAAGTTTTAAATTATATTAATAATAAATAATTGTAAAAAGAATGTAAAACATTCTTTTTTTAATTTTTATAAAAATACTGGAAGTTTAGGTTCAATATTTACTAGAAATGTCAATTCAACAAAAAATGTCGATTTTTGTTGAATTTTGGGAAAAAGTATAGTATCATTTATTTAGAGTAGAAAAGACTACTTGAGAATAATTCTATTTATGAAAAAATTTAAAATTATATACCTTATTATTTCCTTGTATTTAGTAGTCTTAGGTTAAATAGGTAGTAATTATATGATTTTTTTGTAGTTTTGAAAGGAAGGTAAAATTCATGAATAGAAGACAAAAAATAATAGTTAGTGTAACAGGTATATTTTTAGTTCTTTTAATTATCGTTGGATTAACGTATGCATATTTCTTAACAAGAATTAATGGTAATACAAATTCTAAATCTATTTCTGTTAAGACTGCAAACTTAGCATTAGTATATGATGATGGTAATGGTATTATTGAACCAACAACTAAAATATTGCCAGGTACTACTATAGATAGTAAGACTTTTACTGTAAAAAATGAAGGTAATGCTGTAACTGATTATGTAGTAGTAATTGAAAATGTTAGTGTAGTTTATGCTGAAACACTTGAAGTTGATGGTGTAACTCAAACAGCAGGAACAGCAACAACATTTGAAAGCAATGACTTTGTATATACATTAACATGTACAAGTGATGGTGTTGCTTGTGATGGTGTAAGTAGTGCATCAGTATTCCCAATAAATGGTGGAATATTAGTAGGAAATGATATTGAAGTAGGTAAAACACATTCATATACTTTAACAGTAACATATAAAGAAACTGGTAGAAATCAAAGTAATGATATGAATAAAACTTTAACAGCAAGAGTAAATATTAAAGATATAGCTTCATTAAATCCATATAGTGCAAATACAAGTACTTTAGCATATAACATAATAAATAATGCTATATCAGGTAAGACTGGTACAACATTATCAGGAGCTGCAGAAACTAATGTTGCTCAAAATATTAGTGGTGCAGTAGGTACTGGTAAGACTGGGCTTGTGACATTAACTCCATCTGATGGATTCTTTGGTTGGGATGGCTTAACATATGGTGATACTGCTGATGAAGCTAATGATAGTTCTACAACTGTAGCAGGGTCAACAGATGTAGAAAAATGTAATAGTGTAATAGGAAAATATATTTCGGATTCATATAATTGTGGAGCATGGTGTGATATTGTAGGAAAAGTTGATGCTTGTACAAGCGATGGAACTCCTATGTCAAATAAAGAAATTAAAGATTATGAAAATGTATTAAGTGTAACGCAAGATGATTTAGGAACTTCATATTATTATAGAGGTAAAGTAGAAGACAACTATGTTGATTTTGCAGGAAAATGTTGGAGAATCGTACGTATCGAAGGTGATGGTGCAATCAAATTAGTACTTGAAGATAAAGATAGTACATGTGCCTCATCAGATGGAAGTTGGGATATTGGAACAGGACATTATGGATATAATCAAACAAAAGTAACAAATTCAAGTGGTCAACAATCATCAGGTAATAAGTACGTAGCAGATTATTTAAATAGTCCAACAAATACAAGTACATCAATGAAGGCACAATTTGATACATGGTTAACAAGTAGTGGAATAGATACAAGTAAATTAAAAATGGATACATGGTGTTTAGGAAATACAACTGATCCATATAATACATCAACAGGAGCATTATTAACTGATAGTGTAAATGATTTGATGTATAATAGTAAATCATTCTATTATGAAGCTGCTAAGAGATTATATGGAACAGGTGAAACAGCAAATGCAACATTAAGATGTGATGGAAAGAATGATAAAACATTTGAATCATATATAGGAGCGTTAACAGCAGATGAAGTAGTATTTGCAGGAGGAAAAGCAGGTTCTTCAAATTATAATTATTACTTACTAAATAATTATCAAATGAAAAATTATTTATACTGGTGGTCTCTCTCTCCGTCCTACTTCGATGGCAACGGCGATTACGCGTTCCGCGTTTACATCAATGGCCGCGTGAGCGACTACGACGTTGTGTCCCTTGAGTACATCAGTCTGCGCCCCGCAGTTTCATTAGCATCTAGTGCAGTAATCACTGGAGGAAATGGAACAAAAACTAGTCCATACGTTGTTGGATAAGGATGGTAAAGTAGTCGAAGACTACGTCCATGATCTATAAATCTAAGAAGAACAGTCCTGTGGAAACCTTTCCACAGGACTATTAATATAAAAAGAGTATTTAATATACACGATAGTGTGTAAGTTAAAGTGAAAAGATAAAAAAATCTTTACTAAAATTATGAAAATAAAAATTTATATATATTTTTATTTTGGGGAATGATGCTATTTGGGTTAGCATAGAGTTGGTGAGAGATTTTTACATTCCTTCTCTCTCCGGCCAACTTCAATGGTAACGATAACGCATTCAACGTTAACAATGATGGCAACGTGAACAACAACAATGTGAACAACAATAACAGTCTGCGCCCCTTAATTTCAGATTTGTGGCTATCTCATAACATAATAATGCTATGGTAGAGAGATGCCTACCTGAAACAAGCATATTTCCTTGGGTAAAACCTAAATAAATAGATTGTAAAATATAAATGTGTAAGTAGTTAATACGAAAGGGCATTTGTATAAATTACAGTCTTTTTTTGTTGAATAAAAAGGAATTACCGAAAAAATCACTATATGTATAGTGAGAGGAGTTTTATATGAGTTATTATAATGAAATAAAAACTGAATTAATAAATAATGAAGTATATAAGAAAGTAAAAGATTATAGCAAGAATAGAAGTGATTTGAAAACTTATTGTAATGTGGGGAAGTTATTGTATGAGGCTGGCAGTAAATATGGTGAAACAATAATGGAGAAATACAGTACTAAGCTAATGGTTGAAGTAGGGAAAAAATATAATAAAAGAACACTTTTTAGAATGAGGCAGTTTTATAAAATTTTTAGTAATGAAAAAGTGTCGGCTATGCCGACACAATTGACTTGGAGTCATTATACAGAGTTATTAATGTTAAAGGATTATAACGAAATCAACTATTATATTAATATATCTTTACAGCAAAATTTATCTTATAGACAATTGCATGATAGAATAAAAAATAATGAATATAAAAGATTAGATGAAAAAACTAAGTTAAAGTTAATAAATAAAGAAAAATTAGTTGTAAATGATTTTGTGAAAAATCCTATAATCATAAAAAATACTAATAATTATGAAATTATTACAGAGAAAATATTAAAACAATTAATATTAGAAGATTTAGAAAATTTCATGAAAGAATTAGGTGAAGGATTTTCTTTTATTGGTAGTGAATATAAGGTAAAGATAGGAGATACTTATAATTATATTGATTTATTATTTTTTAATATTAAGTATAATTGTTATGTTGTTATTGAATTAAAAATTACTGAACTAAAGAAAGAACATATAGGACAAATAGAAGTGTATATGAATTATATAGATAAGAATGTAAAGAGTATAAGTCAAGATAGGACTATAGGAATAATAATTGTAAAAAAAGGTAATAAATTTATTTTAGAATATTCAAGTGATAAAAGAATATTTGAAACTACTTATATTTTAAATTAAATTTACGTTTTCTTGTAAAATGTAAATTTTTTTTGTTGAATTTTTAATCTTTATATTGTATTTTATGAAAACTTAGTGTATGATTTATGTATACAGTGGTACATTGTGGAAGAAAGTGGGGAATAATATGTTGATGGGTGAGTATCATCATAGTATTGATGAAAAAAACAGATTGATTATTCCTAGTAAGTTTAGAAGTGAACTTGGAGAAAAGTTTGTTATTACTCGCGGTCTTGAGAACTGTTTATTTGTATATTCTTTGGTCGAATGGGAAAATATAGTAAGCAAATTAAGAACGTTACCATTTACAAAAAAAGACTCACGTGATTTCACCAGATTCTTTTTGTCTGGTGCTACTGAATGTGTGCTTGACAAATCTGGTCGAGTAGGCATTACCTCCCCATTGGTCAAATACGCCGGTTTAACTAAAGATTGCGTTATAATCGGCGCTAATGACCGACTAGAAATATGGGATGAAGGTGCATGGAATAATTTCTTTGATAGTAACGAAGAAAATTTTGCTAGTATTGCAGAAAATTTATTTGGGGGAGAATAATTATGCATTATAGTGTGTTGAAACAAGAGTGTATAGAAAATTTAAATATTAAAGATACTGGTATATATGTTGATGGGACTATCGGTTTAGCAGGACATAGTAGTGAAATATTAAAACAAATACCAAATGGTTTTCTATATGGTTTTGATCAAGATGATTTTGCAGTTTCTAAATCAAATGAAAAACTAAGTGAAATAGGGGCTAATTATAAAATTATAAGAGATAATTTTGTAAATATGAAAAAAGTATTAAATGACTTAGGCGTAGATAAAGTAGATGGTATTCTTTTAGATTTAGGAGTATCAAGTCCTCAAATTGATAATGGTGAACGTGGTTTTTCATTTATGAAAGATGCTACATTGGATATGAGAATGGATACTAGAAATGAATTGACTGCAAAGAAAATAGTAAATGAATATAGTTTAAATGAATTAACAAATATATTTTATAGTTTTGGAGAAGAAAAGTTTTCTAAAGTTATAGCGAATAATATTGTTAAATATAGAGAAAATAAAGAGATAGAAACAACATTAGAATTAGTTGGAATAATTGAATCATCTGTTCCTAAAAAATATTTTGTTACTAAACATCCTGAGAGACAAATATTTCAGGCTTTAAGAATAGAAGTTAATAGTGAATTGAATGTTTTGAATGATGTTTTACCTGATGCAATAAATTTACTTAATAAGGGTGGAAGATTATGTGTTATAACATTTCATTCTTTAGAAGATAGAATAGTAAAAAAAATATTTAAGAAGTTTAGTGAAGTAGATGAAGTGGTTAAAGGAATGCCTAATATTCCTGATGAATATAAACCATTAATTAAGATAGTTAATAATAAGCCAATAGTGGCTAGTGGTGAAGAAATAGAAAAAAATAGTAGGAGTAAAAGTGCTAAATTAAGAATAATAGAGAGGTTATAATTATGAAAAGAAATAAGGGTAAGAAAATTAAGTTTTTAAAAGGTGAAAAAATATTTGTTTTTTTAATTATTTTATTCGGTACTTTAGCTCCTGTGGTTACTGTTTCTAGTAAATCAATATTATCTCGTAGTAATATTGAACTAGAAAGAGTTAAGAAAAAAGTTGAAAAACAAGAAAATATTAATGAGAGTTTGGAAATGCAAGTTAATGAACTTGCTAGTCTATCAAACATTCAAGATATTGCAGAATTTTATGGATTATCATATAATAATGATAATATAATTGTAATTAAATAGGAGAAGGTGGATTATGAACAATGCAGTAAAGATAAATAAATTTCTTATTGTGGGCATTGTTCTTTTATTTGCTTTAATAATAGCTAAATTAATATATGTTTCAGCTAGTACAACAATAGATGGGATTAATATAGGAGAGTTTGCTTTATCTCGTACTACTGGAAATAAAACTTTATATGCTTCACGTGGAAGTATTTATGATTGTTCTGGAGAAGTTTTGGCGGAGAATGTAAATTCATATACAGTTATTGCATATTTATCTTCATCAAGAACTAAAAATGAGAAAAATCCTCAACATGTTGTAGATGTAGAAAGTACCGTTAAGGCTTTAGCTCCAGTGTTAGAGATGGATGAGGAGAGGCTTAGAGGTTTATTAAATAGAGATGCATATCAAGTAGAATTAGGACCTGAGGGTAGAGGTATAAGTGAATTATTGAAAGAAAAGATAGAAGAATTAAATTTGCCAGGTATAGATTTTACCAAAACAAGTAAAAGATACTATCCTTATGGTAGTTTTGCATCATATATTATAGGGTATGCTAAAAAGAATGATAATGGTGATATAGTAGGGGAAATGGGAATAGAATCTTACTATGATGATGAATTAAGTGGAGAAGATGGATATTATAAATATCAAAAAGATCCTTATGGGTATCAAATAGCAGGTACTCCTGTACAAGAGAAAAAGGCTCTTAATGGTTATAATATTGAACTAACTATTGATTCTAATATTCAAATGTATTTAGAAAATGCTGTAAGTGATTTAGTTACTAATTATTCAACTGATTGGGTAACCGTTACTGTAGCGGATGCTAAAACTGGTGCAATAGTTGGTAGTGCATCAAATCCTACATTTGATGCTAATAAATTAAATATTACAAATTATAATAATCCTTTAGTTGCATATACATATGAACCTGGAAGTACAATGAAAATATTTAGTTTTGCATCTAGTATTGAAGAAGGTTTATATAAAGGAGATGCAACTTATCAATCTGGGTCAATAGTAGTAGATGAATATGTTATTGATGATTGGAATGATAAAGGTTGGGGAACTATAACATATGATGTTGGTTTTACTTATTCTTCAAATGTTGCTGCTACTTTATTAGCACAAAAATTAGGTAAAGAAAAATTATTGGATTATTATACTGAATTAGGTTTTGGACAAAAGACTGGTGTTGAGTTACACGGTGAATTAAATGGTAAAGTAAACTTTATGTATGCTAGTGAATTAGCGGCTGCTTCTTATGGTCAAGGTATAACAGTAACACCTATTCAAATTATTCAGGCATTAACTACTTTAACAAATAAAGGTAATGTTTTGAAACCTTATATAGTTAATAAAATCACAGATCAAGATGGTGATGTTATTTATGAGGGAAAAAGGGAAGAATTATCAAAAGTATATAGCGAAAGTACTATAGAAAAAGTAGTGTCTTTAATGGATTTAACTGTAAATGGTGAAGATAGAGCTGCAACTGGAAAAGTCTATCAAACAGATGCTGTTAGATTAATTGGTAAAACAGGTACAGCACAATATACAACTAGTAGTGGTAAATATTCTAGTGGTATATATAATATAAGATCTTTTGCTGGAGTATTCCCTAAAGATAATCCTGAATATATTATATATGTTGCTGTAAAAGATTTAGATGGAACTAGTAGTGCAATGGGGAATATGACTAAGACAATAGTAGAATCTATTGCTAAATATAAAAATTTAAGCGAAAGAGAAAGTAATAAAGATGAAACTAAATATGTCAATTTAGAATCTTATTTAAATAAATATGTTAGTGATATAAGTTTAAATTTAAAAGAAAAAGGTTTAACTCCTGTTATAATTGGTGATGGTGATTTAATTGTAGAACAATATCCAAAAAAGGATAAAAATATTGTTATTGGTTCAAAAGTTTATTTAAGAACTAATAGTGATAGAAAAATTATGATTGATATAACTGGATTTACTAAAAGTGAGGTTAAAACTTTGATGAATTTTATGAATGTTGAGTATGAATTAATTGGAAGTGGTAAAGTAATTAGTACTAACATTCCTGTTGGAGAAGAAATTAATAGTAAATTGATTATTAATTTAGGTTAGAGGGTGAATTATGAAAAATAAAAAAAGTAAGAAAAAGATGGTTAAAGATAAATTATTAAATGCTATTAAATCTTATAGAACAATTATATATATATCATTTGTTATAAATATAATTTTATTAGCTTTTGCTTATTATACAATTTCTAGTAATAAAATATATTCTTTTAGTGGTAGTGATGAATATATAAGAGTGAGTGATGGTATTATTGCTTTTAATACAGATATTAATTTGATAAATGGAAATAATATAGAATATATTAATGGTGTAGATTATGATATAAAGAGTTATAAAATTGGTTATTATGTTATGGATGACACTAAATTAGTTGAAATAATAAGTAATACTTTAGAGTTGGAAAGTAGTGTAAAATTAAGTGAATTAATCAATAATTTTTCTTCGTTTAATATTGTAGAAAAAAATAGTAATCCAAATCATTTTACAAGGTATAAAAAAGAGTTAATAAGTGATGGGTTATATTTAGTTTTAGAAGCTAAAACTGAGACTGGTGAAGATGTGTTTAGTAAAATAAAATTAAATGTGTCAAAAATATCAAAACATTAAAATTTTAGTCTTGACTTACTAATATGACATATAATATAATTTTATTGTAGGAGGATAAAGAAAGATGAACACAAAACAAAAATTAACTTTAGGGATTGCAGCTGTATTTATGGTTACCCTAACAATTATTGGAGTTACATATGCATACTTCGTAACTAGAATTACAGGAGAAGTTGATACTGAAACTGTAAATGTAAGTACTGCAAGATTAGCTTCAGTACAATATGCTGATGGAAACGGTGTTATTGAAATGGCTGACGTAATACCTGGTGAATCTGTATACAAATCATTTACTGTTGTAAATAATAGTACAGAAGCAAATGCATTATATGATGTATTCTTAGAAACTGTTCCTGTAAATGCTGAAAAGAATGAAGCTGGTAATGATTATGCTATTCCATTTGTACATGCTACAGATACTACTAATTGCTATACTGATACAGCATATGCTGAAAGAGCTACATTAACTGAATGTTATAATGGTTCTACTTATAATAATATTGTTTATACATTATATAAAGTAGATTCATTAGATGGTGAATTAGCTACATTAGCTACTTCTGATAAAGTAGTAGGAACTGCAGACACAGCTGTAGGATATAATAAAACTAATGCAGACCCTCAAATTATTCTTGATGATGCAACAATTTTAGCTTCAGCTTCTGAATCAGCTAAAACAACTCATTATTATATTTTAAAAGTAACTTATAATAATGTTGATGCTAATCAAAATATTGAAAATAAAGCTGCTTTAGATATCTTAGTTGATATAAGATAATATGAAAATAAGAAATCAAATGAAAATTTGATTTTTTTTTGCTTTTCTCTTTACAAAAAGTTATATTCCTTTTATAATAAAATTCAATTGGCGAGGAGGTAGCAATATGAAAGAAAATTTACCGATTTTACTTTTGAAAAAGCTAATATTGTTGCCTAATCAAGAAATACGTTTAGAAATAAATAATGATGTATCTAAGACTGCTATAGATGATGCTGTTAAGAATTTTAATTCAAATATTTTAGTTATTAGTCCTATAAATTTATTAGAAGAAAAGCCTACTACAACTGATTTACCTAAAGTAGGTGTTATAGGTAAAATTAAGACTAAAATAAAGTTGCCTAATGGTAATTATAGAATAATTATAAAAGGTATTAATAGAGTACAAGTTTTAGAATATTTTCAAACTAATAATGGTATATTAAAAAGTACTGTTAAAAGATTATATATTAAGACTTATGATGAAGTGAAAGAGACCGCTTTATCTAGAAAATTAAAAGAACTTATAAATGAATATATTTTAATAAATAGTGAATCAAGTAATGTAATAACATCTAGTATAGAGAATGTTACTGATTTGGATACTCTTACTGATATTATTGTTTCGTTTTTACCTATGGATCAAAGTAAGAAACTTATATATATGAATGAATTTAATTATATTAAACGTGCTGAAGATTTAATTAAAGATATTAATATAGAGTTAGAAGTTATTAATTTAGATACTAGAATAGATGATGAAATAAGAGAAAAGTTTGAAAAAGAACAAAGAGATTATATTTTAAAAGAAAAAATAAATAAGTTAAATAATGAATTAGGAATATTAACTGATAAACAAGTAGAAGTAAATCATTATAAAGAAATATTAGATGATTTAGTATTACCTGATAAGACTAAGAATAAGTTATATAATGAGATTAAACGTTATGAATATACTAATGATAATAGTCCTGATGCTAGTGTAATAAGAAATTATTTGGAATGGGTTTTAAATCTACCATGGAATAATTATTCTATGGAAGAAACTAATTTAACAAATGTTAAAAAGAATTTAGACAAAACTCATTATGGTTTAGAAAATATAAAGAAGCGTATATTGGAGTTTGTAAGTATTAAGAAGATTAATAAAGATGTATCCAATCCAATACTTTGTTTAGTTGGTCCTCCTGGTGTTGGTAAAACTACTTTAGGAATAAGTATTAGTGCATCGTTGAATAGAGAATTTTATAAGATAAGTGTTGGTGGCTTAAATGATTCTAGTGAGTTAGTAGGGCATAGGAAAACATTTTTAGGTGCTAATCCTGGTAAGATAATACAAGGTATAAATAAATGTGGTGTTATGAATCCTGTTATATTAATTGATGAAGTAGATAAAATGTCTCATGATTTTAAAGGAGATCCTACTAGTACTTTATTGGATATATTGGATGAATCACAAAATACTATGTTTATAGATAATTATATTGAAGAACCTATTGATTTATCTAAAGTAATGTTTATTTTGACTGCTAATAATTTAGAAGATATACCTTCTGCTTTAAAAGATAGATTGGAAATTATAGAAGTTAATTCTTATACAGAATATGAAAAAATGGATATAGCTAAAAAATATTTAATACCGGATATTTTTATAAAATATGGTGTAAAGAAAATAAACTTTAGTGATGATATAATTCTTTATATAATTAATAATTATACAAAAGAAGCAGGAGTAAGAGAGTTAGATAGAATATTAAAAAGATTAATTAGAAATTATTATTTAGAAAATAATAAAATTAAAAGTATAACATTTGATTATGTAAATAAGATATTAGGAGAACCTAAGTATACTAAAGAAAAAATTGATAATCATAAGGGAGTAGTAAATTGTTTGGCTTGGACTCCTTATGGTGGTAATATTCAAAAGATAGAATGTATTAAATTAAGTGGTAATGGAAATATAATAACAACTGGTAATATTGAAAAAATATTAAAAGAAAGTATTTCGGTTGGTATTAGTTTTATTAAATATAAAAAATATACTAATGTAGATTTTAATAAATTGGATTTACATATTAATGCATTGAATGCTGGTATAAAAAAAGATGGCTCTAGTGGTGGTGCTGCAATAGTAACTTCTATATTAAGTGTTTTAAAAAATAAAATAGTGCCTAGTGATATTGCTATGACTGGAGAAATTACTTTAAATGGTGATATACTAGCAGTAGGTGGTATTAAAGAAAAAATTATAGGTGCTTATAACAATGATATTAAGACAGTTTATATACCGTTTAATAATAAGATTGATTTAAATGATATACCAGAAAATGTAAAAAATAATATTAATATTAAATTAGTTAAAAATTATCAAGAAATATATGATGAAATATTTAAGTAAAGAGTAAAGTCTTTACTTTTTATTTACGTTTAATTCTTTACAACTACTAGAAAAAAATATATACTTTTAATAGTAAAGGTAGGGTTTTATTATGGGATATGAATTAGATGAATCAAAAACAAAATATTTTGTTATAGCTATAATATTATTAATTATATTAGGAGTAGTATTGGTTGTACATTTTAATAATAAATCTTTAGTAAGTGGAGAAAAAGAAATTGATAAAACTAGTCCAACTATTAAAGATGTCGTTACTACTGAAAAGTATGAATATAGAGATGATGAAGAAAAAGTAATTAAAGTTAATAAAAAAGAAGAAAAAGTAGAAGAAGTTATTAATGAAGTTGTTTATAAATCTACTATAGACGAAAATAATAATATGATATTTAATTATAAATTAACTGATGAAATTAGTGATAGCGATAAAATAGTTAGTACTAAATTAAGTGTAGTAGATAGTTTAAAAAATAGTAATGTAGTAGGGTTATATGATATTTCTTTATATGATGTAAATAATGTTAAAAAGAGTGTTAATAATAGTTTAATTACGATTAGTATACCATTAGGAGATTTAGTAGGATATGATGTTTATAAAGTTGTATATATAGACGATAATAATGTTATTAGTGATGAAGTTATAGATTCTAAAGTAGAAGATGGTTATATTAAATTTGATGCTAAACATTTATCTAAATATGGTATTATTGCTACTAAAAAAGTAATTGAAGAAGAAATAGATGAAATTATAGATTTAACTAAAATAAGTATAGATGTAAAAATAAATGAAGAATTAGTAAATGATACAAATTTATTTGTTAGTACTATAGATAAAGTTAGTGTTATAGTAAATGAATTGAATAAAGAATATAAATTATATTATTTATTACAAAATGAAGAAAATACTAATACTTATCAAGAATATAATGAAGAAATGTTTAAAGATGTAGAAACTCCTGGTAAATATAAATTAAGTATTAAAGTAGAAGTTTCTGAAGAAGAAAAGGTTTTTGAAATTGGTACAGTAAATGTATTTGATATAGTATTTGTTTATGATAAGAATGAAGAACTAACAGAAGATGTAGTTGTAGGAACAATTGTTGATGAAAATGGAATAGAAAGTACTTATGAAGATAAGGAAACTAATAAAGATATTGTTATAGATAATGTAATAGAAGAAGTTATTGAAGAAGAAACTAATGAAGTGTTAGATGAATTACCAACTGATATAGAGAAAGAAATAGAAGAATCTAATACTGATGATATTGAAGAAAATTTAGATGATAAAGCAACTATTAAATTAAACGGTAATATTTATTTGGTAGAAAAGACTGATATTAGTGAATTAGAAATGACTGGTCATTTAGTAATTGATACTAGTGAAGATATTACTTTTGCATATGAAAATGATAAACTATTAACTAGCAATCTTTATACTATAACTATTAAGAGTAAAGAATTTAGTTTAAATGGAAATAAATATACTTATGAATTTGTTAATGGAGATATAGTTATTAAAAAAATTGAAGACGAAAAAGAAGTAGTTGTGGAAGATTTTAGTAATATATTTAATGATTATCAAATAAATAATAAACTAGAAAATGAAGAACTAGTTTTAGAAAAACAAATAATTACAAATTAAAAAGATGAGGAAACTCATCTTTTAGTTTGCATTGTTGTTCCAAGACCAACCTGCTCCGATTATGATTACTAATAAAATAAATAGTACAATCCATAATGCAGCTCCCCAGCCATAACCGCTTGTAGTACCTGCATAAGTTCCACAGCATGGATTATAGTTATAACCTTGATTATAACCTCCATTGTATCCGTAATAGTACATATTATACCTCCTAATCTATCTAATATAGTTTATTAAAAATGTATGAAAATTGTTATTATAAATTGATTAATATTAATAAATTTAAAAATTTTCGCTATATTTATAGTGAGAGGAGTTTTTGTTTGAATTATTATGATGAGATTAAAAATATATTACTTTATGATTAAGTAAATTGGAATAATAATTGTGGAAGAAATAAAATAAATTTATTTTAGAATATTGTAGTGATGATAGTATATTTGCAACAATTTATGATTTTTTTTAAAATATATTGATATACAAACGAATGTATGTTAAGATTGTTTTAGGATGTGATAGAATGTATAGTTACATTATTGGAATAGTTGCAGGGTATGATAAGAATTGTATTATATTAGAAAATAATAGGATTGGGTATCTAATTAATGTTGCTAATCCATATAGTTATAAATTAAATGAAGAAATAAAAGTATATTTATATAATCATATAAAGGAAGATGAAAATAGTTTATATGGTTTTAAATCTATGGAAGAAAAAGAATTATTTTTAAAACTTATTAATGTAAAAGGGATTGGTCCTAAAATGGCTATGCCAATATTTGCCGGTGGAAATATTAAAGGTGTCTATGATGCGATTAATAGTGATAATGTTACTTATTTGACAAGATTTCCAAAGATTGGTGAGAAAGTTGCTAAGCAAATTATATTAGATTTAAAAGGTAAACTTACAACTCAAACAGATTTATTTCAATATGATTCTAAAGAACTTATTGAAGTATTAGAAAGTTTAGGATATAAGAGTGGAGATATTAAAAAGGTTATATCAAAAGTTAATAATGATTTAAGTTTAGAAGAGCAAATAAAAGAAGCATTAAAGTTGTTAGGAAAGTGATAATATGAATGAAAGAATAGTATCAAAAGAAGAGTTATCTTGTGATAGTTTTGAAAATACTTTAAGGCCACAGTATATAAAAGATTATATTGGGCAAGAGGAAGTAAAGGAAAATATAAAAATATTTATAGATGCAGCAAAGATGAGAGATGAATCTTTAGATCATGTTTTATTATATGGCCCTCCTGGATTAGGAAAAACAACATTAGCTCATATAATTGCAAATGAACTAGGAACAAATATAAAAACGACAACAGGTCCAAGTATTGAAAAAAGCGGAGATTTGGCAGCGATATTATCTGGATTAGAACCAGGTGATGTATTATTTATTGATGAAATACATAGAATACCAAAGTTTATAGAAGAAATATTGTATCCTGCTATGGAAGACTTTGAACTTGATATTGTAGTTGGAACTGAAGGTAATACTAGAAATATTAAAATAGATTTACCTCCATTTACTTTAGTAGGTGCAACTACTAGAGCTGGAGATTTATCTAGTCCATTAAGAGATAGATTTGGTATAGTATCAAAGTTAAATTATTATACTGATGAAGAGTTAACTCAAATAATAAAGCGTACTAGTCGAGTTTTAAATATGGATATTACTGATGAGGCTGCTAAAGAATTAGCTAAACGTAGTAGAAAGACACCAAGAATTGCAAATAGACTATTTAAAAGAGTTAGAGATTTTGCTAGTGTAATAGGGGATGGAATAATAGAAAAAGATATAACTGATAGTGCTTTAAAAAGACTTAAGGTTGATAAATTTGGTTTAGATCAAGTAGACTTAGAATATTTAGTAAGTTTGGTTACTAAGTTTAATGGTGGCCCTGTAGGAGTGGAAACGATTGCAGCTAGTATTGGAGAAGAGGTAACAACTATAGAAGATGTAGTAGAACCTTATTTATTGCAAGAAGGTTTTATTAAGCGTACTCCAAGGGGGAGAGTAGTAACTGAAAAAGCTAGAGAGCATTTGAGGGAAAATCATTTAATATTTGACAATAATGATTAAATATTTTATACTTTATTTATAGAGTAAAGGTGTGGTAATATGAAGAACAATAGAGGACAAGCTTTAGTAGAATATGTACTTATTATTGCTTTAATAAGTGTTATAACTATAAGTTTAGTAAATTATTTTGGTGGCTATTTAAAAGATGCTATAACTAAATCTAGTTGTTCTTTAGTTAATCAGGTTTATGAAAAAGGTGCTAAACCTGGTGAAGGAAAATGTGTAGATACTGAATAAAAGTGTTATAAAACGGCAAAATATTTTAAAAAAAGCCGTTTTTTTATTGAAAAATAGGGAATTCAGACTTCTGAAATTTGACAAAATATGTAAAAAGTGCTAAAATGTTAACACATAGGAAATAAGGGGGTTATTTTATGAAAGGGTTTATTTTAGATTATATTAATGAGAATGAGTTTAAAAAGTTAGAAAGAGCATTAAAAAAATATAATATGCTTGCTTATAAAAAGCTTAACTTTGAATATTATCCGGAATTAAGAAAAGGTAACTTTATAGGAGAGTTAATCAGTACTAATAAAGTTGATAAAACTGAAACTTATGAATTAAAATTACCAAGTGATAGTATGTTTAAACAAGTTCATGGTGATGTAACTTTAAAATATATAGTATATAAAGAACAAAATATTGTTATGTTAGATACTATTACGCCAACCGATATATTATTAGAAGGTCATATGGCTGAATTAACAACTTATAAAGGTGTTATGATAAGTAAAGCAAATGCTTCTAAGGATATGTTTAAGATTGATTTATTAAATATGTTACAAAATAAATAATAGGTTTTAAAGCCTATTTTTTTTTATAAAAAAAATCATGTGTAAAATATCTTTATAATTTTTACAAAAAATTACATTTTTGAATTGACAATATATTTTCTCTTTGGTATGATTTTATTGTAGGAGGATAAAGAAAGATGAATTCAAATAATAACGGAAAAATAGCTATAGCTATAGTAGCAATGTTTGTTGTAGCATTATCAGTAGTAGGATTTACTTATGCATATTTCACTGCAACAGTTGTTGGTAACACTAAAGATACAAGTGTTGAAGTAACTGCTGGTGAATTAGTAATTAACTATACTAGTGGACAAGAAATTATTGCTCAAAATGTAGTTCCAGGATGGAAAAGTGATGGTGAAACATTCTATGATCCAAAATATTCAGTAACTGCTAAAGAAGTTAATGGTGTTATGGTTAATACTATTGCTGCTGTTACTACTGATCAATTTGGAGAAGGTGAAGGTAAATTAGCTGCTGAGCCATCAATTGAACCAACTGCTGCAGATGGTTTAATTGCTCCAGCAAGATTCCAAGTTGAAAATACAGGAACTGATGCCGCTGCTTATAAAGTTAGTTTACAAGTAACTGAAAATGGTATAGCAGATAGTAGCACAAATTTATTCTATTATTTATATGAAAGTGACACAGAAGGTAATTTTGCAGGTGAAGCAATTAAAACTGGAAATTTAGCTGGTGGAACTGAAACTATTGAATTAGTTGCTTCTGATACTTTAAGTATTACAGGTGATATAAAATATTATCAATTAGTTTTAGAATATAAGAATAATGAAGCTGCTGATCAAAATGCATCTATTAATAAAAATATTAAAGCTAAAATCGTTGTTAGTGGCTTAGGACAAGACGCTGCAAATTAATAAAAATTAGTGAAATTAGACAATATAAAATATTGTCTTTTTTTTGTCAATTTTTGACAAACTTTTTATTTATATTTTTTTTGACTTATAAATATGATATACTTTATATAGTAAGGTGGAGTAATAATGGAATTTATAAGTATAAATAATTGTTATAAAGTTTATGATAATGGTGTTACTGCTCTTGCAGATGGTAATTTAAAAATAGAAAAGGGAGAGTTTGTATTTTTAATAGGGCCTACTGCAAGTGGTAAATCTACTATTTTAAAAATGTTATATAGAGAAGAAAAACCTAATAAGGGAGAAGTTTATGTAGGTGGTGTAAACGTTGCTAAATTACGTAATAGTAAAGTATATAAACTAAGAAGAAAGATTGGAATAGTTTTTCAAGACTTTAAATTATTACCTAAGTTAACAGTTTATGAAAACGTTGCTTATCCTTTGGAAAGTTTTGGGATGAAAAATAGTGAAATTAAAGCGAAAGTTTTGAAAGCATTGGAAACCGTTGGTTTGAAAGATAAATATAGAAGTTATCCTAATCAATTATCCGGAGGAGAACAACAAAGAGTTTGTATTGCACGTGCAATAGTTAATGAACCTAAACTTATAATATGTGATGAACCGACTGGTAATTTAGATCCTGATACATCTAAAGAAATTATGGAAGTTTTGATCAATATAAATAAAGAAATGGGTACTACTATTGTGATGGCAACTCATGATAAAGATATTGTTAATCGTATGAAAAAAAGAGTAGTAACTATTAAAGATGGAGTAATAGTAAGCGATAAGAAGAAAGGAAAATATGAAGATGAAATCAATAAGAATATTTAGGCGTAGTATAAGAGATTCATTTAAAAGTATATTTCGTAATTTTAGTTTATCTGCTGCTAGTATTTCATGTACAGTAATTACACTTATACTAGTTGCTTTAGGAATACTTGCAACTTATAATGTTACTAGTATGACAGAAAAGATAGAGAAAGATTTAACTATGGTAGTATTTGTAGATAAAAATGCTACTGAAGGTGAGATTAATCTTGTTAGAAATGAAATAGAAAGTATAAGTAATGTAGATAGTATTACATTTAGAAGTAAAGATGAGATAAAGAATACTATGATAAAAGAAAATGAAACTTTTAGTAATATTATGTCTAGCTGGGATGAAAATGAAAATCCTTTACAAAGTACATTTATTTTAAAAGTTAAAGATATAAAAGAAATTAAAGAAACTGCAACTACATTAAAGAATATTAATAAAGTAACTTTAGTAAAATATGGGGAATCAATGGTTGATAGAATGATTAGTGTATTTGATATTATAAAGGATGGTTGTTTCATACTTGTCGTAGCTTTAGTTATTGTAACTGCTTTCTTAATTACTAATACTATTAAAATTACTATTTTTAGTAGACGTAATGAAATAAATATTATGAGATTAGTTGGTACTAGCAATACAGTTATTAAATTACCATTTGTATTTGAAGGTTTTTTATTAGGAGCTATAGGTAGTTTAATACCAATTATAATAACAATATTAGGTTATACATATTTATATGAAGTAATGGGTGGAGTAATGTTTTCTAATTTAGTAGAATTAGTTGAGCCATCTAAAATAATATATATTACTGCTTTGATATTATTTGTTATAGGTTCTGTAGTTGGAATGTTTGGCAGTGGAAGAGCAGTTAGAAAGTATTTAAAAATATGAAAAGGTTTGTTAAAAAAATAATTTGTTTATTATTTGTTATAGGTTTTATATCTTATACTTTTGTTGTAGCAAGTGCTGCTTCTAAAGCAAATACTATTGCTGAGTTAAGAGGGGAACTTAATGCTTTGAAAGCAACTAAAAAAGCTAATGAAAATAAAAAGAATAAAACCAAGAATGAAATAAGTGAATCAAATAAGAATATTACTAATGCTAAAAATGAAATAACTACTAATCAAGGTAAAATTGAACAAGCTAAGATAGATATTGTTAATTTAAATCAAGAAATAATAAATACTGAAGAAAGTATAAAGAAAACTATTCAAGCTTATCAATTAACTGATGGAGAAAACGTTTATTTAGAATATGTTTTTGATGCAACTAGTTATGAAGAATTAGTTTATAGATATGCAGTAGTTGAACAAATATTAGATTATAATAATGAACAAATAGATAAATATAATGATTTAATAAAGAAAAATGAACAATTACAAATTGATTTAGCTGAAAGAGAAATTGAATTAAATAATCAAATTGAATCTTTAAGTAGTAAAATCGATGAATTGGGTAATCAATTAGAGGACATTACTGAACATACTATGGATATTCAAGATGAGATAGATTCTACTCAAGAATTGATAAATTATTATGTTAAATTAGGTTGTGGGGAAAATCAAGATTTGGGAGAATGTGTTTCTATTAAAGGTGATACTTCATTTAGAAAACCATTGAGTAAAGGAACTATTACTAGTTATTATGGATATAGAATTAATCCATTAACTGGTAAAGGGACTAAATTCCATAGTGGAGTAGATATTGGTGGAAATAAAGAGGGTACTAATGTTTATGCATCTGCTAATGGAATGGTAGGTAAGATAATTAGAAAAGCAAGTTGTGGTGGAAATCAAGTATATGTATATCATACGATTAATGGTGTAAAATACACTACTTCTTATTGGCATTTATTATCTATAAATGTTAAGATTGGTGATCAAGTAAATAGCACTACAGTAGTAGGTACAGTTGGTGGTGGAAGTGGAACACGTAGTTATGATAGTTGTTCTACTGGAGCACATTTGCATTATATGGTTGCTAAAGGGTGGTATGGTGAAACTTATACAACGTATAGTAAATTCTTAGCGAATACATTAAATCCTAAAGATATATTAAAATTACCAAACAAGGGTACTTATTGGTATAGTAGATAATAAAAAAAGAACTTTTAAAAAGTTCTTTTTATATTTCTCTCATAAATTCTCTATTTTTGAATGGGTTCTTTTTATCAATTCTATCAACAAATAATATTCCATCTAAATGGTCTAATTCGTGTTGAAATGCGATTGCAATATCTTCTCTAACTCTAATAGTGAATTTATTTCCATCAATATCATACGCTTCAACTGTAATTCTAGCATGTCTTGGAACTATGCCTTCTACAGGTCTATTTACACTTAAGCAACCTTCACCTTCGCCAACATATATTAATTCTTCACTTTTAGATATAACTTTTGGATTAATTAATGTATATCTTTTAAATGTACCATCATCTAATTCTTCTGATATAACAAATATTCTTTTTAATACTCCAATTTGTACAAATGAAAGTCCCATTCCTGCTCTTAAATCATATTTTTCCATATATTCATCTATTTGACTCATTTCTAAATAAGTAAGTGAATCATCAATTAATTGTTTTAATTTTTCATCTAATGGAAATGTTACGTCTGTACTTTTTTGTCTTAATATTTTATTACTTTCGTCTAATATCTTTATATTTGGTAATTTCATATATTTCACCTGCCTCAGTTATTTTAGCAAAAATATGTAGAATTTGCAAAATTAATACCACATATTAGTTAATTTTCCATCTTTTTTATATAAATTATCTAATAAAATTATATGTGTAAAAGTATTTTTAGCTTTTTCTTTAGTATATTTTTTAGTAACTACGCCTTTTAAATGTGGTAATGATTCAGCTATATAAATGTCATTGTTATCTATACCAATTATCATTGCCATATGTCCAGTATAAGCTATTAAGTCTCCAACTTTTACTTCGTTTGAATTTAATAATTCTAAACTTATTTTTCTCTTTTCTCCTAAATCATATAAATCATCGTTTCTTTTTGTTTCACCTGCACCAGTATCTTTTACATCATATCCACCATTATATAATACCCATGAAATGAAACCGCTACAATCTAATCCATTAGGATATTTTTTACCAACATAGTATCCATAGTTGTTGGCTTTTGTAATATTAGTTAAATGGCATCCCCACATAGCAGGACCGGCATAAGTTGCAGATATTTCGTTATATTTTGATTCGCTTAAATATAAACCTTTGTGATAATATCTACCTTCACCATCAACATGTTCTTTACCACCATAATTATTAAGTCTTCCATTTTCATAAAAATATTTTATTCTATAATTAAAATTTAAGGTTAAGAATCTAGCTGCTTCTACCGCACTTGCACGACTAGGATATTCGACATCATTTAATCTATCTATTAGAGCGTTATCAATGAGTTTATTTTCTTCATTAGTAAAATAATTACAACTAATATATTCTTTATTTAAATCAAATTCATTAGGTCTTTTTACTAATCCTTTTACTATATATACTTTAGAAGTGATTGTTTTGTTATTAGGTAATACAATAACAATTTCAGTTTTACCATAATTTATTCCTGTAATAGTTCTTTTATCTAGTTTAGCAATAGTTTCATCTTCTATATAAATATCTATTTTTGTATAGTTTTTGTTATTTATTGTTATGTCTATAGTTTCATTTAATCCTAAATAATAAATATCTTTGTTAAAACTAATATTATATTCTTTAATTATTTCTTGTTCTGTTAAATTATTTTCTTTAAAATATAAGTACACATAAAAAACACTACAAGTAATAATATTTGTAATGCATATTATAATTAAAAATAATATTATTCTTTGATTAGTATTTAGTATTCTCATAATATTATTATAACAAAATAATATTTTATTGTATATTGTAAAATATTTAAATTTACATTATAATTATTAGTAGGTGACAATTTATGAAAAAGAGTAAGATAGATAAATTTATCACTATTTTTGCTATTATAATGGCTACTATTGAAATTGGTATAGGTATAAGTTATTATATGCTTTTAAATATAGATTTTGGTAAATATAATAATCAATATAAAATAGATATAGTTAAATAATAAAAGAAGTAAGGAATGAAGTATTAAATGAAAAAAAATATAGTAATAGTTATTAGTTTAATTGTAATAATAGGTGTTATGTCTTTAGTATTAATTTTTATGAAGACAGATGAACAAAATTTTAATTTTACAGAGGACGAAATAAAATTTAAAGAAGAATATGAAAGTAAAAATGGTATTGAGTTAGCGGAAAATTATGTTTTAAAAACTATTGATATAGATAGTGATAATAATGTAAGTTATGTTAGTGATGATGAAATTTTAGATTTATTAAAGACTGGTACAAATGTAATATATTTTGGTTGGTCTGATTGTAATTGGTGTAGAAGTATTTTGCCAACATTAGTTAAAGTTGTAAAGGATAATAATATTGATACTTTATATTATTATGACTTTAAAAATTTAAGAACTGCATATGAAAATGACAATGATATAAAAAAAGTTGAAATATATGAAGATATTTTGGATATTATTGGAGAAGATATAACTTCAGTATTTTCTGAAGAAAGTTTAAGAAGTGGAGAAAAGAAAGTTTTAGCTCCAACAGTTGTATTTGTTAAAGATGGTAAATATGTTGGTTTACATTTTAAGAGTGTAGATAGTCAAATTAATTCTACAGATGAATTAGATGAAATGCAAATAAAAGAATTAAGAAATAAATATCAAACTTTAATAGATAAATTAAGTGTTAATGTTTGTTCTACAGATGAAGGTTGTTAACTTTCATTTTTTTTTAATTATATTCATATTATATATATGTAGGTATATTTATGAAATTTTGACAAAAGTATTAAAATATGCTATAATTTTATTCGTGTGGTGCATTATGCTAGTCATAAACACTATTTGAAGGTGGGGCTAAAAATCCATCAATTGTACGAATGACACTTTGTATATTTGCTTTAGTTGCCCAAATTAGGGTGGATATATAATTTAAAATTTAAGGACGATTGTAATGGCATACAATTTAAATCCTTTTATTGCGTCAATAGTATTACAAAAAGTGCATGTCGTGAGTGATTATATGGGATTGACGATTTTAATTCATGAAAATATAGTTGCAAAAGCGAATAAGGATAGGTTAGTTGTGTTAAGGAAAACTTCTAGCGTGTCAAGTTATAAGGTTTGAAGTACGGACTAAGTGGTAATCGAGTAATTAAATAGGTGACTTTTAATTATTTCCTTATAAAGAGAAATCGCCTTAGGGTAACCGACGGAGAGGAAATAGAGAAATTCAACTCGACCAAAGCCGTAAAATTAATTTATAACATACCATACAAAAATTCCAACTTTATATAAGGGGTGTCGGTAAATGAAAAAAGATAACTGGATATATAAAGTTTTTTTAATGACTTTTTTTCTTTCAGTGATATTTAGTTTTATATCTAATGCAATAACATCTAATGCTAATATTGTTGTAATGATAATAATTACTATATTAGTTATTGCTATAGGTATAGTATTTGATATGATAGGTACAGCGAGCTTGACAAGTAATGAAGCTACTTTTCATGCAAAATCTTCAAGAAAAATTAAAGGTGCTAAAGAATCTTTAAGTCTTATAAAAAACTCAGTAAAAGTATCAAGTGTTTGTAATGATGTTATAGGAGATATATGTGGAATAATAAGTGGTGGTATGGGAGCGATGGTTTCAATAAGTTTATCAAAATTTTTTGGTGGTAATATTGCAATAAGTTCTATTATAGTATCAGCTATTATATCTTCATTAACAGTAGGTGGTAAAGCTATATTTAAACGTGTTGCAATAAAGAAGTGTGATGATATAGTATTTATCGTTGGTAAGATAAAAAGTGTTTTTAAATTAAAATAATGTTTACATAAAATAAATAATAATTCTAAAAATATGAATTATTTTTTTTATGTTATGATATACTTTAATTGTGATATTATGAAAAGAAGAATTTTGATTATTAGTACATTTATTTTATTTATATTATTTTTAATGTTATATCTATTTAATAGAGTTAATTTTTTAGATGATATTGTTTATGATTTGATTATAAATTTTAAAAGTAATTGGTTTACAAATTTTATGAAGTATATTACTTTTTTAGCAAGTACTAAGTTTATAACTTGTATTGTAATACTTTTATTTATTCTTAGTTTATTTAAAGGTAAGTTGCCATTAATTATAAATTGGATAATTTTAGGAGAAGTATTTATTAATAATATTTTAAAAGTAATTATTAAAAGGGAAAGACCAACATTAATTAATTTAGTAACGGAGACAACATATTCTTTTCCAAGTGGTCATAGTATGGTAGCAGTTGTATTTTATGGTTTTTTAATATATTTAATTAATAAAACAAAATTAGAAAAAGTGTATAAATATATAATTAATAGTTTATTAACTGTATTAATAATTTTGATTATGGTGAGCAGAATATATTTGGGAGCACATTTTTTTAGTGATGTGATGGCTGGTGCTTGTTTAGCAACATCGTATTTATTATTGATGATTGATATATTAGAAAGAAGGAATTTATTATGAAAGCATTAATTACTGGTGGTAGTAGTGGAATAGGTAGAGATATGGCTTATTATCTATCTAGTAAGGGAATAGATTTAATATTGGTAGGTAGAAATATTGATGCTTTAAATTCTGTTAAAGAGAAGTGTAAGACTGATGTGGAAGTAATAGATATAGATTTAAGTGTACAAGATAATGTATATAAGTTATATGAAATAACTAAAGATAAAGATATTGATATTTTAATAAATAATGCAGGTTTTGGTTTATTTGGTAATTTTGTAGATACTGATTTGAGTAGAGAGTTAAATATGATAAATTTAAATATCGTTGCAGTACATATTTTAACTAAGTTATTTTTGCAAGATTTTGTAAAAAAAGATAAGGGATATATAATGAATGTTGCCTCTACTGCAGGATTTATGGCTGGACCTAAATTATCTACTTATTATTCAACTAAAAATTATGTTTTAAAGGAAAGTTTAGCAATATATGAGGAATTAAGACAAGTAAATTCTAATGTAAAAGTATCTGTTTTATGTCCTGGACCTGTTGATACAAATTTTAATAATGTAGCTGGTGGTAGTTTTAATACAAAAAGTGCGACAAGTGAATATGTTGCTAAATATGCAATAGATAATATGTTTAAAAACAAATTAATAATTATTCCTACGTTTAAAATAAAACTTGCAGTTTTTATGACAAGGTTAGTTCCTACTAAATTATTATTAAGAATTAATTATCATATACAAAATATTAAAATAAAAAAATATAATAAAAAATGAAGACTTTAATTAGTCTTCGTTTTTTTGTTTATTCCAATCATAGAGCCAAATATAGTTGTGATAGTAAGTATAACATAATATATTAAAGTATTTATATTAAGAGGAAATCTAAATATTAATGATAGAATAACTAATATTAGTATTGTTATTACTGAGAGGAGTAAACCTTGTAAATATCCTTTCGCTTCACTTTTTTTACCTAATATTAGTCCTATAATAAACATTAATAAAGAACCAATAATTATAATCATAATTCTATTTGTTTTTAGTTTTAATAAATTAAATATAGTTAAAAATATTGGTATAGTAACAATTGAAATTAAAAATATAATTAATGATTTTATATATTTATAAAAAGTATTCATTAGTTAATCACCTAATAAATACTATTCAATTATTTTAAATTTATAACTTCATTAGCGCATTTGCTATAACTTCTGAGTAATGGTCCAGCACCTAATTTAACTCCTCCAAAATATCTTATAACTACTATTAAGTGGTTATTTAAATTATTTCTTTCTAATACATTTAATAGTGGAGTTCCACATGTACCACTAGGTTCTTTGTCATCAGTTTTTTTTGCAGTATTATTTATTTTGTAAGCATATGGAAAATGTCTTGCCTTTTTGTGTTCTTTTTTTAAGTTTTCTAATATTTCATTTACTTCATCTATAGAATTTATTTCATATAGTAAACCATAAAATTTACTTTTTTTGATTTCTAAATATGATTCACCAACTAATTTCATAAAATCACCATAATTAATATATCATAAAATGTTTACAAAATAAAAAAAATATAATAGAATATATTATGTAAGTGATGACGAATGTGGAAAATTCCGAGCTATGAAGATACAAGAGACAAAAGTAGGGTGGGACCGCGATTTTTTCGCCCCTATAATTAAGTCTTTTTTTTATTAAAAAAAGGAGGTTATTTATGAAAGTATTTATAGCTAGTGCATATAGTACTAGTTTAGAGAGTTTTTTAAATTTGGCTAGTGAAGTTTCAAATGTATTCGCTACTAGAAATTTTGATTTAGTATTTGGTGCTGCAAATGAATCTATGATGGGAGCTTGTTATAAAGCGTTTGTTAAAAATAATAGAAAGATTTATGCTTATACTGTTCCTAAATATGAAAGAGATTTTAAAAAAATTCCTAAGGCAAAATGTTATAGAGTTAAGGATACATTAGTTAGATTTCAAAAAATGTATTTTAGAAGTGACTATATAGTAATATTACCTGGTGGAATAGGAACATTAGCAGAATTAACATGTGCTATAGAAGAGTATAGAGCTTCATTAGGTAATAAAAAAATTATCATTGTTAATTATGAAGGATTTTATGATAACATAATTAATTGGATGAAGAAAAATATAGAAACAGAATTTATTTCTGAATCTTTATTTGATTGTTTCTATATAGCAAATAGTGTTAGTGATGTAGAAAAAATAGTTGAAGAAAGTATGGTTAAGGAGAAGTAATTATGAAAATGGATGATATAGTAAATTATTCAAAACAATATGGTTTTATATTTCAAGGAAGTGAAATATATGGAGGTTTATCAAATACTTGGGATTACGGTCCTATAGGTAAAGAATTAAAAGAAAATATTAGACGTGCATGGTGGAAAAAATTTATTCAAGAAAATCCATATAATTATGGGTTGGACGCTGCAATTTTAATGAATCCACAAGTTTGGGTAGCTTCAGGTCACGTTGCATCATTTGCAGATCCATTATTAGATTGTAAGAAATGTAAAGCTAGATATAGAGCGGATAAATTAATTGAAGATTTTACAAATGGTAAAGAAACTGGAGATGGATGGGATAATAAAAAATTAGAAGATTTTATTAAAGATAATGAAATCGCTTGTCCTAAATGTGGTAGCGGGGAATTTACTGATATAAGAAAATTTAATTTATTATTTGAAACTCATATTGGAGTTACAGATGATTCTAAAAGTATTTGTTATTTAAGAGGAGAAACAGCTCAAGGTATTTTTACAAATTTCTTAAATGTACAAAGAAGTATGAGAACTAAATTACCTTTTGGTATTGGTCAAACTGGTAAGAGTTTTAGAAATGAAATTACACCTGGAAACTTTATTTTCCGTACGCGTGAATTTGAACAAATGGAATTAGAGTTTTTCTGTAAACCAAATACTGATTTAGAATGGTTTGGTTATTATAAAAATTATTGTATGGATTTCTTAAAAAGTTTAGGAATAGATGCTAATAATTTAAGATTTAGAGATCATAAAAAAGAAGAGTTATCTTTTTATTCAAAAGCAACAACTGATATAGAATATAATTATCCTATTGGTTGGGGTGAATTATGGGGAATTGCTGATAGAACTGATTATGATTTAGGTGTACATATGGAACATTCTAAACAAGATTTAAGATATTTAGATCCTGAAACAAATGAAAAGTATTTACCATATGTTATTGAACCTAGTGTAGGATTAGATAGATTATTCTTAGCAGTATTATGTGACGGATTAAAACGCGAAGAAATTGCATCAGGAGATGTTAGAGAAGTATTTAAAGTACATCCATATTTAGCTCCTGTTAAAGCAACAATTTTACCTTTAATAAAGAAAAAGCATAGTGATAAAGCTATGGAAGTATATGCTAAATTATGTAGTGAATTTAATGTTACTTATGATGAAGCAGGAAGTATTGGTAAACGTTATAGAAGATGTGATGCAATAGGTACACCTTTTGCAATAACTATAGATGATGAATCATTAGAAAATAATACTGTAACAATTAGAGATAGAGATACAATGTCTCAAGAAACTATAAAAATAGAAGAATTAGTAAATTACATTAATGAAAGAATTAAATACTAATTCTTTTGTTTTAGACTGGGGGAATAAAGAAATGAAAGTAAGACCTAAAGTATTTGTTATTATGCCATTTGAAGATGATTTTTTCTCTTTATTTGAAGAGTTAAAATATGAATTTTCAAAAGAGTATGAATTTATTAATGCAGGAGATTTAGAAAACCAACAAAATATATTACAAAACATTGTTGAGGGTATAAATATGGCTGATGTCGTGATTGCTGATTTGACGGGGTTAAATCCAAATGTTTTTTATGAGTTAGGATTGGCACATGCAATGAATAAAAAAGTTATAATTATTACTCAAAATATTTCTGAATTGCCATTTGATATAAAATCTTATAAAGCTAATGAATATAATATGATTTTTCATAAAATTCCTATTTTAAAGAAGAAATTAAGAGAATTATTAGATGGTGCTATTGATGGTTCTATAAAATATGGTAATCCAGTTTCTGATTATTTACCATCAGTAGAATTAAATACAACTATTCCTATGAATTTAGATTCTAATATACCTCAAATAGAACAAATGAGTTTTTCTGAGTATGAAATAGAAATAAAAAAATATTTAGGGAATATAAATAAAGAAATATCGGTTATATGTGAAGAAATTCATGGAACTTGTAATCTTATAAAAGAATCAACATTTGAAATTATTGATATTAGAAAACAAAGCGTAAATGATAATTCTTCTTTAATAAAAAATATATTTAGAAAATTAGCTTTTCCAATAGAGACTTTAGCTATACAATTGGAAGAACATACTATATCAATTTCTGAGTATTGGAATCATCTTGAAAATTGTTATCTTTCTTTATTAGAAATAGAAGATTTACCTATACAAGAAGTTAAAAAGATAATGAAAGATTTAGAAATATCTCAAAATCAAATAGATGATGCTAATGACAGATTAGATAAATTAACAAGTGATTTTAAATTAAAAGATTTTAAGGAACGTAAATTTAGTAAAGCTTTTACGAAATATATTGAAATGTGGGAGTTTTATGTATCTTCAACAGATACAATATCTTCTTCTATAGACAGAATTTTAAATAAAAGTAAATTTATTGTTAATACATATAAAAAAAATAAAAAGTATTAGAATTCTAATACTTTTTTATTTAAAAAGTTTTTGTTAAAATGTGCTATAATATTTGTAATATTAAAGGAGTTGATAATAATGGATATATGGGAAAAAATGTATTTAAAAGCAAAGGAAGAGTATCATCCTGAGGAAGTATCTCCGTTTATACAAGCTCATCATGTTGTAGCTGCTGTAGAAAGTGAAAGTGGACAAATATTTACAGGTTTCTGTATTGAAAGTGCAAGTGGAGTAATGAATTTATGTGCAGAAAGGGTTGCCGCTCTTAATATGTATATGAGTACTGGAGAAACAAAGATAAAAAGAATGATTGCCTTTAGAAAAGAAGCACCTAAAAATAATGGTGGTATGCCTTGTGGTGCTTGTAGAGAATTTTTAATGCAATTGGATTATGAAAATAGAAATATGGAAATTATGACTGATTATGATAAAAGAGAGATTGTATTATTAAAAGATTTAATTCCTAATTGGTGGGGAGATAAAAGATATAATAAGTAATCTATGATAAAACAGGGGGGAAAGTAATATGGCTGAAGTATCTTTAATTATTGATAAATTTATTAAAAGTATGGAATATTTAGAAAATAACCATGTTTTAGGAGTTTTCTTTTATGGTAGTTTTTTAACTGGATATAATAATAAAAAATCTGATATTGATTTACATGTTATTTTTGATGATGTAGATTTAAACCATTTAATAAGAGGAACAAAATATATTGATGGTATTCGTATTGAATATTTTGAAAAGCCTATTAGTGACTTATATTTATCAATAGATAATGATTATTTAAATCAAAATAATGCACTATTATCTATAATAGGTACTTCAAGAATTATATTTGATAAAAATGGTGAATTAAAAAAGTTACAAGAATATGCTTTAAATAAGTTTTCTAAACCTTTACCAGCTTTAGAAAAAGAAGATGCTAGAGAATATGTATCAATTCTTAATAATAGAATGGAAAAATTAAATAAAGCATTTGAAGATGATAGTCTTTACTTTTTTCATTTATATCATTTAACTCTTGAAAAGATTCGTAAATTTTATCATCGATTAAATGGCTTACCTGAAGTACAAACTTCTAAAGTTTTTAGAGTTTATACTGATGAAAATTATAGGAAATCATTTTATAAAGAAAATATCCCCGAACAGGAATTCATTGATTTATATTTAGATGCTATCGCTGATTCTTCTTTAAATAAAACAAATATGATAAATAAAGCTAATCAATTATATGCTTATGCTAGAAGGAATGTTGAATTAGAGGATGAAGAATATAGAATTTTAATTAAATCTAGAAATAAAACTACCTTTAAAAGGTAGTTATTTTTTTGATATCCCATAACTAGAAGTCTTTTTATCTATAAATAAATCATTTTTTATTGGATAATAAGATAATAGAGTAAATATTATATAAGTTATTATTACAAATAATATTGTTAATTTTTCTAATTTAAAATCTTTAACAAAAGTTAATTTATATGAAATATATTCAGCGAGTATTATACTAATTAACATTACTGAAATTGCTAACACCATACTTTCACCAATAATAGAATATAGTGGTAAAAATATTATTAAATATATTGGGATAGAAAAACAAGCTCCTATAAAATTTGAAAAACATATATTTTTTATTTTTTCTTTTTTAATTATTAAGTATATTTTTTGTATTATACCGGTAATAATTATACTTCCAAATAATAATTTCATATGTTCCCAAATACTTTCGTTTACAGGACTAAATATACTAGTAAAGAAAGATGGAAATTTATCATATAAAAAGTGTAGAGGAAAGCATAAACCAAATGCTATAAATATACTTATAATTTTTTGTTTTTTTAAACTCATAATATCACCTATAATTAATATGTAATAAAAGTAAAAAAACATACAAAAAAGTATTAGATTACTAATACTTTATTCATTTACTAATATCATGTATTTTGTATTTTGGATTTTTTGAAATCCACATTCTTTGTATGAGTTGATTAAGTTGTTTAATTCTTGTTCATATTTATAATATTCTATTGTAGAACTTTCTTCAATTTCATAATCTAGTTCTGGTTTAATAATTATATTTCC
>JAZQIU010000050.1:0-12578 GCA_045541255.1 Bacilli bacterium | reverse complement strand
TATATTTGTATTTTTTATTAATATAACTGAATTTATTTCTAATACAATTTCAAATATAACTATATTTAATATATCTATACCTAAGTTAAATATAATAACAATTATTGTATATTATTTTTTATTATATTTAGCACTTTCAAAAAATGAAAAATATTTTATATTGTTAATAACTTTAATCTTAATAACAAAAACTATTAATAAAATAGATTCAAATTATTATATATATTTTTTAGATGTAGGACAAGGAGATATGACAATATTAAAATATAAAGATGTAAGTGTTGTGATAGATACTGGTCCAAAAGTTTATAATTCTACTTATGAAATAACTGATAATCATATTAAATTTTTTTATAGTATAGGTATAACTAAAATTGATTTTTTAATAATTACTCATGGTGATAACGATCATATAGGAAATGCAAATTATTTAGTTAAGAATTTTAAAGTAAAAAACATAATACTAAATAATGGAGAAATAAATGAGTTAGAAAAAGATTTAATTAAATTATTGAAACAAAAAAATATAAAATACTATCTTAATATAAAAGAAATAAAATTTAAAAATAATAATTTATATTTTATAAACAATGAAATATATGATAATGAAAATGATAATTCAATAGTTATATATACTGAATTTTACAATACAAAATTATTGTTAACTGGAGATGCAGGAGAGTTAGTAGAAAATATCATTATTAAAAAATATAATTTAAAAAATATAGATATATTAAAAGTAGGACATCATGGAAGTAATACCAGTTCAAGTGAAAATTTTATAGATAACATAACTCCTAAATATTCGATTATAAGTGTAGGAAGAAACAATAGATATGGTCATCCTAAACAAGAAGTCTTAAATAATTTAAATAAATCTAAAATATATAGAACAGATTTAGATGGAACTATTATGTTTAAAATAAAGAAATATATTTTAGGTATAAAAACTTATAGCCCATAGAAATGAGAAGCTGAATTATATGATGAAATTAAAAATAAAATTTAAAGAATATGAAATAATATGATAAAAAAATAAGAACACTTTTATTAAAATATCATAAAATATAATATACATTATAATGTTTTAAATATATTTTATTGATAATTATCATACGAAAAAACTCTAATAATATCTTTAGAGTTTTTTGTTTTTGGTGGTTTAAAAACGAACAAAAGACTGTGCAATTTTTGACAAATAACCTAAAATATGCTATAATTTCATTATAGAAGTTGATAAATATTTAAGGGGGTTATATTTATGAATTTTTATAGAGAGTTTATTTTAACCACATTAGAAATTGCGTTAGCAGTATTTATTATAATATTTGGTTATGCTATTTGGGATAATTTTGATTTAACTGATTATCATACCGCGAAATATTATGATAATATAGAACAATATGAAGTGTTTTTAGAAGATAATGATAAAGGTGTAGCGCTTTTAGCTAATGAGAACAATTCTGAATATACCAAGTTATATTTACATAATATAAGTGATAAAAATAATAATACATTATTAACATTAAAAGTAGATAAAGAAAATAAATTGTTAATAAATAATACAATAATAAAAATAGACAATAATTATTATGAGATAAATAAATTAGATTATAAAGAAGATGAAAATTATTTATATTTTATAATTGAAAATATTGCTTTTAATGGTTATGAAACAAAAGAGTATAATGTGAAAATACTTATAAAAGAGAATAATAATATAAATGAATATTTAGATTATGAATTTACAACATATGCATAATTTACTATTGATATTCTAGACTTTGAATTGTTATAATTAACAAGAAGGATGGTTATAATATGAAAAAGATAAAAGAATACATAGTAAATTTTTTTAATGGATTTATGATGGCTCTAGCTGATAGCGTACCAGGAGTATCGGGTGGAACTATAGCATTTTTATTAGGTTTTTATGATAAATTTATAACTTCATTAAATTACTTAATGTCAAAAAATAAAAATCATAGAAAATCAGGTATAAGATTTTTAATAAAAATTGGAATTGGCTGGGTAATAGGTATGGTAGCATCTATATTAGTATTAACTAGTGTATTTGAAACTCATATATATAAAATAAGTTCCTTATTTATGGGATTTATAATATTATCAATTCCTATAGTTATATTAGAAGAAAAAGAAGTATTAAAAGGGAAATATTTAAATATTATATTTACAATAATAGGAACAGCATTAGTACTTTTAATTACATATTTTAATTCTACGCAAATTGCATCAATGTCATTAACAAAATTAAGCATTGGTTCTAGTATATATATATTCTTAGTTGGTATGATTGCAATATCAGCAATGATTCTACCGGGAATTTCAGGATCAACATTATTATTAATTTTTGGTTTATATTTACCTATAATTAACAGCATAAAAGAATTATTATATTTAAATTTTTCATCATTTTGGGGATTATTTATATTTGGACTAGGAGTTATAGTAGGAATATTATCTATTGTAAAACTATTAAAAAAAGCGCTAGAAAAATATCGTTCACAAACTGTATATACAATTATAGGTTTAATGTTAGGTTCAATATATTCTATAGTTATGGGACCAACGACATTAGATGTACCAGTTGCTGCATTAAGTATTAGTAGTTTTAGTATAATATTCTTTATAATCGGTGGACTATTTGTTTGGGGTTTACAAAAACTAAAAACAATAAATGAGAAAAAATAAACTAATCTAAATTGTGATTAGTTTTTTTATGCTAAAATTATCTTTTAATTTAATTATCTTTATGATAAAATTATTAATGTAAAGGAGCGCCTGATTATATGAAAGATACTTACGTATTATTTGGTATTTTCTATTTAATTACAGCAATTATTCTTATAATATCAATGATTGTGATAGTTAGAAAACACATGAAAAATAAATATAATAATGCTCTTAAAATGTTAGAAAGAGATAAAAATTTAATAATAAGTGCTTCTATTTTAAGCGAATTAAATAAAGTAGAATCTTTGATAAACAATAAAGAATTAGAAAAAAGATATGAATCTTGGAAATCTAAATTTAAAACAATTAAAGATAAAGAAGTCCCTAAAATTACTGATGAATTAATAGGTATAGAAGAATTAATTAAAACAAGAAAATATAAAGAAATAGAACGTGAACTAGCTAAAATAGAATTAGATATTTATTTTATTAAAAGCAAATCAAAATTTTTACTAGATGAAATAAAAGAAATAACAACAAGTGAAGAAAAGAATAGAGAAATTGTAACTAAATTAAAAAGTGAATATAGAGAAATTTTTGTTAAATATAATAATAACAAAGTTGACTATGAAATTATTTCAAGTCCTATAGAATTGCAATTTGAAACAGTAGATAAATTATTTAGTGCTTTTGAAATAAGCATGGAAAACAATGCTTATACAGAAGTTGGAAAAATAGTTAAAGCGTTAGATGATACAATAGGAAATTTAAGTATAGTTATTGAAGAAGCTCCGAGTATAATACTTATGGGTAAAGTGCTAATTCCTAAAAAAATAAAAGATACACATTCTATATATGAAAAAATGATTAAAGAAGGATATAACTTAGATTATTTAAAATTAGATCATAATATAGAGGAAACTGAAAAGAAAATAGCAGATATCTTTGATAGATTGAATGTACTTAATTTAGTTGATTCAATATTTGAGTTAAAAACAATTTTAGATTACTACGAAAATCTTTATAATGATTTTGAAAGAGAAAAAGTTAGTAAAAAAATGTTTGAAGAATATACTAGAACTATTGGTATAAGATGTAAAAAAATACTAAATATTATATTTAATTTAAACAAAAAAATAGATGATATAAAATATAGCTATGATTTAACTGATGATGAAGTAAAAATAATAGATGAAATATCTCTAGCAGGAAAATCTATAAAAAGTGAATACGAAGCAATTATAGAAGATTATAGAAATAAACTTTTTGCTTATTCAAAACTAACTAAACAAATGGAATTGTTAAATCTTAAATTATCAAAAACAGAAGATAAATTGGATTATACATTAAAAAGTTTAGGAAGTTTAAAAGAAGATGAATTAAGAGCAAGAGAACAATTAGAAGAAATAAAAGCAATAATGCAATCGGCTAAAGAAAAAATAACTAGTTATAAATTGCCAGTTATTCCAAAATGTTATTATATAGAATTAGAAGAAGCAACAGAAGCTATAAGAGAAATGATAAAGGAATTAGAAGCTAAACCAATAAGTATTAAAACTTTAAATATAAGAGTTGATACAGCAAGAGACTTAGTTTTAAAATTATATAACACTTCTAATGAAACTATAAAAACTGCATGGATGGCTGAAAATGCAATTATATATGGCAATAGATATAGAGTTGGAAATAAAGAAATAGATGCCGGTTTAGAAAGAGCAAGTATAGCATTTATGAAAGGTAACTTTAAACTATCTTTAGAAAATTCTATAAATGCTATAAATATAATAGAACCTGGAATACATAAAAGATTACTTGAAGCATATAAAAAGTAGTCTTTTTATTTTATTATAAAATTCTATATGATAAAATAAAAATATGGTGAGGTAATGATGAGTAGTATAGGATATAAAGTTAAATGCTTAAAAAGTTTAAATGTTGATACTATGATTAAGGTAATAGATAATATAAATAAAAAAACAAATATAAGCAAAAATTATCTATTAATGGATATGATGATATGTTCTAATAAATACGGAACTGGATATCATGATTATCAAGAGTTTGAATTTTATAACTTAAACAAATTAGAAAGAAAAACATATTTAACTAGAGTAAAAAATAATGCTATTGTTAGAAAATTTAATAATAAAGAATATTTTAAATTTTTTGATAATAAATATGAATTTAATAAAATATTTGATAAATTTTTAAAAAGAGAATGGATGATACTAGATAATAACTATGAAGAATTTATTAAATTTTGTTCTAATAAAAAAGAAATAATAGTTAAACCACTAGATGGATGTGGTGGAGTAGGTGTAGACTTAATTAAAATTGATAAAGATAAATTAAAAACCACTTATGAAAACTTAGAAAAAAACAATCAATTATTAATAGAAGAAAAAATTATACAACATAAAGCTCTAGCAAAATTAAATGAAAGTAGTGTAAATACTTTGAGAATAGTCACATTCTATGATGGAAAGCACACACATATATTAAATAGTGTATTGAAAATTGGTAATGGTGGTGTTACTGATAATTTTTCTTCTGGAAGTATGTATACATTTGTTGAAGAAGGAAAAATAATAGTTCCTGCAATAGATAATAAAGATAATGTTTTTAAAAAACATCCAATAAGTAAAATAGATATAGTTGGTTACGAAATACCAAACTATAACATGGTAATAAATATGGTTAGTGAATGTGCTAAAATTATTAAAGATGTTAAATATGTAGGATGGGATATTGCTGTACTTGATAATGATGTTTGTTTAATAGAAGGTAATTGTTATCCTGGTATTTATCAAATAAAGCCAAGTTTTTTAAAAGTGAAAAAAGGATTAGTTGAAAAATACGAACATGCAATGAAAATTAAAATTGACAAATTATAATTTATAAACTATAATTAAACACATAAAGCAAGGGAAAAAGACGGTTTATAAAGAAAACTTTAAAGAGACTTTGTGGTTGGTGAAAACAAAGAAGCAAGTATTTATAAATAGATCACTTTGGATGCGCTTTTTGGATAAGAAAAAGACGTTAATCGCGTTAAGATTTAGAGATGATTAATAATCATAAATTAAGGTGGTACCACGTATATATTTACGTCCTTTAGTTTATGATTTTTTTATATTTAGGAGGGAATAATATGAAAGATTTTAAAGAATTAGACAAGAGAACTGTTCATGAAGTAGAAACAACTATCTTAAATGAATGGAAAAAACAAGATATTCTTAATAAAACAATCGACAATCGTACAGGAAAATCTGATTGGGTTTTCTATGATGGTCCGGCTACTGCTAATGGAATGCCAGGACTACATCATATGGTTGCAAAATTTTTAAAAGATTCATTTTGTAAATATCAAACGATGAAAGGTAATAGAGTATTAAGAAAAATAGGATGGGATACTCATGGATTACCAGTAGAAGTTAATGTTGAAAAGAAATTAGGTTTCACAGGAAAAAATGATATTGAAAAATATGGTATTAAAGAGTTTAATAAACTATGTAAAGAAACTGTATGGGAAAATGAAGAAGCCTTTAGAAAATTAACTGATGAAATGGGACAATTCATTGATTTAGATAATAGATATATCACATATGATAATAACTATATTGAAACTGAATGGTGGATATTAAAAAAATTCTTTGATGAAGGCTTATTTTATGAAGGTGTAAAAATTATGCCTTGGTGTCCAAGATGCGGTACAGGTTTAGCTTCTCACGAAGTAGCACAAGGATATAAAGAAATAGATGCAAACACAGTAACTGTAACCTTTAAAAAGAAAGATGAAGATGTTTACTTCTTAGTATGGACAACAACACCATGGACATTAATATCAAATGTAGGTTTATGTGTAAATCCTAATGAAAATTATGTTTTAGTTGAATCTCAAGGATATAAATTTATTCTTGCTGAAGCACTAGCATCTGCTAACTTAGGTGATGATTATAAAGTATTAGAAACTTATAAAGGTAAAGATTTAGAATATACTGAATATGAACAATTAATACCATCACTTACACCAAGTAGTAAGGCGTTTATAGTAATGTGCGATGAATATGTAACTATGTCAGACGGTACAGGTATAGTACATATTGCACCAGCTTTTGGTGAAGATGATGCTAAAGTTTGTAGAAAATATAAAATGCCTTACTTAAATCCTGTTGGAGAAGATGCAGTTTATACTGATGGATTATGGAAAGGTATGAACATATTTGATGCAGATTTAGAAGTTGTAAAATGGTTAAAAGAAAATGATAAATTATTCAAAAAACAAAAAATTAAACATGATTATCCACATTGTTGGAGATGTGATTCACCACTTGTTTACTATTCAAGACCATCATTTTATTTAGAAGTTACTAAATTACAAGATAAAATTATTGAAGAAAATAAAAAAGTTAACTGGTATCCAAGTTTCGTTGGTGAAAAAAGATTTGGTAACTGGTTAGAAAATATGAATGACTGGGCTATCTCTAGAAATAGATATTGGGGAACACCATTACCTCTTTGGAGATGTGAATGTGGACACATGGAAATGATTGGTTCGCGTGAAGAATTAAGCGAAAAAGCAATAGAAGAAGTAAATCCAGAAACAATAGATTTACATAGACCATATGTAGATGATATTCATATAACTTGTAGTGAATGTGAACAACCTATGACACGTGTAACTGAAGTAATCGATTGTTGGTTTGACTCAGGAGCAATGCCTTTTGCACAATATCATTATCCATTTGAAAATAAAGAATTATGGGAATCACAATACCCAGCAGACTTTATTGCAGAAGGAATTGACCAAACAAGAGGTTGGTTCTATAGTTTAATAGTATTAGGCGTATTTGTTACAGGAAAAAGTCCTTATAAAAATGTATTAGTAAATGAATTACTTTTAGATAAATATGGAAAGAAAATGCATAAATCAAAAGGTAATGCAATTGAACCATTTACACTAATGGAAAAATATGGTGCTGATACAATTAGATGGTATTTACCATATGTTTCTCCTACATGGACTCCATTAAAATTTGATGAAGAAGGATTAAAAGAAGTTCACTCTAAATTCTTTAACCCATTAAAAAATACATATTCATTCTTCCAAATGTATGCTAATACTGATGGTATAGATATTAATGAATGTAATATAGATATTAATGATAGAGAAGAAATAGATAAATGGTTATTAAGTAAATACAATAAATTAGTTAATGACGTAACAAATGCTTACGATAAATACGATTTAAATGAAGTTGTAAAACTAATAACTTCATTTGTATCAGATGATTTATCAAATTGGTATATAAGACGTAACAGAAATAGATTTTGGTCATCAGAGTTAGATAATTCTAAAAAGAGTGTATATATGACTACTTATGAAGTATTAGTGGGATTATGCAAAATATGTGCTCCTATAATTCCTTATACAACTGAAGAAATATATAAAAACTTAACTGGTAATGAATCAGTACATTTGAGTGACTTCCCAGAAGTAAATAAAGAACTAATTAATGACGAAATAGAAACTAAAATGGATTTAGTTAGAGATTTAATTAGCATAGGTAGAAATGTTAGGGAAGAAACTAAAATTAAGGTTAGACAACCATTAAGTGAAATCTTACTAGATGGAAAAAATGAAAATATAATAGGTGACTTAACAGAATTAATTAAAGAAGAATTAAATATTAAAAATATTGAATTTGTAAGTGACTTATCTACATATATGAATTTTATGGTTAAACCAAACTTCAAGAGTGTTGGTAAAGTATTTGGAAGTAATATAAAAGAATTCCAAGAAAAATTATTAAAATTAACAGATGAAGAAATAAGCAAATTACAAAATAATGAAATATTAACAATGATTATAGGTGGAGAAGAAAAAGAAATAGACTTGTCTATGGTTGATATAAGAATAGATTCTAAAGAAGGATTTAATGTAGGAATGTTAAATAATGAATTCGTTATATTAAATACAACTCTTACTAGTGAATTAATAAATGAGGGTATTGCAAGAGAAACAGTATCAAAAATTCAACAATTAAGAAAAAGTGAAGGCTTTGAAATTGTTGATAGAATAAAAGTAGAGTACTTATCTAATGATGAATACGAAACTTCAATTAAAGATTTCTTAGAATTCATAATGAGTGAAACACTTGCACTTGAATTTGTAAGAGTAAATGATTCTTTAGAAGAACAAGATATAAATGGTTACAAAGTAGGATTTAAACTAACAAAAGTTTAATCCTTTTTTGTTGATTTTAATTATAAAAATAAATATAATAAATAACTAGAAAAAGAAGTGATAAAAATGTTAAATAGTGTAAAAGAAAAAATACAACTTTTATCTATGAATAATCCTATAGTTTTATTGGAACAAATGAATAATGATGAAATTTTTCTAGTACAAGAAATTTTGAAAGAATATGAAAATATAAAAACATTTACAATAGAAAAAAATAATAAAAAAAGAATATTTTTAAAATTACAAAAAATAAATCCAGAAATAAAAAATATGGAAAATTTAGAAGGAACTATACATAGTTTATATTCTAAAAAAGATTATAAAGAAATTTTAAAAAAATTATTAATTGTTGTAATGAACGAAGAAAAACCTAAACCTTGTTATTATAGAATGCTTGGGTATACATATTTACATTTTAATAATATCGAAAAAGCAATAGAACACTTTATAATTGCTGAAGGAGTAAGCAAAGGTACTAAAAATAGATATAGATTTGATAGTTTGATAAAAAAATTACAAAATAAAAAGGTTGCTAATTAGCGACCTTTTAAAATTTTCTATATAACCCAATTGCTTTACCTAATATAGTACAATTACTTAATATTATTGGAGCTAGAGAATCATTTTCAGGTTGTAATCTTATGTAATCTTTTTCTTTATAGAATGTTTTTAAAGTAACTTCATTATCTTCTGTTAAAGCAACTACAATATCACCATTTCTCGCAACTTTTTGTTTTTGAACAATTACGAAGTCTCCATCATATATACCAACGTTAATCATAGAATCACCAGAACATTTTAAAGTGAAAATAGTTTCTTTAGGTGGTATTAATGAAGCAGGTAAATCAAAGAATTCATCAGGCTGTTCTATAGCTTCGATAGGATTACCACAAGATATTTTTCCAAGTAATGGAACCTTTACTAAATCTTCATTTTTATCTTCAAATTCATTTTCTACTAATAATTCAATAGTTCTAAATTTACTCGCTTCTTTTCTAATTAATCCTTTTTTCTCTAATTGTTTTAAATGAGCATGAACAGTTGCTGGACTACTTAAATCCATTCCTTTACATATTTCTCTTACTGATGGTGGAAAACCATGGGATACCATATATTTTTTTATAAATGTTAAAGTTTCAGCTTGTTTTGGAGTTATATTTTCCAATATTATCACCTCTAAATAAATGTTAACATTTTTTATGTAAAATGTCAAACAAATGTTTTTATTTATAATTGACACGAACAAACTTTTGGTATATTATTAATTTGTAAGGAGGAGTTAATATGAAAAAATATCTAATCGAATATAAGGAGGTAATTTTATTTTATTCAACTATAATTTTAAGTTTTATAGGATTATATTTTAGACTAAAATATTTAAATGCATAGTTTATAAAAACAATAAAATGTGTTAAACTATATCTATCAAATATTTATAAATCATGTAGATTAATTATAAACATTTTGATATAATAATCGAATTGGAAGTGATTATATGAATTTACCAAATATGATTGAAGCTAAAAAGCGAACTAAAAATAAAGTTAACTATGAATATTTTAATATGGAAGAAATGGATACTTTTAAAAATAAAAAATATTTTATAAGAACATACGGATGTCAAATGAATGTTCATGATAGCGAGGAAATCAAAGCTTTATTAGAAAAAATAGGTTTTGAAGAAACTATTGATATGGAAAATGCTGATTTAATTCTTCTTAACACTTGCGCTGTTCGAGAAAATGCTCATGACAAAGTATTCGGTTTCTTAGGTAGATGCAAACATTTAAAAAAGGATAAAAAAGATTTAATAATTGGACTTTGTGGATGTATGGCTCAAGAAGAACATGTAGTTAATGAAATTTTAGACAAACATAAATATATAGATATAGTTTTTGGTACACACAATTTAAATGAATTACCTAATATGCTTTTAGAACAAAGTAAAAAACAAAATATAAATGTAAAAAGTATTGAGGGAGACGTAATAGAAGTAGGAGAATTATATAAAAGAGATAGTAAATATTCTGCTTGGGTAAATATTATGTATGGTTGTGATAAATTTTGTACTTATTGTATAGTTCCTTATACTAGGGGAAGAGAAAGAAGTAGAAAAAAAGAAGATATTTTAGAAGAAGTAAAATCTTTAGTAGATGATGGTTATAAAGAAATAACAGTATTAGGGCAAAATGTTAATGCATATGGAAAAGATTTTGAAGATATTAAATATACTTTTGCTAATTTATTAAAAGATTTACATGAAACTGATATTAAACGTATTAGATTTACAACTTCTCATCCTCGTGATTTAGATGACGAAACCATTGAAACAATGGCATTAGGTGGAAATATTATGCCCCATCTACATTTACCAGTACAATCAGGGAATAATGAAGTTTTAAAAAGAATGAATCGTAAATATACTCATGAAGAATATTTATCTAAAATAAATAAATTAAAATCATTAATTCCTGATATTAGTATTACTACTGATATTATCGTCGCATTCCCAGGTGAAACTGAAGAACAATTTCAAGATACAATTAAATTAGTTCATGAAGTACAATATGATGGAGCATTTACTTTTATTTATTCTCAAAGAGAAGGTACTCCAGCAGCAAAACTTCCATTAGAATTCACAGAAGAAGAAAAACATGCTAGACTAAATGCATTAAATGAAGTGATAAATGAATATAGTTATAAAGGACATCTTCGTTTTGAAGGAAAAACAGTAGAAGTATTATTAGAAGGTCCTAGTAAAAATAATCCAGACATTTGGACAGGATATACTAAACAAAATATGTTAGTCAATTTTATGGCTAATGGAAAAGATGTTCATATTGGTGATTTAGTTAATGTTAAAATAACAAAAGCTTATTCATGGCATTTATTTGGTGAATTATAAAAGTGGTTAATTAACCACTTTTTTCTTTTGTAAAAATTATTTTCTGCACAAAATAATATTTGATGAATATATTGTAATGAGGAGGGATTATAAAATGAGTGAAGTACGTGAAATAGTAACTAGAGCCGTATTAGCTAAAGGTAAAAAAATATTTCGAATTCACGATCTTGTTACACTAGGACAGGATGCTTACAGCATTTTAGGATGTTGGGTTATCAATCATTGTTTTGATGCTACATTAAATGATAAAACAGTAACATTAAATGGTAATTTTGAAATTAATATTTGGTATGCATATGATAATAATACTAAAACCGATGTCGCAAGAGCTGTTAGTGAATATACCGGTACTATTAAAGTAAGAGAAATTATAAGCGAATCATTATCTGATGATAATGACGTCATCGCAAGAGTATTACAACAACCTACTTGTGTCAACGCAACAATAGTAGAAAATGGTATAGATGTAGAAGTAATATTTGAAATTGTCGCTGAAGTAATAGGAGAAACTAAAATGATGGTTACTGTTTTTAATTATAGTAATACTTGTGATACTATTGATGATGATTTTGAAGGAGATATTAATGAAGATTTTATTAATGAATTTGAAGAATAGAAGGGTATTATGAGATTTCATATTGTAAAAACGACAGATACACTTGATCGTATTGCGAAAATGTATAATTTAAGTATAATAGAGGTAAAAGCTAATAATACTCATATATCGGATTG
>JAZQIU010000049.1:0-16336 GCA_045541255.1 Bacilli bacterium | reverse complement strand
AAGGGTCTATATTATATTTAACAATACTAATATATGTAGCCTTAACTTTATATGAAAAAGATATTATTAATATAGATACTCCTAAAAAGATAGAAAAAGTTATAAATAATATTATTGATAATTTTGCTCGTATAAGATTTAAAAGAGAAAAAGATTTAGTAAATCTTATTAATAATATTAAAGAAGCTGTAAAAGAAAATAATAAATTTAATGATTATATTAATAACTTAAATAATAAAGATAGTCATAATATTTATATGAGTATAAACAAAGATAATAATTGTTATAAAGCTATATACGAATATAAAATTGAAGCTTTAAATGAATATGAATATAGAGATATTAATATTGTTAATGAAAAAATTAATGTAAATAGTATTTTGTGTGGTATATCTTATGATATTGCATATTATACAATGTTTAAATTATTAAAAAATGGCTTAGATTATACAATATTATTTCCAATAAAGAAAAATCATTTAATGGACGAAAGTATAAGAAAATTATTATTAAATAGAAACAAAGTTATAAATAGTAAAATAAAATTTCTTGTTGATTATGATGAGATTATAAATGATTATGAATTTATAAATACAATGAAAAGTAATGAAATAGATATATATATAGAAGTAAATGATAGTAGAGAAACAAATAACTATAATATGTTTATGGATATATCTAATATAGTTGTAACAGAAGAGTTTATAAATATTAATGAAAAATATTTAGAAATATGGAAAGATATGAATATGAATTTCATAATTAAAAATTATGGAAATAGATTAACAGAAAAAAGGTTAATTTCTAGAAAGTAAGAGGTATAAGGATATGAATAATTATGGAAAGTTTTTTGTAGATTTTTTAACACCATTTTTTGACGGGTTAGTTTCAATTTTTAAATCTATATTTTCAGGTATAATAGATATGTTAAATATAGTAGAATATTATGAAACTATAAAAAGTTATCAAGAAAGTGTTAGTATTGCATTTATTATAATAGCAGTTATTTGTTTAATATTATTATTAGCGTTATTTGCATATTTAATTTATTTTATTGTAAAAAAAGTTATAAAAGTAGTAAGAAAAAGTCATGAACAAGATGCATTGTTAGAAGAAGTTGAAAAACTTAACTATGATATGATTAAGTTGAGACAAGAAAATGATAAATTAATTACAATGGCTGAAAATTTAGGTAATGAATTAGATGAAAATGGTAATCCAATTACTAAAATTGGTAAAGGTGAAAGCAGATTCTATAAACTTACTAAAATTGATCAAGAATGGGAAAATTATACACCTGAAAAACCATTTGATAATACATTAACATTAGAGCAAATTTGCGAAAGATTTAGAAATTATGCTGCAAGCGAATTAGAATTATATTACACACCAGAATTAATAAGATTATTTATATCATCATTTGGTGCTAGTAGATTATTAATATTACAAGGTATATCTGGTACAGGTAAAACATCTTTAGCATATGCATTTGGACACTTTTTAGGAAATGATTCAGTAATAGCACCGGTTCAACCATCATGGAGAGATAGAACTGAATTATTCGGTTATTTCAATGAATTTACAAAAAGATTTAATGAAACAGAATTATTAAGTAAGATGTATGAAGCTACTTATAATGAAAAAATATATGTTACAATTTTAGATGAAATGAATATAGCTCGTGTTGAATATTATTTTGCAGAAATGTTATCAATTATGGAAATGCCAACTAAAGAAGAGTGGGTTGTAAATTTAGTTGCTACTCCTTGGGAAAATGATCCTAAAAAGATTGTTGGTGGTAATTTTACATTACCTGGTAATATGTGGTACATAGGAACAATAAATAACGACGATTCAACATTTATGGTTACAGATAAAGTTTACGATAGAGCGATGCCAATTGATATCAATGAAAAATGTGCTAAATTTGATGCGCCAAAAACTGAAGGAATTAATATAAGTGATAGTTATTTTGAAAGTTTATTTGAAGATGCATTCAAAAAATATCCAGTAAGTGGAGAAATGTTAACTAAATTAGATGAACTAGATCAATATATAATAGAGCATTTTAGAATTTCGTTTGGTAACCGTATTATGAGACAAATTGAAGACTTTGTACCTGCATATGTTGCATGTGGTGGTACAGAAATAGATGCTATTGACTATTTAATTGCAAGTAAAATATTAAGAAAATTTGAACAATTAAATTTAGCATTCATAAAAAATGAATTAGATGAATTTATAAATTATCTTAATGTACATTTTGGTAAAGAAAATATGACTAAATGTAAAGACTTTATATTAAGATTAAAAAAATCAATGTAGTAGGTGAGTTATGTTAAAGAATATTACAGATGTAATGAATAATATTAATACTAACAAACTTGATACATTTATGTCTAAAACAGAAGCAACTTTTGTTGCTTCTTCAGATATTAAAGAAACAAAGATAGATTATAGTTGGTTAACGGTATTAGAAGATGCTTTACCAAATATAGATAAAATAGTAAGAAATCCAAGAAGATTTATTGTTCAAGAAGAAGATGTTGTTATAGTTGAAAAAACAAAAAGAGTTTCCCAAGAAACAATAAAACATTTAGCTCAACATTCTGAAAATATTCAAGATCTTGATGAAAATGGTGATGTTGTACCAAAGAAACTTTTAAATGTTCATAAAGAAGACACATCAGACTTATATGAAAATAGATTTATATATACTTTAGTTACTAGATTAGAAAACTTTATTAATAGACAACTTGAAGATTTAGAATTAACATCAAAGAAAGAAATTAATAAGGAAGTTTCATACAAAGCGGAAACTAATTTAGAAAATAGAAAAATAAAAATAGAACTAAAAATGGAAGAGCAAGATGAAATAGATTTAACAGAAGATGGAAGCGATTATAAAAATAGAATTCTTGCCTGTTATGAAATTATTAGTGGTTTTAGAACGACAGAAATGATTAGAGAATTAATTGGTTGTTCTTTAGTAAGGAATCCAATAAGAAAAACCAATTTAATTTTAAGAGAACCAAATTTCCAAAAAGCATTTGTATTGTGGCAATATTTAGATAATTTTGAATTTAAAGATCCAAAAGTAATTAATTATGAAAAATTAACAAATACAAGCAAAGATACAAAAGATGAGTTTACATTAGCATATTTTATAGATTGTAACGCAATAGATGAAAAAGCAGACAATTTAATGCAATATAGAGATATTGATTCTAAATTAAATAAATTATTAAGTGATTATATTTATGAAGAAAAACATGATGTTAATGAGTTTTTAGAAAAAACAAAAAAATATTATAATGTAGCTTTGGAAGATAAGAAAAAAAGAGAAGAAGAGATTACAGAAATTTATAATACATTTATTCATAAACATAAAAATAAAATAAAAGAAATAGATGATTTATTGAATTAGTATGCATTTTGCATACTTTTTATATTGAGTTTTTTGCTATACTTTTGTATAATTAATAATAAGGAGAGTATATTTATGAATAATAGTAAAGAAGATAAAAAACTAAGAAAAAAAAGATTAGATAAATCAAAAATAAGAACACAAATAATTGAACTAGAAGAATTAGAAAAACTAAGTGTAGAAAAGCAAGAAAAATATTTCGAAGATGTATTTGATAAAATATACTCTGGTGAAGAAATAGAATCGTTAAGAAAATATGCTCTTAGATGTATTAAATTAACATGTGATCCTAAAGATAACAAGATACATTTACCATATGGGGTAATGGTACAAAAAAAAGGCAATAAGTTATACATAAAAATATATAATAATAGACCTTGGTTTTTATACTTACTATTTGTAACTATACTTTTATTGGCAATATTAGGAGCAAGTTATTCAAGTGTAAATTATTCAATAATAAAAAATCTTAATAAAGATATAGATGGAGATGGAATTCCAGAATTAAATTTAGACTTAAATGGAGATAAAAAAGCAGAAGTAAATATTGATACTAATAATGACGACAAACCAAATTTAAATATAGATTATATGGGAAATCGTATTGCAATATTTAATGTAGACCACAATCATAATGGTATAGCCGATCATAATAAAATGAATTTAGATTTGAATAATGACGGAAAATGTGACTTAAATTGTGATATAAACGGAGATGGATGGCCAGATATAAATTTATCTATAAATGGTAACAATAAACCAGATTTATTAAAAGATATTGACGGAGATAATAAGGCTGATTTAAACTTTGATATGAATAGAGATATGAAATGTGATCTCCATTGCGATATAAATCACGATAACAAATGCGATAAATATTGTTTAAAGAGTGAAGAATTAGAAAATATGGATCCTGTAAATAGTGGAACAAGTTCAACTATTGGAAATAAAGAAGTTTCAATAAAAGCAGGAGAATTAATATTAGAATATGAAGATACTAATAAGGTATTTATAACTGATATATATCCTGATGATCAACCAAATTATGTACAAGATATACCTACTAAAAAGTTTAGAGTAACAAACAAATCTAGTTTATATGTTATGTATAATTTAAGATGGGTTGTAACACTAAATGATTATGAATCAGAAAATTTCAAATATAAAATAGCGAGTACAGGAAATGGCGCAAACTTTGATTTTAGAACAGCCCCTAAAACAACAACACCAGTTGCAACAGAAATTATAATCCCACCATATTCATCTCAAGAATATGAAATTGATTTCAAATTGCAAGGAGTAGGTGGAAGACAAAATTATGATCAAGGAAAGACATTCTCTGGCTATATTGAAATTTATTTAGATAATGAATATTAAGTTCAGAAATGAACTTTTTTTCATAAAAAAACTATAATAGTTTATCCTAATACGACATCTAAAAACATCATAATAGAAAAACCAATTATAGTTATTAAGGCCATGAGGTCTTTTTTTTCTGTATTTTGACTTTCTGGTATTATTTCTTCAACTACAACATATAACATAGCACCTGCTGCAAAAGCGAGTAAGTATGGAAGGACTATATTTACTTTTAAAACTAATAATGCTCCAGCAGCAGCAGCAATAGGCTCAACAAGTGCTGATAAACATCCTACAAAAAATGCTTTCTTTTTAGATTCTCCTGCTGCTAAAAGTGGCAAACTTATTGCACTTCCTTCTGGAAAATTTTGTATTCCTATACCTATAGCTAAAGTCATTGCTGCTCCTACAGTAGCTCCGTCTAAACCATATATAACAGAACCAAATGCAACACCTATAGCCATTCCTTCTGGAATATTGTGTAAAAGAATAGAAAAGAATAACATACTTGTTCTTTTTTTATCTTTTGATAATTTCATTTTACTTTCAAAAATTTTATCTCCAATAAATAGTAGAATAGTTCCTCCTAATATACCAACTAATAATACTATTATAGGAATTAAATTTAAACTCTCGGCCATATCAATTGCCGGATTAATTAAAGAAAAAAAACTTGCAGCAATCATGACACCTGCACTGATGCTTAAGAAACTATCTAATAAAGTTTTATTAAACTTTTTAAATAAAAATACACTAGCAGAACCAAAAGAAGTTATTAAAAAAGTAAATATCCCTGCGATAAATGCCTGTATAGCAGGATGTAGTTCATAAAAAAAACTAATCATTAATTTATCACCCTATGATATTAAATGATTAACTTTCAAAAATGTTCAAAAAAACAGATTATAAAATCTGTTATCTCTTAACTTCCATTATAACTGGAAGTATAATTGGTCTTCTTCCTGTCAAATTATTTATAAATGGATTAAGCTCTAATATTATTTGATTTTTTAAATTAATATAATTATATCCATTTGCTAAAGAGTTTTTAACTATTTCACTAACTTTTTTTTCAATTTCATGAATTAATTCTACATTTTCATTAACTAGTATAAAACCTCTAGTTGTTATATTTGGTTTTATTAATAACTCTCTAGTTTTAGGATCGATATTAATTATAGTAACTAAAATACCATCATTGCTCATTAATTTTCTATCTTTAATAACTACAGAACCAATATCTCCGATTCTTGAGCCGTCTACATAAATATCTCCAGCAGGAACTTTTTTATTCATAATTGCCTCATGTTTTTTAAGCTCTAAGACATCGCCATTTCTCATAATAAATACATTTTCTGGTTTAATATCACAAGAAATCGCTAAATCTCTATGTTTCTTTAACATTCTATATTCACCATGAACTGGCATGAAATATTCCGGTTTAATTATTCTTAACATCCATTTTAACTCTTCTTGTTTAGCATGACCTGATGTATGTATATCTTTAAGTTCAGTGTTAGTATAAACTCTAACACCTTTTAAATATAATTTATTAATGATTCTGTTTATACTTGCGCTATTACCTGGAATAGGGCTAGATGAGAATACTACGATATCATCAGGCAAAAGTTGAATTTGTTTATGTGTTCCATTTGCGATTCTAGATAAAGCTGCTAAAGGCTCACCTTGAGAACCAGTACATAAAATACAAATTTCATCCTTTTTTAAATTTTTAGCTTCATTAGCATCTATAAATATATTACTATCAGTTATTAAATTATTTTTTAATGCAATTTCTTTTGCATTTTCCATACTTCTACCAAATGTAATTATTTTTCTGTTGTTCTTTCTACAAGTTTCTACAATATGTTTAATTCTATAAATATTAGAAGCAAAAGTTGCAATAATTATTCTTGATCTTACTTTACTAAATATATCTCCTAAAGCTTCATCAACTGTACTTTCACTTTTGGAAAAACCTTCGGATAAAGCATTAGTACTATCAGATAATAATAATTTAACACCTTTTTTCCCTAATTCAGCCATTTTGTGTATATCAGCCATTGGACCGATAGGAGTAAGATCAAACTTAAAATCTCCAGTTGTCATGATAACACCAACAGGTGTATGAACTACGATAGCAAAAGAATCAGGAATAGAGTGAGTAGTATTGATAAATTCTACAAACATACTCTTAAATTTAATTACTGAATCCTTACTAACAGTTTCTAAATTATCATATCTAATATTTTTATCTTCTAACTTTTTTTCTATTAAATCACGAGCAATTTGAGGAGCATATATTTTAGGTATATTTATGCTTTGTAATAAAAATGTTATACCACCTATATGATCTTCATGCCCATGAGTTATAAATAAAGCTCTAATTTTATTTTCTTTTTGTTTTAAATAAGTTATATCTTGAATAACATAATCTATTCCTAATAAATCATCTTCTGGAAACATTACACCAGCATCTATTAAAATTAAATCTTGGTTAGTTTCAATAACATACATATTTTTTCCTATTTCACCTAAACCACCCAATGCAAATACAGACGTACTTGCGTCTACATTTTTCATACTTTTCCTCCTTAAAAATATTAATTACAAAGCTTTCACATACAAATAATTATAATATATTTTTACTATTTTGTCTAGTAGAGCAAGACATATAAAAAATACTAATTTTTATTTAGTATTTTTTATAAATAACTTCTGATTAAAATAAGCTTTAATATTTATAAGTATTATTGGTATAAATATCGCAATATTAGATAAATTATATGTAAAACTTTTGGTAAAATCTAATGCTAATATAAATAACATACACCATATAAGAATTGAGATAAAATGAAATTCGTTTTTTTTATAGAGTATACTAGTTAAAGAAAAAACACTAATTAGTATAATAGAGACTATTATCAAAGCCCACCAAGTTGATGTATACATATTTTGTATCAAAATAGCTAAATCACTCATAGTAGTTGTTTGACTTTCTATATAATTTAATCTATCTACATAACCAAAATAAATTAAAAAGTATGTAGATAAAATTAATTCTAAAGTAGTTATAATCATTAAAAGTTTTGAATTATTATTCCATATTTTTTTCATAATATCACCATTAAAATTTTAACATAACAAATATAAAAAAACAAATAATACTAGATAGATATAACATTTTTTTGTATAATAAATCTAAGGTGGTAAATATGTATTTAGGTAGTCATGTTTCTTTTGATAGTAAGGAACAATTATTAAAAAGTGTTAAAGAAAGTATAAGCTATGGGGCAAACACATTTATGTTTTATACAGGTGCCCCTCAAAACACAAATCGTTGTATAATAGATGATAGTTTAACATATAAAGCCTATGAATTGATGAAAGAACATGGTATAGTGCTTGAAAAAGTTGTATGTCATGCTCCTTATATTGTGAACCTAGCTAATGATTTAGATCCTAGCAAATATGATTTTAGTATTAATTTCTTAAAAGCAGAAGTGTCTAGATTAGAACAATTAGGTATTAAATATTTGGTATTGCACCCAGGTAGTAGTGTAGGAATTGAAAGAAATCAAGCATTATATAATATTTCTAATGGTTTAAATAAAATTTTATATCCAGGATGTCAAGTTACTATACTTTTAGAGACTATGGCAGGAAAAGGTACTGAATGTGGGATAAATCTAAATGAATTAAAAACTATAATAGATGCAGTAGAATCAAAAGAAAATATTGGTGTTTGTTTAGATACTTGTCATTTAAATGATAGTGGAGTAGATATTAGTAGATTTGATGAATACTTGAATGAATTTGATGAAACTATTGGTATAGATAAAATTAAATGCATACATGTAAATGATTCTAAAAATACTATAGGTATGCATAAAGATAGACATGAAAATTTTGGATTAGGTACCATTGGATTTGATAATTTAATTAGTGTAATTTATAATGAACGATTAAAAGATATTCCAAAAATTCTAGAGACACCATACGTTGGAGAAAAGAAAGATTACCCTCCATATAAACATGAAATCGAAATGATTAAAAATAAACAATTTAATAATAATTTAATTCAAGATATAATCAATTTTTATAACAAATAAGAGTGTTGCAAATAACGCTCTTTTTTGTTAATATTATCTTAGAATAAACTAGAACTAACAATTCTTATAAGCGTAGGTGAAATAATGAAGAAAAAAGGCTTTACTTTAGTTGAAATAATAATTTCATTAGTATTAATAATATTAATTGGAACTATTTCTATAATAAATTTAAAAAAAGATAATGATGAAGTTATAACAAAATCAAAAGAAGTTTTACAAAATGCCGGAGAAATCTTTATTGAAGAGGCAACATCTGATAAAACTTATAAATCTTATAATACAATTGAAGAAGATATTGATACCGGAACAAAAGAAACAAAAACTATTTCATGCTTATCTCCAGAAACTTTAATAGAAAAAGGTTATTTAACAAATGATAATGAATATTATAAATATTTAATAAATAATAATTTATATTTAAAAGTTATTTCATCTTCTTTAGGTTCTGTAGAATATCAAGAAATACCAGAAACAGAAGCTTCATGCTATATCTATAAAGATGAAACTAGTTTTGACGCAAAAGACGAAATTCAAAGTACAGGAAATTTAACAGAAGATGGATATGAATTCAAACAGTATATTGAAGCTAGTCCAAATGCTAATAATTATATTTATAAATTAGATTATCAATTTAATTTAAAATCAGTAGAAAGTATAACAATAGATATACCACTATATGTTGTAATAGTATTAGATGAATCGGGGTCAATGAGCGGAACAAGATGGACCAATGCAAAAAAAGCAGTAGAAACATTGTCCAAAAAAATAATAGGATTAGGTACTAAAAATAAAGTTGCTTTAGTTAAATTTGGTAAAACATACAGTAAAGGTAGTTTTTCCCACTCAGCAATATTAGCTAAAAATATAAGTTTTGCGAGTTCTAGTTATACTTGCTATTCTTGTGGACTACAAGGAGCATACGAATTATTAAATGATACAAGTTTTAACATTGCAAAAAAGAAAAAAGAAAATTCTAATTTTTTCGTAGTATTTTTAAGCGATGGAGGAGATAATAGAAATACAAGTAGTAGAACAAGCTATGTTAATAAAATTAAAAATTTAATAACAGATGAATATGGTAAACTTATTACAGTAGGTTATACTTATTCTAGTTCAATATTAGAAAATATGGCAAGTTCTGGTTGTGATACAACAACTGGAAAATGTTATTATGGAGATAAAAAAACAAGTGAAATAGAAGAATTATTTGATAGTTTAGCATCTACAATGACTCAAATCGCAAAATGTTCAAAATATAAAAAAGCAGAAATAATAGTAAATTTATCAACAAACTTTAAATCAACAGATGTAAGTAATCCATCACAAATAAAACAAATAATAGATATGGAATGTGATGATTCAACATTAGAAATCGCACCAGTAGAAATAAAAAATATAGAACAAAATATAACATATAACCCAACTGCAAGTTGCTCAGAAGATGTATGCACTATTACAGAAAATATAGTTGATAGTACCAAAGGAGCTATAATAAATTTTTATGATGATAAGAATAAAAAAGTTTCATCAGTTACATTACCAGCCTCTCAATTTCCTTCAGTTACTTTAACTTTAAGAAAGTTTAGTGTAATAAATTAAAAGAATAGTCAAAATATTATTCTTTTTTTATTGACGATATAAATTTGTGGTGTTATACTATTTTTCCATTTTAAAGGGGAATTAGTATGAGTGGAAAATTAAAGTTAGTTTTAGATAAATCTTCTATAGATTATACGATATTAAAAAAATATAATATAACAGAAGATATAAATAATACTTATGAAATAAAAATTTTAACAGATATAGATGAATCATTTGAGAAACTTACATCCGATTATGAATTTATTAGAAAAGATTTTCAAGAAACTTATGAAGATTTATTTATGGATATAAAAGAAATTCAACAATCGCGTAAATATTTAAAACAACATATTAATAAAAAAGATGATCATTATAAAAAATTATTTGATAGATGTGAATTTATTTTAATTGATGGTAGTTATGAAGATATGTTGAAATACATAAAAAATAACCCTTGTTTAGAAAATAAGAAAATAATAATTAATGAAAATTTAGATTTGGATAATGAAAATATAAGTTATATTTATTCATTATTTAAAGAATTTGACAATGTTTTTGTTGGTACAGATGGTAATGATAATCCTGTTAAATTAAATGATTTTATAAAAACAAAAAATATTATAGACAGTATGTTACAAAGAATTAAAAAATTTAATTTTAGTCCTATGGAACAAATAATGTATGTGTACGATTTGGTAAGAGATAGAGTTTATACGAAAGAAGAAGATGATGAAGATTATTCGATTTCGAGAGATTTAACTAATATATTATTAAGTGATAAAATAGTTTGTGTTGGATACGCTCATCTTTTTGATGTTTTACTAAAAAAATTAGGATTTAAGACAATGCTTTATAAAATATATAATTTTCAAGCAAGAGTAGGACACGCAAGAAACATAGCATATATAAAAGATGATAAATATGGTATTGAAGGTGTTTATTATTTTGATACAACATGGGATAGTAAGAAAACTGATAATATTCATTTATATAGCTATAAATATTTTGCAAAAACAAAAACTGCAATAGAAGAATATCAAAGTAAAGATCATGTAGATGGCACACTACCAGAAATATATGAAGATTTCTTTTTTGAATTTATTACAAAACTAAAAAATGTTGACCTAGATATAAAAGATAGTGACAAAATTGATGATATTAATAAAATATCTAGACTAATAGATAATAAAACACTAATTGATAAAACTATTTTTTCTCCATATTATAGTTTACTACCTGAACAAATAAAGATGGATTTTAATAAAGAAAATATTATAAGAGACTTAGAGAGATATGATGAGCTTTTCAATAGTCCAATAACTGCAGATACTTTATTAAAAATTTTATATGAAGTAAGAAAAAATGAATATTATGAAAATCCGTTAAGTTATCCGTTTGATATAAATAATTTCTTCTCAATAGTTATTAACTCTAATTGGATATTTGATGATGAAAATTCAAAAATATTTGGTGCAATATTTGGTAAAGATTATGGTAAGAAATGCAAAGAATTAATACAAAAAAATATAATTAGATACATAGAGGATAACGAAATAGACTTAAAGATAGAACAAATTAAACTAACAAAAACATTAAGAAACCTTTATGAAAAAAATAAAAAAGATAAGTAATATTTTATAGTATATTATTTATCTTTTTTAACTTTTAATTTAATATAAATTATAATATAATTATATTGAGGCGATCATATATGGAAGATATAAAATTTAGTTCATTGAATGAATTATATAATAGATTAGTTCCGGCTATGGAAACTAAAGTAAGAGAATTAAAATTAAATGGTATAAATTTTATTACTATAGATGATATATGGAATTATTTAAAAAAATACAAATGGTCTAAAGGGAGTAATTTAACGCTAAGCGATTGTGTAGATGATATTTTAAATACAAGTGATGAAGAATATAAAAAATATATGAAAAATAAAATGAAAGATATATTAGGTGGTGTTCGTTAAAATGAATATAATTGAATATATACTAGAAAAATATAGAGAAAATGGATTATCTAAAGAACGTTTAGATAAAATAAATGAAGCATATATCTATGCATTAGAAAAACATAAAAATAAAAAACGTAAAAATGGAGAAGAATTTATTACCCATCCATTATCTGTTGCGAAAATATTATGTGACATAAATGTCGATGATATAACAATCATTGCAGCATTAGTACATGAAACTATAAGTGAAAGTGATGCAACATTAGAAGAATTAGAAAGTAAATTTGGTACTGATGTAAAAATTATTGTAGATAGTTTGACAAAAATAAATAGATTAAAACTAAGTGATGATAGCGAATCAAGTAGTATTTATTTAAGAAAAATATTAGTAGGTTTGTCTGAAGATGCTAGGGTATTAATAATAAAATTAGCGGATAGATTACATAATATGAGAACGCTATCTAGTTTACCACCAGAAAAACAAAAACAAAAAGCTATGGAAACCATGAATGTTTTAATACCAATTGCGCATCGTTTGGGAATTAATAGTATTAAAAGTGAACTAGAAGATTTATCTTTAAAATATTCAAAACCAGAAGTATATGAAAGTATTTTAGAAAAATTGGATGGTACTAGAGAAGAACTAAACAAAGTATTAAATGATATGATAGAAAGTGTAAGTGATATACTTAGTAGTCATAATATAAAGTTTAAAATAAAGGGTAGAGTTAAGAGTGTATATAGTATTTATACTAAATTATGCACAGGGCGTAAATGGAGTGATATATACGATATATTAGCTATGCGTGCCATTGTAGAAGATGTTAGTGATTGTTACCTGGCAGCAGGTTTAATACATTCTAAATTTAGACCAATTCCAAGACGTTTTAAAGATTATATTGCTATGCCTAAAGCAAATATGTATCAATCTTTACATACTTCTGTATTTGGTGATGATGGACATATTTTTGAAATCCAATTAAGAACTAAAGATATGGATGAAATAGCAGAAAACGGCATTGCATCACATTGGTCATATAAAGAACATACTGCTGGTAATATAAAGAATTTAATGGACCAAAAGCTAGAAATGTATAAAAATTTAATTGATAGCCATGCAACCGACGAAACCGATGAAATATTTGCTAAATCAATGGAAGAAGAATTATTATCCGATCTAATTTATGTATTTACACCAAAAGGTGATGTTATGGAAATGCCAGTTGGAGCAACACCAATTGATTTCGCATATAGAGTTCATACTAATGTTGGAGAAAAAATGGTAGGTGCTATAGTTAATGAAAATATAGTTCCAATAGATTATAAATTACAAGATGGGGATATAGTAAAAATTAAAACTGATCCAAACTCAACTCCAAATAAAGACTGGTTAAATATTGTTAAAACTACGCAAGCTAAAAACAAAATTAAATCTTACTTCTCTAAAATTGATAGAGAAAAATATACTAATTTAGGTCAAGAATTATTAGAAAAAGAAATTAGAAAACAAAAGTTATCATTTAAAGATGTATTTAGTAATGAAAATATAGAAAAATTATGTAAAGATTTAAAAGTTAAAAACTTAAATGAAATTTATTTAAATGTTGGGTCATTAAGATATACTCCAACATATATAATAAATTTAATATATGAAGATAAGAAAAATGTTCAAGATATATTATTAGATAAAGTATTAAATAGTAAATTAAGTAATCAAAAAAATAACTATAAAAAAGATATTATAGTAGATGGTTGTGATGATATACTAGTTAATTTAGCTGAATGTTGCTATCCAGTAAAAGGTGATGACATAATAGGTTTCATTACAAAAGGTAATGGAGTTACAGTACATAAAAATAATTGTAATAATTTAAAAGGAATTAATACTAGACTAATTAGTGTTAAGTGGAATAATGATTCTGATAATACTTATGTTTCAAAGATAAAAGTTTATACTAATGATACAGATAACAATATGATAAGTATTATAACTAAAGCTAGTTTAAAAAATATTACAGTAACTTCAATAACAGAATTTAATAAAAATAATACTCAAGGATATAATGTAACAATTAAAGTAAAAGATAAAGAAATGCAAGAAAATTTTATAGAAAGCATAAGAATATTACCATTTGTAATAAATATTGAACTAGAGGGATAAGATGAGAGTAGTAATACAAAGAGTTATTGAGTCTAGCGTAACAATAGATAATAAAATATTTAACTCAATAAATAACGGTTTAATGATTTTAGTAGGTTTTACTGAAGGAGATAATTCTTTAGATATAGATTATATTGTAAAAAAGATAGTTAATTTAAGAATATTTGATGATGAAAATGGTGTTATGAATAAAAGTATATTAGATACAAATGGTACTATACTTTCAATAAGTCAATTCACACTATATGCTAATACAAAAAAAGGTAACAGACCAAGTTATATAAATGCTTTAAATGGTGAATTATCTACTAAACTATATGATGAATTTAATGAAAAATTAAATGAAATAGTACCAACTAAAACAGGTATATTTGGTGCTGATATGAAAGTTAGTTTAATTAATGATGGTCCAGTAACAATAATAATTGATAGTAAGGAGAAATAGATAAATAATGAAAGAAAAGTTAAAAAATAGTTTAATAGAAAGATTTTCATTTCACGATGGTAAAATATTAATAGTAGAGCAACAAGAACAAAATTTCTTAATGAGATTTATCGACGGATGGAATGAAAATCAAGTTAATGATTTGATATTTATTAATTGTAAAGAAATTTCAAATTATGATTTTACTAACGCTAATATATTACAGTTAGAAAATATTAATTATGAAAATAATAATTGGGTTTTATCTCTTGCTATGCCTAGTAAAGACAATTTTATTCCAGTTATAATTACAATTAAAGCTGAGAAGATTATAGCAAGACTATTTGAAAATGATGAATTAATAAAAGAAGAGGAATTAAGTAATGAATGAATTAAAAATTAATGGAATTTACAAACATTTTAAAGGAAATTATTATTTGGTTGAAGGAATAGTAATTGATTCAGAAACTAAAGAAGAAATGGTTTTATATAGAGCTTTATATGAAGAATGTATAAGATATGTTAGACCAAAAGAGATGTTTTTGAGTGAAGTAGATCATGAAAAATATCCAAACGTTAAACAAAAATATAGATTTGAATTGCAAAATGTAGAATCATTAGTTAAATAGTATAAAAAATATCTAACTTTATTGCTAGATATTTTTATTTTATACTAAAGGTACTAACTATTTTATCATTAACATAATAAAGAACTTCATCGATATCATAATTATCTTTAATAGACAGATTAATAGAATATGTAACTTCTTCTAGAATGTTATTAGTTGTTATATCACTTAATATATTTTCATTAAAATTTAAAAATAGTGCCTTATCAGTTTCGTTATAACTTAAAAGTTCTGTATTACTATTTAAATAACTAATTAAATTAGTATTAAGTAATTTACTACCACTTAATTCTTTAATAATAATTTCTATTTTACTTATATCTTCATTAGACACTTTAGTAACAGGTACGTAGTAATAATAATCTTCATACTTAGATAAATAATAAATTGTAGTCTTAGTTATATTATTAATATCTGTAATATTAAATTCTTTATTAATTCCTATACTTCTATCTAAAATAGTATTTAAATGTTTTTTTGAATTAGGTAACTTATTTAATATTTCGCCTTCAACATATATAGAAACGTATTCAATATTATCTAAACTTGTTAGGGAATATACTATAGCCTCTAACATCTTTTCTTCATTTTTTAAATCAATATTTAATAACTCTTTACTAAAGTTAATTTTAACTAATTTATCTTGGATACTTATACTTATTACTTTAGTATTTTTTGGA
>JAZQIU010000048.1:0-26675 GCA_045541255.1 Bacilli bacterium | reverse complement strand
TCAAATAAATGGTAATGAAAATAGTAAGTCAATATCAGTTACAACTGCAAATCTAGCATTAGTCTATGGAGATGGTAATGGAATAATAGAACCAACTGATAAACTAATACCAGGTACTACTATAGATAGTAAAACATTTACTGTTAAGAATGAAGGAAATGCAGAAACAGATTATGTAGTAGTAATAGAAGATGTTAAGGTTACATATGCAACAACAGTAGGAGAAAATGAAGCAGGAACTACAACAACATTCGAATCTAACGATTTTGTATATACATTAACATGTGAAAGTGATGGAGAAGCATGTAGTGGAGTTGATACAGAAACAATATTCCCAATAAATAATGGAATATTAGTAGGGAATAAGATAGAAGTAGGTAAAACACATACATATACTTTAACAGTAACATATAAAGAGACAGGTGTAGATCAAAGTGCTGATATGAATAAGACATTAGAGGCAAAGGTAAATATAAGAGACATAGCAGAAATAAATCCATATAGTACAAACCAAAATACATTAGCATATAACATAATAAATAATGCTGTGTTAAATAAAAATGGAACACAATTAGTTGCTACTCCACCAAGTAAGGTAGCGGTGGAACCAAATTTGAATAATTGGGACCAAGGAACTTTAGGTGAAACTATAGCTTATATGCCTATATTTTATGCAAATACAGCAGAAGAATTAACAAGTTGTATGGAAAGAGAAGAAGGTTGTTATTCTGTTGAAGGAGTTTCTGAATATACTACATGTACTGATGATTTAATTGGAAAATATGTATTTGATGTCCTTGATTGGGTAACTTATAAAGTTTTGGGATGTGATGAAAGAGGACGTTCTGTAATAGGAAACACTAAATATGAACAAGTTTTAAGTGTTTCAACAGATGATTATGGTGCTAGTTATTATTATAGAGGTAATGTACAAGATAATTATGTAAATTTTGCAGGAATGTGTTGGAAAGCTGTAAGAATAGCAGGTGATGGTTCTGTAAAATTAATATTAGAAGATAAAAACTATGAATGCGATAATAATTATTATAGTGGAGATTGGAGTATTGGTTCTGGAAATTATGGTTTTGATGCATCAAATTCTAATTATTCAGGTAAAACAATAACGAAAGCTAATTATTTAGAACCAGTGACTGATGCGACTAATTCGATGATTAAAGCATTTTACGATTTTCAAACTACAACATTAAGTAATAAAATAAGTGATACTTATTCTGGAAAAACTATAGATACAATGTTAAAAAAGGGAGATTGGTGTATAGAAGATTCTAATAAAGGTTATTTAGTGACTGGACAAGGTCCATATACATATAGTTTAATGAATGATTCAGTAAGTAATTCGCAATATTCCTCATTAACTTTTTACTATGATTCATATAGAAGGCTAGATTCTTATAATACAGAAGGTGTTTCTCCTACATTAAAGTGTAAAGGGATAAATTTAAAAAAATTTAAAAATATAAGTAATGATATAACAATAAGTGAAAAACCTATGTATGTTGGAACATTAACGATTGATGAAGTTGTTTTTGCAGGAAAGATTGTGGGTGCGCCTTATTTAAGTGATTATTTAAGCGTGGGTGCAAATCAATGGTGGACTTTATCTCTTTATTACTTTTATGATCAATTCGATTATGCTTTTAGCGCAGGTACTAGTATTGCAAATGGGACTGTTAACAATAAGGCATATTCAGGAGAGACGGGGGAGATAGTATATCATGAACATTTTCGCCCATCTGTTTCATTGACTTCAGGAATTAGTATTACTGGAGGAAATGGAACTAAAACTAATCCATATGTTGTTGGATAATTAAGTGCTAGGGAACTAGTACTTTTTTATATCAAAAAATATTTTCTTTCATATAATTAAATGGGGGTTAATATGAATTTGAATGATGATTTTTTTGGTAAAGTAAAAAATAAAACTAATGTAGATAAGGAAACTATAATGGATTTAGCGAAGAGATTAAATGAAAGTAACATGAAAGATGAGAATGTATTAAAAGGAATAATTAGGGATTTATCTAAAATTACTGGTAAAAGTGTTAGTTTAGAAAAAGAACAAAAGATAATAGATACGATAAAGAATGATAAAGTTCCTAAGAATATAGATAAATTTTTTTAATCTTGCATAAAATGAAAAATAGTAATATAATAGGCATATGAAATTGATTATTTAGGACAATAATAATTTAATTTATTTAAGAGAGTTAGTGGTTGGTGAGAACTAATATAAATAATTATTTATCTACCTAATAGAGTGATTAATCATCACCGGTTAGCACCGTTATAGTAATTAAGTTAAAAATAGGATGGTACCGTCATTAGACTCCTTTTGTGGTATCGTCTTTTTATTTTTAGGAAGGATTTCGATATGTTAAGAGAAAAAAGAACTAATGGTTTATTAAAATATTTTTCATATGAAGAATTAAATAAACTTAGAAACATGAAAGATTTATACTCGAAAAGTAAAATATTAGTTGTTAGATTATTTGAAGAAAGAGTAGATAAAAATGGTAAACCTTATATAAATCATTTGCTAAGAGTTTCAAATAAAATGACTACTAGAGATGGTAAAGTAGTTGCTTTATTACATGATGTTGTAGAAGATATTGATGGTGTAACATTTGCTGATTTAAAAGATATAGGTATACCTAGTCATATAATAGAAGCATTAAAATTAGTTACTAAGAAAGAAAGTAATAAAGAGTTGACTAAGAAAGAAAAATTAGAACGTTATAATCAAGAAATTACACATATTATAAAATCTAAGAATAGATTAGCAATAGAATTAAAAAAGAATGATATGAGTGATAATTTTGATATAAGAAGATTAAATCAGTTAGATGAAGAAAAACAAGAGTGGTTTAGTCAAAAATATGGTAGTAATTTACAAAAATTAAGAAAGGTTATGGTGAGATATAAATGATAGATATTAAATTAATAAGAGAAAATAGAGATTTAGTTAAAGAAAATATTAAGAAAAAATTTCAAGATGAAAAATTGAGTTTAGTTGATGAGGTATATGAATTAGATATTAAATATAGAGATGCAAAAATGAATGGAGATAATTTAAGAGGTGAAAAGAATAAATTATCTGGTACTATTGGCTTGTTAATGAAAGATAAAAAAATTGATGAGGCTAATGAAGTTAAAGTTAGAGTTAAAGAAATGCAAGATGAAATTGATAGATTAACAGAATTAGAATTCGAATTAGAAAAAACTATAAAAGAAAAAATGATGGTTATTCCAAATATTATTGATGAAAGTGTTCCTGTTGGAAAAGATGATAATGAGAATGTTGAAATTGAGAAATATGGTGATCCAGTTGTTCCTGAATTTGAAATTCCATATCATGCTGATATATTAGAAAGTATAAATGGTTTAGATAAAGATTCTAGTGGTAGAACTAGTGGTAATGGATTTTATTATTTAATGGGTGATGCCGCTAGATTATCATCTGCAATGTTAAGTTATGCTAGGGATTTTATGATAGATAAAGGTTTTACATATTGTATACCTCCGTTTATGATTAGAAGTGATGTTGTTACTGGTGTTATGTCTTTTGCTGAAATGGATGCAATGATGTATAAGATTGAGGGAGAAGATTTATATTTGATTGGTACTTCAGAACACTCAATGATTGGCAAGTTTAAGGATCAAATTGTTAAGGAAGATAATTTACCAATATGTATGACTTCTTATAGTCCTTGTTTTAGAAAAGAAGTTGGTGCACATGGTATAGAGGAACGTGGTATATATAGAGTTCATCAATTTGAAAAGCAAGAAATGATAGTTTTATGTAAACCTGAAGAATCTATGGAATGGTACAATAAAATGTGGCAATATACTGTTGAATTGTTTAGAAGTTTAGATATTCCTGTTAGAACTTTAGAATGTTGTAGTGGAGATTTAGCGGATTTAAAAGTTAAATCATGTGATGTAGAGGCATGGAGTCCTCGTCAACAAAAATACTTTGAAGTCGGTTCTTGTTCTACTTTAGGTGATGCGCAAGCTAGAAGATTAGGTATAAGAACTAAGGGCGAAAATGGAAACTATTATGTTCATACTTTGAATAATACAGTTTTAGCTAGTACTCGTGCATTAATAGCATTCTTAGAAAATAATTATAATGAAGATGGAAGTATAAGTGTTCCAGAAGTTTTAAGACCATATATGGGTGGTAAAGAAAGAATAGAAAAAATTAAATAAAAATAATTAAAGGGGATTTATGGACAAAATTGAATTACTTAATAAATTAAAATGGCAACTATATATGAGAAGTCCAAAGGGTGGAATATATAAAAAATGTATTGAAAGATTACGCAATGATAATATCGATATGATAAACATGGCATTTAATGGTGAATATTTAAATATGAACATTTTAGAAATGTTTATTAGAGGATATTATATTACTAATAGACTTGATATCAAAAAGTTTTATGATTATTTATTGATGGATGATAATATAAATATTGTTATTAAAAATAATGTTAAAATGCTTGAATTTAATATAAATGGTAAGATGGTATATATCCCTTATCCTAAAAATTTAGAAGAATTATCTTCTTTAAGATTTGAATTATTAGATTTAATTTTACCTTATATGATTAGCGATGTATATAATTTTAAAAATGTTTCATTTAATGAAGGGCCATATGAATATATTGGTAAATATGTAGATGTAAGGTTAGCTGAAGGTGATACAGTTTTGGATTTAGGTGCTAACTTCGGATTATTTTCAGCTTATGCAGCATCTATTGGGTGTAATGTATATGCTTTTGAACCTTTAAAGAAGGCAGTTGATGAGTATTTATCAAAAGTTCAAAAAATATATGGTAATATCGAGATTGTAAATAAAGCGGTTTCGAATACAATTGGTTATTCTAGTTTAAATATAGATACTGAAAATTTTGGTGGTTCTTATATATCAGATAATAGTGATGGAGAAACTATAAAAACTGAAACTATTGATAATTTTATTAATGACAATAATATTAATAAAATTGATTTTATAAAAGCTGATATAGAAGGTCAAGAATGTGAGATGTTAGAAGGAGCTAAAGAGACATTAAAATATTTTCATCCGAAATTATCGATATGTAAGTATCATAAATTACATGATGATAAAAATATTAAGAGGTTGATTTTATCGGCTAATCCTAATTATGTTATAGAATCTAATTGGAAAAAGATATATGCAGAATATAAAAAATAATTAAGTATAGGTTTCTATACTTTTTTTGATATAATATTTAAAAAGTTTATTTATATGAGATTGGCAATGAGAAAATATATAATAAATTAATGATAAAATTAAAAATAAAATGAATTATTAAATATATTAAAAGTATTTTTTATATTCGAAAAATATTGTATAATCTTAGGTAGGTGATTTTATGAAATTAATAAACTTTTATGAATATAAAATTTTAGATACTAGTAATGGTATGAAATTAGAAAGTTGGAATGGTATTAAATTATTAAGACCAGATCCACAAATTATATGGGAAGATAAAGATAAAACATTATGGAGTAATATTGATGCTAAGTATGTAAGAAGTAATAAAGGTGGCGGGGAATGGCAAATATTTAATAAAAATATGCCTTCTCGTTTTGAAATACATTATGATGATTTAACTTTTAATTTGAAACTTATGGGATTTAAACATACAGGCTTATTTCCAGAACAAGCATATAATTGGACTATGTTAAAGAATAAAATAAAAGGTAAAGAAAATGTTAAGGTTTTAAATCTTTTTGCGTATACAGGAGCTGCAAGTGTTGCGTGTCTTTCTGCTGGAGCTAGTGTAGTACATGTTGATTCATCTAGAGGGATGGTAGATTGGGCTAAAGAAAATGTAGTTTCAAGTGGTTTGAGTGATAAACCTATAAGATTTATTGTTGATGATGTTGTTAAATTTGTTGAACGAGAAATAAGACGTGGCAATAAATATGATATTATTTTGATGGATCCACCTTCATTTGGAAGAGGTAGTAATAAAGAAGTATGGAATATCGAAACGGATTTATATACTTTAGTTGAAAAATGTACAGAAATTTTAAGTGATGATCCTATATTATTTTTGATAAATTCATATACTACTGGATTATCTATGACTGTATTAGAAAATATTTTAAATTTAACTGTTAATAAAAAATGTTCTGGATATATATCAAGTGATGAGTTGGGTATTAAAGAAGAAACTAGTAATATAATTCTTCCTTGTGGTATATATGCTAGATGGGAAAAAGAAAAATATGATTAAAAAGAATGTTGAAAAAAACATTCTTTTTTGTTATTATTTAGTTAAGGTAGGTAACTACTAAATAAAATTATATGGAAAAATTGAAAATTATATATCCTATTTTCCTTTCGACAAAAAACGTCGGGGGGGGGTAGTAATTATATAATTTTTTTGTATGTAGAAAGGATTTGTAGTATGAACATCAAGTTTAGAATTGCAACTATTAATGATATTGAAAAAATTGTAGAATTATGTAATGAATGTTTTGACGAAAACACTAGTATTGAATATGCAAAGACTAAATTTATTGAGACAGAAAATGATAAAAATCAAATTTATTTGATTGGGACTATTGATGAACAAATAGTAGCACATACAAAAATAACGATTATTCCAACAATATATGAAGATATGAACACATATTCTATTTTAAATCATGTTTGTGTTAAACCAGAATTTAGAAGACATAATATTGCGACAAAAATGTTAATAGAATGTGAAAAGATATGTAAAGAGCATAGTTGTGTTTCTATAGAATTATGGTCTAAGAATTTTAGAGAAGCAGCGCATAAGTGCTATATTAATTATGGATTTGAAATTGTTGATGCAAAGTTTTTTTCAAAAAAAATAGATTAGGAGTATAATATGAAAATAAGTAATATTTATATTGGAGGATGGTTTCAAAGAACTATGCTTCAATTATCGGAAATATATGATTTTTTAAGAGAATGTAAATCACAATTGGATTTAGATTCTGAAAAGTTAATGGAGTTTAGAAAAAATTTAGAAATAGGAAAGATTGATTATGGAGTAAGTGGAGAGGAGTATATAGAATTTACTACTGCCTTAAATATAAAGGTAAAAATATTTGAAGATGGTTTAATTATTTTGAATAATTATAGTGTAAGTGAAGATACTTTGTTTGCTGATATTGAACATGTAACAAGTTATTATGAAAATAAATTATCTCCAGCTTTTAGTTATTTGTTTAGTTTGGGTGCTCCGGTGCCTAAGGAACTAGCAAATATTGAAACTGTTTATCCATATTTTATAGTTTGTGATAATGCCTCTAAAGAGGATATACAAGATTTATTATCAAGAACAGAAAAACAAAAATATTTTGAATTTAAAAATACTAAATATGACGTTGTTAGAGGAGATAAATATTATTTTATAAATAATAAAAAACAATCTTTTGAAAATATAGAAAGATATATAGAAGAACAAGTATTTATAAGAGAATTTAAAGGACAATTACATAGATATTTAAATATTCATAGAATTATATGGGAGAAAATTGATAAGGTAAAAGAAAATGTTAATGTTAAAGGTGCAGAAATAATTAAGTTTACTTCTAAGTTAGAAGGATATGCTAAGACTATAAACTTAATAGAAGGCCGTATCAAACAAATGTCTACTTATATTTCTACTAGAGAAAAGATTGCTAAAAGTGATGATGAATTAGCGGAATTTTTGGCTATTTCAGGGTATAGATATGAAACATTAAGAGATACTTTAGATTATATTAAGTATTTATGGGATATGACTAAAAGTTATGTGAATTCAGCTCAAAAATTATTTGATGGAATTAAACAAGATGTTACTTCAAGTTCTGTAGATAATTTAACAATTGTATCTTCAATGAGTGCAGGAGCGGCATTATTAGATTTATTTACTGGTTCCGCTCCAACATTTACGATATTTGGAGTTATATACTTTTTCTTGTTAGCATTTTTGGGTTGGGGTTCATCTAAAATTCTTGGAAAAATTTCTAGAAGCCGTAAATATGAAGTTAGTGATATTGAATATGAAAAAGATATAAAATAAATATTCTTTTAGTTTTAATTGTTTAAACAACTTGAACTTATACTTCGTGGTATTATATTTATATTGCGGTAAAATATAATTGAAATAATAAGAAGTTTCTATTTAGTTAAATCTATCTTTATCCTATAATAACTTAAATATAAATAATAAATATTCTAAAAATCATCTATAAAAATATAATATTATAGGTGGTTTTTTATGGATAAAAAAACGATATTTAAAGAATTTATATCTAAGCATCCAGAATTAATTAAATATGTAAAAAATAAACAAAATACATGGCAAGATTTTTATGAAATATATGATATATATGGGGAAAATGAAGAAGTATGGGATAAATATTTTAGTGATACATCAACTGATGCATCTGTAGGAGAATTAACAAATTTATTTAAAAGCATTAATATGGATAATGTTCAAAAACATATTACTAATGCTCAGAAAGCAGTTAGTTTAATACAAGAATTAACAAATAAAGGTACAACTAATGTTGTTTCTAAAACTCCAAGACCTATAACAAAATTTTTTGGTGATTAGATGGAATTAGATATTATTTATAAAATTAAGAGTCAAAAGAAGTACTATGACTTTTTAAGAAGTCATAGTTATTGGTATAAGTATTTGAATCGTAATTCAGATAATTATAAAAAGTTTATAGATGCTTATAAAAAGTTTCATAGAGAAACAACTACTAATAAAGTTCAGGATACCATAAACAATATTGATATGGTTGCAAATATATTAAAAGTTTTAGAATAATCATTTGCTTTCTATAAACATGTATGTTATTATATTCCTTGGCGAAAAGGGGTATTGGTTATGGAGAATATTCTTAAGAGAACTAAAGAACTTTTAAATAAACAATATGATTCTGGTAAGGCTTTTTGTAGTGGTAAACCATTTTCAACATATCAGAAGGTTTATTTTGCTACTAATGAAAATATTAAGGATTATATTGAAAGAAGTAATTTAGACGGAAAAACTAGTGCATTAAGTGTTATGGCAAGTGGTGACCATTCATTTAATTTATTAGAAAAAGGTATACTAAATATAGATACTTTTGATTCTAATGCTTTAACAGAATTTTATGTTTTTGGTATAAAGTATGCTATGATAATGCGATATTCTTATAAAGAATATCTAATATCTTTAAACAAGATATTAGATATTAATACATCTTTAGAAGAATTAACAAGTATTTTAATGGATTTATTGCCTTTTATGGATTTGAAATATCGCAATTATTGGAGAAATATAATTGATTATAATTATGAAGTTCAAAAGAAAAATGCTACAAATATAAATTTATTTAGTTTGTTATTTATAAATATAATAACTGGTGATAAATTAATAGATAAAAATAATTATTTAATAAATGAAGAGGCTTATAATAGACTTAAAAGTAATTTAATTAGAGCTAATATTACCTTTAAAAATGTAGATGTTTTAGATTTGCCTAAAGAATTTAATGGTAAATATGATGCTATGCTTTTATCCAATATATTTGAATACTTACAATCTCATTTTGCTTTAAAAAGTGGGTATTATAATGTGTTTAAAGCTATGAAAGAATACATTGATGAATTGTTTTCTTTAATGGATGAAGATGGCAAAATATTCTTAATGTATATTTTTGATTATGCTACTGAAAATTATACAAGAAATGTTATATTTTATAATAGCAATAATATTACTTTAAATGATTTTGAAAATTACGAAATGTTAAAAGTTAATTCTTGTCGTAAACCAAATATAAAAGATGGTGTATTAATTTTAAAGAAAGAAAATAGTAAAAATTCATTTTAGAATTTTTACTATTTTTTTGCTATTTAAGTAAACGACTAAAAATATATTTATTATTTCGGCTATTAATAATCCATATAATCCAATATGCATTAAGCTGAATATAAATAATGTTATAAGTTTTGTTATTGTTGATATTATAGTTACAGTCATAGTGTATTTTGCATAATTTAATGCTTGTAGTGTACTTGCTAAAGGACCTTCTAAGTATAGAAGAATAAAAAATGGGGCTAAAAACTTAATATAATTTATACCTAATGAAGTATCGAATATTATATTTAATAGTTGTTTTGTGAATATAAACACAATTGTGTTGGATGTTATTCCGATTAATAAAGATAGTGTTATAGATTGTTTTAATCTTTTTTTAATTACAGTTTTATTATATTTATTTTTGGATATTTCTGGAATTAAAGAAGTGTTGAGTGCTATTATGAAAAAAGATGGGATTGTTAATAGAGGTAAGACATAGGCATTGTAAATACCATATTCATTTAATATAAAATTATTATTATAACCAATTGTAGTTAATGTTAATGTTAATATTATGGGTTCAAAGAAATATCCAATATTTCCTATTATTCTACTTGAAGTGGTGGGGATAGCAACAGACATTATATCTTTGATTATTTTAATATCCGGTTTAAGATCTTGTTTTTTTATATTGAAATTTTTAGGAGCAAAAAGTAAAAATACTATAATTGATATAATTTCAGATAAAATATTAAATAAAATATATACAGAAACCGTTATTACTGAGCCATATTTTAATATTTTGGGTAGAAATATTAAAATTATTATTAATCTAAATAATTGTTCTATTATGTTAGAAAGTGTGTGAGGTAACATTTTTTGTTTTCCAAAAAAATATCCTCTTATAATACTTGATAAAGATATAAATGGTAAAACAAAAGCAATAGATATGATAGGGTAATATGCATCTTTATTATGTAATAAATTATTCGAAATTATAGGAGCTATTAAAAAAATAATTGTTATAAGAAATATATTTATAATAAGTGAAGTAGGTATTATTGAAAATAATATTTTTTTACTATTTGTTTTATTTTCTGCTATTAGGTTACTTATAGCTAGTGGCAAACCTAATCCGGCTAAAGTTATTAATAGTGAGTAAGTAGGCATTATTATACTATATAAATTTATATCATTTTGACTAACCATTCTTGTAAATATTATTTTAATAATAAAACCTAATAGTTTAGTAAATAATGCGCCAATCATTAGTATTAATGTAGATTTGATAAATTTGTTTTTCATAATAAAATTATATGTAATTAATATTTATTTAAAACTTAATTAGTTAATTAAAGAAAAAATACTAAAAATAATAAAAAACTAAATAAATCTATTGCAAATGTGAAAATTATTTGATACTCTTTATATGTAGGGTAAAGCCCTAAAGAAGACATATGAAATGGGAGGAAATTAAAAATGTCAAAACAAGAATTAGTTGAATTTATTGCTGAAACAGCAGGATTAACAAAAGCTGATGCTACTAGAGCTTTAGATGCTACTATGGCAGGTATTGAAAAAGGATTAAAAGAAGAAGGAAAAGTTACTTTAGTTGGTTTTGGTACTTTCAGTGCTAAAAAAAGAGAAGCAAGAGATGGAATTAACCCATTAACTAAAGAACCATTACATATTCCAGCAAAAATGGTTGCTTCATTCAAAGCTGGAAGCAAATTAAAAGACGCTTTAAATTAATTTAAAAAATAGAAGTGAAATGTATGTTTCACTTTTTATTTACATTTTTATATTATTTATAATTGCTATTAGATGAAATTTATAATATAATTAATCTATAATAAAGAGGTGGCTGAGTATGAATACTATATTAAGTTTTATGGATAAATTATATAGTGATAGTAAAACATTATCAATTGTTTATGTTGTTGGGGCTGTTTTATTATTTATTTTTATAATTTTATTAATTGTTAGTTTAAGAAAAAATGAAAATAAAGAAACTACAAAAATAATTGATGAACCTAAAATAGATGATGAACCAAAGGAGTCTATAATTGAAGAAAAAAAGGAAGATGCTATAGTTAATGTGGATTTATCTACAAAAGAAGTTGAAGAAAAAGAAGAACAAACTTTAGAACAAAGTATATTTGAAAAGACTACAATTATACCATTAACTGAAGTGGAAAATACTATTAGTAGAGAAGAAAATATTGCTCAAGCATTGGATAACATTGAAAAAGTTGAACAACCTAAAGAAGTTGAAACAAAAGAAACATTTGAAGATAATGTTCAAGAACTAAGCAAAGATATTCCTAATGTAGATGATTTTGTTGATAATGTTGTAAAGAAGACATATGAAAAAAATGAACAATTTAGTTCTGTGTTTGTAGGTAATAATACTAGTACTATTAAATTAGATAAAGTTATGGAAAATTTAAATGTGGATGAAGAGGTTAAAGAAACTATCGTTCCTGAAACTGAAAAGTCTATTGAAGAACCAAAAGTAATTACTGTTCCTGAAGATGAAAATTTAAGTGAAGAAGAAATTGTTGAGCTTCCAATTAAAAATGAGGAAGTGGGAGAAGTTGAAGAGTCTACTAAAGTAGCAGAAAAAAGTTTAGATTCAACTGTAAGTTTAGATGGGCTGAAAAAAGCTTTGGAAGAAAAACAAAAAGAAGTTAGTATGAAACAAGATGACTTAAAAAATAAATTAGAAAGTTTAAAAAAAGAACAACCTAAATCTAATGAAACTATGAAGGCAGAAGATTTATTAAATAAATTAAATGCAATTAAAGAAAAGTAGAAGCTTTTCTTTTTACTTGCATAAAATTTATATATATGATACAATACTATTGCTTTTGTAAAAAAAGCGTAATCCGCTGAAAATATTTCAAGATTAGAATAAATAAAAATATAGAAAGGAAAGTTGAAGATGAATAATTTAATTGAAAAAATTAATAAAGAACAAATTAGAACTGATATTCCTGAATTTAGAGTTGGAGACACTGTTAGAGTTGGTGTTAAAATTAAAGAAGGAAAAAAAGAAAGAGTACAAAATTTTGAAGGTATAGTATTCAATATTACTGGTGGTTCAGTTTCAAAAACATTTACAGTAAGAAGAAAAGTTGGAACTGTTGGTGTTGAAAGAGTATTCCCAGTAAATAGTCCTTTAATTGATAGTATTACTGTTGTTAAGAAGGGTAAAGTTAGACGTTCTAAATTAACATTCTTAAGAGGAATGAAAAAAGATTATAAAACTAAAGAAAGAAATTAATTCTTTCTTTTTTGATTGCAAAATGTTATTTATTACCTTATAATTAATATAAGAATAGGAATGGTGTTATGAAGACTTTAGTTATTAGTAGACCTATTTATGATTATGTACTTCCTTTAGTAGAGTTTCCTCAAGATGGTGATAAATTTTTTATAAATGAATCTACAAGATCTTTATCAAATATAGGTAGTTTAGTTGCTATCACTTTAGCTAGTTATGGTATGGATGTAAGTTATACAGGAGTAATTGGTGAAGATGAAATAGGTAGAAAAATCAAAGAAATATTTGATGGATTTAGAATTGATACTAAATATATAGAAACTAGTTATACAGAAAAAACTTGTATAAATTATAAAATATATAATAATAAATCTAATAAGTTTACTACTATAACAGAAAAGTCTATAAAAAATGGTTTAACTAAATATAAGTATGAATTTATTCCAGATGTAATAGTTATGGATGATGGTGATTATAATGCTAATTTAGCTGCAATAAATAATTATTCTAATTCTAAATTAATATATATTGGTGAAAAATTCACTAAAGATTCACTTATATATTGTAATAAATGTAATTATATAATAACTTCTTTATCTTTTGCTAGTGAAGCTACAGGCGTTGTTAATGATTTAAATAAACCTAAAACTATAGTTTCTTTATTTCAAAAATTTATAGATTTATATAGTGCTAATTTAATTATTAAGTTGGATAATTTTGATATTTTATATTGTATTAATGATGAGGTTAGATTAATAAAGAATGTTAATAAAAATATAATAAATAAAGATAATGTTTATTATTCTGTGTTAACTTATTTTTTAATAAATACTAATGATGTAGAATTAAGTATAAAATATACTAATAAGGTTATGTTATCAAGTGCCAGTGAATTAGATATGATAAAGAATGTACCTAATTATAATGAAATAAAAAATGCTGTTAGTAATTTACAAAATAATAATATAGAAGCAAAAAAAGAAATACTAGAAGAAAATATTCAATCTAATACAATCAGTGAAATTAAAAATGTATCACCTGATGGAATAGAACAACCAAAATTACAAAGTAAAAATATACAAAATGAAAATACGACTATTAACAACGAAAGGGTTAATGATGTTGAAACACTATAACCCTTTTTTAGATATTTTACCTAGTATTGATGTACATGGATTTAATAGGGATATGATTAGGTATATTTTAGATGATTTTATAAATGATAATGTAAAATTAAGAAATAATAAAATAATAGTAGTACATGGAAAAGGTGAAGGAATTTTAAAAGCTGAAATCCATAATTTATTAAAGAGAGATAAAAGAGTTAAATGTTTTTATTTAGATACATTTAATGTAGGTCAAACTATAATTGAATTAAATTAATTATTATGATAAAATACTTTTCTTGAAAGGACTGATATTATGTTCGTAGATGAAATTAAAATAAAGATAGAAGCCGGCAAAGGGGGAGATGGTTGTACCTCTTTTAGACGTGAAAAATATATTGAAATGGGTGGCCCAAATGGTGGTAATGGTGGGCATGGAGCTGATATAATTTTTGAGACTGATCCGGGTCTTAAAACATTAATAGATTTGAAAATGATGAAACACATTAAAGGTGAAAAAGGTGTAAATGGTAAAGGTAGTGAAAGAAATGGTGCTAATGCTGAAGATGTGATTATTAAAGTTCCATTAGGTACTACTATTACTGATGAGGATACTGGTTTAGTTATTGCAGATTTAACTGCTATTGGAGAAAGTGTAATTGTTGCCAAAGGTGGACGTGGTGGTCGTGGAAATAAAGCTTTTGCTACTCATGAAGTTCCAGCACCTAGAATGAGTGAATTAGGAGAACCAGGAGAAACTAAATTTATTAAATGTGAGCTTAAAATGCTTGCGGATGTAGGATTGGTAGGAATGCCTAGTGTTGGGAAAAGTACAATACTAAGTATGATTAGTTCTTGCAAACCTAAAATAGGTGCTTATCATTTTACAACTTTAAGTCCGAATTTAGGTGTTGTAAAATTAAATGATAATAGAAGTTTTGTTATGGCAGATTTACCTGGATTAATCGAAGGAGCTAGCGAAGGAATCGGATTAGGAGATAAATTTTTACGACATGCAATGCGAACTAAAGTAATCGCTCATGTAATTGATATGGGAGCTTTTGAAGGTAGAGATCCGGTTGAAGATTATGAAAATATTTATAATGAACTTAAAAATTATGATGAAAGGTTAATAAATAAACCAAGTATAATTATAGCTAATAAAATGGATATTGATGGAGCAAAAGAAAATTTGATTAGATTTAGAGAAAAATATCCTGAAGCTGAAATTTATGAAGTTAGTGCAATAATGCAACAAGGTTTTGATGCTTTAATTATTAGACTTGCAGATATAGTGGAATCTACAGACACTGTTGAATTATATAAAGATGAAGATTATGCTAGTCATGTTTTATATAAATTTAATGATGCTAAACCTTATACTATAACTCGTGAGAATGATGTTTGGGTTATAAAAGGCAAAGAAATAGAAAAATTATTTGAAATGACAAGATTTAATGAAGATGAATCAGTTGCTAGATTTGGTCGAAAGTTAAAAGGTATGGGGATTGATGCTGATCTTGAAGCGATGGGTGCAAAACGTGGAGATGAAGTTCAAATTAAAGAATATATATTTGAATTTAAAGATTAAAAAAAGATTCTTATTAGAATCTTTTTTTTATAAATAAATATTAGGATAATTTTGTTGATTAGGTGTATAAGATTTTTGTAATATAATTTCTGGAATTATTTTTTTCTTTTTATCTTTATCATTTTTTTGTTTTTCTTGAACTTCTTTAGCTTTCCAAATTGGAGCTTCTATTCTTGAATAAATAAAGAAATTTTCATAAAAACGGAAAATATAATCATTAAAATGTAATTCGCTTGAATCTTTAATATATACATATGATATATTATTTTCACATAATTCTTTAATAATTAAGTCTATAATTAGATTTTTATTGTTTGTTTTAATATTTTTTACTATCATTTAGTACACCTCTTAAATATATATTAGTTTATCATATATTTATATAATTAAAAAGAAGTATTTACTTCTTTTTAAACACAATCAACGAAAGTATCGCTTAAGCATTTAATGGCACAAACACATGATAGATTCATTGTAAAGAAACTATTTGTTGCGATATAAGGTATTGTATTACAACAACTTTCTTGTGGGTTTGGTGCTAATACTCTAAATGTAGCACAATTTCCATCTAATTTTTCTACTCGGAATACTGTAGAACAGTCTTGACAACAAGCACTTACTTGAGTGTTTGAACAAACATTAGTGTTGTCTTTTTCTATAGGCATGCTCCAAGGAACACCGTTGCCGCAACATGTATATAACATTACAGGTCTAGTATTACATACTAAACAATTTGGGCCGCCTCCTAGCATAGGTCTGTCACAAGAATCTAAACAACTATCTGGGCATGCGTTTTGTTGTAAAACAAGTATAACTTTAAGTATTTCGCCGATGCAGTTTGTATCATTCTCATTATTATTACACATGTATAATTCACCCTTTCATTTATACTCAATATATTTTATGTCAGTTTTTATAATTAGTGATTTTATTTTGATAAAAAATATAGTATAATGATAATAGATGAGGTGATATTATGTTATGGCAATATATTTTAATTGCATTTGTTTTATTGATTATCTCTTTAGTAATAATTAAACTTAATAAGAAAAATTTCAATATGGAAATAAATAAATTAGTACAATATTTAGGTGGTAAAGATAATATATTAGATACTGAAGTTAATATGTCTAGATTGAAAGTTACACTTAAAGATGTTAGTGTTGTAGACAAAAATGCAATTGAAAAGTTGGGAGCAAAAGGAATAGTAGAAATCGATAATCAATTAAAAATTATATTTGGACCTGATGCTGTAAAATTAAAGAAATATATTTCTGAAATGAAAAATAAAGGTTAAAAAGCCTTTTATTTTTTTGACATCGAATTGAAGTCATGATATACTAAAAAACATTAAAAAGAGGGATTAAATTATGTTAGATAGATTATATAAAATGAATGGACATGAATTATATTTACCAAATAAAGTAGATAATATAAAATTAAAATATTTTAGTGATATTCATTATACTTATAATTTTGATGATAGAAAATTAGATGCTATATTAGGGATAATTAATAGTTCTTTTTGCGATTATATTTGTATAGGTGGAGATATAATTGATTCTACTAATTTTATACGTGAAAATAGAAAAGAACAAATTAAGTTGTTAAAATGGTTAGAAGAGATAGCAAAATATAAAAAAACATTTATTTCTTGTGGTAATCATGATTTTATGAAAAGAACCAGTAATGGTTGGAGTTATGATTATTTTGAAAGTTTTTGGAAAGAAGTGAATGGGATATCTAATTTGCAAGTATCTCATTTTAATCCTTATTATGAAGATGATAAAGTTATAATTTATATGCCAGAATTGGATTATGAATTTTATGAGAATGAAAATAAAGCAGAGAATATAGATTTATTGATAGAAAAATTAAAAAAAGATGAACAATATAGAGTGGATTTAAATGAAAATAAAGTTAAAGTATTATTAATTCATTCTCCTTATCTTTTGAGTGATCCCAAAATAGTAGAGTTAGTTAAAGAATTTGATATAATAATTTGTGGTCATATGCATAAGGGGTTAGTTATGCCTATTTTAGATGAATTAGTGAAAAATAATAGGGGACTAGTTTCTCCATATTTGAGACCATTCCCAAATAATGCACGAGGAGTTAAATTCTTAAATTATAATGGTAAACCAATTACATTAATTATGTCTGGAGGAATAACTAAGATGGCTTCTGATACTTTTGTTAAGAAAACTTTAAATCATTTATATCCTTTAGATTTTGAAGATGTTAGTGTTTTAACTAAAAAATATAATAAATTCAATAAATAAAAAAGACAAAATTATTTGTCTTTTTTTGTTGCTTTTTTTATAATATCTTCTGTTTTGTTTTGATCGAAAGCTCTTAATATTTCTAAAGGAACTGCAAATACAATTGTATTTGATTGATCACTTGAAATATCATTTAATGTTGATAGAGTTCTTAAGTGTAATGCACCAGCACTAGATTCCATAATTTCAGCAGCTTCGCGTAAATTTTTAGCAGCTTCAACTTCACCAACTGATTTAGTTATAACAGCTTTCTTTTCTCTTTCTGCTTCTGCATTTTTTGCAATAACTCTTTCCATTTCTTGAGGTAATTTAATATCTTTTAATTCTACATTTTCTACCTTAATTCCCCAAGGATCTGTTGCTTCATCAATTATTTTGCAAATTTCAAATGAAATTTTATCTCTTTCTGATAATAAGTCATCTAGTGAAACAGAACCAACTGCATTACGCATTGTAGTTTGAGCTAATTGACTAACGGCATAATGGAAATTTTCTACTTCAAGAATAGATTTAGCTGCATCAAATATTTTGAAATATATTACAGCGTTAATTCTTACAGAAACGTTATCTTTAGTGATAGCGTCTTGTTCAGGCACATCTGTAACTTTAGTTCTTATATCAACTTTTTTGAATGACTGAAATATTGGTAAAACAATGTTCCACCCTGGATTTAATATTTTTTTAAATTTACCAAATTCAAATAATATTCCTCTTTCATATTCATCTATTTGTCTTATAGAAGATAATATAATTATTATAAAAGCAACTAATAAAATAATAAGTATTGTTTTCATAAAACTCCTTTCTAATTTAATAATATACTAATAATTTCTTTTCTACAATAGAAATTGACTTTTTTATAAAATTAACTTAATATTATATTAGGTGATAATATGAAAAATATAAAGTTAACAAAAGATGAAGTTAAGACAAAAAATGTAATATTAATAATAACTTCAATATTTATATTGTTGTTGGGAGTATCATTTTTCTTTAATGATTTAATTATATTTTTAGATGGTTGTGAGATATTTTATGTGGTAATGTTATTGTATTTTGGTGCTGAGTTTACTAATTATTTATTAACTAAAAAAATAACAGGAATGCATTCTTTATATATAGCGTTAGTATGTTTGATTGCAAGTGTTAGTGGTTTAAAATATATGAATGAACCAACTAATTTAGTTTTATCTATTACATTAGCTAGTTGGATAGTTATTATGATAATAATTAAACTTATTAGAATAGAAGAGTTAAGAAAAAAATTAAATAGTTCAGTTTTTATTAATATATTTTCTATGAGTTTATTTGTATTATTAGGTTTTTTAGTAATAACAAATTTATATAAAGGTATATCTAACGAGTGTTTAATATTAGGATTTTTCTTTACTGCAAATGGTATATTAAATTTAATTGAAAATATAGGAAATATCAAATTTTGTAAATAAATTTGATTTTTTTTATATAATATGGTATATTAATCAAGAAATCAGTGATAAAAGACATGATTATTATATTAATTTTTAAAGAGAGTTCATGGTTGGTGTAAGTGAATAAAATTGTATGATAATTACTACTTTTTAGAGGATTTAATCAATCCCGGCGAAAGTCGTTATACTAAATTAAGAATATTAGGATGGTACCTGTGCATTTTGCACTCCTTTGTGTATCATCTTTTTTTATTTTAAGGAAGTGATTTTATGACAGGAACAATAACAGAAGAACAATATAATTCAGCGATTGAAAAAGTTAGTAATTTAAAAAAAGAATTATTTAATGCACGTTTTAATATGGCTATGACAAGAGAAGTTGAACAATTAAAAAACTTAGAAGAAACAGTTAGAGAAGTAAAAAGAGAGATTGCTCGAACGAAAGTTATAATTAAAAGTTATGAATTAGAAAATAATATAGAAAGTAAGAAAAGAGGAAAATAATATGAGAAATATAAAAGAAGATGATAAATTAAATATAATGAATCATTCTTGTGCACATTTAATGGCACAAGCGATTAAACATTTATACCCTAATGCTAAATTTTGGGTAGGTCCAGTTATAGATAGTGGTTTTTATTATGATATAGATTTAGGAGATAAAGTTATTAAAGAAGAAGATTTACCATTGATAGAAAAAGAAATGAAGAAAATAAGTAAAGATGGTAAAAGAATTGTTAGACATGAAATATCTAAAGAAGAAGCTTTAGATATGTTTAAAGATGATGAATATAAAATTGATTTAATAAATAATATGGATGAAGATAGTGTTATTAGCTGTTATACTCAAGGTGATTTTACTGATCTTTGTCGTGGGCCTCATGTTGAAACAGTTAAATTATTAAAGTATTTTAAATTAATTAAATTTAGTGGAGCTTATTGGAAGGGTGACGCTAAAAATAAAATGCTTCAAAGAATATATGGAGTATGTTTTGAAAATGAAGAAGATTTAAATGAATATTTAAAAGAATTAGAAGAAGCAGCTATGCGAGATCATAGAAAAATAGGTAAAGAACAAGAAATATTTATGAATCATGAATTAGTAGGTGCTGGAATGCCTTTATGGTTGCCTAATGGTGCAATTATTAGAAAACAGTTGGAAAACTATATTTATGAAAAAGAACAAAAATTAGGATATGATCATGTATATACTCCATGTGTTGGTACTGTTGATTTATATAAAACTTCAGGACATTGGGATCATTATAAAGAAAATATGTTCCCTATGATGAAAGTTGATGAAGAAGAGTTTGTATTGCGTCCTATGAATTGTCCTCATCATATGTTAATTTATAAAAATAAATTACATTCATATAGGGATTTACCAATAAGAATTGGTGAATTTGCTACTGATTTTAGATATGAAGCTAGCGGAGCAGTAAAAGGTATTGAGAGAGTTAGATGTATGTGTCAAAATGATGCGCATTTATTTGTAACTCCTGAACAAATTGGAGAAGAATTTAAAAAGGTTGTAAAATTAATTTTAGATGTATATGAAGATTTTGGTATAAAGAATTATAAGTTTAGATTGTCATTAAGAGACAAACAAGACAAAGAAAAATATTTTGATGATGACAATATGTGGAATGAAGCTGAAAGTAAACTAAGAGAAGTTTTAAATGAATTAGGCGTTGAGTATTTTGAAGCTATAGGTGAAGCTGCGTTCTATGGGCCTAAATTAGATGTTGAAGTTAAACCAGCTGTTGGACCAGAAGTGACATTATCTACTTGTCAATTAGACTTCTTATTACCAAGAAGATTTGAATTATCATATATTGATAATAAAGGTGAAAAACAAATACCAGTTGTTTTACATAGAGCAATATTTGGTACATTTGATAGATTTACAGCGTTCTTAATAGAAGAAACTAAAGGAAATTATCCAATTTGGTTAGCACCAACTCAAGTTAATATTATTCCTGTAAATAATGAATATCATATTAATTATGCTGAAAGAGTTTATAAAGAATTAAAAGATAATGGTATAAGAGTTTCTTTAGATGATAGAGAAGAAAAATTAGGATATAAAATGAGAGAAAGTCAAACTAAGAAAATTCCTTTAACACTAATTTTAGGTGACCAAGAGAGAGATAATGAAACTATTAGTTATAGACTTCATGGAGAAAAAGAAACTACAACTTTATCATTAGGTGAATTTGTATCTAAATTAGATAATGTTATAAATTCTAGGAAAAATGAATTTTAAGTACTATTAATTTAGTACTTTTTTTTGTATAATATTTATAGTGATTTTATGAATAATTTAAATGATGAATTAGTAAAAAAAATTAGTGACATAAAAAATGAACCTGAATGGATGACCGATTTTAGACTTGAAGCCCTAAAGTCTTTCTTTGAATTGGATAATCCAAATTTTGGTCCTGAAATTGATATAGATTTTAGTAAAATTAATTATTATAAGCGTCAAGAAGAAGTTAAAGATAATTGGAATGATGTAGATAGTGATATAAAGAATACTTTCAAAGAATTAGGTGTTATCGAAGCAGAAGAAAAGTATTTGTGTGGAGTATCTAATCAATTTGAAAGTGAAGTGGTGTATCATAAAAATAAATTTGATAATAAAGATATTATTTTTATGAGTACTGATGAAGCTTTAAAAAAATATCCTGAAATGTTTAAAAAATATTTTAATAATTTAGTTAAATATGATGAAAATAAGTATACGGCTTTAAATGGTGCTTTATGGAGTGGAGGAACTTTTATATATATACCTCCATATACAAAGTTAGATAGACCTTTACAAAGTTATTTTAGAATAAATAGTGTTAGTTTAGGACAATTTGAAAGAACTATAATTATAGTAGATGAGGGTGCAGAATTATCTTATATAGAAGGATGTACTGCTCCAACTTATTCAGAAAATAGTTTGCACGCAGGTGTTGTAGAAATATATGTTGGTAAGAATGCTAAGTGTAAATATTCTACTATTCAAAATTGGAGTACAGATGTATATAATTTAGTTACAAAAAGAGCGATAGTGGAAGAGAATGGGTTGATGGAATGGGTTGATGGTAATTTAGGAAGTAAAGTTACAATGAAGTATCCATCTTGTATATTAAAAGGAGATAATTCTTGTGGTAATTCTATAAGTATTGCTTATGCTAAAAACGGGCAATATTTAGATGCTGGTGCCAAAATGATTCATTTAGGTAAAAATACTAAAAGTAATATAATTAGTAAATCGATCGCTAGTGATGGTGGTGTTAGTAATTATAGGGGAACGACTAAAATATCAAATAATGCTATTAATTCTAGTGCTAGTATTAAATGTGATACTATACTTTTAGATGATATATCCAAAAGTGATACTATTCCTAAAAATATAGTTTTAAATAATAGTAGCGATTTAGAACATGAAGCAAGTGTATCTAAAATTAGTGAAGAAAAATTATTATATTTAAAAGAAAAAGGGGTAGATGAAGAACACGCTAAGTTAATGATTATTATGGGATTTATTAATGATTTTAAAAATGAGTTACCTATGGAATATGCAGTAGAATTAAATAGACTTATGAACGGAGATGTTGCATGCAAGATTTAAGTATATTTAATGAAAGTTTTTTAATTATAGGTGGTCCTAACACTCATAAAAGTGAAGTTTCTAGGTTGTTATCTAATATTCTTGGTTATAAACTTATTAATTTAGATAGGGAAAAACATCAATATTTTAATGATTTTACTGATTATGATTTTGATAAATATTTATTTTTAAAAGAAAAGGATGAAATTAAATCTTTAAATTATATTCATAAGTATGAAATGAAACATTTAGAATATGTTATTGATAATATAGAAGTGAATTGTGTTATAGATTTTGGTAATACGTATACATTAATAGATGATAAGAATATATTGAATAAGATTAAATTTTTTAAAAATATTATATTGTTAGAAAATGAAGATTATTTAAATCAAAATAATGATTTAAAAAATAAGTTATATAGAAATAAAGTTAATTATGATATCGCAACTATGAAAATTAATATTAAAAATAAAGATATAAAAAGTATTGTTGAGGATATTTTAAATAGAAAAGAATTTAAAGATGTATTATAAATTGACAAAATGTGTCAATTTTTCTTTTGTTAATATTAAAAATTTGTTAAAATAAATACTAGGATGTGTGTATATGGAAAACGTAATAAAAAAGATACATGAATATAGTTTAGAAGAAATAATGGAGGAACGTTTTGCTCGTTATTCAAAATATATTATTCAAGATAGAGCGATACCTGATGTTAGAGATGGTTTAAAACCAGTTCAAAGAAGAATAATATATGCAATGTATAAAGATCATAATACTTATGATAAACAATTTAAAAAGTGTGCTAATGCCGTTGGTATTGTTTTAGGTAAGTATCATCCACATGGAGATTCTTCTGTATATGAAGCTATGGTAAGAATGAGCCAAGATTGGAAACAAAATCATATATTGGTTGAAATAGATGGTAATAATGGTTCTATAGATGGTGATGGGCCAGCAGCTTATCGTTATACTGAAACTAGACTTGCAAAAATAACTGAAGAATTATTACGTGATATAGATAAAAATACTGTAATGATGGCACCTAATTATAGTGATACATTGATGGAACCTACAGTACTTCCGGCTAAGTTTCCAAACTTATTAGTTAATGGTACGACTGGTATTAGTGCAGGATATGCAACAAATATTCCACCACATAATTTAGGAGAAATAATTGATGCTACTATTTTGAGAATTGAAAAGCCTAATAGCACTTTGGAAGATGTTATGGAAATTGTTAAAGGTCCAGATTTTCCTACTGGTGGAATAGTTGAAGGCTTAGATGGGATAAAAGATGCGTTCAGTAAAGGTAGAGGAAAAGTTGTTGTATCAAGTAGGTGCGAATTTCGAAAGAATAAAGGTAAGGAGCAAATTGTTGTAAGTGAGATACCTTTTGAAGTTAATAAACAGTTATTAGTTAAAAAGATTGATGATATTAGAGTAGATAAAAAAATAGATGGTATAGCAGAAGTAAGAGATGAATCAGATAAAGATTCTAATATAAGAATAGTTATTGATTTAAAAAGTGGTGCAGATAAAAATTTGGTATTAAATTATTTATTAAAGAATACAGATTTACAAGCAAATTATAACTATAACATGGTTACTATTGTAAATAGAAGACCGAGACTATTAGGGATAATACCTATTTTAGATGCTTATATTGCTCATCAAAGAGAAGTAATTAGAGCTAGAAGTGAATTTGATTTAGCGACTGCAAAGAAAGAAATTCATACATTAGAAGGTTTAGTAAAAGCTTTAAGTATATTGGATGAAGTTATTGCTACTATTAGAAAAAGTAAAAATAAGTCTGATGCTAGAGATAATTTGGTTAAAGAGTATGAATTTACAGTAGAACAAGCTACTGCAATATTGGATTTACAATTATATAGATTGACAAATTTTGATGTTACAGTACTTGAAGAAAAACTGGCAAAATTAAGAGATGCTATAGATTTATTAAATGAAATTTTATCTAATCCTAAAAAATTAGATAGTGTAATAAAAAAAGAATTAAAAGATATAAAGAAAGAATATGCTATACCTCGTAAAACAGAAATAAGTGAAGTAGTAAATGAAATTAAGATAGATGCTAATGATTTAATTATTAAGGAAAATGTTGTGGTAGTGTTAACTCATGATGGATATTTAAAGAAAGTTAGTAAGAAATCTTTCGCTAGCAGCGACGAGATGACTGGTTTAAAACCTGGGGATTATGTAATAGATCAATATGATACTACGACTATTAATAAATTAGTTATTATAACAAGTATGGGTAATTATATATTCTTACCAATACATGAAATTATTAGTACTAAATGGAAAGATTTAGGAAAACATGTTAGTAATTATGTTAGTATACATCCGGATGATAATGTTATAAAATCTTTTGTTATAACAGAAACAAATAAAGATGAAGAAATTGTTCTTTATACAAAACAAGGTATGGTTAAGAGAACTAAATTAAGTGATTTTATAGTTACTAGAACTTCAAAAACTTATACTTCAATGAAATTGAAGTCTGGAGATGAAATTGTTAGTGCTGAGAAAACTAATTTAAAAAATATTTTGATTACTAAAACAGGGTATTATTTAAATTATAATGTAGAAGAAATTCCTGTTGCTGGAGTTAAAGCTAGTGGTGTAAAAGGTATTAATTTAAAAGATGATGAATTAGTTTGTGGTTTAACGTTTAATGATAGTGATGAGTATTTAACTGTGTTTACTAATAGAAATACTGCTAAACGTATAAAACTTTCTGAACTTAATAGTTTAAGTAGAGCAAAAAGAGGAAGCACTTTAATAAAGAAAGTTAAATCTACATCATATGAAATAATAAATGCATTTATAAATAATAAAAATGATAATATTGGTATAGTTACAGATGATATAAATGTTATAAAAAGTACTGATGTTCCTATTATGGATGAAGTAAGTACTGGTAGTACTATAACCAAAGAAAATATAAGATTTGTATTTAAAGATGAAGGTTTAATAGAAATTTCAGAAGAAGTAATAGAACTTCCTAAGAAAAAACAAGATAACGAAGTTAAAGAAATGACAATAGATGATTTTATAAATGATTTTAAATTATAAAAATGTATTGAAAAATACATTTTTTTGTATGTGAATTTCTATTTATTTTGATAATATAATCATTAATCATACTCTAAAATTATACTAGAACTCATAGTTCGTGTTAATTAGATTTTAATTGTGTTAACATGAAATTATAAGAAAAATATAGAAAGATTGGAGTAATGAGAAAATGAATAGGAAACAAAAGATTATAGTAAGTGTAACAAGTATATTCTTAGTATTGTTATTACTAGTAGGATTAACATATGCATACTTTTTAACTCAAATAAATGGTAATGAAAATAGTAAGTCAATATCAGTTACAACTGCAAATCTAGCATTAGTCTATGGAGATGGTAATGGAATAATAGAACCAACTGATAAACTAATACCAGGTACTACTATAGATAGTAAAACATTTAC
>JAZQIU010000047.1:0-7219 GCA_045541255.1 Bacilli bacterium | reverse complement strand
AAAAGATTATAAATATGAAATTAATTGGATTCTCTCAATCATTGTTGGAGGATTCTTTTTGTATGCACTATTCTTTAGTGGAATGATGTTAGCTCGTAGGCAATTAGAATTTTTATTCTTATTTGTTATTAGTCCAGTAGTATTTGCAACTTCAATTGGAAATAAGCAAAGAAGAAGTGCTGTAATAGAACAATTGGTATCGCTTATGTTACAAGGTGCAGTAGTAATGTTAATAATTAGTTTAACAGGTATTATTGCAAAAGAAATTGGTGCTACAACATTCTTTAGTGATAGTTCATTTAAAGATGTCGTTATAAAAGCACTTTTATATATAGGTGCAGGAACATTCTTATTAACAGGTTCTCAAGTAGTAAATAGATTTATTGGTGGTAATGTATCTGCTAATAGTGGTAGAGAACAATTAATGAGTTTAATGGGATTTGGTCAAACAATGAATACTGCTACAAATCTTGTCGGAGGTACAGGATTAGGTGCAGGAATGGTAGGGCTAGGTGCAGCTGCTGGAACAGTAGGAGTTCTAGGTGGAAATAAAGCAGTAAAGAAAATCGGTGGTGCTATTTCTAACTTTGGTACAAAGGTATCAAGTAAAGCTAGTAATCCAAATAGTGCTATGGGTAAAATTGGTAACTTTATTTCTAAAACAGGTGCAAATATTAGTCAAAAAACACCATCTAGTCTAGGAAAGAATCTAAGACATGGAGGAATGTCTAATATAAAAGGTTCTTTCAATACATTAATGCCACAAAGAGCAATGTATAGAAATAGATATAGGGAAAGGTGATTTATATGTATATAACTATAAACAGTATAAAGAAAACATTAGGCAAATATGTAGAGATGACAGATTTATATATAGGAATCCCTATGATTATGACATTTCTAACAATGTTTGCCTTTTCTTCAAACAAATTGTTTTCAATAGTATTTTTAACAATTTGTGTATTTTTAATGATTCCTATAAACTTATCAAAGAAAAATAGAATGTATAAAGTTTTAGGATTGTTTTTTAAATATATATTTAAGAAAAAAAATTATATTTTAATAGAAGAAAGGTAAGGTGGTAATATCGGGTTATTCCCTAAAAAAACACAAGAAGAAAAAGATGAAAAAAAATTAAAGAAACTAAAAAAGAAAGAATTGAAATATAAATCTAAGTACATTAAAACTAGTCTAATGCACAAAAGATTTAAAAATTCAAAAGTATTTACTAATGTTAAGTCTGTAGGCGAAGATGGTTTGTTAGAACTAAAAAATGGTTACTATGCTTCACTTATAGAATTAAAAGCTGTTGATTTATCTTTATCTAGTAATCAAGAAAAAACTAATTTCTTTCATTATTTAAAAACTTTATATCAAATAAAAAATTTAAATTTGAAATGTTTTAAATTAGATGAAAAAATTAATTTAAATAATAATAAGTTATATTTAAAAACAAAAGTTAAGAGTATTGATGAAATTATAGATAAAAATAAACACGATTTAAAAAGGTTACTACTATTAAAGGAAAATATACATTTAATAGAGGACTTAGAAAATAATAATTTCACAGTGTCTAGCATTTATTATTTAGTTGTAATAGCTAAGGATACAAACGAATTAGAAAGACAATTAGATGAAATAGAAGATTTATTTGCAAATATTCAACCTAAATTAAATATAGAGATAATTACCAATAGATTAGAAGTATTTAAATTTTTATCTAATCTATATTTATGTAATAATCCATTAGATATTTTAATGTGGTCTAATTTAGTTGATTTATTAGTCCCACTAAATATATCTGAAAGAACTAATATGTTGAAGTTTGATGATAAGGAAATTCAAATGGTAACTATTAAAAATATTCCACCATTTGTAGAAGAATTGTTTTTTGAAGAAGTTTTTAATTATCCAAATGTTAGGTGCTGTTTAAATATAAAAGATGCTATAGATCAAGAAGAACTGATAAGGTGGGTTAACTCACAATATCAGTTTTTATTATCTGATAGAAATACTACAAGAAAGTTAAGCGATGCTACAGAGTTAGACACACAAAAAGAAAACTTTCAAATGCTTATGAATGATATAAAAAATGGTGATGAAAAAATAAAAGAAGTATCTTTAATTTTGTTAGTTGAAGGTAATAAGAAAGAACGAGATGAAGTAATAAGAGATTTAAAGAAAATAACTGAAAGATATCAAATTAAATTAGATGTTCCTAGATTAAGACAAATGGAAACATGGCAATGTTTTGATATAACAGGTTTATCTTTAAAAGATTATTCTATTTTTTTACCAACATTAACTTTAAGTGCTGGCTTTCCATTTACTAAAACTTATTTTAATGATGCTACAGGTTATTTGGTAGGAGTAGATATTCATACTTCATTACCTATATTTTTTGATCCATTTATTATTAATAATAAGCGAACTTCTCATAACTTAGCAATTATATCTTCTACTGGTGGAGGTAAATCATTTACAATGAAAAAACTGATTGTAAATGAATTTGCGAAAGGAACTAAAATATTTATTTTTGATGCAGAAAATGAATATGAAAAATTAGTCAAAGCAAATGAAGGAGAATATATAGATTTATATTCTAAAAAAGGTGGGATTATAAATCCATTACAAATAAGATTTATTCCTAGTGATGAAGATAAAGAAACTAAAGAAACAGATTGTCCTTTAGCAAAACATTTAGGATTTTTAGAAGCTTTCTTTAAAAGTGCTTTTGATAATATTCAAGAAAAAGAATTAGTTATGCTACTTGCTATACTTGAATCTTTATACAATAAAAAAGGTATTTATAAAAATACTTCTATAAATACTTTACAATCATTAAAACCAACAGATTATCCTGTTTTTAGCGATTTGTATAAGTTTTTACCAGAATATAAGGAAAATGTTAAGAGCAAAGAAAAAATCAAAATAATAGACCAATTAGAGGTGTTATTATCAAGATTTTTAACAGGTACTGATTCTTATTTATTTAATTCTCATACAACTATTAATTTAGATAGTGATTTAATTGCTTTTAATCTTCAAGAACTGTTATATAGTGGTAATCAAAGATTAATTAATACTCAAATATTAAATCTTTTAACTTACTTAAATAACAGTATTGTTTCAAATAAAATAATAAATGAAAAAAGAGGTTCTAATGATAAAAAACACATTAGTATTATTGTAGATGAATTTCATTTATATATAGATGAAAACAATAATGAAGTTATTAAAAATTTTGGTCAATTAGCAAGAAGGTGTAGAAAGTATAATACGAATCTAATTTTGTCTAGTCAATGTATTTCTGACTTTTTAGGAAATGCAAGTGTTCTTAGGCATGCTTCTGCTATTTTTAATAATTGTCAATATACAATGATAGGTATGCTTAAAGAAGATGATTTAAAAGCATATATAGAATTATTTAAAAATAATCCTCTAACAGACACACAAAGAGCATTTTTGCTTGGTGCTAAAAGAGGGGAATTTTTATTAAATATTGATAATAAAACAAGACTTAGAATTTGGATTAGAGCAACTGAAACAGAAAGAAAGATGATGGGTGAAGAAGAATGATTAATAAAGAATCTTTAAGTAAAAGAATTGTAGAATATTTTAAAAAAGCAAGAGAAGAAGATTTTGAAGTTTACTATATAAGTGAAGAAGAAGCTTATGAAGATTTTCTAGAATTACTATCAAGAAAACCTATTGGAGTTTGTATGGAAATGAGTGAAGAATTAACCATGTTATTAAAGCATTATGATTTAACAGATCCAAAGATGAATGAACTATATAAAGAGTGTTCTTCAATCGCTTATGATTTAAATCATTATAAAGTGCAGTTTGAGAAAGATAAACAGCAAGAACTTTAAGTAATGTGAGGTGATGATTATAAAGAAAAAAATTATTAAATTAATTTTATCATCATCAATTGGGACAATTTCTTTAGCTTTAATTATTCTAGTTCCTATACTTATGTTATTAGATTTTTTTGGTGCGAATGTAACTGATGGCTATGTTGAGAATAATAGTCAATATGCAGAAATGTATAAAGAAGTGTTAAGAAAAAATATAATGACAGGAAAAGGATATGTTTCTCTAGATAGAATTTTATATTTCTATTTAGAAAATGATTTATTAACTTTTGAACAAATTTATAATGATAATTTAGATTCAGAACTAAAACAAGTTAAACCTATATCTGAAGTTTGTGAAATGAATAGGTATAGTATTTATTCTGTTTGTAATGAAGATGAAATAGCAAATTCAGGACAAATAGATGTAGTACAAAATAAACCTTTTTCTTCGCCAATGGAATTTGATAAACTTTCTATAACAAGTTTTTTTATGGAAGAAAGAATTATATATGGTGAAGAAAATATTCATTCAGCATGGGATTTTGGTGCAGCTGCAGAAACTCCAGTTTATTCAATATGTGATGGAGAAGTAATAGATAAATCATTTAAATATACTTCTAATACAATTGATAAAGACGGTGGTGCAGGAAATTATATTACAATAAAATGTGAATTAGATGATTTAGAATATGAAGTATTATATGGACATCTTTATCCAAACTCTGCAAAAGTAGATGTTGGAGATAAAGTAATACAATGGCAGGAAATTGGAGGAATTGGTACTACAGGTTATAGCACGGGTAATCATTTACATTTTCAAGTTAAAAATAATGGAAGAAATGTGGATGGTATGAGTCTTATTGACTTTAATAATACTAAAAAAGACTCCATAAATCCTCCATACTTAGGACCACAAAATCCAATTTATGGAGGAAATGTAAATCCAATTAGTCCTTATAACTAAAGGATTAAACAAGATTATGGAGGAAATCCTCCATTAATTTTGGAGTTTTTTGCAAGTGCAAAAAGTGAAATGATATCACCATCAGACCTTTATTTATATAGGTTTAGGTAGGTGAGTGATATCATTCCCTTTATCCTGCTTTTATAAAATAGGACTAATTTGTGAAAAAAAGTCCAATTTAATATGGTATAATATTATTAGTTAAATTATAAATGAAATGATGTGATGTTGTGAAAGAAAAATCGTATTTAATCAATAATATAAAATTAAAAAACGAATGGAATTATAAAAAAAATATAGATTTAGATATTTCCAAAATTACTACTGGTTCACACATAAAAGCATGGTGGATATGTCCTAAAGGTCATGAATATGAAGCAAGTGTAAGTAATCGTGCTAGAGGGACAAGTTGCCCCTATTGTTCTGGTCATAAAGCTATTAAAGGAGAAAATGATTTAGAAACACTTTATCCTGAATTAATGAAAGAATGGAATTATGAAAAAAATACTATTATCCCACAGGAACTTTTACCTTCTTCACATACTAAAGTATGGTGGAAATGTGAAAAAGGGCATGAGTGGGAGGCAAAAGTAGATAGTAGAACTAGTGGAAATGGTTGTCCTTATTGTTCAGGCAGATATGCTATTAAAGGATATAATGATTTTAAAACGATTCATCCTGAATTAATGAAGGAATGGGATTTTATCAAGAATATAAATGTTAATCCAGAAGAACTATTACCCGCTGTGAATACTAAAGTATGGTGGAAATGTGAAAAAGGGCATGAGTGGGAGGCATCACTTAACAATAGGCACAGAGGAACATGTTGTCCTATTTGCAGTTCTGAGATACAATCATCATATCCAGAACAAATAATTCTTTATTATTTAAATAAAATATTTAAAGTTGAAAATAGATATATATTTAATGAAAAAGAAATAGATGTTTTTATTCCGATTTTAAATGTTGGAATAGAATATGATGGAATTTATTATCATAATTCAAAAGAAGCCTTAGAAAAAGAAAAAATAAAAAATAAAATATTAAGTGAAAATGGAATATTTTTAATTAGAATTAAAGAAAGTAAGTCTGATAATTGTTATGATGAAATTAATCACATTATATACTATAAACCAAAACACGATTATAAAAACTTAAAAGAGGTTTTAGAAATACTAATTAATATATTAAATAAACAATTTAATTTAAAAGAAAAAATTGATTTTGATTTGGATCGTGACTCTAATGATATTCTGTTATATTATAAAACATTAAAAAAAGAAAATTCAGTAGCATACAAAAACATAAAATTATTTAATGAGTGGAATTATAAAAAAAATAATGGATTGAATCCAGAATTTTTTGATGTAAGTAGTCGGTATAAAGTATGGTGGATATGTGAAAAAGGACATGAGTGGGAAGCGACAATTGATTCTCGCAACAGAGGAAATGGTTGCCCCTATTGTTCAGGTCAAAAAGCTATTAAAGGAGAAAATGATTTAGAAACACTTTATCCTGAATTAATGAAAGAATGGGATTCGTCAAAAAATGGAAACTTAAACCCAAAAGAACTTTTACCAAAGTCTGAAAAAAGAGTATGGTGGATATGTCCTAAAGGCCATGAATATGAAGCAAATATAAGTAATCGTACAAATGGTACAAACTGCCCTTATTGTTCAGGTAAAAAAGTTTTAAAAGGGTTTAATGATTTAAAAACATGGAGTATAGTTAATAAGCAGAAATATTTAATTGATGAATTCGATTATCAAAAAAACGATTTTGATATTGATGAAATAACATCTGGTAGTGGTAAAAAAGTATGGTGGATATGTCCTAAAGGTCATTCTTATAAAACATTTTTAACGCATAGAACAAAGATGTTTACAGGTTGTCCATATTGCTCACATAAGAAATTATTATCAGGATATAATGATTTAGTTTCTACCCATCCAGTAATTGCTAAAGAATGGGATTATGAAAAGAACAATCCCATAAAACCATGTGAAGTAATGGCAGGAAGTAATAATAAAAAATATTGGTTTATTTGTAATGATGGGCATAGTTTTGAATCAACATTACTTAATCGTAAAAAAGGAAATGGTTGTCCTATTTGTAGAAAAAATAAAGGATAAAGTTTAATTATGATTCTAGAACAGAAGTGATTCTGTTCTTTTTATATTGTTGAAAGGAGATGATAATTATAAAGTGTTTTTTATTAAGGCATAATAGAGAATTATTTGATAGAGTAAAATTATTAGCTATGCAAGAAGGTATAAGTATTAATAAAATGTTTATTAGAATTATTGAATTAGGAATAATAATTTATTTAAAAGGAGGAATGATAGAAAATGAAAATGACACTAAATAAATTAATTGCAAATGATATTATTAATTA
>JAZQIU010000046.1:0-4644 GCA_045541255.1 Bacilli bacterium | reverse complement strand
CAATATAAAAAATAAATAAAAAGGTGACGATAGCTGAGTGGGAACACCTGTACCCATCCCGAACACAGAAGTTAAGCACTCAAACGCTGAAGATAGTGGCAACGCGAAAATAAGAAGTTGCCTTTTTTTGTGCAATAAATTAGGGGTTATTAGCCCCTTTTTTTGTTGAATATTGTTAATAATTATACTATAATTAAGTTATTGTAAAACGAAAGGAGTTTTATTTATGACAAATAAAGAATTAGCAGATTTAATATTTCCAAATATAACAGATGATATAAATATATATGAAAATAAATATCCTGAAAGAAATTTACCTGAAAATGCAGTTGTATCAAGATTTGCACCAAGTCCAACAGGATTTGTGCACATGGGTAGTCTTTTAAGTGCATTTGTAGAAAGTTTTGTTCCGAAAATAACAGGTGGTATTTTTTATTTGCGTGTAGAAGATACCGATGGGAAAAGAACAGTTGAAAATGGAATTAATGGAATTATAAAAGATTTAAAGGATTTTGATATAAAAATTGACGAAGGAGTAATTTCTGAAAATGAATCGATTGGAAATTATGGGCCTTATATTCAAAGTGAAAGAAAAGAAATATATGAAACATATGCGAAAAAATTAATTAGTGAAGGATTAGCATATCCCTGTTTTTGTACTGAAGAAGATTTGAGTAATATGAGAGAAAGACAAGAACATTCTAAAACAAGATTAGGATATTATGGAAAATGGGCAAAATGTAGAAATTTAACTAATGAAGAAAGAGCTGAAAGAATAAAAAATGGTGAAAAATATATAATAAGATTAAAATCACCAGGAAATTTTGAACATAAAGTTACTTTAAATGACTTAGTACGTGGAAAAATAGAAATGCCAGAAAATGATATTGATGTTGTTTTAATAAAGGGCGATGGATTACCAATTTACCATTTTGCTCATGTTATAGATGATCATTTAATGAGAACTACACATGTTTTAAGAGGTGAAGAATGGATTTCATCCTATCCTATACACACTCAATTATTTAGAATTTTAAAATTTAAAGAACCAAAATATGGACATCTTGGTCTTGTTATGAAAATTGATGAAACAGGAGCTAGACGTAAATTAAGTAAAAGAAAAGATCCAGAAGCAGCAGTAAGTTTTTATCATGAAAAAGGTATACCTATTGAAGCAGTCAAATTATATTTATTGACTATTGCAAATTCTAATTTTGAATCATGGTTAGATACTAACCCAAATGCTTCTATATACGATTTTAAATTTGATTTTAAAAAAATGAGTGATAGTGGCTCATTATTTGATGTTGAAAAGTTATTAAATATTTCAAAAAATTATATAAGCACATTAAGTGCAAAAGAAGTTTATAAAAATTTATTAAAATATACAGAAGAATATGATAGAGAATTTTGTGAATTAATAAAAAAATATGAAGAATATACAACAAATATTTTAAATATTGAGAGAGAACAAAAGAAACCAAGAAAAGATTATGCTTCATATAGTGATATTAAATCTCAAGTTTGGTATATGTATGATGAGTTATTTAAACCAGACGGATATGAATTCCAAAAAATAACAGATAAAGAAGAAATAAATAAATTGTTAACTACTTATATAAATAAATATTATGATAATAACGATGATAAAGAAACATGGTTTAACAAAATTAAATTATTGTGTGATGAATTCAACTATGCTAGTAATATGAAAGAATATAAAGAAAATCCAGATAAATTTAATGGTAATGTTGCAGATGTATCAACAGTAATAAGAGTTGCTATAACATCAAAAGCAATGACTCCAGATTTATATGAAATAATGAAATTACTAGGCAAAGAAAGAATATTACAAAGATTTCAACAATTATTTTAAATTGAAAATCAAACATCGATACAATATTTATTTATCATTGACAAAATATAAATAATGTTGAATAATATCGAATAGAAGAGGGGTTATAAGCCCGTCTTTTTTATATATAGAAAGGGATGTATATGTTTAAAGACTATGATAAATATTTATCAACAAGTTTAAAAGTGTATCTATTTGTATTAGCAATAATATTTATAATGAAATTGGTTGGGTTAGATTATTTTGGGATAGCATTAGATAATCCAGTATTAATTATAATAAATAATTTTACATTAAAATGGAAATTAAATTATTTATATTATTTTTTGAGTTTATATTTACAATTTTATTTTTATTTATGTATAACTTGTAAAAAGAAAAAATTATATTTTTATACATTAATCGGAACTACTATAAATATAACTTCACAATTGATAATAAATAATATTTCCAATAATCCAAATCTTATTTATTATCCAATAAATTTTTTAATAATGATTATAATTCCTATGATTATTATGAAAAAATTTAAAATTATTAAGCAACTAAAAATAATAATTTTAATGACAACATATCAAATAATCTCTATTATAATTAGAAATCCAACTATTCAATATACTGAATGGAACTTAATTTTGGATATTATTTTAAATGTAGACCAAATATTATTATTGGCAATTACATATAAAATATATTTCACGAAAGGAGATGTAAAAATATGTGGACAGGAAGTTGGCTTATCTTCGCTGAAGAAACTAAACTTAAAGAACTTGCTAAGAAAATTGCAAAAAAATTGGCATAATTTTAAAAAGCAAGACAAAGTTACAAAATTAACATATATTATTTATTTTATCTTTAGTTTAATCTGGAATGTCATGAGTGTAGTTTTGATTCTATTTGTCGCAATACTTAATGATACTTTCATAGAATGTATATTTATTCTTACATCATTTTGGTTATCCAAAAAATCATTTGGAAAAGCCTTTCATTTTTCTAGTATGTCAAAATGTTTTATAGTTTCTAATTTAAGTTATTATATTCTTAATAGAATTACTACTCCATTAGGTATAAGTATAATTGTACCTATCTTATTAGGAGTAGGACTATCATATGTAACTTCAAAATTAGTGAAGAAAACTTATAAACCATTATATAGAGGAATGCCAGAAGAATTATTTGAAGAAACAATATTAAAAGTTGTAGATAAAAATAGTTTAAAATATAAAATTTGTTATGATTTCTATATACAAAATAAAAGTATTATATCGTTGTCAATAAAATATAATTACACTGAATCTGGAATAAGAAAGATTAAAGATAGAGTAAACGAGAAAATAAAAAGACTTTAAATAAGTCTTTTTTTGTGGCTATTTGTATCATAATTTTGTAGTATATTTAAAATGTCGAAGTATGCCAATTAAAACTAGGAATCTTATTTAATATTTGAATATATTGAAATTAAGTTTTAAAATAGAAATATAGAGTATTAGAACAATGACCTTATATATTTTAATAAGTATTGTTAGCTAATCCTTTTTTAATAAGGAGTAAGTATGAAAAAAGTAGAGTTATTATGTCCAGCAGGTAATAGAAAGATGCTGGAAATGGCAGTGCATAATGGTGCAGATGCTGTATATTTATCCGGAACAAAATTTGGTGCAAGAAAATTTGCTAATAATTTTACAAACGAAGAAATTGTAGAAGCGATTAATTATGCACATCTTTATGGAGTTAAAGTTTATATAACTATTAATACTCTTATAAAAGATAATGAAATAGAAGAATTCTTAGAGTATGTAGAGTTTATTCATAAAGCTAATGTAGATGCTGTATTGATGCAAGATTTGGGTATGATTTATTTAGTTCGAAAGATGTTTCCTAATTTAGAAATTCACGCATCAACCCAATTTCATAATCACAATATAGAAGATTTAAATTTTTTAAAAAGCATAGGTGTTAAAAGAGCTGTATTAGCAAGAGAATTGTCATTAAAAGAAATAGAAAAATTAGATGTAGATATTGAAAAAGAAATTTTTGTTCATGGTGCACTTTGTATATGCTATTCTGGACAGTGTTTAATGTCTAGTTTAATAATGAATAGAAGTGGTAATAGAGGCGAATGCGCTGGAATGTGTAGATTACCATATAAATTATTTGAAGAAGATATTGAACAGGAAACTGAAGGAAAGTATTTATTAAGTACAAAAGAATTTTGTACAATAGAACATTTAGAAGAAATTTTAAAATTAAATGTTGATTCTTTAAAAATAGAAGGTAGAATGAAAAGTCCAGAATATGTTGGCTTTTTAACAAAATTATATAGAAAGGCAATAGATGATTTTTATAATAATAAAAAAATAGAAATTAAACCTGAAGATATTGAAAATCTAAAGAAGTTATTTAATAGAGAATTTACTAAAGGCTTTTTATTAAATGATGAAAAAAATTTAATGAATCAAAATCAACCTAATCATATAGGTATAGAGATAGGTGATGTATTAGAAGTAAATAAAGATAAAATAAAAATTATACTTAAAAAGAGAGTACATCAAGGTGACGCTATAAGATTTAAAGCAAATAATAAAGGAATGTATTTAAATTTTATATATAATGATAAAAATAAGTTAATAAATTCAGCTAGAGAAAATGAAATAATATATTTAGATAATAAAATAAACTTAAAAGAAAAAGATATAGTGTTAAAAACTATTGATACTTTACTTATAGAAGAGATTAACAATTATCCTCAAAAAAGAATTCCAATAAATATATCAATAGTTTTTAACACT
>JAZQIU010000045.1:0-67579 GCA_045541255.1 Bacilli bacterium | reverse complement strand
CCTCTTTTGTTGATTCATGCTGTTTAGCAATATCGATATTTTTAAATTCTATGTTATTTGCTTTTAATGTATCTTTTAATGTTTTTAATGCAATTGTTTCTGTGTTGTTTTCTTCACTAAGATGGGCAAGTATTACTTTTTTTGTTTTATTTCCAATTAATCTTGATAGATAAAAAGCACTCATTTCATTAGACAAGTGGCCTTTATCTCCTAATATTCTAGCTTGTAACCATTTTGGATATTTTCCATGCATAAGCATTTCAGTATCATGATTACTTTCAAATATATATATATCTTTATTATATAATTTCTGAAAGTATCTATTATGTATGTATCCCGTATCAGTTATATATACAATTGATTTGTTTTCTTCTGTAAAAATATAACCTCTTGCATCTACAGCATCGTGAGAAGTTTTTATCATATCAACATGTAAGGAATCAATTTCTTTTTCTCCAAAAATAACATCTATATTTTTATAATCATTTAAATATTTTTTAACCATATCTTCTTCTGTAACATATACAGGAACATATTCATTACTTCCGTACTTTTTTAAATAATTATATTCCTCTGTATTACCTTCTTTTAATATATCATTATTATTTAATGTAAACAAATATATAATAAAAACAACTAATAACAAACCAATACAAATTAATATAATTTTTTTATTTCTTAATAAATTTTCCATTATTTTACCTCCTTAAACAATGACCCATCATAAGGAGTAATACTAAATAATTGATTTTCTAAATCTAAATTAACTATTACATAATAGTCTTTTTTTATTCCTAAACCATCTATAGTTTCTTCTATTAAATAACCATAAACAAAATATTTAACTATTTTTTCTTTATTTACTTCATAATATATTTTTTTAGATTTAAAAGTATAATTACCATTTAACTTATTAATAAAATTATAAACATTATTACTATCAATATTATTATTCTTAATATATTCTTCATCTAATATTTTTAATAATTCATTAGTTTTATTACCATTTAAATAAGTTATGTATTTATATACACAAGAATTTACAGTAAAGAACCTAGAATAATCTTCAACTAATTTATATTTAGGTTCTTCACTCAAAATATTACTATCACTAGAATCATTATTTAAAAATAATAATACAACTATACACAATAAAATAACACAAATGATTATTAATAAAGTATAATCTTTCTTTTTTTCCATTTTATCAACCCCATTATCCATAAACGTTCATATTATAAGTACCATTTACAAATAAATCACATTCTGCTATTCTTCTTTTCTTTAAACCAGGCAAATAAGTACCTGACGAATCATGTAAAGCTTTTTGTTCCCACCAATTACTACATAATGCTTCTGTAGAACTATATTTTTCATAAGCTTCAAAGAACCCATTTATATTTCCACAGTTAAATTGTAAACTCGCTAAAGCACCAATTTGATTTTCATTTAAAGTAACACCTTTAGTAGATAACATACCTCTTATATTATTTAATCTACCTTCTACATCTTCAAAATAAATAGCATCCACAATTGCTTTAGGTACTAAACTTCCAACAGATAAAGTGGCTGGATTTATACCGTGTGCTCTAAATGCATCAGCATTATATTTTAATGTTATACCATGCCCAACTGTAGGAATATCACCTTTATTTTGGTAAACCTTATAATAATCGCCTTCAACAGGCCCAGTACCTTCCATACTTCCAATCCATTCTAATAATTGACTTCCTGCTCCTGTAGGCCTTGGATTATCAGCAGAAACAAAATTTAAAGGATCTTGTGTAGAAGACGAATCACTTCCACCTACTCTTACTTCAAAATGTAAATGTGCTCCTGTAGAACTACCACTATTACCAACTTTACCGATAACTTGACCTCTTGTAACACTATCTCCCATTTCAACAGTAATACTGTCTTTTGCTAAATGTGCGTAAACTGTAAAATTATTATCAACATGTTGAATAATTACATAGTTACCAAAACCACCACCACAAGATTTATCTCCACCATCTTCACATACAATACCATCACTTTTAGAAGATTTATAAACTACTCCATCTTTGCTGGCAATTACATTAGTAACACCTTGTTCTCCAAGAATATCGATTCCATTATGTTTAGAATTTAATGCTCCTGTTACAGGATGTGTTCTATAACCATATTTACTAGAGATAGACGTTTTTGCTGGTTCTCCAATAGCCATTAAAGTTCCACCAGATTCAGTAGTTTCATTACTTCCTATAGGCCACCAATAAAGATTAGAACTAGCATTATTAAATGATTCAGAAACTTTAGAAAATTCACCATACATTTTAAGGACATCCTTAATACCTTGTATAATATTTTTTCTTGCTTCAATAATATCATTTTTATATTTTTCTAACAATTCAGGATCATTTTCTGCTGCTTTATAAAATTCTTCCATTGTTTCATATCCACTATGTTGTAATACTACAGCAAAATAACTTCTTAAATGTTTTTTATTATCAAAATAATCACTTGTTTCTAAAAAATCATAAAAAAATTCTTCACTAACTTCTTTTTCTTTAGTCGTTTTCAAATAAGGAGCTTTATAACCTAATTCACTAGCGGCTTCTGTACATTTTTTTTCATTTTCTGTTCCTAAAAAAGACAGACCTAATGAGTCAAAAAAGGTTCCTTTATATTTATCTATTTCAGCAACGCATTTTCCATCTAAAACTTTTATTGTTGAAATTGAACATGCTTGATAAGCATTTCCATTTGAATCAGTATAAGTTTGAGGAGATTCATCAGCTTCTCCATAACAAATAGTACTATACCCAATAAAATTATTTATCAAACTTTTTAAACTATCTGTTTCTTTATCAAAATAAGATTTTGCTGTATTTCTATCTCCATCATCACTACCAATGAATTTATTTTTTGTATTCTCATCTTCATCTAAATTATAAGGATTATAATCATTTATATTTGGATCAGCAAACGAATCTGCATTTAAACCATAAAATACAGTAGCAATAATTATATTATCATCTACATAACCATATTTTCGTTGAACTTGATCCAATATTTCATATAATCTTGTATAAAATTTTTCTTTAGTTTTTAAAACTTCATCAACACATTCTGTATCATCTTTAGGACAAACAGAAGTCCAAAAATTTTGATTTTGTTTTAACAGTTTATCCCAATCAAAATTAGAATATGCAAAATTTGCTGCATAAACACTAACTTTAATAGAAAAAAACGTTATTAAAAGAAAACTTAAAACAAGTAAACTTTTAAATAACTTTTTTTTCATATTATCACCTACCTATTAAAATCCTCCACCAGAACCAAACGAATCTAATTCTTCTTGAGTAAGGACAACATTAATTCTCATACGTCTACTTCCACATACAAATAATGCTTCTCCTTGACTATAACCTTTAATACTTTCTTTTTCGTTATCATTTAAATCTATTAATCTAGATAAATCTTCAACTGCTTGTTTTTTTAATCCCATAACTAAATAATATGAAGCATTGTCAAATATTGCTTTACCATGAACTATAACATTATCAGCAGCAAAATCTGTAGGTTGTTGAGTAATTATTATAGTACCAGTATTATACTTTCTACTACGTCTTTGCATTTGAGCTAAGAACTCAGCACCTAATTCATTTCTACCACTTAATAATACATGGGCTTCATCTACCATTAATACAGTATTAACACTAGGATCTAAACATAATCCCCAAGCATATTTTAATATATTAAAGAATAATGCATTTCTAATACTTTCATCACTATTCATTAATTCACGAATATTAAATACCATAAAGTCACTATCTTGACTTATAGTAGTATGACCATTAAAGTAATATCTTAATTCCTTAACAAAAGGACGAATCTTTAACTCTAATCTTTCCATTACATCTTTTTCACGAGTTGCTTCAGGCATAGATAAAAGTTTACCTTTAATAGTACTATATACATCATCAAATGTTGGATAATCTTTAGAAGTAAAACCACTAAAATCAGTATTAAAATCTATTTTAAAACGTTTATAAGTATCTTGAACAACCTCACTAAACATAGCAAGAACATCTTCTTCTATATCAGGACTATAATATTTCAAGAATGCTTTTAAAGATTGTAAAGTACGAGTTAATACAGTATATCCTAAACCGTTCTTTAATTCTTCTTCATCAGCATCAACAACTACTTCTAATGGATTTATAATACCAAACTGACCACCTTTACCTAAATCAATAAAGTCTCCACCAAAAGATTTGGCCATTTCTTCTAACTCACCTTCCGGGTCAATACAAATTAATTGACACCCATTTCTAATATGAGTTCTAAGCATTAATTTTGCAGCTGTTGATTTACCACTACCACTTGTACCCAAAATAATTAAATTAGCATTATTTCTATTAAATTCTTTTTTAGTTTGATATAAGAATTGATTAAATAATACAACACCACCTGAGAAATCTACTCCTAATAAAGTTGGAGCGGTAAATTCTCCTCCCGGATCTTTTATACTATCAAATACAAATGGATACATTGCTGCTATAGTTGGACTTGGTATAGGAATACCAACTCTTTCTTCTATATCTTGTTTAGGAAATATTGGTATCATAGATTTAAGAACTTTTTCTTGTTCAAACATCATAGGAATACCACGCATACCTAAAGCATCTAAATAATTTCTAGTTTGCATCTTTTTCATTTCTAATTCTTCTTTAGAATCAGCAGATAACATTACATGCATTTGAAAATCAAAGATTTTAGATTGAGTAGCTGCTAACATAGAAACAAAACTTTCTAAAGATTCATAATCTTGACGAATACTTTCTTGCATTGTTCTATCATTTTCATGTTGATATCTTTCTTTTAAATCAGCTATCTCTTTATTAATCATTTTACTCATTGTACTAAATTCAATTGGAATATGTTTAACAACCACTTTTACACCAGGTAAATTAGTAACATTACTTAAAAATCCAGGACCTATTAATTTAGGATAATTAATAATTGTTAAAATAGTACAATATTTATCACTTATTACAAAATCATTTAATTTAAAATCTATTCCCTTTGGAGCTATTTCACTCTTAAATGTATTAGACACTACTCATCACCGTCCCAAACTCTGATCTCATATTCCCATTAAAGAAACTATCTATTACTACTCTTAAATCTTCATCACTTACTTGTCTCGAATTTAAACCACTTGTTGCTAAATTACTTATTAAAGTATGAATTCTCTTTTGTAATACTTCAGTTTTCTTATCTCTAAACAAAATATAATATTCAGTATCAACTGCATTTACAGTTGTATTTCTAAACATTTCACCTTTATCTATATCTTGTTTAATTAATTTTCTTATTTGTTGACTTTGAACATTATTATACATTAATTGTAATTGTGCTAAATACATATTTATATCAACGGGTCTATCACAAACAACCAACCAAAATTCATAATCAATTACATTATAAAAATTTCTTAAATTAAATATAATATTATTTTGTTCTTGATAATCAAGAATAAATATATTTTTAGGTTCTATTCTAACTCCAGTCACATAATAATCATTATCTAACTGTATCATACCATTCTTTATATTTTTAATAGGAACCCAATCTTCTGTATATTTGCTAGTATTATTATTTTTCGCCACGATTCATACACCAACCTCTCCAATAATAACTTCTTCTATTAGTAAAGTATTTATAAACATTACCTATAAAAGTTCTTATATTATGATGATTTGGTACTGGAAGTACCAAGAAAGCACTTATTAAAGCAGGAGTTATTATCATAAAAGCTTGCTTTAAATTGCTTGTATCCATTATAAATAACAATAAGAATGTTATAACACAACCAGTACCAAATATAACTAAATCAGTAGGATTAAAGAAGCCAAGTATCAACATAGACTTCTTCGAATTCGCTGGTATCAAATATCCATTATTACCCATTTTTATTCCTCCTATTTATCACTTTTTTTCAATTCAGATAATTTTGCAAGTTCTGAACTAATATGTCCAAGTTCTCCTTTTAAAATGCCATTATTTTTTCTAATCTCATCTCGGTGTGATTCTATATCATTTCTAGCGTTCTCACTAAGCATAACAGAATTTTTTTCAAATAAACTATTAGCTTCTTCAATTTTATCTCCAACACCCTTAACTTCTTTAGCAGTACTAACCATTCCATCTTTAATAGTTTTCTCAATAGTTGCAATTCCTTCAGAATCCAACGAAACAGTTTGCATACCTTCAATTTTTATTGGTTTAGACGATATACCATTTGGTCCACCGCCTCTTTCTGCAATTACAGCATCAGCAATAGCTTCTCTAACTAATCGAGCATTCTCTTGGGCCACTCCTGCCGCAAGATTTAATCTATCTTTTTCTCTTTCAGCCGCAATTTGTGCAGCACTATCAGAAACTGAATGAGTTTTTTTGTATTCTTGCGCATATCTACTACTATCAAAATTTTCATGTGCCGCTACCGCACTGTCAGCCTCTCTTTTATAATACCCGTAGCTTCTACCTCCAAATGAAAAGGCATCCGGCAACTCATCTATTTTACCTTCTACTAACTTTAATATACTATCATAAGCTTGTTGCATTTTTTTAACATCATTACTTTTAGCAGTTAAAGATGCAAAAGAATCTCCTGAAGTCCATCTTTCAAAAGAATTTTTCAAAGCTTTAGCTCTATATGCTCCCCAACCATTCTTCTTATCATATTCTTGTCTGATATCTCTTTCATCTCTTGCTTGTAATACACGATCTACAGCAGAAGAAGTATTATATTTTAAATCTCTAAAATTTTGAGACTTATAACCTGCTCGTGCTCCACGAACTAAACCAGAGCCAAAACCGCCAAAAACATTTCCCTTACCAAAATTTTTAACAGCTCCAGATGCTGCTCCTCCTATAGCACCTAAAGCTCCCATAGCATACTTGTTTTCACCAAGTTGTTTACTAGGACTCTTAAGAGCAAAGTTTCCACTATTACCAAAGAATTCTTTAAATAAATCTGGAGCTTTTTGAGCAAACATTAATATACCTAATATAACTACCACTGCTGATAATGCAGCAACATACCAACTTCCTTCAATACTTTCAAATAAAGCATCAATTACATCAGGAACTAAACTAATTGCAAATAAAGAGAAATATATAATCATTAATCTTATAAATACATCTAAATATGTATTTATTAAATGTTTCAACCATTTGTCAAACATAGCCTCTTTCTGTTTAGGTATAATTCTCATCATAACAGCGATTGGTGATATTAATTGTAAAAAACCTAGTTTAGCAACACGTGTACCGATTGCAATTGTATAACAAACAAACATATATAAACCTAAAACACCAGCCGCTAATGCCATTAATCCATTAAATTCAAATGTACCATCATCAGCCTTAACTTTACTATAAAATTTAGATTCGCTATTAAATGGAGCAATATTTCCCATATATTTAGCTAATTTTACATCATATACATAATATGCACACATTTCTTTATCTTCATCTTCTGTTATACCAGCGGCATCACAACTTTTATCATCTTTACAAGTTTCAATCCACTCCTCACAAGAATTATAATCTACTCTAGTAGGATGGTAAAAAGCTTGAAATATAGTTGTTGGCAAAGCATATGCACCCCTTTGAGATGGAGTCAATTCTTCACTATAATATTCGCAAGATTCAGTCAACATAGTAGTTGGAGTAGAATCTTTAGTACTTAAATATATTTGATATATTCCTAAAGAAGCCCATGATTTCCAATTTAAGAAAGAAGTGTCTTCTACATTACCTATATTATATTCATTATAAATTGTATATTCAGAAAAATCACATTCTTCAGCATTGGTGCCACCTGAATCCCCCAATATTATTTGAGATATAATTTGAGATTCTAATATGTGTTTTTGAAATATACTCATATAATTAAAAATTGTAGGTAATAAAATAACCAAAACTAAAGATATAATAGTTTCTTTTACTATCTTAGTAGTTTGACCTGTACTCTTTTTTTCTTCTGGATTTATAATCATCAAAATTAAATTATACGCAAAAATAAATAGCATTGCTATTCCCATTATTATATAAATTCTTGAAGTGATATCTTTAAATACCTCTTCACTAAACAAATTGACATTTGCCACACCTTCAAACACTTGATATAAAACACTTATTATAGAATAAACAAAATCATTTAAACTTAGCCAAATGCTCATCCAAATATCACTAAAAAAACCACCTAAACTAAATAAATTCATTTTGTCACCTCTATTCTATACAAACATTACTATTTACAGCTACTAATTCTAAAAGTAGATTTATTAATACTGGTAAAAAGAAAAGTATTATTGCATATACAAATCTTTTTAAAAGTATTTGAAAAGCTTTTTTTAATCCCTTATCATCTTTAGCAGTTACTGCTTTAATAAAATCATAAGTACTTAAACCAATTATTAATAAAGGAACAATTATTTTTACAAAATCAAAAACATTTTGTAAATCTTTAAGAACAGTCCCCCAACTATTACAACTTAACCCTTCTGCAAAAACAATAGTTTTAAAACCAAACATTACTAAAAACATAATCATAAATATATATATAAATTTCTTATTACTTTTCATAAAAATTCCTCAATCTAAAATTAGCATTATACGTATAAAGTATATCATAAAAAAAAACAACAGTAAAGTTGTTTGTTTTATTATTTAATTAACATTTACTACTTGGATATAAGAAACAATTCTTACAAGTTTCAAAGTTTTCTGCATCTGCTGAATAATCATCAACAAATGTAGTGAATATCCATATTACTAGATTTGGAATTAAGAATATTACTATACCAGCAATAACTCTATAAACTAATCTCTTAGTTTGTTTCTTAATTTCATCTTCTTTTTCTGCTATAACTGCTTTACCAAAATCAAATATACCTAAAGCTATAATTAATAAAGGAATAGCTATTTTAAATACTAATAAAATATATCCTATAATTTGAACTATATCTTTCATTTGAGTACAAAATGATCCAATATCAAATCCTGCAGCTAAACTAAATAAATTCATATCAATACCTCTTCTTTCTTTATAACAATATTTTAAAAAATATAAACTTTATTGTCAACCTTTTTAAAATCTTTTACCAAATAAACCACGTTTTTTTAATTTTTTTCCACATTTAGTATATCCTAACTTTACTAATAATTTATCAACACTTATAACTCTATCTAAATTATCTCTAAAATTAGAAATAACACTAAATACTTTTATTTTACTTTCAACCTCAAACTCAGCAACCTGACTTTCATCCATATTAGTTCTATTAAGAATAATCTTCTCACCACTAAGTTCTTCAAAAATCTTTCCATTTCTTTTTATTAACTTTGTCATTTTAATAGTACCAGGCTCTATTAAGTATATAACATCAGTACAAAATTCTTTACTATCTATATTATTTAAATCAACGATTACTGCATCTACATCTTGATGTTCTTTTATTTTCTTTAAAACATCTTCCTTAGATGTACAAGAATATAAATTAGGGATATTAAAGAAAATAAAATCTTGCTTATTCATCTCAATACCAATAGCTTTATAATCTACATTTAATTGTTTAATCATTTGTACAACTAATGTAGTAGCCCCAGCATGTTCTGTTAAATTAACAACACCTATAATTTTCTTATTACCATCATACTTATCTGGTAAAGTAAAATCTTCAAAAGTAAATTCTTTAGATTGATTTATTCCTAATTCTTCATCTATTTCTTTATTTATTTCATAAGAACTTTTACTAATTTGTAAATTAGATACATCTTTAAACTCTCTAGGATTATTAAATAATTCTATAAGTTCATTATAATTAATAGTGAAATTATATACTCCTAATGTTACTAAATCGCTTATAAATTCTTTATCATTACTTATATCATTTAAATATAATATTACTTTTTTACTATCTATACTTTCAAATAATTTCTTTAAATTACTATATTCTCTATACTCTTTAATAGAAGTTATATCTAAAATCATCTTATTAAAGAAAAAATTATTAAACATATCTATTAATTCTTCTGCTGTATAAACACCATCTACACTTTTTATAATATCTATATTTAAATTATTAAGTTCATTCTTTCTTTCATTACTTACTATAACATTCATATTTTAACCCACCTTTAACATGTTGTAGATTCATTTGCAAAATATATTGACTCAGTCTCACCCTTTATTCTAAAAGTTGTAATTTCTTCTAGCATAGGCAAATCAATTCTAAAAAATATAACTACTCTATAAAACTTTTTGTCAATTACTGTAGTACTATCTACACTATCCTTAGATACACAATAATATGCTTTTCCACTAGTTACCTTAGTTCCATCAAGATTATAACCTATATATTCATAAGGATTCTCATCTTCATCAGTAGTTGGACAATACCCCGGAACTAAATAACCTACACCTTTTAAATATTCACCTATTTTTTGTCTAGCACAAGCATTATTTCCTTCATATTTTCCAATTAAATCAACAATATTATTTTTAATATCAAATGCCTTTGCATAATTTATTGAAACAGCTAAAAAAGAGGCAAAGAACACTATAAATGTTATTACCAAACCAAATAACCAAGTTCCTCCAATAGCCTCTCTCATATTACATAACCTCTCTTAAAATAAATTATTAACAATCACAAGTAAATCCAGCAGCATCAGTTTGTGATTTACCATCTGCATCATAGTAACCTGTACAAGTTTTTGTACCAGCCTTTCCAGCAGCAGCACCAGTACAAGCAGTACAATTATATGCACTTTGACATTTTGTTTTTGCAATCATTGAACCTTTTAATTGTGGCCAAACAAATGTCATAAAAATACCTCCAACAGCAGCTATAGCAACTACTGCGATAGCAGTCATACTTAATTCTCCACTTGCTTCTTTCATATATATATCAAATCCTTTCCTATTTTATACTTATATTATATCAAAACTAAACCTTTATACAAGTATTTAATTTAGTTTTTACAAACTTATTAACATTAATCTTCAACAACACTACAAGATGATGGTTTTAATAAACAATCAGCACAAGTTTGATATTGCCCAGTCTCAATAATATTTAATTTATCGCTCATACTAAATACTACAGCTACTATATTCGGTACAAAGAAAACAATCAAACCAGCTAATATTCGAATACCTAATTGTTTCATTTGTTTCATTAAACTCTTCTCATCTTTATCAACAACTGATTTAAATAAATCAAATGTTCCCAAACCTATTATTATTAATGGCACTGCAATTCTCGCTACTAATAATACATACCCAAATAATCTCATAACAGTTTTAATTGAATTTTCATCACATGGATTCTCAGCAACATATTCAACTGCTTGAGTAGTATCAGCTAACACACTAGGTACTAACACTAAAAATGAAAATATAAATAAACTTAATAATAATATTCTTTTTTTATTCATATTCATATTTATCCCCCATCTTACTTTGTATAAATTTTTTATAAACATAATAACCACCAGCAATAATCGCTAATATTAAGATGATTATAAACAAAATAGTAAATGCATTAGATTTTTGTTTCATAGTAATATTTAAATTATAAACATTTTCAGTACCATCTTCAGCAGTTATCGTAATAACAATTTTACTACCATTAGTTAAATTAGAATTACCAGTTATAGTAACTACAGCTTTTTCATCTTCTGCTTCATAATCAATATCTAATTCACTAACCTCAGAATCTAAAATAATAGTATAATCAGAAATTTTAGAATTAAATGGTATATCATAACCTTTAACACTTAAAGAACTTAATTTCGCATTACTAGACATAATATAAGTTTCTTTCATTACATTAATTTTATATTCACTAGTACTATTATCACTACCAGTAACTATAATACTAATAATACTACCATTATCTATATTAGTATTACCCTTTATTTCTACTTTACTTGTATCATCTTCAGGTACTGCCGTAACATCTATAGAATTTACAGTAGATTCAACATTTATTGAATATTCATAAGTGTCTGAATTAAATACTATGCTACCACTCGATAAAGTCAATGATTTCAATTTAGTATTACTTTTGACTGGAACAGTTGTAGTAGTTGTTGTGGTAGTTTTAGTAGTTCTAGTCTTAGTTGTTGTTTTCTTAGTAGTTGTATTAAATTTAGCACCACTACTAGTTCTAGAACAATCATAATCTAAAACAATATAGCATTTTTGAACATCGTTCTTACATATTCTATTTCTTAAATCATTACAACTATCTTGTATAGTAGTTGTATATGGAGAAGAATTACCATTTGCACAATAATAATTTCTAGGATTATCATATACAAATTCATAATTATAATTGCTTTTACAACTAGCTGTTACACTATAACTAACTTGCTCTGCATTTATTAAATTAGGAAAAAGTAAAAAACCTATAATAAATAATAATATATTTTTTTTCATATTTTCAACTCCTAAAAAAAGAAGATAATATGATTATCTTCTAAAGTTTCTCAATCATATTCTATATAAATATGATAAACTATTTTATTAATAAAATCAAATCTTTTTAAATAAATTGAATTTTTTTACAAATATCATAAATGCATAAGATATAACAGCAACTACACTTAAAATTATAAAATATGTATTTACACCAGTTTGTGGATTTTGTGTTGTTGTAGCACCAGAATAATTATTTTCTATATTTGTAGTACCTTCATTAGCAGATGGAATATTACCATTACTATCACTAGTACATGTTACATATATATCTTCACTCCAGTATACTGTTGCACTTTTAACAGCATTCCCACTTGTATCTGTATAACTATCTGCTTGTCCACTACTTATATTTGTATCAAAAGATATATTTTTTTCTCCACCAGAACATTTTACTGTTTTACTTAATACATCTTCCCTTTTTTTCAAACCTGTTACATAACTATGTTCACAACTTCCATTTGAATCACAAACTGATTTACCATATATAGTAATCCAATCCCCACTTGAAATTGTTTTACTTTGTATTCCAGCATTATAAGAAGATTGTAATGTTGAATAGTTTGTATCACCAGGAGTAGCACTAGTTGCTGCATTAACATTTACTTTTGCAGCAACCAATCCCATAATTAATAAACTTAATAATATTTTCTTTTTCATAATAACCACTCCTTATTCCTCAAAATACTCTCTGTTAGCTTTAGCTTTTTTCTTTACTATTATTATGCCACTACTTATTAAAATTATTACAACTCCAGCAACTATTGAAGCAATCTCTATAGTCTTATTAAATGCGTCTTTCTTTATATCGATTGAATATGTTTCAAATTCACCATTTTCTGCAACAACTTTAACTCTAACAGTACTAAAGCCTGTTAATTCATCATTTCCTCTTATAAATACTTCTGCTCTATTGCTATTTGGAACAGCAGTAATTACTAAACTTTTTTCTTGTTTGATTTTAATTGTATATTCTTTTTTATTTGGATCAAAATCTATATCATGATTTAAAACTCTTAAATCTTTTAATGATGTATCTTTTGATATATCCAAACCAAATTCTTTTCTGATAATAGTCAATCTATAATGACTTTCTTCATTTTCATTATCTACAATTTTTATATCAACAAAGTTTTCTCCAACATCTAATCCTAGACCTTTACTAGAAACAACTTTGTATTCACTATCATTCTTTTTCTTTAAACTTACAGCTATAATACTATTATCATCTTTTAAAACTGTATTAATATCTATTACATCAGTTTCATATCCAACACTTAAACTATAATTTGCAACATCTTCTTCAAATGCTACATTAACGCCAGGTATCTTTAATGATTCCAATTGTAAAGATTCTTTAGTTATTGTATCAGTACCTTCCTTTACAAAAGTTAATACATAAGTTCTTGTTCTTCCTGTTTCACTTTTAACTGTTATTAATTTAACTGTTGTATTTCCCACCATTAAAACATTTTCAGGTTCATACCCACTAACATAACTTGCTTTATCACTTGCTATAGTCGCATTTACATCAATACTAGTTGTTGTTTTAGGTACTTCTATTTTATAATCAGTTACATTAGCATTAAAGTTAATTTCACCAACACTTAAACTTATATCGCTTAAAGTATTATCACTTTTTCTATCATCTGTTCTAGTAACTAAAATTGTATAAGTTCTTGTTATACCTTCTTTATTTACTATTTTTATTAATACTGTATTAATACCATAATTTAAATTTACAGTTCTAGGTTCATAACCTGCTACATAATTAGAGTCAGTACTTGTTAATGTTGCATAAACAGAAACAGTTGGTGAACTAACTTCTAACTTATATTCCATATCATATGGATTAAATCCATCAGCAATTATCTCACTATCTTTGTTTAATTCATTTGATAATCTTACATATTTATTATCTGTTACATCATTTACTTTATATGCTGTTCCAGATCCTGCTAAAGATTGAATATTACCATTAGCATCATATACTGCAACATTTCTTAATGTAGTATTAGCATTTTCTGTATCTATTACCGCTCCACTAACTACATTACTTATATTACCTTCACTATCTTTAACCCAAATATATACAACACCAGGCGTAGCTTCTATTTTAAAACTATTTGATGATACTGTTTCCCAACCTCTACTAGAATTTGTAGGAGCTAAATAATCATTACTTGCATAATATGCAACAATTTTTCCCACTTTAGCATTAGCTTTTACTCCAATATACCCAACACCACCAGATGCTTTTGCTGGAGTAACCTCTAATGTAGGACGTTTACTTTCTCCTCTTTCACCTTTTATACATTCTAAAGAATAAGTTGCAACACATTTGCCATCTTTACAATATTTTTCTTCATCTATAGATGTCTCATCTAGTCTATAACCATTTTTAGTATCACAAGTAAATAAAGTTAAAACTTTCTCTAATCTTTTATCGTAACTATTAGTTTCTTTAGATTTTTCATTATAACAAAAATCATATTCATAAGAAGTACGATAACTTGGTTCTGGATTATTTACCATATTATTACTAATACACGCTTTTAACTTCTTAGCCATTTCATCATCAGTTACTTCTTCTTCTACAACAGCTTCTGCATTACCATCACAAGTAGCTTCTGCACCAGCTGGTGTGCTAGCTAATTTATTTCTGTAAACTTTTCTTGAATTATTAGCTGAATCAGTAAAATAACAATAACCAACACCATTTTCTTTATTACAATATTTTATTTCAACACCTAAACCGCATTCAATTTCAGTGCCACCATCTGCAGCAGCATCTTTTTGAATATAACGAGTTGCATTAAATATTTCTTGATAACAAGCATAAAACGCAACACTTGCATTAATAGTATTTCCTTTTGACAAATCTGTTTTAACTACTCCATGAGAGCAATCTGGAACACCATTTGTTACAACACTAGTCCATCCTATTAATTGACCTTGATCGTTTCTATACATATTTGATGAACTAGTTGGAAAATTAACACTGCTTCCTACTGTTACTCCTGTTTTTTCACACACACCAGCAGTAGGAACTGTGAAACCAGCATCACATGCTAACCCATAACCATAATTTTGATCAAATACAACTTTAACATTACAATATGAATCGCATTTAGATTCTTTTCCACATAATCCTAAAATATTACAATTATCTTTATCTAATTTATAACAACCTTTACTTGCTTTTGAAGTATCAGTATTCCAATAATTTCCATTATTTTTACATTTTTGTTCCTCTGACACTGGTGGAACTTTATTAACAGGATTTTTATTAGTATCTGTTCCTGTTTGATTAGAAGGTTTTTCTGCAGAAGTTGATTTTTCTATTGTAAAAGAAGTTTCAGCAAATTTCTTTTCAGTGTTTTTTTTAGAATTATAAGCACTTAAAGAGCATACAACCTTACCACCATTTGGTAATACTGTATTATTAATATAGTCTTTTACATTTATACTTCCAGTTGCCCATGTATAACCTCCAGTCGAAATACAATAATCGTTGTTAGAATCAGAGGGCTTAGCATCTAATCTTATACTAGAAGAAGCTTTATCTACAACAGAACATTGAACATAAATATCTTTATAACACCTAGAATTTCCCCAAAAAGCTGCATTACCACCATCTATTTCCCATTTTAATACATTATTTGAATAACTTAATGTATTACTTCCAGCGCTAGCTACTATACTAGCTACAAAAAACACCAAAACTCCTAATAATATTTTATTTAATTTTAGTTTATCGAAAGTTTTTTTACACATATTAAAACCTCTCACTTTCTATTTTATACATCTTAATAATACTATACTTATCAAAATAGTTCAAGATATAAATTTAAAAAGACTATTCACACGAATAGTCTTCTAAATAATTTCTAAATAAATCATATTTTATAACATTATTTTCTATATAATTATATTTATCTTGTTCTAAATTATATAAAGTTACAACCTTATTTTTTAAACGTTTATATAAATCAATATCTATACTTTCAAATATTAAATCAATAGTTTTATCTTGATATTTTATATAATCTTGATATTCATCTAATTCATTATATTCTTTTATATTTTTATTAAAATTATAACTAAAATTAATATATTCTACAACATTATCGTTATAGCTAAATTCTACATATTCTTCATAATCTTTATATTCTTTATAACAAAATAATACGTTATTACTTTCTTCAACGGTTTCTTCTACACTATTATAGTTAGTACAACTAGCTAATAATAATATACTTATTAATATAAATATTCTTTTCATAACTATACTTCTTGTATAACAGCAATAATCATAGGTTTACATTCTGTTTCATTATAAAAATATTTACTTAAACTATCTCTAATTTCCATCTTAATATTATTATAATCAACATAATTATTATTAACATTATTTTCTATAATTTCCAAAGATATCTTCTTTATATTATCTATCATTTCTTTACTATCTTTAATATATATAAAACCTCTTGTAGTTACTTCTGGTCCAACTAATACTTTTTTATCTTCTTTAGATAAAGTAGCACTAATTAAAACAATCCCATTTTCTCCTAACATTTCTCTATCTTTTATAACTAATTCACCTATATCATCATTACTATTACCATCTATTAATACATCGTTAATTTCTATCTTATCAAAACATTCTATAAGTTTCTTATTTTCTATTTTAACAACTTCACCATTGGTTTTAAGTATTATATTATTACTATCTATACCTAAACCATTAGCTAAATTAGCATTATTAACCATATATCTATATTCCCCTTCAACAGGCATATAATATTTAGGTTTTAATAAATCTATCATTAACATTAAATCTTCGCGTGATGCGTGTTGAGATATCTCTTTACCTTTAGGAATATTTATTGTTTCAGCACCCAACATAGCAATTTCATTCTCTAATCTAACTATAATTTTCTCATTTTCATCATATCTAGGTTCTGCAAAAACTATAGTATCATCACTCTTTAATTTAATGAATTTATCATACCCTCCTACTATTCTATCTATAGCAGCATATGGTTTTTCTTTATCATCACAAACTAACAAAATAACATTACTATCATTTATATTACTTAAATCACCTAATATATCTTTATCAATACTTAAATATCCTTCTTCAATAGCCATATTAATAACATTTTGTAACTTTTTACCCATTACTACAATTTTTCTATGACTATTTTTAGCAGCCTCAAATATTTCCTCTATTGTAAATAAATGTATTGGCAAAACAGTAAATATTAATCTATTTTGTGTTCTATTTATACAATCTCTAAAGAAACTTGTAAGTCTATGATTAGGACTAGTATGCCCATCATGTTCTGAAAAAGCTGAATCACTCATCATACATAAAACACCTTGTTTACCTATATAAGCAATCTTACCTATGTCCATATTATATTTCCCTTTCATAGAAGGATCTATAATAAAGTCTCCTGTATAAACTATAGCACCATCTTTAGTATTTATTACATACATAACTGCATCAGGCACTGAATGAGTTACACTAATAGGAAATAATGATAAATCACCAAAAGTAATCTTTTTATGAGCTTGTATCTCATAAATATTACCTTTAAAACCATCCAACTCTAAATATTTTTTTGTATATTTAGTACAATATACTTTTACATCAGGTAACAATTCACATAAATCACTAACACCACCCATATTCTCAGGATGAGCATGAGTTAAAAATATCCCTACTATATTATCTTTATTTTTTTCTAAATAACTATAATCAGGTATTATATAATCGATACCATACATAGTATCATTAGCATATTTTAAACCACAGTCAAATATAAATATTTTACCATCTATTTCAACTACATAAGTATTTTTACCATTTTCGTTTAGTCCACCTAAACTAACTATCTTAATTTTATTCATAAAATTCATCTCTTTCTAAAAAATAATTAATAAAAGTTTTAAAAGGTATATTGATTATAACAAAAAAAAGAAGATTTGACAACACAACTCTTCTTTGATACTATTTAATTAGTAGAACATTCAATTGCGAAGATTGAATGCCTACCTCAAGTGGTGAGACATTAACCTTTGGTTAATGTCATTTTTTATCTCCAAAACCCTTGTAGGAGGATTAAAGATAAAATGATAATAAGTCTATCAAGCACTTTTATTAAGAAACTTTTTATACTCATTTATCAAACCTCTTTTCTTTTTTTTAAATAAGAGGCAGGCATTAACTAATTGAATGTTCGGTTAGTTATTATAAACTAACTATAATTTATTTCAAATTATTCGACAAAACATTACAAAAAAAGATAGAAAAAACTATCTTTTATTTTGTTTCATATAAATCAGTACCATAATCACAACTTACTTCTAAAGGGACTTTTAAACTAACTATATTTTTCATAGTATTCATTACTAAATTTGTCACTTCTTCTTTTTCACTTTCAACTATATCAAATACTAATTCATCGTGTATTTGTAATAACATTTTACTCTTTATTCCACGTTTAATAAATTCCTCATCTATTTTTACCATAGCCATTTTTATTATATCAGCACTAGTTCCTTGTATAGGAGTATTTAAAGCTATTCTTTCTCCACTCATTCTTACCATATAATTACTACTATTTAATTCATCTATAACTCTTTTTCTATTAAATAAAGTTCTTACACTACCATCCATATAGGCTTCATGAACGATTGTTTCCATATAGTTTTTTACGCCAGGATACAATTCATAATATTTTTCTATAAAAACTTTTGCTTCTTTCGCACTTAAACCTATATTTTCTCCCAAACCAAAGCCACTAATACCATAAACTATTCCAAATATAACAGCTTTTGCTGCACTACGCATTTCTTTACTAACATCACTTTTAGGAACTGCAAATATATCACTAGCAACCTTAGTATGAATATCTTCTCCATTAATATAAGCATCTATCAAATCTTTAGAATCACTTATATGCGCTAATATTCTTAACTCTATTTGAGAATAATCTGCACTTAAGAATACATTATTAGTTGGTATAAATGCACGTCTAACCATTTTACCTAACTCATCTCTAGCTGGTATATTTTGTAAATTTGGCTCTACACTCGAAAGTCTACCAGTTCTAGTCATTGTTTGTTTATAAATAGTATGTATCTTACCATCTTCCATAACATAATTAGATAAACCCTCAATATAAGTTCCATATATCTTAGTTAAATTTCTATATTCAACAATTAAAGGTACTATAGGATGATCACTCATTATTTTTTCTAATGCTTTACTATCAGTAGAATACCCACTTCTTATCTTTTTACCATGTTTCAAACCCAACTTTTCAAATAAAATATTACCTAATTGTTTAGGACTTGCTATATTAAATTCTTCTCCAGCAAAAGCATAAATATCATTTTTTAATTCATCTATCTTAACAGATAATTCTTCACCCATATTATGTAATATATCTTTATCCACTTTAATACCATTTAATTCCATTCTAGTTAAAGTACTAATTAAAGGCATTTCAACATCAATAAATAAATCATACATATTTTCTAACTTTAATTTTTTTATATATTCATCTCTAATATCATAAATATATTTTGCTTTACTAACAACATTAAATTCTAAATTTTCTTGTGTCTTCAAAAACACACTATATTCATCAATATTGATACCATCATTTTTCATAAGAATACTTAAATCTTCTTTAAAATTATAATTTAACAAATCAGCAACTATCATATGATCATAAATAGTATTATCTATTATTTTTCCTACTAAACAATTATTCTTTTTTAAATCAAAAGTATATTTAACCGAATCTTTTATATATTCCAAAACTTCATTTACCATATCAGGTTTAACAAAGTATAAATTACTATTATCATATAAACCCATACCAAGAATATTACCATAATGATAATTAACTTTATCACACTCTATATAATAACTAATAATATTTTCTTTATTTATTTCACTAACATTTTCTAAAGTTTTATACTCAATATTATTGTTAATATCTATAGATTTTTTAACAAATTTTTTCATAAAACTATAGAATTCTAACTCTTCAAAAATACTAGTTAATTTATCTATATCTTCACCAGTATATTTCATAGCGTCAAAATCATCTATTATTGGAACACTTAAATATATAGTCGCTATCTTCTTAGAAAAGAAAGCATTTTCTTTATCTAATACTAATTTTTCTTTTAATTTACCTTTTATATCATCTATATTTTCATATAAATTTTCTATAGTATCATATTCTTGAATTAATTTTATAGCTGTCTTCTCACCTATACCTTTAACTCCAGGAATATTATCGCTAGCATCACCCATCAAAGCTTTTAAATCTATTATTCTAATAGGATCAAAGCCATAATCATTCATAAATGTTTCTTTATTATATCTTATATAATCCTTAGATTTTAATAATTTAACTTCTACTTGCTCATTTATTAATTGTAATAAATCCTTATCGCTACTTATTACTGTCGCAACATAATCTGGATCAACTAATGCTCTATAAGATAAAGTTCCAATAATATCATCTGCTTCATAATTCTCAACTTCATAATATTTAATACCCATAGCATCTAATATTTTTCTTGCAACAGGCATTTGCATTTTTAATTCTTCTGGAGTTGGTTTTCTACCATCTTTATATTCACTATATATATCTTTTCTAAAATTTTTACCTATATCAAACGCAACAGCCATATACTCTGGTTTTTCTTCTTCAATAATTTTATTTATCATATTAACAAAACCATATAAAGCATTAGTATAAAAGCCTTTACTATTTTTCATTAAATTACCTGTATAAGCAGTTGCATAAAAACTCCTAAACATTAAATTATTACCATCTATAAGTACTATTCTTTTCATATAACCACCTAATAATATTATAGTATATTTTCAAATATTAAAAAAGGATAATCACATGATTATCCCTTTAAACTATCTTTATATTCTTTCGTTGCTTCATCTAATTCTTTAAATAGACTATCAACATCAGTTTCAGCTTTTATTCTAGCACCACTTGCAAATATATGTCCTCCGCCATTATATTTACTAGCAACAGTGTTTATAACTGGTCCACGACTTCTAATATTAATTTTATAAATATCATTTTTCTCATCATAACTACTAAAAGCCCAACAATATAATTCTTTTATAAAATTAAAATTATTAACCATATTACTAGCAGCAGATGCATCTACACCAAATTCATCCATTATTTTTTTATCTAATTTTATATATCCAAAATTATTTTCAGTAACATTCATATTTAAAGTTATATAAGATTGAAACTTAACTTCATTTAATGGTCTTTCATATAAATTATCATATAATTTAGCAATATCTAATTTATAATCTTCAATTAACATAGTTACTATTTTAAAAGTATTTGGAGTAGTATAAGATAGTAAGAATCTATCGCTATCAGCCACAATACCTAAAAATAAATTTGATGCAATTTTTTCATTCATTTTTAATTTAGTATTAACAATAAGCTCAGTAATCAACTCACAAGTACTACTAGAAGAATCATTAACCATCTCTAAATTGGCAACATCTTCTACATTAGGATGATGATCAATTCTTATAACATAATCATAAACATCATAATTTATTCCATCAATTCTAGATTTATTTGGAACATCTAAAATAATAAGTAAAGGTTTATCTAAATTTCTATCATCAATTCTATCTAAATCACCAAAATATCTAAACTTAGAAACTGAATTTCCTACAGCATAAACATTTTTTTTAGGAAAAGTTAATTTAATAGAATCTCTTAAAGCTATCTCACTTGCTAAAGCATCAGGATCTGGACCTATATGTCTAGCAATAACAATATTATCATATTCCTTTATCTTTCTTATTATTTGTTTCATTACAATGTTCATATTTTCACACTTTCTATTTTATTAATTCATAAGTATCAGTTGCAATCATTAATTCTTCATTAGTTGGAACTACATAAACAGGAACAACTGAATCATTAGTACTAATAATACCACTTTGAACACTCTTATAACCTGCAATAGTATTATTAACGTCTTTATCTAATTTAATTCCTAAACACTCTAATCTAGTTAATAAATTTTCTCTAAATTCTATAGCATTTTCACCCAAACCAGCAGTTAATACTAAAGCATCTACTTTACCATTTAATTCAACATAATATTCTGCTATATATTTAGCAATTTTGTTTACATACATTTCATTAGCTAATATTGCACCTTCATTACCAGTTGCAACAGCTTCTTCAATATCTCTTGAATCGCTACTTACACCACTTACACCAAGAAGACCACTTTGCTTATTTAACATATTATCCACTTCTGTTAAACTCATACCAGATTCCTTCATCACATAAGGTATTAATGAATAATCGATATCTCCAGAACGAGTTCCCATCATTATACCAGCATTAGGAGTAAAGCCCATTGTAGTATCAAAACTCTTACCATCTTTAACAGCGCATAAAGAACCACCAGATCCAATATGACAAATAATTAAATTAACATCATCTTTACCTAACATTTCCTTCATAGTTTTAGTAATAAATTTATGACTAGTACCATGAAATCCATATTTACGAACTTTATAATTTTCATACCAACTATAAGGAACACCATATAAATATTGTTCTTTTTTCATAGTTTGATGAAAAGCAGTATCAAATACACCAACATTTGGAGTATCTTTTAAAACATCCATAAAAGCCTTAACACCAGTCAAGTTTGCTGGATTATGTAATGGCGCTAAAGGTATTAACTCAGTTACTGTATTAATAACATCTTCATTAATAACTACTGAATCAGTATATTTTTCACCACCGTGAACTAATCTATGACCAACACCATCTAATTCATCTAATGAACTAATAACTTTGTTATCTATTAATTCATCAATTAAAAATTTAACAGCATCAGCATGATTACTAACTTTAGCGCTCTTTTTAGTTTTTTCACCATTCATCTTTATAGAATAAAAACTATCTTCTAAACCAATCTTTTCAAAATATCCCCCAATTAATTCAATTCCAGCAGGCATTTCAAATAATGTAAATTTTAATGAAGAACTACCTGCATTAACACTTAATATTTTCATAAAATATCGCTCCTTCTAAAAAGTATTATACATTAAATCAACACCAAAAACAATTAAAAAAGAGAGATAAAAACTTATTTCTCTATTTAAAATTTCTCTTAAACTTAGTAACACTTTTAAATCCATCATCAAAAATCTTTTTACCACCTAAACTTGTATCAAATATATTAACACAATTCATATTATTATCTTTTATACAAGTCGGATTTAAATTACTAAATTTAGTATTAATTTTTTTCTCTAATTCCATAATATCACCATTACTATTATGGAACCATTTATTAACTATAATACATCATCAAAAACTTTAACTTTATTTTCTATTCTTATAGTTTCTGTATTATCTATAGCTTCTTTAATCAAACTATCAACATCTATTAATTTTTCATACTCTAAACATTTTTCTAATACTGGATTAATTACAGGATGTTCAGGTACAAATATAGTACAACAATCTTCAAAAGGTAATATACTTGTTTCATATGTATCTATTCTTTTAGCAATATCTATAATTTCTAATTTATCTAAACAAGCAACAGGTCTTATAACAGGCATATTTGTTACACTATTAATACTAGCCATACTAGTTAAAGTTTGACTTGCTACTTGCCCTATACTTTCTCCATTTATAATTACTTTACAATTATTTCTCTTTGCTAATCTTTCACTAATTCTATACATCATTCTTCTCATAATAGTTATTAAATACTCATGAGGTACATTTTTATATATAGTTTCTTGAATATTAGTAAAATTAACAACATGAAGTTTAACATATCCTGAATAATTTGTAAGTTTACGAGTTAACTCCATTACTTTATTTTTAGCTGCTTCACTAGTATGAGGAGGACTCTCAAAATAAACTCCTTCTATTCTAACGCCACGTTTTAAAGCCAGATATCCAGCAACAGGACTATCTATCCCACCACTAAGCATTAACATTCCTTTACCTAAACTACCTACAGGATATCCACCTATACCTTCAATTTTATCAAAATATATATATGAACTTCTATCTCTTATTTCTATATTTATAGTAACTTCAGGATTATGTACATCAACACTAACTGTTTTCATAGTCTTTAAAACTACGCCACCTAAATATCTACTAACTTCCATACTATTCATAGGATAATTTTTATAACTTCTCTTAGTTTCTACTTTAAATGTCTTAAAACTCTTATATTGAATTAATTCTTTTAAATTATTTTCAATTGTCTCAATATCATTACTATCTAATTTATATCCCAAATTAATTTCATGTATACCAAAAACACATTTTAATTTTTTTATTATATCTTCATACTTTTCTTCTTCACTAGTAATAAACATTCTTCCTCTATCAAATTTAATACTAGCATCATTACCAATAAAATTACGTATATTATCTTTTAAACAAGATAAAAAATAATTTATATTATCTTTTTTTGTCGTTAATTCACCATACTTAATAATTATTATTTTTTCCATAAGTACCTCCAAAACAACTATATAATAACAAAATTATAATAAAATTACTAGAACTTTTATTTTATTGATTTATAATAAATATTTGATATAATTAATTTAGTAGAGCGTTAGGAATTTAATGCCTACAATTTTTGGTTGTTGACATTAATCTCTATTTTACCCATTTGGATAACAATAGATTTTGATGTCTTTTTATTTTGTCTACTAAGTAGACTTTTTAATATTGTTAAAATTACTTCTAACAAAACTATAAACACCTCCGTACTACTTACCAAAACTCCTCACTAGAAAGATTAAGAAAGATAGAACACAAAGTATAAATAGTAGACACCGGTCCTAACGCTCGAGATACTATAATAAAGAAAAATATTTTAATATCAAGTCAATCGACATAACTTATCAATATATTACATTTGGAAAAATAACTAGACTAAATATTATTAATATGTTAATATTTATTATAGGTGATAGTATGAATAAAAAGGGTAAAAATACAAACACATTTATCACATACTTATTAATTATTTTTATAATAATATGTGGTATTTTTAGATATAAAACAATATTTATAGAACCAAATAATGTATTAGAAGTTAGTTTATCAAACTTACTATATCCATTTACATTTCTATTTATAATATTAATTTGTAAAAAAACAAATTTTAAAGAAACTCATAAAGTTATTTTAAAAACTGCATTAATATTTTTAATATTTAATTTAATTATTTCTATATTTAATAGCATTCCAGGAAATTATTATTCAAGAGATGTTGACTTAGCACTTAAACAAGTTTTAACACCAAATTATTTCTTAATAAATAATCAACCAATATACTATCCAAATATATTAAATTTAATATCATTTACACTATTATATTATTTTAGTCATACATTAATTTTAATATTATATGAAGCAATGGAACCATATACAAAAAAATTTATAGCTTTTTCATTAGCAATGTTCATTCCATATGCTTTAGATACTTTATGTTATGTAACAATAAATGATGTATTTAAAATAACTGAATTTAATAAAATGATAACTAACTTAACAAGTAACTTTGTAATAGTTATAATATTTACAATAATAACAACAATAATATTTATAATAAAATCAAAATTTGATAAAGAAGAGATATAAAAAAGATTAAAACATAATAAATGGTTTAATCTTTTTATTTTCAATACATTTATAAATACTAACTAAATTATCTTGATAATAAAATAATATATATTCACTATCATAATTATTCTCTAATATACAACCATTAGATACTTTTTTATAACTATATTCATCTAAATAAATTTTAGGATATTCTTTAAATAGTTCTTCTATACTTAGTAATTTAAAGTTACCGTTTTTAATATCATCCAAGCTATAACTATTATTTATAGAAAACTCACCTTGCATAGTTCTCAACAAACTAGTCATAGTAGCATAAGTACCTAATTTTAAACCTATATCTCTTATTAAACTTCTAATATAGGTTCCTTTAGAAACCATACACTTTATTTTAATAACTTTACCAACATCTATCACTTCAACATTTTTAATATCAACTAATCTACTAGGCAAAGACACTTCTTCTTCATTTCTAGCATACTCATATAATTTTCTACCATTAATCTTCACAGCACTATATTTAGGGACCTCTTGATTATATTCACCAACAAAACTTTTTACAACATTAACAATATCTTCTTCACTAACTTGTTTATCAATAGTTTTTAAAACTTTACCTGTATTATCTAAAGTATCAGTTTCATATCCTAATTCAAATTCTGCAATATATTCTTTATAATTACTAGTTAAATAATCACATAATTTAGTACATTTTCCAATAGTTAAAACCAATACACCTTCTGCAATAGGATCTAAAGTACCAGTATGTCCAATCTTTTTTGTGTTTAAAACTTTAGAAACTATATTAACAACATCACGAGATGTATATCCTTTTTCTTTGTTAACAACTAATATACCGTTCATAACTTACCAAAAAAATGTTTATTACTAAACATTTTCCTTATCATGTATTTTTTCTATTATATTATCTATATGATTACCATATTCTACTGATTCATCAAATTTAAAAACTAATTTAGGAGTATGTCGTACATCTATTCTCTCTGCTAACTCTCTTCTAATATATCCGGAAGCTTCTTCTAATTCGCGTTCTATATCGCGTTTTTCAATATCTAAAACACAAGTAAAATAAATCTTAGCATATCCTAAATCACTACTAACATCACATCCAGTAATTGTTATAGTATGCATCAATCTGTCTCTCGCTTCATTTTGTAATATATCACTAACTTCTCTAATTATTTGAGAAGCAATTCTTTTTAACTTAATTTGATTCATGATTTTTCCCTCATTTCTATCTATATTTTACCATTAATAACTTTTTGACACAATATTTATAATATGTTAAAATTAACTTATGAAGATAGAACATTCAATGTCCAAGTTGAATGTCTACCTCATTGGGTTAGACATTAACCATCGGTTAATGTCGTTTTTTTATCTCCAAAACCCTTGTAGGAGGATTAAAGATAAAATGATAATAAGTCTATCAAGTACTTTTATCAAGAAACTTTTTATACTCATATATCAAACCTCTTTCTATCTTTCAAGTATGAGGCAGGCATTAACTAATTGAATGTTCGGTTAGTTATTATAAACTAACTATAATTTATTTCAAATCATTTGACAAAACAATACAAAAAAAGTTGTTAACAAACAACTTTTTATCTTTTTACCAAAACATTTTCATAGAATTCAAATACATCTTGTTCTTTAATATCACTATATCCGTCTATAGTAACACCACATTCGAATCCACGTTTAACTTCTTTTACAGAATCTTTTTCACGTTGTAAACTTCCAACTTTACCATCATATATGATAACACCATCACGAACAACTCTAACATTAGCAGTTGATTTAATAATTCCATCTGTTACCATAACTCCAGCAATCTTACCAACTTTAGAGAATGTAAATATTCTTCTAACTTCAGCACTACCAATTACTTGTTCTTCATATTCAGGATCTAACATACCTTTCATAGCAAGTTCCATTTCTTCAACTAATTTATAAATAATAGTATATAGTCTTAATTCAACGCTATATTCTTTAGCTACTTCTTTAGTTATTGCACTAGGAACAACATTAAATCCAATTACAATTGCATTACTAGCATTCGCTAAAACTATATCTGATTCAGTAATAGTTCCAATACCACTTCTTATAATTTTTACTCTAACACCTTCAACATCAATTTTTTCTAACGCATTTTTAACAGCTTCTTCTGAGCCTCGAACATCACATTTTAAAACTACATTAATTTCTTTAACACCTGATTGCATTTGAGCAAATAAATTTTCAAAGTTAACTACTTCTTTCTTAATTGATGCTTTAGATTGAATTAATCTCTTTTCTGCAATTTCGCGAGCAAGTTTTTCAGTTTCAAAAGCCATAAATTTATCTCCAGCAGATGGATTATCTGAAAGACCAGTAATTTCAACTGGAGTACTTGGACCAGCTTCAACAATATTTTCTCCTAAATCATTTTTAAATGTTCTAACTCTACCATGTGCAGTACCTACAACTATAGGATCACCTAATCTTAAAGTACCATTTTGAATTAATAATGTAGCAACTCCACCTATAGATTTATCAACACGAGATTCTATAACAGTACCTACTGCATAACGATTTGGATTAGCTTTTAATTCTTCCATTTCACTTATTGCTAATAATGTATCTAATAAATTATCTATACCTTGACCAGTTTTTGCACTAATTTCAACAAATGGTATATTTCCACCCCATTCTTCAGGAGTAATATTATGTTCAGCCATTTGCGTTTTAATTCTTTCAACATTTGCTTCTGGTTTATCAATTTTATTAACTGCAACTACTATAGGAACATTAGCTGCTAAAGCATGATCTATTGCTTCCTTAGTTTGAGGCATAACCCCATCATCTGCAGCGACAATGATAATAACTATATCTGTTATACTTGCTCCTCTAGCACGCATTTCTGTAAATGCAGCATGTCCTGGAGTATCTATAAAAGTAATCTTATTATCATTATAATTAATTTGATATGCACCAATATGTTGTGTTATTCCACCAAATTCTTTATCAACCACATGACTATTTCTAATATAGTCTAATAAACTTGTTTTACCATGATCTACATGTCCCATAATAGTTATAACTGGAGGACGATTAACTAAATCATTTTCATTATCAACTATTTCATATTCTTCAAAATTTGAAATATCTTGAGTTTCTTCTCTTTTTAAAGTTTTACCATATTCTAATGAAACTATTTCTGCATTTTCAAAATCTATAGATTGATTAATAGTAATCATCATACCCATATTAAATAATTTCTTCATTAATTCAGCAGCAGAAACATTTAATGCATTAGCAAGTTCACCTAAAGACATTCCTTCTTTGTATAAAACAACATTTTCATCAACCTCATTAGTAGATAATTTTTCTTTGTTCTTATACATAGCTTTCTTATTTTTCAAATACTCACTCTTAGCATTTTCATTAACGCCTTTTTTCTTTACTTTTTGTTTCTTTACTACAGTGTTTTTTTCTTTAGTCGCTAAATTAGAATCTAACATTATATTTTCAACTGCTTCATCTAATTCATCTATCGCTTCATAATCCATTTCTGTTTCAGTACTAATTAAATGCATGCAATTATCCAACATAATAATTCCATCATCATCTAAATAATCATCAGCATTATTACATTTAATATCTAACTCTCTACATTTTTCTAATACTTCTTGAACTGTAAAACCAGACTCATTAGCATAATCTTTTACTGTCATAAAATACCTTCTTTCTATTATTTTATTAATTCAAGTAATTCTTCATATATAGAATCATTAACCTCACACTCTAAATATCTATTTAAAGATTTATTACTTCTAGCTTTATTAACAACTTCTAAATCACGTTTTAAATAAACACCTTTACCATTTTGTTTACCTGTTTCATCAACACTTACTTCCCCATCTTTATTACGTACAATTCTTATAAGTTCTTTTTTAGGAAGTTTTTCTTTTGTAACTACACAAGTACGCATAGGAATTTTTTTATTCATCTTTATTTCCTTCTTCATTAATTTGTTCCATAGTTTTTATGTTTATTCTAAACTTAGTTAATTTACTAGCAAGTTTAATATTTATACCACCTTTACCAATTGCTAATCTTTGATTTTCATCATTAACAACTGCTAAAGCTTCACGATTTTTAGTATCATCAATAATACTTACAATAACATCTTTTGCAGGACTTAAAGCATTCTTAATATATTCAGCATTATCTTCGCTATATAAAACTAAATCAACTTTTTCTCCATTTAATTCTGCTAAGATAGAAGCAATTCTGCTTCCTCTTTCACCAATACAAGCTCCAATAGGATCTATATTAGGATTTAAACTTGAAACAGCAACTTTACTTCTTACACCAGCTTCACGAGCTACACCATGTAATAATAAAATACCATCTTTAAATTCTGGAACAATACTTTCAAATAATCTTTTAACAAAACCATAATGTTTTCTAGTACAAAGAATTAAAGGTCCTTTAGTAGTTTCTTCTATTTTACTAATATATACTCTTATACTACTTCCCATTTTCAAAGTTTCACCAGGAATTATTTCACTCTTAGGAAGAATTCCTCTACTTCTACCTAAATCAACATAATAATTTTTTGCATCTTCCATTGCAAGATTACCAACCATAATTTCATCTTGTTTATCTTCAAAATCAGCCATAATACTTGCTCTTTCAGCTTCTCTTACCTTTTGAGTTAAAACTTGTTTAGCAGTACTTGTTGCAATCCTACCAAAATCTTGTGGAGTTACTTCTTCTTGAATAACATCTCCAACTTTAGCATCTGGATATTTCTCAACAATATCTTCTAACAATACTTGTGCATCTTCATTAATATCTGGTTCAGTAAATTTAGTATTACCTTCCTCATCGATGTATTCTTCTCCTTCATGATATTCGTCAACAACTACAAAATATTTAAATACTTTAATATCCCCTGTAGTTCTATTAATATCTACTTTAACATTAGTTTGTTTCTTAAAATTCTTTTTATATGCAGTAATTAAAGCTTGTTCCATTCCTTCAAATACTACATCTTCACTTATACCTTTTTCCTCAGTAATTAATTTAACTGCTTTTATAAATTCTTTACCATTCATTTTAACCTCTCTCCTTACTAGAAATATCTAAGATATATTCATCATCAATTAAATCATATTCGTCTATTATAGGATTAATTATATTAGTTGCTTCAACTATAGTATCTAAATCAATACCATTTATTCTATCTAATACAATGTTTAAAAAATTATTCTTCCCAACACTTACATATTCGATAGAATCTACAACTAAATCTAATTTACTAATTGGTTCACTTATTAATTCTTTAATTTTTTCTAAAACACTATCCATAGTTCCCTCCAAAACATAAATAAAAGTGGGATATTCTGCCCACTTAAATCTGTCAAATGTATTATAACAAACCAAATTTACTTTGTAAAGATTTATTATCTATAAATTTTTGTTGGTCCAGCTTCTAAATAATTACCTTTTCTATCATAACGTACTTTGGTTCCTAGTTGATAAATAACAAAACTACCATTTTCAAAATCTGTTCCAACAAAATTGCCAAACTTTATATATTGTGTTTCATCAAATATATTATTTATTGGTGATTCAATGTCAATATACCCTGTTTGATTTCGCCAAGTTTTAACTCTAGCTACACCATCATTAAACTTATAAGCAAAATTATATTTTATAGGAGTTAGTTGTCTACCAAAAGAATCTAAATACCCATATTTCCCTTTATATTCACATATAAAAGTATTATCTCCACCAAATTCTATACCATCAAATAAAGGTTGTATTATCATAGTACCATATTCATTTAAAGCACCATAGCTATATTTATATCCTTTATTAAGTTTACCTAAAACTGTACTAGCTTTCTCCTCTTTAATAGTACGAGCAACATCATCTGGTTTCTTCAAATATGCTACAATACATTGTCTACTTTCATTAATCTTATATTTATAAAAACAATCATGCATTAGATAACCACCATTATAAGATACAATATTATACATAGTTTGATCTTGATAAGCTAATATACCTTCATCATTAATATAAGGTACTGGAATAACAACAGATACTACTTTCCCATACCACAAATCCTCTTTAGTTTGAAATTTTTTATATGTATTTTGTAATCTTTTAATTGTTTCATTATACTTTATAGTATCATTTAATGACATAAAATCACTCCTTAATTCCAAAATATAATAACATAAATATAAATATAATCCAATAATATTTGACAAATAAAAAAAATAATGTATAATTTATATTGCGTATTTGTGGCAGATTAATAATAATTTTAATAATGTGTTTATTTCTTGTATCTAGTAGCTTGACTGCCAAAGTGAAAGAATAAATAACACCCTATTAATAATATTATTACATGAATCGTAAAATTAAAGGAAGGAGAAATATTATGTCAAGATATACAGGTCCTGCATACAAAAAATCTCGTAGACTTGGTTTTTCTACATTAGAAAATGGAAAAGAATTAGCACGTAGACCTTACGCTCCTGGAATTCATGGAACTTCTAGAAGAAAAAAAGTAAGTGAATACGGAATCCAATTACAAGAAAAACAAAAAGTTAGATTTATGTATGGATTAAATGAAAAACAATTTAGAAGAACTTTTGATAAAGCTTCTAAAATGAAAGGTATAACTGGTGAAAACTTCTTAAAACTATTAGAAAGTAGATTAGATAACTTAGTTTATAGAATGGGTCTTGCAACTACTAGACGTGCTGCTAGACAAATCGTAAACCATGGACATATCGAAGTTAATGGAATTAAAGTAGATATTCCTAGTTATATTTGTAAACCTGGTGATGTAATCGCTGTTAGAGAAAATTCTAAAGAACATAAAGCTATTTTAAATACTATAGAATTAAATATCAAAACTCCAGCATTTGTTGAATTTGATAACAAAAAATTAACAGGTACTTTTGTTAGATTACCAGAAAGAAATGAACTTAACGCTGAAATTAATGAATCATTAATCGTTGAATTCTACAACAGATAATAAAAACTATTATCTGTTTTTTCTTTATCAAAAAAAGTTCTCTATTCGAGAACTTTTTGCACATCATTAACAAGTATTTGAAATTTATCATATCTTCTTTCAACTTTACCATAAACTCTTATAATATCTCCAACTTTAATATCTTTTATCAAATTAAATTTGTTTGGGAATACTATAAAATCCATTATTTCAGTTTCATCACTACATATCATAAATGCCATACTATCTTTACTTTTTGTTTTTATTCTTCTAACCTCTTCAACATAAACATACATATTAATAGTTTTATCAAAATATTGATTTAAACTAATTAATTTAACACTATTATTATATTTAGTAACAGGATGATCCGATAAATAAAAACCATATAATTCTTTTTCATTTTTAACAAGTTCACTATTTGAATATTCTTCAAATTCTTTTAAATTTGGTTTACTAACTAGCATATCGTCTAAATCACTACTCAACTCACTATAAGTAATAGCATCATCTAAATTTTGAATCATAGTATGCCTATTAATTCCAAAACTATCACAACATCCAGCCATAATTAATAATTCCATAGTTTTTTTACCAAAATTGTTAACATTAACTTTTTTTACAAAATCAAAATAATCTTCAAACTTTTTATCACGTACTTTAACTATAATATCAACAACACTAGACCCAACATTCTTAATTATATTTATTGGCAATAATAACTTATTATCCACTACTTGATACTTATTAGTACTTAAATTAATATCAGGTTTACAAATACTAATTTTTAAGCGTTTTAAACAATCTAAATATTCTTTTGTTTTACTTTCACTACCAATATTAAAGTTTAATAAAGCAGTATAAAAATATATTGGATAATGTGTCTTTAAAAAACACATTTCATAACCTATTAAAGCATACGCAACAGAATGAGATTTATTAAAGCCATAATTAGCAAACTTAACAATTAATTCATAGACTTCATTCGCTACCTCTTCACTATATCCATTCTTAACTGAATTATTAACAAACTTACTTTTTTCTTCTTCTATTACATTTAATTTCTTCTTACTAATTGCTCTTCTAATTAAATCACTTTCTGCATAACTATAATTAGCCATTTTAGATAAAATTTGCATTATTTGTTCTTGATAAATAATAATTCCATAAGTATCTTTTAATATAGGTTCTAAACTTTCATGTGGATATATAACTTCTTCCTTACCATTTTTACGTGCAATATAGGTATCTATATTACCCATAGGTCCTGGTCTAAATAATGCTAATGCTGCAATTAAATCTTGAAAACAATTTGGTTTTAATTTACGTAAGAAATTTTTCATTCCACTACTTTCAAATTGGAATACTCCACTTGTATTACCTCTTACAAACTCAAAATAAGTTTTTTCATCATCTAATGGTATAGAATGAATATTTATTTTTCTACCCAATCTTTCTTCTATACTTTTAATAATGGCATCTAAAATACTTAAATCTTTTATAGCTAAAAAGTCCATTTTTAATAAACCTAATTCTTCTAAATATTCCATAGTGTAACCAGTTAAATTATTTTCACCATTTTTAATAACAGGAATAACATTTGTTAATTTTTCGCTACTTATTACAACACCGGCTGCATGTGTACCTATTTGTCTTTTCAAACCTTCTAACTTCATAGCTACCATATAAGCACTCTTCAAATTACTAAATTGATTCAATAATTCTTTAACACTATCATTTAAATTATTTTTTAAACTTAACTTCGCTTCTACATAAGAACATAATTTATCTATAATCTTAGAATCCACTTCTAAACATTTAGATACATCTCTAAGTACTTGTTTACTACTTAATGTAGAATAAGTCATTATATTACTAACAGAATCTTTACCATATTTTTCAGTAACATAATCTATTACTTTATATCGCTTTAAAGCATCAAAATCTATATCAATATCAGGCATTGTAATTCTTTCAGGATTTAAAAATCTTTCAAATAATAAATCATACTTTATAGGATCAATCTCAGTTATACCTAAACTATAAGATACCAAAGAACCTGCTGCACTTCCCCTCCCAGGTCCAACTAATATATCATTTGTTTTACTAAATTTAACATAATCAAAAACTATTAAAAAATAGTCTACATATCCCATATCATTTATTACATTTAATTCATACAATAAACGTTTTTTATAATCATTAGTAATATTATCCCCAAGTCGTTTTTTTAATCCTTTTATACTCAAATTCTTTAAATATTCAAAAGAATTATCACAATACTTAGGAATATATTTAATACTTGTGCTTATACTTAAATCTATTAAATCAGCAAATTTATTTGTAGTACTTATATCAAAATCATCTACATTTTCTATGAAAGTATTATTAGTATAATCATTAAAATTATAATTACTAATTGTATACCCTTTATCTATCATATGTAAATAATTGACATACTTTGCATCCTCTTTACTAAAAGCATATATTTCATTTACACATAATACATTACTAGTTATTAACAATGCATTCTTTAATTCATCTTTATTTTTATAACTAATATATTTATCCTCATACTCTAATTCATTAAATAATTCTTTATATTCTAAAGGTATTACACACATTAAATTATTAGTCTCATATCTTTCATTAAATAAATCTATTAACCCATTATAATTTTTAGGATAAATATAAAACTTTTTATCGTCTATTTTTCTTATATAACCTATTATAGGTTTAATATTATTTTTTTTACATTTATTATAAAATTCCATAGTACTATATAAATTATCATTTAATATACCTACAGTATTTATATTATTACTTTTTAAATAATTAATTAAATCATCTATTTTTATTAAACTAGAAAGTAAAGTGTAATCAGTAACTACACCTAAATAAATATAATTCACGATTACCACCTCTAAGCCTATTATATAATAAATAATAAATATTTTTAAGCATTTTTATCAAAGTTTATTTGACTTTTGGAATTTTATATGATAAACTCAACTAGAATTCTTATTAAGGAGGGAAAAGTATGGCAACAAAAGTTACAACTAAAAAACCTTTATTTGGAAATAAAAGATCTCATGCATTAAATGCAACAAAGATGCGTCAAAATCCAAATTTACAAACATATACAATTGATGGACAAAAAGTTAAATTAACTGCAAGAGAAGCAAGAACAATGAGAAAAGCTGAAACAAAAAAAACTGAAGAAAAAGCTGCTTAATAATACGAAGAATATCTTCGTTTTTTATTTGTAAAATTACATAAAAATAACTTGTATAAAAATACAAGTATATAATCATATTCAATGATATGTTTAACATGCGTTAGTTGCACTCCTTACAATTAATTTTAAAGAGGTGAGGTTATGACTACTAGAGAAAAAACTTTTTATTTCATAATACTTCTTCTATTTATTTTAGTATTTATACTATTATTTAGATAGAAAAAAGCACACTAACGGGTTTTGGTTTAAGTTAGTGTGCACAACCAAATATTAGGAGTGTACCTAACACCGCAAATGTTAAGTATATCCTTTTTATTTTATGCAAGCTCTCTTGCTAAATACATTGTATTATAAATTATAAAATTTAACAAATATTACTTATACCAACTATCACTAATATTTACACTAGTGCTTTCAGGCATTGGATTAGGTAAATCTAATTTTACCATTAAAGGTAATTTGAATGATGTACCAAATACTAAAGCATTTCCAGGTAAAAATGATTTTATCTTCTCATAAGTACTATCAGTCAAATTACTAGTAATAGATTTAATTATATTTAAATCATCTGGATAAAACATTCTTAAAACTATAAAGTTTGAACATTGACTTAAAGCAGTGATAGACAATTCACTAGGTCTTTGAGTAATCATCCCAAGTAGAACACCATACTTTCTACCCTCTTTAGTAATTCTATCAAAAATATTATACCCTAATACATCTATATCAGTATCATGTTGTACATATCTATGTGCTTCTTCTAAAATTATATGTATTGGAAAACTTCCTCTATCCTCTATAAAAGTAGAAAAATCAAAGAATAATTTAGAATATATTTTAGTTAACTTTTTAGCAAAACGTTCATCTATACAATTTAAATTAAAATTAATTATCTGATAACTCTTATTACTATTAAACAAATTTCTAACATATTCTCCCTTAGAAATAAATTCACTTACATTAAAGAAATGTTTATAATCACTATTAATAATTTGTTGTAAACGTACTTTTAATTGATTATATTCATCATACATTTTATCGCTCTTTAAAACCCCTTCGCTTATAAGAGCAAAATCTAACGCATAATATATATCATCTAAAGTATAAATGAAATTAGGTATACCATTAATATTACCCAAATCTAACTTAGTATATTTTTCTAATAAATCTACAACATATTGAACAGAATTCATTTTCCCTGTATTATCTATATTTAAACATTGTCTAATAGTTCTAGTATAACCAGGTTGTGCTATTTCTGTATCTAAATTTAATGTATCAGTATTATATCTTGTTAATACAGCAATAATTTGATCTCTTATTTGTGTACTAGTTCTACCACTAGTTAAAATATCTAATAAACAGTTTGCAATAATATCATTTTTATATTTACTAATATTTTCATCAACATTTTTAAAAATATAAACTAATTTTAATGTTTTTTCTAAAATAGGTAATTGATTAGGACTAGTAACATTTAAAAGTAAAGCTAAATCATCTACTCCTAAGAAATATGCTGGAATATTAATTAATTCCCCTTCACTTAAATCTACTTTAGAAGAATAATTTCTAAATCCCATACCATTTATACTATTTAATTCATTAAAAGCCTTATTATATTCACCATAAACATCAAACAAAACTATATGTGCATTTTTTGGCATATTTGAATTACTTTTATAAAATATATTTTGCAATATTCTAGCAACTCCACAACTCTTACCACTACCAGTATTCCCTATTATTGCAAAATGATTTGAAAAAAAATCATTAAACTTACTAGTAATATTAAAACCATCATATACTAATGATTTTCCTATATAAAATGAATCAACAGAATCTATTTCTTGGTTACCCAATAATAACTCTACTTCACTCTTATATATTATTCTACAACCACCACTTAAATTTGGTTTTCTAACAATACCATTTATAAAAATATCATTAACTATTTCTCCAATTAACAATATTTTAATAGTACTCTTATCAATAGAAACTATCTCTCCTACTACTTTTCTGTTATTATCATGAAATATAACATGCAAATTTAAATAATTAGTTTCAATTTGTCCAGTTTTATTTTCTATTATTGCATAATTATCATAAACATCTAATAATTGTCCAAACATATTAGCACCCTCTATCATATTAATTTTAACATAATGAACTATAAAAAAAAAGAGGTTTCCCTCTTTAATAAGTAAACACAGCACTAACAATAATAGCTAACAAAATAAATAAAACTAAAATAATAAATAAGTCTCCAAATCTATTATTATTGCAAGTACTATTATTATTACAAGATGGTTTATTCATAGCATTCCCTCCTTAAATAAAAGCCCCTACAATGATAATTAATAAAATGAATAGTACTAATATAAATGCAGCAGCACTTATACCACCATTTTGACCGCAAGTTCCGTGGCTCATAAAACCCCTCCTTTTCATTACTCACTTTATTTTATGGTTAAATTAACTTTTTTGTGAGTATTTTATTGTAATTTTAAAATTATCAAGATATAATATTAATTGTTAATTAAAGGAGGATATATGAAAAAGAAAATTTTATTAATTAGCTTAATTGCACTTTGTATGTGTGGTTGTGGAAAAGTATCTAAGCTTAGTGATGGTAAAGATGCAGTTGTAAGTTTTGAAGGAATGGAAAGTATTAGTGTTGATAATCTTTATGATAATATAAAAGATAGATATGCAGTTAGTATCTTAATAGATATGATAGATAAAGAAATACTTTTCAAAGAATATAAAGATAAAATAAAAGATGCTGAGGATTATGCTGATGAACAAATTGATGCTTTAAAAGAAAGCTATGAAAGCGAAGAAGAACTTCTTAACGCAATCAATAGCTATTACGGATATCAAACAATAAAAGAATTTAAAGAATACATTGAATTAAATTACTTTAGAGATTTAGCTACTACTGACTATGCAAAATCACAAATAACTGATAAACAAATTGAAAGTTATTATGAAAGTGATATAGTTGGAGATATTGAAGCAAGTCATATATTAATTACTGTTGATGTTAAAGATGATGCTACTGAAGATGAAAAAGAAAAAGCTGAAGCAAAAGCAAAAAAAGAAGCTGAACAAATTATCGAAAAATTAAATAATGGTGAAGATTTTGCCAAATTAGCAAAAACATATTCAAAAGATGATTCAAACAAAAATGAAGGTGGAGCTTTAGGTAAATTTAATAAAGGAGATATGGAAAGTAGTTTTGAAACTGCAGCGTATAAACTAAAAGTTAATGAATATACTAAAGAACCAGTAAAAACATCATATGGATATCATATCATCAAAAAAACAAAAGAACATGATAAAGATACTTTAGAAAATGTTAAAGAAGAAATTATCAAAACTTTAGCTGATGAACTAATTAAGACTAATGGAACTATTTCAATTACTGCCTTAACTGAATTAAGAAAAGATAAAGGTATGAAAATTGAAGATAGTGAACTAAAAAGCAATTATAATAAATATATAAATTCTTTATATAATTATTACAATACATCAACTACAGCTACTAACTAAAATAGTTTTTGGGGGATATAATCATGAAATGCGAATTAACATTTACAAATGAAAATGGAAAAAATATTTGTTATGTAGTATATGAAAATGGGAAAAAGATAGAATTAACTAGAGGTAATAGCCATCAAATATATTGTGATAACAAATACGTATTCCTTGTACTAAATAGTGACATCGAAAAAAAGATAGATAAAGTATTTGATATTGATAATAAAAGATTCTTAACAAAAAAAGTAGAAATGATTATTTTATACAATAACTACAAACAAAAAGTTAAAAATCAAAAAAGAAAACTATTACAAGATAAAAGAACTAATAATTAAAATTAGTTCTTTTTATTTTTTATATTTCTTAACAATATTTTGTTTCTTTTCCTTATCTTTCTTCAAAGCAAAATTATTTAACAAGTCCTTTTTAGTAGATATTAACTTAAATAATGCTAATAAACAAAATACAAAAACGATTATATCTAATATATAACTAACAGTACTCTTCTTATAAAAAAAATCATAAATAAATACCATTAACGCATATCCCATACCTAAATAACATAATAAAAACATTTTTTCCATTTTTTTCGAAAAAGTTGCTTTCTCAATTTTATATTCTTTATAAAGTTCACGTTTTTCGTTCTTACTCATTCTTTCATAAAAAGTCTTCATCATAACACCTCTTAATATCTTCTAAATTAAAACCCTTTTTATATAAATAATTAATGACTTTATATTCTAACTCATTACCTTCATACTTCTTAGAATATTTGTTTTTTATTTTATATAATTCTTTTTTTAAATACTCTTCATCATTACCAAACTCAAGTTTTTCTAAATAATAAACAATATCCTCTTTTTGATAACCCATTTTTATTATATCATTTAATATTTTAGTTTTTAAAGCATTATTACTTAATTTATGATTTAATTTAACTTTTTTATCTATAATTTTTTCTATTCTTATATTCCATTCAAATTTATATAAATATTCTTCAAACTCTTTATATTCATAACCTAAATTAATTAAATCCTTTTTTACTCTTAAAGGTCCATTCATTGTTAAATTATATTGATCACTGATATAAGCCTTAAGATAATTTTCTTTATTTAAATAACCATCCTTATAAAGTAAATCAATAATTTTTTTAATGTTAGTACTTTTTATATCCAGTTTTTTTAAATATTTTTCTATTTCTAACTCAGTTCTTAATTTTTTATTTATATATTTTATAGATTTATAATAACCATCTAAAAAATCATTATATTTAACAATTTCATCAAATTTTTTCTTATCTATTTCTTTATTTACCAATAAATTGTATTTAACTATAACATCATCATATAAAGAAATAGTTTCATCATTTATAAAATACACTTTATAAGTATTACCTTTATCTTTTTTAAATTTATCTATCTTCATGAAATTCACCTTATAAAAATTATATAATATGTACTTTTGTTCGTCAATAAATAACTAAAAAAGATGATTATTTATCACCTTTTAAATTAACTAATTTTTTTAATTTACTAGATTTTATCATAAACAATATCATCAATATAAACGAAAATACACAAGCTATAGATAAACCATAAACCATATATTGATTATTTTTACTTTCTTTAATATTTTTTTCATAATTATCTAAATCAAATATTTGCAAAGTTTTTTCATTATTATCATAAGTATAATAATTCTTTTTACCAGTTGCTAAATTAACACCATATACCAATAATCTACTATCATCACTAACTCTGTAACCTACTACTTTTTGATCGTTTATACTTACTGTAGTTTTTTTATAATTAGTAGGAACCTTATCTATTTCTAAAAATATTATAGATAACTTATCTGATACAAAAGCATTATATTTAATATATTCACCTTTATCATATATATATAAACCAATATTACCAGCTTCATCTTTTAAACCCACTAAAGTATAATTGCTAACTTCATTTTTAAAAGCCGGTATTTCATACTCATCAATTTTAATTGTTGTTTCATCAAATAACTCAGGTTTTTCTAAATTTTTAGCAACTTTAACAACAGTATATTTTTTACCATCAATAACTACTTCTATAGGATTTTGATCTTCTACATTAACTGTTAATTTGTATATATTACTAACTCCTGTTTCGCTTGTAACAACTATCTCAAATGTGTTAACTCCTTCTTCAACAGTTTTTTCTCCCGTACCTTCTACACTTGAATAACTATCCGCCTTTTTTGCAACTATATTAATTTTATCTACAGTAGATGGTACATTAACTGAATACTCATTAACATCTTTATCAAATGCAGGACTTATTTCATAACCCTCAACACTTAAACTTTTTAAATCATTGTTTGTAGATTTTTCACGAGGTGTTACTACTGTAACACTTTTACTTCCACTTATTTTAGTATTAACACCATCACTACTTGTAATATCTCCACTCATTACGAAGTTTATTATTCCTGTACTAGTTGATTTACAAGTTACAGAAAAAGTTTTTGTAGTATTATTACCAGTACCAGAATCTCCTACAAATTTTTGTGTACAACCACCTGTTGAACCACTACTTGTAATAGTTACATTCCAAGCAGCAGTATTCTTTACTGTTACACTTGCAGTAACCTTACTTCCATTTTCAATTGTTGATTTACTAACACTTATACTTGCACTTCCTGCTGCACTAACACAAATAGAACTTACAAAAAATACAAATATAGATACTAAAAATATTTTCAAATTTTTCATAAACTACCCTTTCTATTGACTAATAAAACTTGTTCCTAATAAATGTTGTCTTAACTTTAATAAATCAGCTGAATTTATTTCTCCATCTCCACTTATATAAGCACTAGTTTTGAAAGCTCCATCTAAATTTATTTGACCTAATAAATATTGCCTTATTTTAAGTAAATCAGCTGAATTTATTTCTCCATCTCCACTTACATCCCCATACATAACATAAGTATATGAATTACTTCCAGCACTATTACTTATATCTATAATATAACCAGTACCAATAGCATCTAAATCGCTTTTAATATTTCCATTAGAATCTTTTATAACAACATTAGCAATAGTTCCAACTTTAGATTTAATTTCACTAACTGTTGTTCCTAAACTATATCCTTTTAAATAATCCCCTGTTTTACTCACTTGTAACATTGATATAAAATCATTACTTACATTAGTAGGATTATTATTGCCACCATTACCTATATTATTGTTGCTAACTGCACCATTTGCTCCTTTTCCACCATTGGCCCATACTAGCCCCGCCTTTGCAGGATTTGATGCACTACTACTAGCACCTATATTAAAGAAATTATATACTCCTTTATATGTATAACCATCATAAGTAAATTCGGCACCACTCGTTGTACTACTTTCTTTTGTACCGCTCTCTTGTCTTGCTAAACTTGCTAAATATAATGGAGATATATTTGCATTTCTACCAGCTTCTACAAAAATACTAGCATATGATTGGTTATCTAAAACTGATATACCACTCATAAAAGTATTATTAATTACACTTTGAACTACAGACTCATTATACAATTCACTAAACCCCAAATTTTCAAACATAAATATATATTTTTCACTTAAGAAATTTCTAGGATCTAAGAAAAATTTAGTAGATGCTTCATTCCCAATACACCAACCACTTTCAGTTACATAGTAAGGGTCTTGTTCACAAAAACCAGAACTTATTTCAATACTACTAACTGCTTTTTCACTTAAATAACTTGCTTCAAAATCTAAATTAGTTTTTAAAACTGTAAACGTCCAATTAGGATGAATCGTATGTAAATATCTTAAATAAGGTTTATAACTATCATGAAATTCTTGAATACTTATTTCAAAAGCCTCATCTTGTATATCTGCAATTTGTCTTTCAGTATTTTTTATATTTTGATTATATGTGGTTTCAGGCATATTAGTAAATTCTGGTATAACAAAATTTAAAGCATTATCTAATAAACCATTATCTTTCATTGAATTATAAGTCGTACTTGCTTCACTCATAGGCGCACGTAAATTAGCCATATATTGATGATTATAAACAGGATAATACCCATTAGGATTAACATTAAACTTCTTCAAATATGAAGTATATTGTCCCTTAGCAATATATCCTTTACTAATATATTCAGCTCCACCTACTATCGCTTTTTTAGGACTAGTCCAAGGTCTACCATAAGTAGTAACAGTTTCTCCAACAATTCTTACTAAATTAGAACAAACATAACCATAATTATTTCCATAATACACATAATACCATGTTTTACTACACCCATTACCAGTCCCAGCATTTATATCACTTATATAAAATTCAGCATTATAAGGAATTTCTATTAAAACATTACTATTTTTAGTACTAGGTTTATCTCTCATATTAGCACCAGTACTATCTGTAACATAACCAGTTTCAGCATTAACATTTAAAATAAATATAAAATTTAATATAAAAATTAAAATTATATTCTTTATTAATTTCATATTAACACCTCCACTACCATAATTATTCATAATAATTATATCACAATATTCTACAATTTTTTTCAAAAGAAAAAAAGAAATATAATTAATATACATTTCTTTACAATTTCTCTAATACAGCATCATTTTTTTCAATACATCTTACTAAATCAGCTCTATCATATTTATTAAATATACTTCTAAATTTATCTGGATTCATAAAAAACATATTTATGTGATTTATAAAACATTCTTTAATATTTTTTATACCATAAGATTTTAAATAATTATAATTTTCTTTAACTAGTCTTGGAAAAAACTCTAACTTTTCAATTTCATTATTTTTATATTTATTTTTAATATTATTAACTTCTTCTAAAGAAAAGCCTAAATCAAACAAATATTCCATTAATTATTACCTCCATTTTTATATAATTCTTTAGCTTTAATTATAAGTTCACTTATATCAATATCTTTAACATAATCACCATAACTCATAATAGCATCATCTAAATTATATTTTTTAACTTTTGGTAACTTTTCCAAAACCACACCTATAGCCTCTACACTTTGTCCTACATTAAGCAATTTATTAATTAAATTTTCTAATTCATTAGCACTTATTTCTCCAAATATATTAAAAGCATTATATATATTATCTAAATTTATTTTATTTCTCTTTAATGTTTCTAAAACATTAATAAATTTTTCTTCATCATATATTTCTTTTAAATAATTCTTTTCATCTTCTTTAAATTTATTAAAATCAATGCCATTTTCTACAAATAAATCTTCTATTTTTTTACTAATCTTAACATCTTCACTTAATTCTTCTCTTTTTATTGGATTACCAAATATATCAGTTAAAGTTGGATCTTTTTTATTCAAATCATCAGAATCTAAAGGTTGTCCAAAAACATCCATATAAGCATTATCTATCTTAGTTTCTATATTTGATATAGGTCTAATTTCTCCAGTTGGTATTAAATTGGTATTTTCAAAATTTGAAAACAAATCATTTATTTTATTTATTCTATTTTCATTTTCTTCATCTAAAAATTTATCTTCATCTACACTTACAATATCTGCATCATTGGCATTAGATATATCAGTTCCTAAATCAGTATTCAACAAAGATATCTCTTCTTCACTATTTTCTTCAGCATCTTCTTTTATTTCTTCTTCAACAGGATTTTCATCCACAATTATATCCTCAAAATTATCATTTATAATTGTATCAAAAACTTGAGTATCTTCTTCTAATTTAACTTCTTTTTCTTCTTCAAGTAATGTTTCATCAGTAATTTCTACTTTATTTCTATTTTCAAATTCTTCTAAACTTTTTTTAATAATTTCATTTATATCATTATGTTCATTATTAATTTCTTCATCTATTTGATTACTTATAAATGTCATTTCATCTTTAAAATTTTTATTTTCATCAATATTAGCTATTTCATCAAATACCATAGTATTTTCTAATTCGATAGATTTTGCTTCTCCTGTAGATTCTGATTCTTCTTCATCATAATCTACAAAAGATATGTTACTTCTATAATCCATCAAATTTTCAGCGTGATCAAAAGCATAATCAATTATTTCATTTAATCTTTCATTATAATAACTATAAACAACTTTTAATTTTTCTAATCTTTCTTCTTTTATAGTTTTATCTTTTTTTAAATTTATCAATAAATCTTTTATTGTTCTTGCTTTATTTGTTAGTTCTGCAATATGTTCTTTTTGTTTATTAATCTCTTTTAAGTTGTCATTAATCTTAAGTTTTATTTCACGATTACCTGCTTCAACTACTGATACTAGATTTAATTTTCCATATCTCTCACTTAATTCATTCAAAGAAAGTTCTAAAGATTTATTATCTGCTTCTAATTCTTTTATTTTATCTTTAGCAGTATCTACTTGTATTTTATACTTTTTAGCTTCCTCTACTTTCTTATCCATTTGTATTTGAATATTATCTAAAGTCGAGATAGAATTATCCAAATTTTCTTTTGTAGTATCAATTATAGTTTTTAAATTAGCATTTATTTCCTTGATCAAACTATCCATAATAACAACCTTCCTATTCTATAAAAAATTATAGCAAAAAAAAAAATTATTGTAAACTATTAAGTTAAATAATTTTTTCTTGACTTATCTATAAAAATTAGAATTTATTAATTTTTTTCCTAATGGATTTTGCTCATTTAAATACCCATCTTCAGTTATAATTCCACCTTTTATTAAATCCTCTTCCTCTAATAAAAATATTTGAGCATCCATAGCATCCTTCATTTCTTTATTTTCATATTTATATTGATTTAATATTTGTTTAAAAACTATTAACTTATGCTTTTTAGGAATAGCAATATAAGATACAACTTTTTTATTGTCTACTCTACCTTTCCCATCTAAAAGCCACCATTTATCATATTTGGGCTTTCTAGAATGTATAACAGCATTTTTCAAATCCCTTGAATCTAAATCATCTATTAAATCTGTATATCCATCTACAAGCATACTATGTTTTAAACTTTGCTTAGCAATTTCACGATTCTTATATCTTTCACTTAATAATATAAACCCTTCGTAAGTACCAAAAACCAATACTCCCATTACATTTAGCCCTTTAGTAAAAAACGTTGATATAGCTGTTCCTATAATTATACCTAAACATTCTGGAAATCTCTTTTTCAAAAAATCCTTTATATTGATTTTTCCTTGTATTTTTTCAACATTATCAGCCAAATTAAATTTTTCAGGAACATATACCTCTTTCATATTAACCCCCCTTTTTCAAACAGAAAATATTTTACTATAAAAAATAAAAATAGTCAAATTTAAAAGGTTATTTAAATAAATAACCTTTATAAATCAAATAAATAAAAATCCACAATAAACTATACATAATCAAATATATTTTAAACTTAATCTTTTTAGTCTTATGATTAAATATTTTTATTCCTAATAAAGACCCAAAAATCCCTCCTATAAAACCAAAACAAAGTAATATAAACTCACTTATTCTATATTTTTGTTTTATAGACAAAAACTTATCAATTCCATAAAGAATAAAAGAAATTAAGTTTATTAATAACAAATATTTTAACATTCTAAATAAGAGTCTTCTATTTGATATTTATCATCCATCTTACTAATTATATATGTAGAAGTTGTTTCAAAAACATCGTCACTTTCAGTATCAGTATTATTATCATTATCATTATTATTTATTTTAAACATTTCGTCTAATCTTTTATATGTAATATCTACTTGAGCATATATTTTCTCTGGATAATACTCTTTACCAGGACAATAATCTTCTTCATTTAATAAAGATACTTCATATTGATAACTATCTATTTTACCTGAACTTTTTAATGATAATAAATATTCTTCAATTACATTCTCAACAATAGACTTATTATCTTCTATAACTGGCATAGTAGTTGTGGTTGTACTTGTACTTGTTGTAGTACTATTTTTATTGTTTTCTAATACTTTATTTTCATTAACTACATACAATAACATTCCTAATAATGACAAAATTAAAATGATAACTATTATTACCATAATAACAATTTGCGTATTTATCTTTTTATTTTCTTCCATAATACCATCTCATTATAAAAATAACATTTTAAAGATCATTTATCAATATTTTTTTTACTATTTACACTGCCCTATGACATATCTAAAGAACTGCAATTATGAAACATTAATTAATAAAAACTTTTTTAGCATTATTTGAAACCAAGGTAAAAATAAAAACAACACAATTTGTGTTGCTAAAATCATAAATGGTCGAGAAGACAGGATTCGAACCTGCGACCCCTTGGTCCCAAACCAAGTGCACTACCAAGCTGTGCTACTTCTCGATAAAAAAGCAGTTAATTACTTAACTACTTAATAATATAGCATATGTTTTAAATTTATGCAAACATTTTTTCATTTTTTATTATTATTTAGTCACTAATTGTAACGCTTCCAGCAAATGAACTAGTACAAACAGTTTCTCCAGAAGCAATTTCAGTTGCTGTTGCTGGAGCTTTTACTGTAGTTGTATACCCATCACTAGATGTTGTAATTTCAGCTACTGCTTTATAATCAGTACCATAACATACTGTTAATGCAGTAATATATCCATGAGTATTAACTGTAACACTATACGCATAATCTCCATCTTTACCATTATATGCACTACCTAATTTATTAGTAGCATTTAAGCTTCCCATTAATTTTAAAGATTGAGCTTCACCAGTAATATTAGTAATTAATTTTTGAGTTTCAGTTAATAAAGCTTTTTTCTTAGAATTGTCTAAAGCAGTACCAATACTACTTGCAGCAACAACCATTAATAAAGCTAATACAACGATTACTGCTAATAATTCAACTAATGTAAAACCTTTCTTATTTAATCTTTTCATTATTTTTCCTACCTTTCTTATAAGTATTATCATACCTTATACATAAATCATAATACAAAGAAAATAAAAAAGCAATATATTTTTTACATATTTGCTTTTAAATTTTACATACTAAATATCTTTGTTTCTTTTACTATTAAACATATATTGTATAGCTAAACCACAATATTCTTTATATGTTTCACTAGCAAACTGTCTTATGTTTGCCTCACCTTCAATACCATAATCTTCTAACATAAATTTTTTAACCCAAGTATCTACAGGATAAACATCAAATTTTTGATATGCAAACAATAAGATACAACTAGCGACTTTCATACCTATTCCTTTAAAACTCATTAAATAATTTATTGCATCAACAGAATTCATTTCATATATCTTATTAATATCTAACTCTTTGTTATTTATAGACTTTATAATACCAACTAAATATTTATCTCTAAAACCTACTTTACATTGTCTAAACTCTTCTTCAGTTATATTTATTAATTTATCTAATTTAGGAAATAAATAATATTCTTTATTTCTAAATATAACTTTTTCACCATATTTTTCACTTATTAAATTCAAACTATTTTGTATATTTCTTACACTATTATTTTGACTAATAACATAAGATATAATACATTCAAGCGGATTTTGTTTAATCATCTTTAAACCTATAGAACTATCTAAATATTCTCCTAGCTTATTATCCATACTTTTTATATTATTAATAATACTTATATAATCTCTATCTAAATCTAAATAATCTTTGATAACTTCTTCTAAATTATCCTCTTTATTAGACTCAACATATAAAGTATCTTTATCATATTTTATATTAATAACTCTATCACTAACAACTATTGTAAAACTATTATCTTCTTCCTTAATAAATCTAAATATTTGTCCACAAGTTATAGTATTTTCTAAATCTAAATTTTTTATATTTTTAACTTTTAACATATTATCACCTTAACTCAAATTTATTTTATAATTAAATAAATTTAATAGCAACAAAATTAATTATAACTTTTCGATAATTTAATATTATTTTCTTCTGCTTCTAATAATTTATTTAAATAAAGATTTAATGCCTCATATCTAGCATACATATCCAATTCTAAATATTTTATATAACCATTTAAATCTTTACTTTTAGGAATTTTTATATTTTTTGTTTGAGCCCATTCATCTATAGCTGGAAAAGATTGATTTTCTAAATAATACCACTTATTATCATGCTTATTCATTATAAAATCAAAACCACATATTAATCCTAATTCTCTATTACAATTTTTCATTATTGAAGTAACTACATCAACTATATCGCTTGGAATAATAGGATTATTAGAGTCTATCAAATGAGCATCAAGTATATTTTTCTTTTGTTTAGAAAAACCAGGCTGGTTAAAATAAATAATATTCCCTTCTGAATAATAATTAAACATTGTTTTACAATTTAAATAATATGATGATTTTGAATCTAAAAAATATTTTTCTAATTCACCTACAATTTCTTTTTTTGGAAAAAAAACATTTGAGTATCTTAAACTTGCTCCCATTATATCACCACTAGATGCTGCAAGAACTCTTATGTATGAATCGTATAAAGATGGTGTTTCAATATATTGTTGAAATATACAAGAATTAAATAATTCTTGTATATTAATATCCCTACATTTATCTTGATAAAACTTTTTTATTATTTCAACTTGTTCTCTAGTTTCAATTAAAAATTTATCTACTCCTCCATTAGCTAATTCATTTTTTAATACTGCTGGATAAAAAGGATTTTTTAGATAATCATAAAAATTTAAAGTTTGCGGATAATTCAAAAGTTTACCACCCATCAAAAACATCCTCTGATCAAAAATTTTTTTATACTCTTCTAAAGATACAGAATCATCACATAAATACTTATCATCCATAATAAAAAATATTGTTTGCTCATCAATTAATCTTCTATCCGTTATTATACTATAACCTTCATTTTCTAATTTTTTTACAAAAGCACTTCTCATTTTTGTTATAGCCATTTTAGCACGGATTCTTTCATAAAAATCACTAATACTATTTATACAAGTATTACCATTAATCCATTCATTATCTATAAAAACTTTTATTGTTTTTTTCACAAAACCCCTCATTTCATTAGAATATTATATATTAAACATCTATAAAGTCAATAAAAAAATGACTAATATTTAGTCATCTCTAACCTCACTACAATCATGAGTTTAAAAACATATGGTGCGCCCTAAGGGAGTCGAACCCCTAACCTTTAGATCCGTAGTCTAACGCTCTATCCAATTGAGCTAAGAGCGCACAAATAAAATTTACTTGTATAATATAACATACTTTCTAAAAAAAATAAACCCCTAAATTTATTTTAGGTTTTTTTCAACTTTTTTACCTTTTTAATAGACAAAAAGAAACAATTTGTACTATAATTTAATTAGGTGATAATATGAGTAATGAATCAATAGAAAATATAATTATCAATCTTGAAAATAATAAAACAATTATCGCCAATAACAAAATGTTTAGTAATCTATATATATCAAATATAGATGATAATGGAGATGAAATACCATACAAAGAAGATGATTACAATCATTCATTAATAAGTAACTTCTTTATGATAAAATTAAAAAATAAAATAATTGAATATAATTTAACAAATAAACAATTAGAAGAAAATGCATTTAATTTAATTAAAGAAGAAAAAAATATAGAAAGTATTATTATAAATTTTAAAAATGGTAATTCACTACCATTTATAATAAATTCAAACAACATATTTCATACATTTAAACAAAAAAATGACTTATGTATTATTCAAAGTGAATATGATATAAGATATCATGAAAACTTATTTAGTTAAATTGACTAAATAATACTAATATGATAATATGTATTTAGCAAGAAATTTTGCATAAAATAAAAAAGGATATACTTAACATGTGGGATGTTAGGTACACTCCTAAATTGGTTTGTGCACACTAACTTAAACCAAAACCCGTTAGTGTGCTTTTTTTCTATCTAAATAATAGTATAAATACTAAAATAAATAGAAGAAGTATTATGAAATATAGAGTTTTCTCTCTTATAGTCATACACTCACCTCCTTAAAATTAAAAATTTAATTTTAAGGAGTGCAACTAACGCATGTTAAATATATCAACATTTATAATAACATACATCTATATAAAATAACAACAATATTTTATATTATATTTCATATAAAAACTACATTCTAATCATTTAAAGAATGTAGTTTTTCATATACTCCATTAAAAGTATTTAAGAACACTGTTATCTCTTCTAATTTAGTTAAACATGATAAACTTATACGTATTGTAGTTTCTGCTCTTTTTCTATCATTATATAAAGCCATAACACTTGTAGATAATTTTCCACTACTACATGCTGTATTACTAGAAATATATATTTCATGTCTTTCCATAGCATGTATAAATGTTTCTGGTTTTATATCCATTAAACTTACATTTATTATATGTGGAATACAATACTTACTATTATTAATTTTAATACCCTCAAACTTACTTATATTTTTAATAACTTTTTCATTCCATTTAGTTACTATATCGACTTTTTTATCTAACTCATGTAAAGATATTCTTAAAGCCTTAGCAAAAGAAACTATTAAAGGTAAAGCTGGAGTGCCTGGATGAAATTCATCTTTATTACCATGCAATAATTTTTGACATTTAACATTTTTCTTTTTATAAAATAAACCTATTCCTTTTGGTGCATATATTTTATGCCCACTTGCACTTGCTAAATCAAAATCATTAAAATTAATTGAAATTTTACCTAAAGCTTGAGTAATATCACTATGAAGTATTATATCTTTATTATATTTATTAATAACTTGTTTAATAGTTCTCAAAGGTTGTCTTACACCTGTTTCACTATTAACAGCACATATACTTACTAAAATAGTATCTTCATTTAGTTTACTTTTAAGATCTTCAAAATCAATAACGCCTTCTTCAGTATTATTAACATAACTAACCTTATAACCAATACTAACCAAATAATCAACTATAGCATAAATACTAGGATGTTCTAATTTAGAAACTATTATATGATTGCCATTTCCTTTATTAGCCATACAAGCACCTATTAAAGCAAGATTATTACTCTCAGTTGCGCCACTAGTAAAACTAAATTCACTCATATCTATATTTAAAAGTTCACTAACTTGTTTCTTTGCACTCTCTAATAATTCACGAGATTTCAAACCTAAGTTATGTAAACTATTAGGATTACCAAAATACTCATTAGTAACTTTATTATAACTATCTAATACTTCAGGCAATACTGGTGTAGTAGCAGAATAATCTAAATATATCATATTATCACCTATTATCAATTATAAACGATAAATATACTTTTTTAAAGGACAAAATAAAAAATAATAGAAATTAATCTATTACTTTATTCTATATTTTTTAACAAACTCTTTTGTTTCTTTATCTATCCTATAAGAATCCTGAATCTTACTTATAGTTTTATTTTGAACGAATTTACATAAACATTTACTCTCTAATAACTTCATAACTTTATCTTTATAATCTATAATTGCAACACTAAGTAACCAACTAATTGCCATATTTATATAGTAATAATCACTTTTTATACTACTTACTATTTTTAACACTCTATCTATATAATTGGCATTCAAATAATAATTCATTAATACAACTAAACTTACTCTTGTTTGAAACTCTTTAGTAGAATCTATTAAACCAGTAAAATATATCCAATATTTACCTTGTTTTTTACTTACAATTTTTAAACTACTACAAAAACTATCACATATTGCCCAATTATCAATTTTTTTTATAAATTTAACTAAATATTTATCTAATATTTCTTCACCACTATTTGCTAAAACTATCCCTTCTATAAAAACTTCCTCATAGTATTTATCACTCACTAAACTAAAAAACTTTTCCACATCAGTCTTTAATATCTTTTTTGCAATACTTTTTAGTATTGGAACTCTTACTCCTATAATCTCATAATTAGTAGTAGTTAATCCACTATGAAATTCTTTATATTTTAAGTCTTGTAAACTTAACAAAAACTCTACAAATTCTTTATAACTTTCTTTACACCACTTTATATTTGATATATCTTCTAACTTCATAAAACATCACAAATTTAGTTTAACACATTTTCTTTTTCTTTTTAATAACTTTCATTACTATTTTATATATTATCCATAGTATTAAAGCATACCAAATAATCTTAGAATACTTACTAAATACATTAGCAACCATCATATAATTTTGACCTACTAACTTACCTAAACTACATAATACTATATTCCAAATCAAAGAACCTATAGATGTATATATCATAAATAAACTGAATTTCATTTTATTCATACCAGCTGGTATACTAATTAAACTTCTTAATATTGGAACAAATCTAGAATAAAGAACTGTTAAATTTCCCTTTTCATTAAATTTATCATAACTCTTACTAATATCTTCTTTTTTTAAACATAAAATCTTACCTACTCTAGAATCACATAATTTTATTAATTTATCTATATTTAATATATAACCTATATAATATAAAATAATAGCTCCTAATATAGAACCTAAAGTAGAAAAAATAATTACACCAAATAAACTCATTGTACAAGTTTCTTGACTAGTCATAAAACCACCTAATGTAAGTATTACCTCGCTAGGTATAGGAGGAAATATATTTTCCACAGTAATCAAAAATAATATTCCAAAATAACCATATTTATTCATCATATTAATTATAAAATTATTCATATAATTCCTCCTTTTACTAATTTATATGTATAAAAAAAGAGATTATTATACTTTTAATAATCTCTATTTATTTTTATTTCTAATATATTCTAATTTTTTTACTCTATAATCATCAGTTTGAATTTGAGATAATTCTTCCTCTGTTAATTTTTGCACCTTATAAAGTTGATTAAATTCTTCTTGTTTTTCCATAGATAATTCAGTAAAAATATCACTCGCTTCCCTAGTAAAAATTTTACCATCAAATATATTTTCATATACAACTAAATCATTTAGTTTTTTAGTTGAATTATCACCTGAATATATTACATTTAATAAAAGAATTTTATATATATTTTTTTCAACTAAAGTTTTACCTTTAAAATGTTTACAAAAATCTCCAATTCTTATATTTTGCCCCATTTATTTATCTCCTTTTGTTTCTTTTTTATCTTTCTTTTCTTTTATTTCTTTTTTCTTAGGAGCAGGTATTGCTTCTTTTCTTGATAAGTTTAATCTTCCTCTATTATCGTATCCTAAAGATTTAACTATTATTTCATCTCCAACTTTTACTATATCACTTGGTTTATTAACTCTTTCATGATCTAATTGAGATACATGAACTAATCCTTCACAACCAGGCCATAATTCAACAAAGCATCCAAAGTCTTCTACTTTAACTACTTTAGCATCATATATTTTTCCGTCTTCAACTACTCTAACAATATTTTTTATCATTTCAGCAGTTTTAGCGATAACTTCTTTATCAGTATGATAAATGATTACTCTACCATCATCTTCTAAATCTACTTTAACAGCGTCTTTATCATTAACAGTTTTTACATTACTAGCTTCTAATATTATCTTAGTAATCATTTCTCCACCACGGCCAATTACATCTTTAATCTTTTCTGGATCAATATTAAATGTTTCAATTTTTGGAGCATACTCACTTAATTCACTTCTAGGACCTGCAATAACAGTTTCCATTAAATCTAATATTTCAAACCTTGCTTTTCTAGCTTGTTCTAAAGCTTCTTTTAAGATTTCACGAGTAACACCTTTAATTTTAATATCCATTTGTAAAGCAGTAATACCATCTCTAGTACCTGCAACTTTAAAGTCCATATCACCCATATGGTCTTCTAAACCTTGAATATCAGTTAAAATAGTATAATTTTTACCCTTTGTAATTAATCCCATTGCAATACCAGCAACTGGAGCTTTAATTGGAACACCAGCAGCCATTAAAGATAAACATCCAGCACAAATACTTGCTTGACTACTGCTTCCATTACTTTCTAGTATTTCACTTACAACACGTATTGTATATGGGAATTCTTCTTCACTAGGAATAACTTGTAATAAAGCTCTTTCTCCTAAAGCACCATGACCAATTTCACGTCTTCCAGGAGCACCATATCTTCCAGTTTCTCCAACACTGAATGCAGGGAAATTATAATGAAGCATAAATCTTTTTGAATCTTCTAAACCTAAACCATCTAAAATTTGATGTTCTCCAATAGCACCTAAAGTTGTTGTTGATAAAGCTTGTGTTTGTCCTCTTGTAAATAAAGCTGAACCATGTGTACGTGGTAATAAATCAATATCAGCACTTAAAGGTCTTATTTCATCCATCTTTCTTCCATCAGGTCTAATTTTTTCATCAGTTATTAATCTTCTAACTTCATCAGCTTCAATCATATCTGCAATCTTCTTAACTGTCTTTAAAATACTTTCCACTTCTTCGTCTTCAGCATATACTTCAGCAAAATGATTAACAGCTTCTTCTTTAACTTCATCTATTCTTGCATATTTTTCTAACTTATCTTTAATTTGAATTGCTTCTAACATATCTTTAGTTGAATATTCTCTAACAGCTTTTTCTAGTTCAGGATCTATTTGAGCTAATTCTACTTCGCATTTTTCTAAACCTATTTCTTTAATTATTTTCTTTTGAAATTTACATAACTTTTTAATTGCTTTTTGCCCAAATTCTAAAGCATCTAACATAACTTGTTCATTAACTTGTTTAGAGCCGGCTTCTATCATACAAATATCAGTTTCAGTACCTGCAACAGTTAAAACTAATTCACTTTGTTCCATTTCTTCAGTAGTGGGATTAATAATAAATTTTTTACCAATCTTACCAACTACAACTCCAGCAACAGGACCATCAAATGGGATATTAGATATACCTAATGCTAAACTTGAACCAAATAGTGCAGTCATTTCAGGACTATTATCAGGATCAACAGATAATACAGTATTTATAACTTGTACTTCATTTCTAAAATTCTCATCAAACATAGGTCTTATTGGTCTATCTATTAAACGAGCCGCTAATGTAGCATTTTCAGAAGGACGACCTTCTCTTTTTATAAAACCACCTGGTATTTTACCAACTGAATATAACTTTTCATTATATACAACTGTTAAAGGGAAAAAATCTGCAGTAGATACATTATTACTCATAACAGCAGCAGTTAATATTACTGTATCTCCATATCTAACTAATACAGAACCATTACTTTGTTTTGCAAGTTCTCCATTTTCTACAACTAATTTTCTTCCATCAAAATCTAATTCAAAAATATTCTTCATTACTTCAACTCCTTTTAAAATATATTTTAATTATTTTTTCTTTTAAATTTATTATAATGTAATCTTAAAGCAAAATTTTTACTAACAACACCTTGTAAACCTAACTCTTCTGTAACATTTCTTATATTATTAACACAAAAATCTCCTATTTCCAAAGTTGGATCTCCTTCAGCTTTATAAATTTTTGAAGTCCCTAAATCTTTATACTCACCATTAATCTTTACAAAAAGCAAATTATATCCAACAGGTTCTACAGACATAGGCTTTTTACTATAATATCTTGATATATACGGACTAGTAGTCCAATCTACTTTGCATTTATCACATATAAATAAGTTATCCACATGATACTTTAACTTCATATCTGTCTTAAAAGCTTTTATAACTTTTCTTTTTGTTGCATGCTTTTTATCTGAAACAGATTGACCAAAAGGTATTAAAGTATCAGTATCGATATCTATAGCAGTAAATTCATCTTTTGTTTTTAAATCAACATAAACTGTATAACTACTTCCATCATGTACTCTAAATCTTTTTTCTAAAACTCTATGTTTACCATCTTTTGTAGTACCAACATAAATATTTTTTAATTTCATTAATATAAACCCTCCAATAAAAAAAGGCACCAAAAATAAAGTGCCTACTTTCTAATATTTAATTCTTTAATTAACTCACGATATGCTACTACATCGTTTTCCTTTAAATAGTCTAATAAACTACGTCTTTTACCAACTTTCATTAATAATCCACGTTTTGAATGATAATCATGTTTATGAACTTTTAAATGTTCAGTTAAATCATTGATTTCATCAGTTAATATAGCTATTTGAACTTTTGTAGAACCAGTATCTTGTTCGTTTTTACCAAACTTTTTAACAAGTTCAGCTTTTCTTTCTTTGCAAATTGCCATTTTAAATCCTCCCTATTTCTAATATCCGTTTAAACTTAGTAATAATTTGGAGAAAATCAAAACCAAGTAAAAACTTTTACAATGCTATTATAACATAATATATGATTTATGCAAGTTTTTTTTACTTATTTAATAAATAATCAATTGCACTAATCAAAGCATATTTTCCACTTTCGTAAGTTAAACCGCCTTGTTGATATGCTATATATGGACTTCTTAAAGGACCATCACAACTAATTTCAATACTAGATCCTTGAGTAAATGAACCACTAGCCATAATTATTTCATCATCATAGCCTGGCATATCTGTTGGTATAGGTAAAGCATTAGAGTCTATTGGTGACCCACTCTGTATCCCTTGACAGTATTTAATTAACAAATCTCTGTCTTCAAATATAATATTTTGAACTATATCAGCTCTATCATCATTATATTTTGGTTCAACTTTATAACCTAATTTTTCTAAAACTTTACTAGTTAAGATAGCAACTTTTAAACTAGACGCTACTACACTTGGAGCAAAAAATAAACCTTTCAAAAATTCCTTATTAGCTCCTAAACTAGGGCCTACTTCATTACCTTCCCCAGGTAATGTTAATCTTTCACCACATAGTTCTATTAAATCTTTTTTACCCACAACATATGCTCCATTAGAAGCAATTCCAGCACCTAAATTCTTAATCAATGAACCTACCACTAAATCTGCTCCAACATGACTAGGTTCTTGATTATTAACCATTTCACAGTAACAATTATCAACCATAACAATAATATCTTTATCAATAGATTTAATTAAATCTATAACTTTTTCAACCTTTTCTATCGTAATACTTTTTCTTTCACTATAACCTTTACTTCTTTGTATATGTATTAATTTATATTTTGCATTCTTTATAGTATTTGATATTTTATCATAATCAAAATCATCATCTATTAAATCTATTTGTTCATAATTTATTCCAAAACTTTTTAAACTACTACCATTTTCTTTTAAACCAATTACTTCATGCATAGTATCATAAGGCAATCCTGTAATACAGAGCATAGTATCACCTGGACGTAAACAAGCGAATAAAACAACATTCAAAGCATGACTAGCACTTATAAATTGATTGCGTACTAAAGCTGCTTCTGCACCAAATATATCAGCGTAAACTCTTTCTATGACTTCTCTACCAATATCATTATATCCATAACCTGTTGTACTATTAAAATGTATTTCACTTACACCATTTTTTTTGAAAGACTCCATTACTTTAAAAGTATTTTCTTCACATAACTTATTAACTTTATCAAACTCACTTGTTAATTCTTTTTCACAATTATTAATTAACTCTTTTATTTCTAATCTATTCATCTATAACTACCACACTTCCACTTTTTTTATTACTATTAATTAAATCTACTATTTTAGTAGCTACATACTTGCTATCTAACAATTCATTTTGTCCTATTCTATTCATTTCAGATTTTAAATAATTCGGATTCATATTCATAACACTCTCAGTATTAATCCATCCAGGACACACACAATATATTTTCTTATCTTTATAATATAAACTTAAATTCTTACTTAAATTAATTATACCTGCTTTACTACTTGAATAATCTAAACTAATAGGATTATATGTATCAATGCCATCTTTACTACTAATATTAATTATTGTTTGTGTATTTTTAGCATACTTACACATTAAATAAGTTCCACCTAAATTTACTTTAACAACATCCATAAATTCATCAAAACTTTTATTATCTATATAATTATCATTAGATAAACTAGCATTATTTATAAGAATTTCTATATCATATTCTTCAAATATACTCTTTACACATTCTTCACAAGTTATATCAATTTTCTTTACAATGTTATTAACATTATATTTACCATTCAAATATGTACATAATTCTTTTGCCATATCTTCATTAGTTAAATATCCAATAATAACATTATAAGAACACTTAGATAATTCTTTAACTATTTCTTTACCTAAACCTTGTGCTCCTCCTGTAACTAATACATATTTCATATATATCACCAAAAATATAATATGACATAAAAAAGAATTAGTCAATCAACTAATCCTTTAACTTTTCAATTACTAAAGAATATATATCTTCATTTATTTCTTCTATAGTTCTTATTTTATCATCTTTAACACAATGTATTATATTATAATTATACTTTTCAGCCATTAAAGAATATGTAGCTTCAGCATTTTTTAAATGTTCAACATCTCTTTCAGCACCATCAGCTGCTTCAGCACGTTTATTCCTTAACTCAACAGAATATTGATATGGCATATATAAAAACATTACTATATCAGGCTTAGGAAGTTCTAATAAATCATATTCTAATTTTTCTAACCAATTCATCATATTTAGTTTATCATGTTTATCTTTTAATTTACCTGCTTGATGTCCCATATTGCTTTCAACATATCTATCTAAAATAACATTTACACCATCATCTAACATTTTGTTAATAGATTCTATATTATACAATCTATCTGCTGCATAATATAATGCAGCAACCTTAGGCGGAACATTAGTTGTTCCTTCTTCAAAAATACTTTCTCCCATATGAGGTTTACCTAACAAACAAGCACCAACTATATATCCAGTAGGAGTATCATACATTGGAAAACCTCTTTCCTCTATTTTAATACCTTTGTTTCTTAATTTCTCTAACAATAGTTTAGCTTGTGTTTCTTTACCACTACAATCAGTACCTTCAATTACAATTAATTTACCTCTACTCATTATTAACTCCCACTCTTAGTTGTTGTATTAATTTTCTTTGTAGTACTTACTTTTGTATAATCATAATTTGCAGTTGTACCACATTTATAATAAACTTCTATTTGATATTTATTATTTACAACTTTTCTAACTGCATAACTCATTGCCAAATCACATTCATCTTTACCATCAAAACTAACAAATTCTTCCATTGGAAAACCTTCTCTTTTTAAAGTACCTAAATTTATTCTTATAGTAGAATCTTTTTTATCTTCAGGAACATCTATATTCTTATACATAATTTTATAATAATCATACATTCTTTTATGCATAGCCAAATAATATTCCTTTTCTTCAGTTTTATTTTCAGTAGTAACTTTTTTATCATCTTTATCTACCAATAAGAAAATTAAAACTCCCAAACCAACTAAAATTAATACACTAATTATTATCAATAATATTTTTTTCTTCATAATTTACTCCTCCCACTTACCAACAACAATCATATCCATAATCATAGTAATAATCATCATAGCCATAATAATCGTCATAATAACCATAATCGTAACCATAATAGTCATTATAATAATCATCACCATATACATAAGAACCATCATCATAATACCAATATCCATCATCAGTATAATAAGTATCTCCGGATAATTGGCCAGCTAACCATTCATTCTCTTCATGTAACCTATCTTGCTCTTCTGGAGAAGCGCCCCACCAAGCTTCAGAATTTTGCTGCATTTGCTCTATAATACAAGCATCTCCACAATAATAATCGTCATATCCATAATCATAATAGTCATCATAATAATCATCATACCAAGGTTCTTCATAGTAATAATAATCTACATATATTTCATAAGTTTGGTAATCACAATACCAATAAGTATCACAAGCTTCTACAGATAAAGTATAATTGCCTGTAGGTATGTATGTATCATCATAAGGATAATAATAATTTCCATAATCATCATATAAATAATAATAAGTATATTCTAAATTATCATCCCAATCATAAGCATATATATAATCATAGAATGGATATATTTCTCCATTAGAATAATAAATATCATATTCATATAAATAAGTAGGACCATCATAATAAACATAAGGTTGTTCATTATATGATAATGCAACATCAACTGTATATATTCTACTATTATTATTAGAATCAGTTAATAATAAATCTTGTGTTAATAAATCATAAGTAAAATTCAAACTTGATAAACGATCTGGCACATCATAACTAGCACCATCATAATTATCATAAACATAAAATGCTTGACTATAATAATACATAGCCCAAAAATCTAAGTATCCATAATAATAATTATCTAATGCATTAAAATAATCAACTCCACTAACAAATTCACGATTATCACTTTCTGATAATAAAAGAGGCGCATCATTATCAACCATTTCAACAATTCTTATATTATCTTCACTATTTACATTTTTATAAACATTATAAATAGAACTATTCTCACATATTTCATAAGTATATTTCCATTTATTATCCCAATTCTTTTTCTTTTTATCACTATAAATCTTTTCTTTTGTTATACACCAATCATTTTCTGTAGTATTAATAATATTACCAGCAGCATCAGCCAAATAATACCCCGGATCATTATAAGTGTTATAATCTCCTTCTTTTAAAGCTTTATAAAAATAATAACTACTTTTATAAGTTTTATCTTTTACTAAACTATCAATAACATTAAGCATTGTTTTTGAATCGGGTATTATAAATTTATTACCATTTTCATTATTTTCTCTAATATGGATAAAAACATTTTTTAAAGTATTTTCTATTTCATCCTTAACCTTATCTTCTATTTCTTCTGGTGGAGTATCTTCAGGAAGCTCTTCTCTAATTTTTTCTTCATATACTGTAGGATATTCTATATCAATATTTGATTCACTATCCAAAAACACCCTTACTAAACTATGTCCAAGATTTTTACTACTATTATTAAAAATAGGATTATATAAATTTTCATCTAATATACCTAAATTAATTAAATCTTTTAATTGAATATAAGTATAATCTTCAGGGGAATTCAAACCAGAAAATAATGTACTTTCTTTATTTTTCTCAACATAAACCGCTGTATCCAATTTTATCTTTTCAACATACTCAACTTTTAAATCATCATTAGTTTTTTCATTCTTTTTTACAACAATTATAGAAATAGTTCCTATTAAAACAATAAGCAATATACAAACTATTATTTCAATTAAAGTATAACCCTTTTTATTACTTCTCATTTTTTTGTCCCTTTCTTCTCTTACGTAAACACGCCTCGCATAAAGAAATATATCCACTATCACCAACTACAATATCTTTATCTTTTCCACCTATATAATAGCTAAATCCTGCTTCCCTATTACAATCAGTACAATATCCCTTCTTTATATCAATATAATCACTTACAGCAAGTATTTGAGGCATTATGCCAAAAGGTTTTTGTTCACCAGTCATATTTAATCCACAAACATAAATATCTATATTTTTATCAACACTTAATTCAACTAAAACGTTTACATCACCTACTAAAAAATTTGCTTCATCAATAAATATCGTTTTAGTATTTTTCTTTATATGTTCTTTTATTTCACATAAATCATTTATCTCTATAGCACTTACATTATCCTTTATATTTTTTGATTTTATACCATCATCTCTAGTATTAATTTTAGGTTTAAAACACATTATATTAGCTTTATTCCACATATTAAAGTAAGTTGTTAATAATGCTGTTGTTTTTCCACTAAACATTGGCCCAGTAAAAGTCTTTATCATACTACTTAAACACCTCTTCTATATTATCTATAACTAAATTATTAAATACTTTAATATACTCTTCAACATCATTTCTAGTTTTCAAAGTATAACCAATTAAATAATATTTTTTCTTTAATATATTTAAACTAATTTTATCAACAGCATCATATTTTATATTAAAAAAATCTACATCAATATTTTTTGTTAAATACTTTATATTTTTTTTATCTCCAACCAATAAACCAACAATATAATTCTTTTTCCTAAAAAATTTAACTATATCATAAATAAAACTTTGAATAACATAATTACCTTTATAATCATTTAATATTTCAATTAATTTATTTCTAATAATTTTATTATCTTCCTTAACTTCTATAACTATAGGAACTTTACTATCTACACATTTCAAAACTTCATTTAAAGTAGGGATATGATATGGAGATAAATACTCTAATTCTTCATATGTTAAACTATTTATATTATCTTTTAACTTCAACATTCTACTAGCATCTTCATCATGAAATACAACCACTTCATTATCTACTGTTAATCTAACATCTATTTCAACAGACAAATTATTTTTAACAGCATACATAATAGATTCTATAGTATTTTCATAAATAGTTATATTATTGTATATACCTCTATGGGCAATAATTGAACGATTTAAAAAGTCTAGTCTTCCCATATTATCACCTTAAAGAAATTTTACCACAAAATAACCACAAAAAAAAGTATTTATACAACTAAATACTTTATTCTTTAAAACTTGCATCAACATAATAAATTTGTCTTTTTTCTTTATAATATTGTTTCTCAAAATCAGTCATTATATTATCAATTTTTCTTTCATCATTATGTAAATCCATACTAACTTTATCAAAAGAATACCAATATTGACTTAATGTTTCCATACTAGATGCAAATAATATTTTATTATCAGTTTTTAAAATAATATGTTTATGTTTCTTAAAAATTCTATCATACAATTTCAAATAATTAAATGATGTAAATCTTTTCTTTTCATCTTGTTTCTTAGGCCATGGTTCAGAAAAGGTTAAATAAATAGTATCAATTTCTTTACCAAAAAACTCAACAATCTCACTAGCATCAGCACATATCATTTTTAAATTTTTAAGTTTTTCATCTCCTACATTTTTTACAGCAGCAGCAGTTTGATTTTTATCTAATTCTAAACCAATATAATTTATATTTGGGTGGCTTTTAGCCATACCAATTATAAAACTTCCTCTTCCCATACCTAATTCTAAACAAATTGGATTATTATTTCCAAATAAATCTTTCCACTTATTTTTATAGTTTCTAGGATTTTTTATTAAATAAGAACTTTTCTCTATTATTTCATTTGCATTCTTCACTACATTGTATCGCATAACAACACCTCACTAATATTTTACTAAATAAAAAATATAAAGTCTAGAACTTTATATTCTTGATTAAGCTTCGTATACACTAACTTTTTTCTTATCTCTACCGCATCTTTCGTATCTAACTACACCAGTTACTAATGCGAATAAAGTATGATCTTTACCCATTCCAACGTTTTTTCCAGGATAAATTTTTGTTCCTCTTTGTCTATATATAATTGAACCAGCGTTAATAGTTTGACCATCACTAGCTTTAGCGCCTAGTCTTCTACCTTCACTATCACGTCCATTATGAGTTGAACCTTGTGCTTTAACATGAGCAAAACGTTGAATGTTTAAATTTAAAAATAACATTTTCATTCCTCACTCTCAACTTTAATATTTTCTCTATATTGATTTTCTAAATCTTTTAAGATATTTATCATTGTAGTAAATATCGTATTCACTACTTCATTATTATTAATTTTGGTAATTATAATAGTTTTACCATCATCCTGATAAGTTATAGAACTCTTATCAATATTCATAATACAATTAACAACAGTAGCAATAACACTACTTACACTAGCACATACTATATCTTTGCCATATTCAGCATAATTAGCATGACCACTAACTTTAACAGTATTATTATTATAAATAACTTTAATCATAATTAACCAACTATTTTCTTAACTACTAATTTAGTATATGGTTGTCTATGACCTTGAGTCTTACGATATTTTTTCTTTGGATGGAACTTAAATACAACTATTTTTTTAGCTTTACCATTTTTTTCAGCAGTACAAACAACTTTTGCACCTTCAACATTTGGAGTTCCAACTTTTCCTCCAACCATTAATACATCAGTAAATTCAATATCTTTTCCAGCTTCTACATCTAATTTTTCAACGTAGATTACATCGCCTTCAGAAACATAATATTGTTTACCACCTGTAACAAATATAGCTTTCATGTGTCTCTACCTCCTTATATATTTTTTGAAGACTCGCCTTTAAGGTGTGCTATGCAACTTCTAACCTTCTCAGTGCGGTTTATAAGAACACTTACAAACAAAAGTATCTTATCAAATTATCACTAATATGTCAAACATTTATTACTATCTTAATAATTTATATCGTTTTATTTCATTTTGTTTCTTTCTTATAATACTTGAATAATCATATTTTTCTAATATATTTAATAATATTGGATACTCCTCTTCTAACTGTTTTATAATTTTTTTCATATCCAAACACATTGCAACTTCTAACAATTCTTGAAAAATATCATCATTTTGAACAAATTTTATAACTTTTTCTTTATTTAAATCAAAATCAAAATATCCTAAATATTTCAGCATTTCAGCTTTTTTAAATGAATGCTCATAATCATATACAGGCATTAACTTCACATGACTTCTATAAATAGAAAACATAAAATTAGCACTATGCCTATCCGTTTGATTAGTAATAAAATCTCTTACTATCAATTTTCTTAAACTTAAAGATAATTTTTCTAAATCACTTTTTGATACATCATAAATTTTTCTATGAGATAAACTATAAATTCTAGATAAATTATTTAAATTATCCAATCCTATAGTACTACTATTTATTAAGTCTGGAAATAACCAATCTAAATAAGAATAACGTTCTTTTTCATTGGTAAATACTTTTGACAAAAGCCAATAATATGATTCATTTTCATCTTTATACATTGTACTCTTAACAGTATCTAATTTAAAGTATTGAGAAATAAGTTCTCCAATTAATTCATTAACAATATAAATTATTTGTCTCATCTTTATGTGATATAATACACCATCAATTTTAACAAAACTAAACTTATGTTTATCAGTATAAAACAATTTTTTTCTATCAACTTCTGATAATTTAGCATAACATTTAGGATCAAATAATTCTAATTTTTCATCAAATACTTTCATAATACATCACTTGAAATATTATAATTAAAATATTTTAAATGTCAATTAACTCCATATTCATTTATCAAATATTTTTTTTCATTTATTCCACAAATATAATTTAATCTATTTTTATACATCATTTCTTTATTATTTACACTAATTAGACCTTTATATTTTAAATCATATATTATTCTTTCTACATAAAACTTATTTATTATATATTTAATTTCTCTTAAATAATTAACTAAATTCACTATTAAAAATATAATAATTAAATAATTGCTTACTCTATAAATATATAAATAAACAAAAAATAATATTAAAAATATAATATTTACTATAAAACTAAAATAAATACTAATCTTAAAACTCATAAATAATTCAAAAAAACTATTTAATAACTTATAACCATCTAAAGGATATATAGGTAATAAATTAAATATTATAATAA
>JAZQIU010000044.1:0-11426 GCA_045541255.1 Bacilli bacterium | reverse complement strand
AAAGTAAGAGAATTAGTTAAAGAAGAATTAAATGAATTAGGTATAAAAAAATATAGTCTAAAAAAAGATTTTATTCATTTGAATGATATAAAAGAAAAAATATTAGAAAATAACAAGGATAAATTAGAATGGATAAGTATTACAAATATTGGTATGACTTATGTAGTTAGAATAGAAGAAAGAATATTAGATGAAATAAAAAGCGAGAATAAATATTGTAATATTTATTCAAATAAAGAAGCGCTAATAACTAATATTTATAGTACTAAAGGAGAAATAATAACTAGTATAAATGATGTTGTAAAACCTAATGACTTGTTAATAAGTGGAACTATTTTATTAAATGAAGAACCAAAAGGTTATACTTGTGCAAATGGTATAGTAATGGGGAAAGTATGGTATAAAGTTAATGTTACTTTAGAAAGAGAATATTTAAAAAAAGAATACACAGGAAATACAAGATATAATTTTGTTTTAAATAAAAAAATTTTAAGAAATAATAAATATAATATATTTGATAAAAAATATTTAATAAAAACAAAAATATTAAGTTTATATAAAGAAATAGAATATAAAAATAAAAAATATAAATATACCGAAAAAGAAAGCTTAGATAAAGCTTTAGAAGAAGTTGATAATAAATTTAAAACAAAACTAAGTGATAATGGCAAAGTAATATCCAAAAAAGTATTGAATAAAGAAATTACAGATAAATCTATTAACTTATCAGTATTTGTAACAACTGAAGAAAATATAGCTAAACAAGAAGTTTTAAGTATTCCAAATTTAGTTGAAAATAAAAAATAAAACAAAAGTATTATTAAAACACATGTATTCATAAAAAGGTTTTGAAAAAATATATAAATAATAGTACAATATATATAGGTTCTTGTAGTAAATAAATAAAAGAAGAGGTGCATTATGATACCAAATGAAGTTAATATAGTTTTGAAAGAAATATGGCCAATGCTATTATTGTTTATTATAGTTTTATTTACTATGAGAATAGTAGATATCATAATTAACAAAAAAAGATTTATTTTATACAAAGATTTATCTATGTTAATTTTTATATTATATATGTTCTTGTTATTCGAATTGGTAACAAGTACAGATTTTGAAAGTTATTCAAATAACTTTGTACCATTTAAAGAAATAATGAGATATAATTATACAAGCAAATTATTCTATAAAAATGTTTTAGGTAATATGTTATTATTTGTTCCATTTGGATATTTCGTTAACTATATATTAAAAAATAAAAAATTTATTATAGGAACAACATTAACTTTAATAACATCTCTAAGTATAGAATTAATACAAATGAATATAGGTAGAAGTTTTGATATAGATGACATAATACTAAATATTATTGGTGGCATAGGAGGATATTTTATTTATATTATTTTATATAATATAAAAGAAAAGCTGCCTAAAATATTACAAAAAGAATGGATTTATAATATTTTATGGATTCTAATATTAATATTAGGTACATTATTTTTGCTTAATTATTATGGACTATTGGAGGTAATATGAATACAGAATATGAAATAATAGATAATTATGGTTATAAAGATTATGATTACTTAAATGAAGTTATTGATTATACTATAGAAAAATTAAATATAAAAAATAGTATATTTGATATAATTTTTATAGATGATGAAGAAATGCATCAAATGAATAACACTTATAGAGGTATAGATAGAACAACAGATGTTTTATCCTTTGCCTTAAATGATAATAAACATATTGAAGCAGTTCTAAATAGTTTAGGAGATATCTTCATATCAATTCCTAAAATGAAGAGTCAAGCAATAGAGTACGGACATAGCGAAAAAAGAGAATTATCTTTTTTAACAGTTCATGGTTTATTACATCTAATGGGATATGATCATATGGAAAAAGAAGATGAAGAAGTAATGTTTGGATTGCAAAAAGAAATATTAGAAGAATTAGGAATAAAATAGGTGATTATATGTATAAAGAATTAAAGGGAATAATAGATAATAGCTATAGCAAATATAGTAATTATAAAGTTGCGTGTATAGTAAAGATGAAAGATGGCAAAAGTTTTGCAGGAGTTAATGTAGAAAATCCCTCATTTAAAGATGGATTATGTGCAGAACAAGTTGCAATTGGTTCTGCAATAGCAGATGGGTATACAAAAGGAGATTTTGATAGTATTTATATTTTAGGCAGTTCAAATCATTCAATAACTCCATGTTTTTTATGTAGACAACTATTAGTAGAATTTTTAGAAGAAACTAGTTTAGTAATAACTTACAATATTGAAGGTAAAGAAACAAAATATAAAGTAAGTGACTTATGTCCTCATACATTTAGTGAGGAGGATTTAAATGATTAGTGAATTAAAAAATCTTTTATCAAACTCATATGCACCATATGATTATAAATGTTTTGCATGTATAGTTGTAATGAAAGATGGAACTAAGTTTAAAGGTGTTACTGTAAAAAATGCTATATTTAGAGATGGAATATATGCAGAACAAATTGCGATAGCAAGAGCAGTTACTGCTGGATATAAATACGGAGATTTTGAAACAATTTATATGATGGTTGGAACCGATAAAATAAGTGACTTAAAATATCTTAATGAAAGAGTAATAACTGAATTTTTTGAACCAGAAAAAAGTGTAATTCTTTATACATTAAATGAAGATAATAGAGTATTAAAAGTGGGAAATTTATACAATAACATATATTAGGAAGTGATAAAATGAAAAGTGGTTTTGTAAGTATTATAGGAAGACCAAATACAGGGAAAAGTACATTATTAAATACAATAATAAATAGTAAAATTGCAATAGTAAGTGATGTTGCAGGAACTACAAGGAATTCAATACATGGAGTTTATAATGATGGTGATACACAAATAGTTTTTGTTGATACACCGGGTATACATAAACCACAAGATAAATTAGGAACAGCTTTAAACAAAGAAGCATATAGTTCTTTATCTAGTATAGATGCAATATTATTTGTTGTTGATGCTTCTAGCGGAATTGGCAAAGGTGATAAATTTATTATAAATGCATTAAAAAATAATGATGTACCAGTAATATTAATTTTAAATAAAATAGATAAATTAAATAATGAAGGAATTATGAATGCAATAAATGAGTATAAAGATTTATATGATTTTGCTGAAATAATACCAATATCAGCATTAAAAAACGATAACGTTGATAGACTTTTAAAAGTTATAAAAGGATACTTAAATGATACAGTAAAATATTACGATGATGGTGTCATTACAAATGCTAGTAAGTATTTTTTAGCAAGTGAATTTGTAAGAGAAAAAATATTAGAATTAACAAATGAAGAAATACCTCATGCAGTAACATGTATTACAACAAAATATCAAGAAAAAACAAGTATAGTAAATATTAATGTTGATATAATTGTTAGTAGAGCAAATCTTAAAAAAATAATAATTGGTCGTGGAGGGAAAATGTTAAAAGAAATAGGTTCACGAGCTAGAGTAGATTTAGAAAATGCATTAGGTAAACAAGTTTATTTAGAATTATATGTAAAAACAATTGAAAATTGGCGTGACAAAGAAAGATATTTAAAAGAATTTGGAATAATAGATGAATAAAAAACAAGAATATTTAAAGTTTTACATTGATTCTAATGCTAGTATTGATGCTATAAATAAATTTATAAAAAAAGAAAATATTACATTAAATGAATATAATGAAATAGTTACAGACTATTTAAAGCAACTAAAAAAAGAAAAAGAAAATAATAAAAAAATTAATAAATTATATTTAGAATATTGTTTAAAATATGGTGATGTAATAATTGATACTAAAAGAGTAAGTAAAAGAAAAATGACTGAAACAATTATCAATATATTAAATAATTATATAAAAGAAGATAAACATAATATAAAAGAGTACGTTAATAATTATGATTTATCTTATAATGATTTCAAAAAATTTATAAATAATTCAAAAAATTATTATTTAAAAGATGTCGAAAAATCTATATTAAAAAATTTCTTAAGAAGAGAAAATGATTTTAATAATGATAATATCGAAAAAATAAAAAAAATCGTTGATAAAATAAGTGATGATTTAGTTAATGATAAACCATTTAACATACTTGATTATTATAAAGAATTAGGATGGGATGATAAATTACTAATAAATTTTTTAAATAATAATTGTGAAATATTTTCTTCATTCGTTATTGATAATGTAAGAATATATATTAAAAAATATCATATAAATGATAAAAAATATAAATTAAATGAATTTATTAATTATATAAAGACAAAGAATAAAAACATAAATACAAATGAAATAGAAAAAATAATAAATTATATGAATAAAAATAAAATGCCATATAATTACTATTTATTTGAAAATATAAAAAAATCTGAAATAGTTGAATAATTATTTAAAATTATAACCAATATAATTATAAGAATAAGAAAGGTTGGTTATAATGACTAAAAAAGAACTATGGGAAATGTTTAAAAAAACAGGAAAGATTGAATACTATTTAGAATATAAAAAGAAGTGATAAAAATAAAAGAAGTAGAAGGATTTATATTAAATGAAATATCATATGGCGATACATCTAAAATAGTGAATATTTTTACTGAAAATGGTGTAATAGGTTGCATAGCAAAAGGAGCTAAAACTTTAAAAAGCAATTTAAGAGTAAATACTACAAGATTTACATATGGTAAATTTATAATAAACGAAAAAAAAGATAAATTAAGTCTATTAACAGAAGCATCAAGTATTGATGAACTAGTTAATATAAAAAAAGATTTATTACTCATAAGTTACCTAAGTTATATAGTGGAATTAACTAATCAAGTAATAAAACAAACAGATGATTATAAATCACTATATAATTTATTCATTAATGTAATATTAAAGATGAATAATAATCTTAATCCTAAAGTACTAACAAATATATATGAGCTCAAAGTATTAGATTATTTAGGTGTGGGCATTAATTTTAATAGTTGTAATAAATGTGGAAGTAACAAAAATATTATAACTATAGACGGTGATATTGGAGGATATGTATGTTCAAACTGTTATGCTAATGAAATTTTATATGATAGCAAAACAATACAAATGTTGAGAATGTACTACTTGATCGATGTTTCGACTATAAGCGAACTAAAAATAAGTGATAATGTAATAAAGAACATTGATAGGTTTATAAATGTTTATTATGATAGATATACAGGCTTATATCTAAGTAGTAAAAAATTTTTAGAAAGTATTGATGAAATGTATTAAAAAATACATTTTTTTATTATGTAAATACACAAAAAATAAATAATTGCATACCAATATGAATATGATATAATAATATTGAGAGAGTATAATCTTTCAAATTTGTATAGGAAAGGAGAAAAATATGAAAAAGAAAAATATAATTATAGGAGTATGCTGTTTAGTCACTATTTGTATTATTATAATTGCAATTATGTTTTTAATGAAACCTAAATATGAAGTGACTTTTGTAAGCGATGATAAAGTATTAGAATCTTTAACTATTAGAGAAGATGGTACTATTGTAGAACCAACAGCCCCAACTAAAGAAGGATATATTTTTGTTGGATGGTATTCAAATGGTGAAAGATTTAATTTTTCAACTACTAAAGTTACAGAAGATTTAAAATTAGAAGCTAGATGGACAAAAGATAATGCAATAATTTATACAATTACTTTTGATTCTAAAGGCGGAGAAAAAGTTGAAAGCATAAATGTAGAAAAAAATAATGTTATAGGAAATTTGCCAAAACCTACTAAAAAAGATTATACATTTGACGGATGGTATTTTGGAACTGAATTAGTTAATAATAATACTATAGTAACAAGAGATATGACTCTAGTTGCTAAATGGACAAAAGCAGATGAAGACTCTGTAAATGAAAAAGATACTACTAAAAAGACTACAACAAAGAAAACAACAACTAAAAAGACTACTAAGAAAGCAACTACTACAACAACGACTACTACAACTCAAAAAGTAGAAACACAAGATGTAATTTCATATAAAATAGAAAAAAGTGGTTCAGTAGTAGGACAAATTATGTTATTTTTAACTAAAAATGGAACAAAAGTATCTGGTACATGTGATATAGTTACAACTACCGGAGAAACAGTAGAAAATGTAAATATTCCATCAACTGGATTTGTAACAAATGATGGATTAGTATCAACAGTTAAAAATATAAAAGTTAATTAAGGAGGAGTTATATGAACAAATTTAAAAACATAATCTTTACATTTGTTATAGCAATAATTAGTTTATTTGTAATAAATGTTGATGCTGCTACAACTTTAAAAGAAAATAGTAAAGATTATACTGGTGATGTTTATATTATCGGTGGAACAAAATTTGATAATAATTACATTATAACTGCAACAAGAGCAGCAGTTGCTGGTTCTAATCAAGCTCTTTTAGAAATGCAGTTTGGTAATTATAGACCAGGGCAACCAATTGAAATTAAAACATATTATTATAGTAGTTTAACTAAAAAGTGGTATGTTATCCCTGAAGAAGGTGGAAGTGTACAAAATGTAACCGAAACTGAAAAAGAATCATTAGAAGAAGATTTAGAAATCTTTTATGTTAATAATGAAGTTAAGATGTTAGATTTTACACCTAATGTTCCTGTTTATGGAGACACTCACAAAGATTTTGGTGTAGAATATGTTGATGGTGTATTTAAAGTACCAGCAACACAAACTTACTTTGAATTTACAACAGAAAATAATAAAGAAGCAATAGTAGATACAGAATTCAATAATGATGATGAATTTGAAATTGGTGAGTTCTACATTGCAGGTATCAATGTAGTTGTCAGAGCTTACGATTACAAAGATAGAGACAATTTAGATAGCGCAGAATATAGAAATCAATTTTATATAGATGGAAATAATAAATTATCTATCTATGATGAAAGTCAATTATATGAATCATACGATGAATACGCAGTAATAGAATATGTAGATAAAGATGGAAATCCAATTGATGTTTTAGATATGACATTTGAAGAAGGAGATGTTATTTTCCAAAAATTAGAAAAAGCAGCTTTTGAATCAAATGGTAGAAAATATCCAGTTGGTAAATTAAATGAACAAATAAATTTACAACAAGCTAATATTTTGTTAGTAGATGATGTTGTGTTAACAGAAGATATTATTCTTGAAACAGATAATGCTTATGTTAATTTTGATTTAGATGGATATACATTAAGTTGTGATGGCAATTGTACAAGAATATTAAGAGCAAATGGTAAAAATAGCAACGTGTATATTAATAACGGAACTATAGAAGCTGGTTCTGCACAAGGTATTACAGTTGGTCAAAAAACAACTGAAGCACAAAATATAAATGTAACAGTAGGTGAAAATGCAGTAATAAATGCAGATACTTATGGTATTACTATATTTGGATTGAATGCTAATTTAGAATTTTATGGTGAAATAAATATCAAAAATGATGGATACGGTATTTCAGGAAATGGAAGTGCTGGATACAGCGGAACAAACATTTCAATTTATGATGGCGCAAAAATAACTGCAGAACATAAAGATGGATTTGCATTATATTTACCACAATATGGATATGTAAATGTTTATGGCGGTAAATTTACAGCAGCATCTGTAGTTGGAATAAAATCAGGAGTTTTAAATATTAATGGTGGAACATTAACAGCAACAGGAGATAAGTTTATCCCAGTGTACCCAACAAATAATGGTACAGAAAGTACTGGAGATGTTATCTATGTTGAAATGAATGACAAATATCCTAAAAATGTAAGTATTACAATAAGTGAACAAGCAACATTAAGTAGCGAAAATGCTGGAAATGTTTTAGTATATAATTCAAATAGTGAAGAAACTCCATTCATTAATTATATAGGTTATACAACTATAGATAAAACATTTGATGAAAAAGGAAAAGCATATACAAGATATTTAGCTGATGAAGAGGCTGTAATAAATGTTGATGAAAAATATTATAGTATTAATTCATATAAATATGCATTAGAACAAGAAAATATTTCTAATATAAAATTATTAAAAGATTTAGAAATTGAAGAAGATATTATTTTTGAAGCTAATAATATGAATGTATCTTTTGACTTAAATGGAAAAACATTAAGTTGCAAAGGTGAATGTAAGAGAATAATTAGAGTAAATAGTAAAACAAGTTCTTTTGCTATTAAAAATGGAACTATAGAAGCTGGTTCTGCACAAGGTATTACAGTTGGTCAAAAAACAACAGAAGCACAAAATATAAGTGTAACAGTAGCTAATGATGTAAAAATAAATGCAGATACTTTTGGTATTACAATATTCGGAAAAGACACTTATTTAAACTTTTATGGAGAAATAAATATCAAAAATGATGGATATGGTATTTCAGGAAATGGAAGTGCTGGATATAGCGGAACAAACATTTCAATTTATGATGGTGCAAAAATAACTGCAGAACATAAAGACGGATTTGCATTATATTTACCACAAGAAGGATATGTAGATATTCAAGGTGGTGAATTAAAAGCAGCATCAGTAATTGGAATAAAATCAGGAAGTTTAAATATTAGTGGTGGAACATTAACAGCAATAGGAGATAAGTTTATCCCAGTGTACCCAACAAATAATGGTACAGAAAGTACAGGAGACGTAATCTATGTTGAAATGAATGATGGATATCCTAAAAATGTAAGTATAACAATATCTGGAGCTACATTAAATAGCAAAAATGCTGACGATATTTTGATTTATAATTCAAATAGCGAAGAAACTCCATATATCAGTTATGAAGGACATACAACAATAGATAAAACATTTGATGAAAATGGAAAAGCATATACAAGATATTTAGCTGATGAAGAAGCTGATATAGAAATAAATAATATTTTATACACAACAAGAACTATTTATAAAGCAATTGAAGAAAATAGTGAAATTAGTGATATAAATATTAAATTATTAAAAGACGTTGCAATTCCTAAAGATATTATATTTGAATCTAAAAATCAAACTATAAATTTAGACTTAAATGGAAAAACATTAAGTTGTGCAGGTGAATGTACAAGAATAATAAGAGTTAATGGAACAAATAATAGTCTAAATGTAAGTGACGGAATTATAGAAGCTGGTTCTGCTCAAGGTATAACAGTAGGACAAAAAACTACAGAACAACAAAATATTACAGCAACAATTGCTAATGACGTAATAATTAATGCAGATACATATGGTATTACAGTATTTGGTCAAGGTGCAATGTTAGATTTCTATGGGGAAATAAATATCAGTGATGATGGATATGGAATTGCCGGAAATGGAACTGCTGGATTTGGTGGTACGACTATTTCAATAAATGCTGGTTCAAAAATAACAGCAACTCATGAAGATGGATTTGCATTATATTTACCACAATCTGGAAATACAGTTATAAATGGTGGTGAATTAACTGCAGCATCAGTAATTGGTATAAAAGCAGGTAATTTAACTATTGCTGGAGGAACATTAAACGCAGTAGGAAACAAATTTACTGCATTAGCTCCAACAAATGATGGAACAAAAAGTACTGGAGATGCGATATTTGTAGAAATTAATAAGAATTATTCAAGAAATATAATAATTGATATTTTAGAAGACGCAAATATAACTTCAGCGAATGGTAATATAGTTCAATCATATAAATCAAATATTGATGAAAAAGATTTAAATGAAACACCTAATATACTAACTATGTCTGGTAAGTATATGACAGAAGTTGTTGATAAAGATAATAATAGATTATCAACTTATAATTAAGAACTCTAATGAGTTCTTTTTTTTTTTACTTTCTAATATTATTAATTAGGAGCGTGAAAATAATGGAAATTTTAAAAGTATCATCGAAATCAAATCCTTCTAAAGTAGCAGGAGCAATTGCAAATGTATTTAGAGAAACAGGAAGTGTTGAAATTCAAACAATAGGTGCAGGAAGTTTAAATCAAGCGATAAAATCAATATGTATAGCGCGAGGTTTTTTAGCACCATCAGGACAAAACCTAGTAGTTATACCAGCATTTAGTGATATTATGATAGAAGGAGAGGAAAAAACAGCTATTAAATTAGTTGTTGAATCAATATAATATGATAAATGTATTAATAGGCATATTTTATATAGCACTTATTGCGCTTATATCTTATCTCTTATACTATATAATAAAAATAGCAATAAAAGATGCATATTATGAAATTGAATTCAAAAGCGATGATGATTATCCTCAAGAAAACTCATATGAAAATACAAAATTTAATGATAAAGAAGAATAAACTGAAATTTTTTTCAGTTTTTTTTTATAAAAAAAAAGGAAATACAAAAAAACTCCTAATATGTATTATGAAAGGAGAATTATATGAAAAAAATTATATTATTATTAATTTTATTTTTCATAACAATTAATGTTAAGGCAGAAACCATATATGGACAATATTATAAAGTGAATAGTTTAAATAATGAGCCATTAGATGAAGTAAAAATAGAAAGATATAAAATATTTAATACTTTTGAAACTATTTATAAAGATTTGGGATATTTAGAGGAAAATAATATTTATATAAAAGATGAAAACGATTATATAGAAAAAGAAGTAATATTAACAGAACCAAAAGACAATACAATATTTGTTGAAGTTATTACACCTGTAGAAGAAATAGATAAAATAATATTAAAAGATAAAACTAAAAACATAAAAATATATGAAATAGAAGTTTATTATCAAGATAAAAAAATTGAATATACGGTAGATGATATTGGTTATTATCCAGTTATTGGTGAAAATATTATTACTTCAATATATGATAGTGACACAAACACTTATTATAAAGACCGAAGACCAAATTTACCACTTGAACTTAATCTAATGAATAAATATAATTTAGAAGACTTAAAAATAATTATTTATTCAGATAATGATATATTGCCTAAATTCAATTTGGATTTAGGTCATTTGATTAATATAAATTTATATAATAAAAAACATATAATAACTTTTAAAAATAGTGAAATACAAAATGCTATATATTCTTATAAAGATATCATTAAACTTTATAAATATTATGAAGAACAAAAATTAAAAAAAGATATATATGTAAAAGAAGGCAAAAATTTATTATTAGATGATTTTAAAATAATTGAAGAATTCTACAAAAGAGAAAAGATAGTATTAAAAGATAATTTAACAATAACAAATAGAAAAGATGATATTAATTCTTTAATAGAATATAGTTCAAATAAAGTTATAACAAATTGCGATATTAACTATACAAAAAATGGTAATTATCAATGCAAATTTATTCTTAATAACATAAATATAGAAAAAAATATATTAGTAAATATAGAAGAAAATGAAA
>JAZQIU010000043.1:0-11569 GCA_045541255.1 Bacilli bacterium | reverse complement strand
ACCTATTAATGAACTCGTATTTGTTATTAATTTACTATTACATTCATTATTTTCATCAGCAAGAACTAGCTTTATGTTTCCATTACCTAATATTCTTACTATTCTAAAGCACATTCCTTCATAGTTCATATAATTATCTATGACATTACCTCTATAATAATAGCTTATTCCATCATTATCTTTTGTAGTTAGTAATAATCTTTCATCTTCATTTGAAGAAGTACCTAAACTACTATTTGATATTGTTTGATATTTAGTAGTTGTTATTCCATCGCCTTTTTTTGCATTATTTAATATAGTGCCCGCTAATGTTTTTTTATTATCTAATGTACCATTCGCATTTGATGCTTCAATTAAAACCCTTAAAACAATATTACTATCTGCTTCTGTATTTAAAGGATATTGATTATTAATCCAAAGTCTTATAAAGTAATACACACTAGCATCATTTCCTTCATAAGTCGGAAATATATGTTCTTCTTTAATAATAGAATCTTTTGTATCGCTTAATGTTTTAACATCGCTACAGTTTGTAGCATCATCTTTACATAATTGATAATTAATATATTTAGTATCAACTTCATTGCCATCAGCAGTTACTAATTTTATATCATAATCTACTGTATATGTTCCTGTATTATAAATACGGAAAGAGAATATATTATCATTTTGTTTAATACCTATCTCATCTTCCATAGGAATCATATTATTTAAAGTTATTTTACTATAATCTTCTGGATTAGTACTATTATCAATATTATCAAAATCTATTTTTAAATCTCCTACTTCAACTAATTGATAATCTGTATCTGTATCAACATCCATATAAAGAGCATAACTTGTTCCAATTATACCTAGAGCTAATACAAAAACTACAATTACTGAAATAAAAGCTTCACTTCTTAATATTTTTTTTGTATAACTTTTAAATATTGAGTTTTTCATATAATCAATCCTTTTATTCATATTACATAATAATCATATAATAAATTACGTTTTTTTTCAATATAAAAGTTTTTTTGTATAATAATTAGTAAAAACTAATAAAATTAAAGAAAAAGTACTATTTTATTTGCTTTTTTTAAACTTTTTTGATAAAATCAATATTGTATTTAAGGAAGGAGCGAAATTATGCCTAATATAAAAAGTTCTAAAAAGTCAGTAAAAACAGATATTAAAACTACTATTGCTAATAATATCTATACTGCTAAAGTAAAAAATTCTATGAAAAAGGTTGAAAAAGCTATCGCTGGAAAAGACCAAGAATTAGCAAATACTGAACTTAAGAAATTTATTTGTAACATTGATAAAGCTTGTTCAAAGGGATTAATAAAGAAAAATACTTGTGATAGACAAAAAGCAAGATTAAATAAAAAAGTAAAAGAAATGAGCGCTTAATCATTTCTTTTTTTTTGACTTTTTGGTATCATTGAAATAAGGTGATTAAATTGAAAAAAACATTTTCTTTAATTATATGTTTAATATTAACTTTGTTAGTTTTGATAAATATGGATACTTTGTCTAATTATTTAGCAGATTTTTTAGAAAGTGAAAAGAAAGTTCGAATTGCTAGTAGTAATGATTATGCTAAAAACTATGACTTTAAATTTGTTCAATTAAGTAAAAATTATGTACCATATAGTTATCAAGGATTATTAAATATAATTTTTTCAACTTTAAATAACGGATGGGAAACATTTACGTTTTATTGTCCTGATGAGTATACTGATTGTTTAAAGGATATTACTTCAATAAGTAAAAATACTACTCTACTTTCTAATATAAATAATTATGTTCATCCATATAATAATTATTCTAAAATTGGAGTTGTTAGTAGTACAACAGGAGAAGTAACTATTAATGTTACTAAATTATATAGCGATGAAGATATAGAAAAGAGTGAGCGTGGAGTTGATGAAATAATAACTAAAGAAATCACTAATGGTATGAGTGATGAAGATAAAATGTTAGCAATACATAACCATATAATTAATAATACAAGATATGATATAAACAAGTCTAATGATGCTTCCTATACTGCTTTAGGGCCTTTATTTAATGGTACAGCTGTATGTAGTGGTTATGCAGATTTAATGGCCATATTTTTAACTAAGTTTGGATTAAGAAATTATAAAGTTGCTAGTGATACGCATGTATGGAATGTTGTATTAATTAATGGTCAATGGTTACATATAGATTTAACTTGGGATGATCCAGTTACTAAAAACTCTGACGTTGATACTTTATCACATAAATTTTTCTTAATTAATACAAATAAATTATTAGAGTTTGATACTAAAGATCATAAATTTGATACTACAATTTATCAAGAATTAAATTAAACCATTTTGGTTTATTTTTTTTATAGTAATTTATAATATTCCTCACTACTAACACTATAGGTGTAGATATAATCATTCCTAATATCCCAAAAAAGTGACTAAATATAATTACTCCTATTAATATTAGGATGGGATTTAAATTTACATTTTTGCTAACTATTAAAGGCTGTACTATATTATTTTCTATTGTTTGTACGACTATTATTGTTATAGTTACTATTATCCCCATTTTAATACTTTTTGTTAGGCCGATTAAAACTGCTGGTACTCCCCCAATGTATGGACCTACATACGGAATAATATTGGTAATAGCACAAAATAGTGCAAAAAGATAAGGACTTGATAACCCTATAATTTTAAATGCTATAGATAATATAATAAACATAAATAAAGTATCAAGTAAAATACTTTTTATATATAGTCTCAAATCTTTACTTATATTATTTCTTAAAATTTTTGGAATAAATTTAAAATAATCAAAACTATCTTTTCTTATTAAAAAATAAAATCCAAATATTAAACTGTATATTACATTCATCGTTATACCAAAAAAATTATTTAAACAATCATTCATTATTTTTATATTTGTTGTTAATATATTTTTTATATTCAAACTTTCATATATTTTTAAAATTATTCTATTATGATTTATATAATATTTTATAATTGGTATAATTCTTTTTGTTTCAGTAATTATTAAAGGTATTAAATTAAATAATATAAATATTATGATGCCAATAAATAATAAGTATATAATTAAAGTTGTAACTATTCTATTGAATTTTATTTTATCTACTATTGGCTTTAAAATCCATGATAAAACATATCCAAAAAACAGTGGACTTAATATAGAAAGTATCATACAGCATATTCCTGTTAATTTTAAAATTCTTATAATATATAAGCTTACTAAAAATATTAGTAATGTAATTAAAATATTTAAATTATTCTTTTTCATATTATTATTATTTTTTTTTATAATTTTTTTATACTTAAAAAAGGAAATACAAAAAATTTTATTATATATATTATGAAGGACCTAGAAAGGAATGTTATGTGGAGAATATTTAGAATAATTTTAAGACTCCTATTGTTGGTTTAATATGTATAATTTATTTAAACAACTTTATATTAAAATTAAATTCTTTTTATTACGTTTTTAGAAGGAGGATATTATGTGGCGTATAATAGCAAAGATTATAGTTTATGCTTTAAGTTTATTTTTGTAGAATAATTAATTTAATTTATTAATATAATGTAATAGTTATTGGAGGAATATTATGATAAATAAACAAAGTTTATGGTTTTTAACTCTATTTAGTATTATTTTAGTTTTAAGTGTATATTATGTTGCAATGCCAAATAATACTTTAGCAACTATAAAAGAAAATGATACAGAATTACAAACAATTAATATAAATAATAGTGATTCTTTAGCTGCTTTAAGAGTTCAAAATGATGAAGAAATAGAAAGTACTATGAATGAACTTCAATCTATTCTTTTAAATGAAAAAACTACTTTAGAAGAAAAAAATACTGCATATGAAAAAATACAAAATATTAACTCAAATAAAGGAAAAGAAGAAGGTATAGAAAAATTAATAGAAGAAAATTTTAGTTATAAAAGTTTTGTTAAAATAGAAAATGATAAAATATCTGTTACAATTTCTAATAAAACTCATGATGTAAAGTTAGCAAATGATATTATCAGAAAAATACAGGAACAATATACTAATAAAATGTATATAACTATTAAATTTCAATAACAACTAATTTTTTTTCTCATAAAATATATTGAGTAATATTATAGGGAGTGTTAATATGAAAAATATAATAACTAAGAGAGAAAAAGAAATATTTCAGTTGCTAATCGAAAATAAAAGTACTAAAGAAATAAGTGCACTATTAAATATTAGTGAAAAAACTGTAAGAAATCATATTTCTAATGTAATGCAAAAATTAGATGTAATTAATAGATCTAATGCTATAATTGAATTAATAAAATTAAATGAAATAAACATAAAAAAATCGTAATTATTTTTTACGATTTTTTAATATTGTTCTATAACTAATTCCATATTATTCGCTGAATATAAAAGCACATTTTTACACATTTCATTTTCATCTAGCCATACATATATTTTTAAAAGTGTATAGTTATTTAATAAATAGTTAAATTCATTTTCTGTTATTGGATCATAACTAACTTTTATATTATTTATATCCTTATCAGTATTTGATAAGGTTTTTAAATAAAATTTTGTATCATCACTCAAATTATATTCATCAAATGTAACCGTATTATTATTAAGATAATATGTATTGTAAAAGTATTCTGAAGCATATATTTTGTCATTTTCCATTTTATATATGTATAAATCTTGATCGTAAGTATCAACATTCATACTAGTAATAAGCTCTATTTCTTGCATATCAGCATCCACTTCATTTTTGTTTATAATAAAGAATGCCATAACTACTATTAGGACAATAATAACTAACAAGAAAATAAATTTACTTAGAAACGACTTATTCTCCATATCCTTTTACTCCTATCATAAAAATTATAACATTTTTAATTTATTAAGTAAATTAATTTCTTCTATTTACACTAATTAATTCTATATCGGTTGTCAACTGTTTTATTCTTTCTATAATACGTCTTGCTTTAACCTTATCCATATTATTTTTAACTAAACTTAAATGTGTTTCTAATTCTTCTATTGTTAAATTAGAAGTTAGAAATGTAGATAATTCATGTTCCATTCTATATTGAAGTATAGTTCCTAATATTTCATCCCTACTCCAATTAGTAACCGTTTCTGCTCCTATATCATCTATTAGTAAAATATCACAAGTTTTAATTTTATCAAATACCTCATTATATGATTCATTTGTATTATCAAATGTTGATTTCAATCTTGATAACATTTCAGGATAATACATTATTACAGTGTTATAATTTTTCTTTGCTAATTCATTTAGAAGCGCAGCAACTAAATAAGTTTTTCCACTTCCAAAAGATCCATGTAAATAAAGACCTTTTTTCGAATTTGGATATTCATCATAAAATTTCTTTAACCATTTTATTAATTCTACTCTTTTTTTATCATTTATGTCTATTTCACTCATACTTGCATTTTTTATTTCGTTTGAAATACCTAATGTAAAACTTTTATTAATTCTACTTTCTTTAATACTTTTATTTTTATACTTACATGCAACATAATTAAAATCAAGTTTATCATCTTTTTTTTCTGGATAATATACACAACCATTCACTTCATTTTTACATTCATTTAAACATTTACAATTTTCACAATTTTTTAAATTTTCTATAGTATGTTCTAGTTTTGATGTATATTTCATTCCTACTTCATCAGTTAATTTTAATTTATTAACTAAAGATGCAAATTTTTTATCTTTTAAACTCTCTATATAATCTCTTTTTAAAGTATCATTCAAATTATTTCTAAAAAATTTATTAGTACTTTTATTTACCTCTTCCATCTAATCACCTAAAATCTTTTAATAAGTTTTCTAATTCTTCTTTTTCTTTATCGCTTATTTGTACACTATCATTTTTTTCATTAAACCATACAGGCACATTTTCTTTTTTGGTAGTAAATACTTTAGTCTTATTTTTCTTATGTTCTTTTTCTGCTCTTTCCATAGCTCCTGATGCTGTAGTTATATTACTTCTAATCCACTGTCCAGCGATTGCTTCTACATATCCTCTATTTAGTTTATTATCATTTATTCTCAAAACATAATCTACCAATACATTTATTACTGCTGGTTTCATTTTTAATTCAACAGCTAAGTATTCAAGTAATTTTAAATCTCTACTTGTTGGTTTTACTCCTTTGTATTTTCCCATTAGAAAATCATATGGAGTGGTATTTTCAAATACATATAACATTTTACCTCTGTTTGATGTATCATTATATTTTTGTTTTAAATATTCTGGTTGAGTTCTATAAATAAGAGTTGGTAAATTCCCATTATTGTTAAAGTCATAATATTTTCTAACATTAGTTATTAATCTTTCTTTATTTATCATTCCATTTTCTTCTATTGACATTCTAATTAAATCTATCATTCTTAGATTATCGATATCATATACAAAAGATAGGTTATTTATTAACTCTCTGTTTTTTTTATTTAATGCTTTATCGCTAATTATATTATTTGGAATACTAGATAAAATCATATCAAAATCAATTACATCTCCTATATTTGTACCTAATATTTCTTTATTTATAGCATCAATATCCTTACTACTAAAGTTATTTATACTTTTATATGTACTATTTAATGAGTTAGTTATATCTTTATAATCTCTCATATCAATATGCTGTTTTTTATAAAATTTTGTTAAGTATTCATATTCTTTTTCACCTATATTATTATAAAGAATAATATTTAATACAGGATGATTAAAAAATTCATGAGGTGTTAAAGGACTATATAATTCATATATATAATCATTTTGATTTTCATTTACTTTTACAAAAGTTTTAATTAAACCTACGGCTTCTAAGGCTTTACAAGCTTGTTTTATTATATCTAATCCACTTTTTAAAGTTATCATTAAATGATGATGAGAATATATTTCACTTAAATATTCTTGTTTATTTAAATCACTAATAAAAGTTAGATACAGACTAACAGCTAAAGGTCCTATGATTGGTTGATATAAGTTGATGATTACTTTCTTATCATATTCACTTATTATAGTTTTATTTATTACTTTATAAGTATCTGCTGGTAATAATGTTATTGTCTTCATAATCATCACCTCTCTTAAATAATATTTTATATTACTTATAATTTTTATTCAAGAAAAATGCTTAGTTTTTTATATATTTAAAATATAAAATAATTATTCCTGGTATTATTAGTAAACATTCTATTCTTTTTAAACAATATAAAATATAATCTAATAAACTATACCCTATATTTATTAAATTTGTATACAGCAAAAAAAATATTGTTGATATACTAATTAAAATTATCCCTAATAAAAAATACATTATTTTATTCATATTAAATAATATGCTAATTTGACAATTTATAGGTAATATAATAAAATATTTTCAAATTGAAAGAAAGTGATTGGATGGAAATAATTGGTATTATAGCAGAATATAATCCGTTTCATAATGGACATAAATATCATATAGATACTATTAAAAAAATTTATCCAGATTCTATTATTATTCTTGTTTTAAATGGTTATTTTTTAGAACGAGGACAAATAAGTATAGAGACAGTTAGTTCTAAAACAAAATTAGCTTTAGATAATAATGTAGATATTGTTGTTCAATTACCCTTTATATTTGGTAGTAATTCAGCTGATATATTTAGTGATGCATCAATGGAATTATTAAATGAATTAGGTGTTAAAAAAATTATATTTGGTAGTGAATGCAACGATATTGAAAGACTTAAAAATTTAGCTCAAAAGCAATTGGATAACGAGTATAACGACAATGTAAAAAAATATTTAATGGAAGGAATTAACTATCCTACTGCACTTAATAAAGCATTGAACACTGGTATTGATACTCCTAATGATTTATTAGGATTGTCATATATTAAAAGTATTATAAAAAATAAATATGATATTGAACCTATTACAATTAAAAGAACTAATAGTTATCATGATACCGAGAGTAATGATAAAATAATAAGTGCATCAAATATAAGAGAAAAATTAAAAAAAGAATTAGACATTTCTAATTTTGTACCAAATGTAGATTATATAAATGACATAGATTATGATTTATATTTTAATTTACTGAAATATAAAATAATTAATGATGATAATTTAGATGACTATTTAACGGTTGATGAAGGAATTGATAATAGATTAAAAAGTGTTATTAAAAACTGTAATAGTATTGACGAATTAATAAAAAAAGTTAAAACTAAGAGATACACATATAATCGTATTAATAGAATGTTTATTCATATATTAATAGGCTTAAAAAAAGAAGATAAATTAAATTGTGTTAAAAATGAATATATTAGAATTTTAGGTTTTAATGAAGTTGGTAAGAAATATATTAGTAATATAAAAAAAGATACAACTTTACCTATTGTATCTAGTTTAAAAAACATTGATTCTATAATTAAAGATTATGAAGTTAAAGCTTATCAAATTTATAATATGTTAGGTAGTGAAAATATTTTAGAATTTGAGAATAGCAATAAACCAATAATAAAAAATATCTAATTATAGATATTTTTTATTTGTATTTTTTTGCATTCAAATAATTAATATTTGTACCAAGACTCATGAATTTGTTTTCATATTCAGTTACTACATTATCAATATCTTCATTTTTTAAATCTAAGCTTACTTCTTCTAATGTATATCCATATTTTGATAAACTTACTAGCGACGATGCAAATAAACCAATATTATCTGTTTTTTGAATAATGTGTGGTGTGCTAATAAATATTGCATCATATAATTTTAAGAATATTTCACTTGTTAATCTTCTTTTTGCATGTCTTTTTTTAGGCCATGGATCTGAAAAATTTAAATATATTGTATTTATTTCTTTATTAAATACTTTATCTATCTCTATAGCATCCATTCTAATAAGAAATAAATTTGGTAAATCAATATTTTCTAATTTTTCTATTGCACGAACCATTACTGATTCATATTTTTCTATACCTATAAAATTTATATTTGGATATTTTTTTGCCATTCCAATTATAAAGTCACCTTTACCCATACCTATTTCTATATTTATTGGATTATCATTATTAAATAATTTTTGGTAATTTCCAATATATTCTTCTGGATTATTAATTACATATTTTGAATTATCTACTATATTTTTTGCATTTTTTACATTTCTTAATCTCATTCTTTTCACTTCCTTTTATTTTTTTCATATAATGAATTAGAGGGGGACATACATGAAAAAAGATAGAAATTCATTCTTTTCTGAGTATAATATGAGTTCATATAATATGGGGCAACCTATGATGCCTAATATGTATCCAAATCAAGTATCTAGTCAATCTTCTTTCTATTCTGGTCCAGCTATGAATTATAATATGATGGATCAAAATAGTATGATGCAAAATAATAATATGAATAATACATATACTACAGATATCGATTCTAGAATATCAAAAATTGAAAGACAAATCAATAGAATTGAAACTAGATTAAATAAATTAGAAGGAGAATTATCTACTAATTATAATACTACTAAAGATTTAGGAGACAATTTATATAACAATAATATGTATATGGTATAACTTACTTTACGTAAGTTTTTTTATTAAAAAAACAACCTATTGGTTGTCTATTTATACATTACTAATGCACTAAAGCAATATATTTGTTCTTCACCTGATATTGCTATTGAAACATTAAATTTAATATCGATTATATCTTTTTCTAAAATAAATTCGTTAATAGAATTTTCTAAATCTTTTTCATGATTTTCATCAAAAACTTTCACTTTCATATCATCACCAATATTATTTTAATAAATATTAATGTCTAATTTACTCGAATTTTAAATCGATTAAACTATTAAATATACTTGCTATTAATATTGCACCCAGACTAGATAATGCTGGTTGTATTAAATATAATAAGAAAGTTAAAATCCCAACTATAATACCATATATAGCCATACCTTTTTTTGTATAACTACTACTTATAGGTTCTGTTGCTATAAATATAAAAGAAAATAGTATCCCATTTGTAAATAACATATTCATTATATTTATTATGTTGTTTGTTGTAATACAATATATAATAGTCAATAATATAAACGTCGATATAGAAAATATTGGTATAGTTTTTTTATAAATTTTAGAGTTATATAAAACTATAAAACTTATTGTTAATAATATAACATTAGTAGTAAATACTCCTCCACTACCTCTACCAAATAAATAGTCAACTGCATTCATATTAAAATTATTAGTTGATTCATAAATATTTAAGAAAGAAAATTCTCCCATAATATTCATTATAAAAAATATTATTAATCCTGATAATGCTATATAGTTTACTTTGTTAATACTTATAAATTTTGATATAAATAAAACTACAAATGTTATGATACTAAATAAAAATATGTTAGTATTAATACTTATTATACAAGAAATTAATATTCCGTATATTGGATGAAAACTACTAAATATTATTTCTCTTATATTATTTTGACTTTTCTTTATTACTTTTTCATAAATTATATTTACTAGTATTCCAATAATAAATCCACATAAGATTAATAATAAAGGTTTTAACATTCCTAATATATTTACATAATCTTTTATATATAAACTTATTCCATTTTTATAAAAACCGAATAATATAAGTGGTAGTAAACTTAATAAATATATGTAACTCATTTTTTCTATAGAATTATTATTTTTAATCATGATTCCACCTCTTTATTTAAATTAATTTTAGATGGACAATTATAAGAACATAATCCGCAATTTATACATTTCTTTTTATACTCTTTTGACTTAGTATCTTTGTTAAAATACATATATTTAGGATTTATTCCTACAGGACATACACTAGTACAAATACCACAATTTATACATTTCTTTTCAGTATATTTTTCAATAGTATTTATAAATATACTTCTTATGTTTTTATCTATTATAAAATTAGGATCTTTTATATGTATTCCATTTAATAATCCATTAACTATAATGTTATCTTTATTTGTTATTTTATATTCATTTAATATGTCACATAAATTAGTACCAATATTAACTTTCAATACTTTGGTTTCGTTTATTAAATTTCCTGTTAAGGTTATATATGTTGTTGATGCTGGTCTTTGTTTTTTTAATACGTTATAAATATTTAATACATCTATTAAATTTAAATATTGTATGTTATAGTTTTTATTTTTATAATTTGTAAGTCTATCAATTAATATTTCTTTTTTACCTATAGTATGATTTGGAGTAAATAATTTTAAATCTATTTTTGGATACGTGCCTATATTGTTTACTAATAAATTTATACAATCAATATCTTTGTTGCTAACAGCTAAAAAACATTTTTTGATATTCATTATTTCTATTAATGCATCTATAGTATCTAATATTTCTATTGTTTTTGTTTTTAATAAAGTATTATATGTTATTTCATCAACATATTCATCTATACCATTAATAATTAAAACTTTACTTTTATCGTCATAATTATCTATTACTTGATA
>JAZQIU010000042.1:0-9279 GCA_045541255.1 Bacilli bacterium | reverse complement strand
GATATTACTGTATTAGCAGAAGATAAAGAAAATGCAGATAGAATATTAAAAGATACTATCAATAGTATTGAAGACCAATACAAATATTTATTTGAACAAAGTGAGAATGTTAAAGTTCAAGATATAAAAACAACTCATGATTTTTATTTAAACAATAAGAATAGAGAGGTGGAAAGATAATGAATGTAGTAGTTTTTTCTGGAATAGTTTTAGAAAAAAGACCAAATAAAGATAGTTCCGATTGGATAGATATAGTATTAAAAATAATGGAAAATGATATTGAAGATTCTTACGATAAAAACGAAATATATATTAGTTCAAATACAATTATCTTTTCTGTATTAAATACGAGTTATGAAAAATCTATATCTCATTGTAGAGTAGGAAATTATATAGAAATTTGTGGCTCATTAAAAGAAAATTATAATAGAGCTACTAAAGAAATAGAAATAATGAAAATATATCCTAGAAAAATTAGAAGGGTGGCGAGAAAATAATGCCTTATTCAACAAGGAAACCATCAGTACAATTAACTATTGATACTGATTTTTTTAATAAATTAGTAAGTATATTAAACTTTAATAATGCTACGAATATAGATGATGAAAACTTTTCAGCAGTTGCAGAAAAATTAAAAAACAAATTATTAAGATATAGTGTTCCTAGAGTTAATGATGAAGGAAAAGAATTTGTAGATGTAAGATTCTTTCCTAATGAAGCAGGAGATATGATATGGCAGTTATTAGCTTGGGGGAATGACATTAACATAGAAGAAGATTATTTTTCAATTTTAAAGCAAAATCGTGAAGATAAAAAATAAATAATATCTTATAGAAAGGTAGGTGAGATATGGCTTCAAAATTAAAATTAATTAGTGAATTATATGAAGAAACCATTAAAGATGTATCACAGGATTCAAGACAATGGCTTGATTTCTTAAAATGTGCTTCTATGAACTATAAATATAATTTTAGTGAACAATTACTTATTTATGCACAAAAACCTAATGCTATTGCTTGTGCAGATTTAGAGACATGGAATAAGACATTAAATAGGTGGATAAATAAAGGTGCAAAAGGTATTGCTTTATTAGATGAGCAAGATGGTAATTTAAAATTAAAATATGTATTTGATGTATCAGATACTCATAGTAGGTATAAGAAAAATATTAACTTATGGAGAGTTAATAAAGTATATGAAGAACAAGTTATTGAATCACTTGAAAATAGATATGGAGATTTAGAGAATAAAGCAGATATTAACCAAGCGATACAATCAGTATCTGTGATATTAACTGAAGATAATTATGTTGATTACTTTAATGATTTATTGCTTAATAAATCAAATACTAAATTAGATAGTTTTACTGATGAAGTTATAGAAGATAAGTATAAAGATTTATTATCAAAAAGTATTAGTTATATGATTTTGAATAGATGTGGCTTTAATCCAGATCCACATTATGTTCATACTGATTTTTCTAATATTAGTTTATTTGATAATATTGAAACTATAACTAGAGTAGGTACTGCTATTAGTGATATTTCAGAAATGGCACTTCGTGAAATATATGCTACTTTAAAAAATATACGAATTGCAGAAATAGAAAAAATTCGTACATTTGATGAACAAAAAGATTTAGTATATGATAATAATGAAAAGGGAAAAAGTGCTGAAAGGAGTGAGTTTAATGAGCATAACCTACACAAAAATTGGGGATTATCAACTACCGAATCTATATCTAAAAGAGAAGAAGAAAGTACAACTAGGGAAGTACTCAATGATGAAGTTAGATTATCTGAAGAAACATCAACCAAGTCAATATCAAGTATTAGTGATGGAAGACAAGTTGACAGAGTACTTGAACGAGATAGAGAACACAGCACAAATGAGAGTGAACTTGATAATGGACTCAATGATGAAACAAGAGAACATCAACGAGGAAATGAAAGCGAACGACCAAATGAAATGGGTTGGGTTGATGAACAACATCAAGAACATAGCAGAGGAAATGGTGTTGAAAGAACTGATTTACAATTAGAAGAGAATACTGAAAATAGTATTCCTTTTTCTTTGGAAGAAGAATACGAATATAAAGTTGGCGATACTGTATCAATAGGATTAGATGAATATATCATAGATAAGATAGGAACTTTTGATATAGAACTCTATAATCCTAAATATCCATTGTTTGGTAGAACAATGAATATAGTAGAGTTTGAAACTAAAATGAAAGAAAATCCTGCAAATGACCATTTGATAAAAGAAAAAGATATTATTAAATTTTATGATAAAAATGATGGCGAAATAGGTTTGTTATACCATATATTAAATAAGCATAAAGTTAATGATATTGAATTAGAACTTAATGAAGATGGTAATTTAGTTGCTTATGATGGAGATAATGCTTGGGATGGAATAGGTTTTTATGATTTCTTATTTGATAGTTTATTTGTATATAATGAAGGTGGAAAAGTAGATTTATTAGAAGATAATGAACTAGATAAATTAAAAGAATATCGTGAACATTACAGGAAGTTAGAAGAAAATAAAAAAGATACTATAATACTTACTGAAAAAGAAAAAGAAGATATAGAACAAGCAAAGAAAGTAATTGATTTATTTGACACAAAAAAACGAGAATTAAATAAAGAAACTACTTCTCAATTATCTTTATTCGTTCCAAGAGAACAAGAACTAGCAGATAGAATATTAAATATATTTAATTCTTTTGATACTAAATATAAAGATACTTTTTATATTGATGGTATAGAGTTAAAAACTTGGGATCATATAAAATCTAAAAAAAGACATCTTACTATTCATTTAAAGAGTAAAATAAATACAGAATTTAATAATCCTGATTATAGTTTTACAGCATTTAATAAAGATAAAACTGATGAAATCTTTTTTAGAGAATGTACAGAGTTTAATGAATTCTTAAAACATTTAGATAAAGATAAAGATTTTGGAATAAGGTTATCTCCTGATACTATTTATATCTTCTATCAAAACTTTGATGATAAGAATATAGATTTTAGTATAGGACAAAATGAAGTATTATTAAGTACCAATAAAGAAGTACAGGAAGAAATAATAGATAATTTAGAATTACCTAAACCTATTATTCCACCAAAGAAAAGAGAAAAGATAAGTAATTATGTATTACATCCTGAAATACCTTATGAAGAAAGAATAAATTATAAAATTACTGATAAGGATTTAGGTGCAGGTACTGAAAGCGAAAGATTTAGAAATAATATAGAGGCAATTAAAACTCTTAAAAAATGCGAAGAAGAAGATAGATATGCAACTCCTGAAGAACAAGAAGTATTAGCAAGATATGTTGGATGGGGTGGTTTATCAAGAGCATTTGATAAAGAAAAATGGGAAAGTGCTTATAACGAGTTAGAACAATTATTAACTCCAGATGAGTTTAGAAAAGCAAGAGATAGTGTTACATCAGCTTTTTATACTCCACCAACAGTTATTAGTGCAATGTATAAAGCACTCTCTAATATGGGACTAGAAAAAGGTAATATATTAGAGCCATCCTGTGGTATAGGGAACTTTATAGGGTTATTACCAAATAATGAAAAATTAAAGATTTATGGTGTAGAAATTGATGATATAAGTGGTAGAATAGCTAGACAATTATATCAAAAACCTTCTATTGCAATTCAAGGATTTGAAAAGACAGAATATTCAAATTCTTTTTTTGATGTAGCAATAGGAAATGTACCTTTTGGGGTAGATAGAATATATGATAAAAAATATGATAAACATGGATTTTTAATTCACGATTATTTCTTTGCTAAAACAATAGATAAAGTTAGACCAGGAGGAATAATTGCATTTGTTACTAGCAAAGGTACAATGGATAAAGAAAGTATTGATGTTCGTAAATATATAGCACAAAGAGCAGATTTGCTTGGTGCTATAAGATTACCAAATAACACTTTTAAAAAGAGTGCAGGTACTGAAGTTACCTCTGACATAATTTTCTTACAAAAAAGAGAATCAATAACTGATATATTACCTGATTGGGTATCATTAGATACTAATGAAGATGGTATCAAAATGAATAAATATTTTGTTGACCATCCTGAAATGGTGTTAGGTAATATGAAAATGGTTTCTGGTCAATTTGGGCAAGATGTATCAGTATGTGAGCCATACGAAGATGAAAGTCTTGAAGATTTATTAGAAACTGCAGTATCTAATATTCATGCAGAGATAAAAGAATATCAATTAGAAGATATAGGCGAAGAAGAAGATTTGTCTATTGAAGCTGATTTAAATGTTAAAAACTTTTCTTATGCAATAGTTGATAATAAAGTTTATTATAGAGAAAACAGTAGAATGTATCCTCAAGAACTAGCACTCACAACAGAGAATAGGGTAAGAGGTTTAATTGAAATTAGGGACTGTGTTCGTGAACTAATTAACTTACAACTATATGATTATCCTGAAGAAGATATAAAAAGGGAACAAGAAAAGTTAAATGATTTATACGATAAGTTTATAAAAAAATATGGTCTTATCAATAGTAGGGGTAATTCAACTGCTTTTTCAAATGATAGCAGTTATTTTTTATTATGCTCATTAGAAATACTAGATGAGAATAAAGAATTAAAAAGAAAAGCAGATATATTCCATAAAAGAACTATAAGACCACATAATGAGATTACTAAAGTAAATAATTCATCAGAGGCATTACTTTTATCAATCTCTGAAAAAGCATCAGTAGATTTAGATTATATGAGTAAGGTATCTAATATATCTAAAGAAGATTTAATAAAAGATTTAGAAGGAGTTATATTTAGAATACCTGATAAAGATAATCAAGAGAAATGGGTAAATGCTGATGAATATTTAAGTGGAAATGTTAGAGATAAATTAGATATAGCAGAAGAATTTGCAAAGGAAGATCCTAGATATAACATAAATGTTAAGTGTTTAAAAGAGGTATTACCTAAAGATATTGAAACAAGTGAGATAAGTGTTAGGTTTGGTGCTACTTGGATACCTGAAGATGTTTATCAAGATTTTATGTATGAGTTATTAGAATCATCATACTATGCTAGAAGAAATACTAAAATACATTACTCTGAATTAAATGGAGAATGGAATATTGAAGGTAAAAATCAAGATAGATATACAGTTAAAGTTACATCTACTTATGGTACTAGCAGAGCGAATGCTTATAGATTATTTGAAGATGGTTTGAACTTAAGAGATACAAGAATATTTGATTATAAGATAAATGAAGAAGGTAAAAAAGAAGCAGTTTTAAATAAAAAAGAAACTGCTATTGCACAGGCAAAACAAGAACAAATTAAAGCACAATTTGCTGAATGGATATGGAAAGACCCAGATAGACGAGAGAGATTAACTAAATTATATAATAGGAGATTTAATTCTATTAGACCTCGTGAGTATGATGGCTCACATATAAAATTTAATGGGATGAATCCAGAAATAAAATTAAGAACTCATCAAGTCAATGCAATAGCAAGAATACTTTATGGTGGCAACACATTACTAGCACATGAAGTAGGTGCAGGGAAGACATTTGAAATGGTTGCAGCTGCTATGGAAAGTAAAAGATTAGGATTATGTAATAAGAGTTTATTTGTAGTACCTAATCATATTATTGAGCAGTTTGCTAGTGAGTTTTTACAATTATATCCTAGTGCTAATATACTTGTATCAACAAAGAAAGATTTTGAAACTGCTAATCGTAAGAAGTTTTGTTCAAGAATTGCGACAGGAGATTATGATGCTATTATAATTGGTCATTCACAATTTGAAAGAATACCTATGTCAGTAGAAAGACAAGAGAAGATATTAAGACAACAATTAGATGATATATCAAATGGAATTGTTGAACTTAAAAATAATGGTGGCGAAAGATTTTCAATTAAAATGTTAGTAAGGTCGCAAAAGAGTATTGAAAGAAAATTAGAAAAGTTAAATAGTCAAGAGAGAAAAGATGATGTTATCACTTTTGAAGAATTAGGTGTTGATAGATTATTTGTAGATGAAGCACATTATTATAAGAACTTATATTTATATACTAAAATGAGAAATGTTGGAGGAATAGCACAAACTGAAGCACAAAAGTCATCAGATTTATTTATGAAATGTAGATATTTAGATGAATTAACAAATAATAAAGGTGTTATATTTGCGACAGGTACTCCAATATCAAACTCAATGGTTGAGTTATATACTCTACAAAGATACTTGCAATACGACACATTATTAGAAAATAAACTACAACATTTTGATGCTTGGGCTAGTACTTTTGGTGAAACTATTACTGCAATAGAATTAGCACCAGAGGGAACAGGTTATCGTTCTAAAACTAGATTTGCAAAGTTTTATAACTTACCTGAATTAATGTCAATGTTTAAAGAAGTAGCGGATATTCAAACTGCAGATACTTTGAACTTACCATTACCAACTGCTCATTATACAAATGTTGTAATCAAACCTAGTGATTTACAAGTTGAACTTGTTAAATCTTTCTCTGAACGAGCTGAAAAAGTAAGAAACAGAGAAGTTGATGCTAGTGTTGATAATATGCTTAAAATTACAAATGATGGACGAAAACTAGCATTAGACCAAAGGTTAATAGATGAATTATTACCTGATTATAAAGATAGTAAAGTTGATGTATGCTCTCAAAATATATTTAAAATATGGGAAGAAAATAAAGAACAAAGGTTAGCACAATTATTATTTTGTGATTTATCAACTCCAAAGAATGATGGAACTTTTAATGTTTATGATGATATAAGAAATAAATTAATTGAAAAAGGTGTACCAGAAGATGAGATAGAATTTATCCATAATGCAAATACTGAAACAAGAAGAAAAGAATTATTTGCAAAAGTAAGACAGGGGAAAGTTAGAATACTAATTGGTAGTACTCCAAAAATGGGTGCAGGTACAAATTGTCAAGATAAATTATTAGCATTACACGATTTAGATTGTCCTTGGCGACCTAGTGATTTGACACAAAGAAGTGGAAGAATTATTAGGCAGGGAAATCAAAATGATGATGTTTATATTTATAGATATGTTACTGAAAAAACATTTGATGCTTATTTATATCAATTAGTAGAGAATAAGCAAAAGTTTATATCTCAAATTATGACCTCTAAAACTCCTGTAAGAAGTGCAGAAGATATAGATGAAGTAGCTTTATCTTATGCAGAAATAAAAGCATTAGCTGCAGGAAATCCATTGATAATTGAAAAAACTGAATTGGATTCTCAAGTGTCTAAATTAAAACTATTAAAGCAAAGTCATTTAAGTCAGATATATGAATTAGAAGATAAAGTTAGAAAATTTTATCCAGAACAAATAAAAAATCTTGAAAATAGAATAGAAAAATATAAACTAGAGATAGAGGTTGTTAAGAATAACATCCCTAATAATGAAGAAAAGTTTTTATCAATGACTATAAATGATAAAAAATATTTAGATAAAAAAGAGGCAGGTACTGCTTTAACAGAAGAATTATTAAAAAATCCATCAACAGAGCCAAAAGAAATAGGAGAATATCGTGGATTTAAATTAGAAATATGGTATGATCCATTTTTTAAACAACATAAACTTAATTTAAAAAATAACTTAACTCATACAGTAGAAATGGGTGCAAGTCCTAGTGGTAATTTAATTCGTATTGATAATGTTTTAGCGAGTTTTCAAGATAAATTAGATAATTGTATCAATAATCTAGCAACTGCTAAAGAACAGCTTATAAAAGCAAAAGAAGAAATAAATAGACCATTCCCACAAGAACAAGAACTAAAAGATAAAAGTGAAAGATTAGAAAAGTTAAATATACTTTTAAATCTTAATGAAAAAACAAATGAAATTATTGATGATAAAGATGAACTAGAAGAAGATAATCAACCTTACAAAAGTGATTATGAAAGATAATTCGTACATTTGTAGAAAAATATTTAATCTCTTATAATGGTGCTGGTAGGAGGAACTTGTATGAGGTTGAGGTATTTGATTACTAAAAAAGTAAAAGAATATAGGGAGAAAGCAGGTATATCACAAATAGATTTATCCAGAAAGTTAGGCAAACCTGATGATTTTATTCAAAGGTTAGAAAGTAATAAATTGTCAAAATCATTGACTATCGTACTTGTAGAAGAAATTGCTACAATATTAAATGTAAGTGTACAAGATATGATGATTGATGAATAAATATGAAGATATTTATGAGATAATATCTATGAACATTAAAAAATATCGTAAAGAATTAAATATAACACAAAGAGAATTAGCAGAATTAACTGATTATAGTGATGAGTTTATTAGGAGAATAGAGTCAAAGAAAGCAAAGAAAAATTTTTCAATAGCTACTATTTATCATATATCTTTGGCTCTAGGCATTCCTGTTGGTTTATTATTTATTAAAGATAAGGAGAGTGTATATAGTGATAAGTAATGAAGGAACTTTTTTAGAAGAGTATAAATCTGAATTTGAAGAATATGTTTCTAATGTGTCAGTAGAATTAGAAAAAGTAGATCCTGAATATTTGGAAATAGTAAAAGAAAATAGAAAAATATTAAATGATAATCCCAAATTAAGAGATTTGATAGAAGAAAATATAGCAGAAGAACTAAATAAAAAGGAAAGTGAATTACTTGCAAAGTATATAGATAATGCTGTTGATTTAAAGTTTAGAGAATACCAAGCAATATTTTTTAAAGGATATAAAGAAGCATATTATCACTTTTTAAAAAGTGGTTTAATAGTAGAAAAGAAATAGCAATACTAGAAATAGTATTGTTTTTTAGATTGGAGGAAGAAAATGAAAGAAAGATTAAACAATGAAATATATAATAAATTAAATAAAGAACTTAAAAAATTTAAGGAAGAATTAACTAAATTAAAAGCAGAGGATATCATAAATAGTTCTTATGAGATAACTATAAAGGAAGAAATAGTAGATTTATTTGGTGGACGACCTAAATATGATTTGCATACATTAAAAGCAATTTTACAAAAGGAAAATGCTTTAGATTACTTATATGATGATTGGTACAATGAAAAAAATCATGGTATATCTGCAATAGTAGAAGATAATATGTATGATACATTAGAAGATTTAACAAGTAAGTATGAAAGTGATTTGTTTGATAAAATTGAACAAAGTCCAAATTATGATTTAATGGTAGATATAAGTGAAGCACTTATGGATTTTAATAGATACGAACTATGTTATAAATTAAAAGATAAATATAATG
>JAZQIU010000041.1:0-16042 GCA_045541255.1 Bacilli bacterium | reverse complement strand
GAAAGTTTTTTAGATATTATTAAAACAAGAAAGGATAATTTTTAAAATGAAAAATAATAAAATAATTAGTTTTCCTCATCTTGGTAATTATCATGTTCCAATATCATATCTTTTAAAGAAATTAACTAATTTAAAAGTAGTTAAAGCGCCGCTAATTACTAAAAAAACAATAGAACTTGGAAGTAAGTATTCACCAGATTTTGTGTGTCTTCCATTTAAATATAATTTAGGTAATTTTATTGAATCTTTAAATAATATTGAAAATGGTAGTATAGTTTTTATTGATGATAAATTAAGTTTAGAAAATTTTAAATTATTTGAGAATAAAATTTATAATAGTGATTTGAATTTTGTTTATCTAAGTAAAATTATTAAAGAATAATATATTACTTTTTTTAAAATTGTGTTATACTAATTTTAGAAATGGTAGATGAAGTTAATGAAAAAAAGAATATTTAGTGCAATAATAATGATATTAATTATAATTCCTTTAATAATTATTGGGGGAATTCCATACAGTTTGGGTGTTGGATTGATTGGTTGTATTGCTTATAAAGAACTTATAGAAATTAGAAAAGACAAAACTAATGATTATCCAACTTTAATGAAATGTATTGGATTAATAGGAATGTTATATTTAATATTTTCTAACTTTGAAAAATATGGATTATTATTTGGTGTTTCATACAAAGTTTTATGTGGAATAATTTTAGCAATTTGCATCCCAATATTATTTTATAGAAATAAATATAAAATTACCGACGCATTTTATTTATTGAGTAATGTTTTATTTTTAGGAATAGGATTTAATTTATTAATTTCAGTATATAATTATGGTATAAAATACTTTATTTTATTAATACTAATAACTACATTAACAGATACTTTTGCTTTATTTGGTGGGAAGTTAATTGGCAAACATAAATTCACTAATATTAGTCCAAATAAAACAATAGAGGGTTGTATAATAGGTACAATAATTTCAACTTTTGTTTGTACTATGTATTACATAAATATAATTAATGCATCAACAAACATTTTAACTGTAATTTCAATAATAATATTTTTAAGTGTTATAGGACAATGTGGTGACCTGTTCTTTAGTGCTATAAAAAGAGAATTTAACAAAAAAGATTTTGGTAATTTAATTCCAGGGCATGGTGGAATACTAGACAGATTAGATAGCATTATATTTGTATTATTTGCATTTATATTAGTTATCAGTTATTTATAGGAGGTACTATGTTGACTTTAATAATTTTAATCTTAATGTTAGGTATACTTATATTTGTACATGAATTTGGGCATTTTATAGTCGCAAAAAAAACGGGCGTTCATGTTGATGAATTTGCTTTGGGCATGGGGCCTCAACTTTTTAAATGGAAGAGAAAAAACGATCCTACAATATATAGCTTAAGACTTTTCCCTATAGGTGGTTTTTGTGCTATGGCTGGGGAAGTTGAAGAAGAAAAAGAAAAAAAATTAAGTAAAGATAAATATATGTGTAATAAAAAACCTTATCAAAAGTTTTTAATTTTGGTTGCTGGTGTTACCATGAACTTTATTTTAGCACTAATATTATTTTTCTTACAAGGATTAATATGGGGAAGTTCAACGCAACTAAGTTATGTTGGTTTAGTTACAGAAAACTCAGCTATAGAAAAAGCTGGCATAATAGAAGGCGATAGGATAGTAAGCATCAATGGAATGAAAACGAATACTTGGGACAAAATCCAAATTGCACTTGCATTAAAAAATGATAATAATAAATATGAATTTGTAGTAAAAAAAGAAGACGGTTCTATAAATAAATATGAAGTAACACCAACTATAGAAAAAGATAATGAAGGTAATGAAGTAAAGGTTTATGGTTTTGGAGCTGGTAACAAATTAAATAAAGGATTTATTAATTCTGTTAAATATTCATTTATTAAATTATATAGTGTAATGAGTAGCATGACACAAATTATAATTAAATTATTTACTGGGGAATTAGGATTAAATAGTTTATCAGGACCTGTAGGAATGTATACAGTAGTAGGACAATCAGCAAAATTAGGAATACAAAATTTATTATATCTAACAGCTTACTTATCTGTTAATTTAGGTTTTATAAATATTCTTCCATTTCCTGCATTTGATGGAGGAAGAATTCTATTTGTTATAATTGAAAAAATCAAAGGAAGTCCAGTTAAGCCTGAAGTAGAAAATTGGTTCCATTCAATTGGTTTTATATTACTGATGATATTAATGTTAGTAATAACATATCAAGATATAATGAGACTGTTTACATAGATAAACAGTTTTTATTTACATTTTAAAAAAAATATAAAAAAATGTCTTTTCAAAACTGAATTTTATGTTATAATTTAATATAGGTAGGGTATAAATATAAATAGTAATAAAATTATACTTGCTGAGAAAGAAGGATTTTATGAAAAATATATTAAAAAAACTTGGGGTTATTGGTCTAACACTTGCAGTTCTAGCTCCATTCATAGAATTGCCAAAAGTTAATGCCGCTGACTGCGCAAACCATTTACAAAATTATATGTTCTTAGATAAGAATTATATATCTTTAAATAGTGATGATGAAACTTTTTTTGAAGGTTATTCATCAGAAAAAACAGCTGGAGGATATCAAACTTATACACACTTCCCATATGCTTTTCTAGAACAAGCAGGATTTACGACAACAGTTACCGCAACAGAGAAAAATAATTTTACAAGTTCTAATAGAAGTAGTGAATTATCTCAATATTGGGAATATTTTAATAGAGCAAGAAGTACATTATCATCTTTTAAAGATGCAAATAAGAAAGGTGATATATTTGTACAAGATAGTTCATTTAGTGGAAATTATATAGATAATACAATATTATTACATGGCGAATGGAGTTCATATGACGCTGATGGCTATCCAATACTAAGTAATTGGCAAGCGGTATCTGGCGGAAAAGATTATACAATTCAAAATATTTTAGATGCTGAAGACTTAGTACATTTTAAAGTAGAAATTAAAGCAGCTGAATTCTATAATAATAATTTTCAAGGAACTTCAACTTCAGTGAATCCAACATATTTACAAAGTGTTATTGATAACGGAACAAACTTATGGGAAGATGGCAACGGAGACGAATATATCCCATTATCAATTACAAGAACAATTGATTTAAGTGAAGAAGAAATCGAAGATATGTTAAATGGATATGTATTTGGATATGTAGATAATAATGGTACTCATATATTTACAAAAAATACAACTGAAAATGCTAGTTCTATAAATGATAGTTATACAACTTTAAAAGAATATTTAGAAAATCCAACATCAACTGCTTCTACACATATAAAAACTAATTCAAACTGGGATGAAGAAGATTTAGATTTTAATACAGGAAAAGATTATTATTGGCCAGTAATATTAAATGTTGAATATACTAGTTGTGCACAAAATACAGCGAACTGGTCAGTTGTTTATGATGATAATGTAGATGATACAAGTGTAAATAATTTACCAAGCCCTCAAACAAAACCTTTAGGTACAAATATTAATGTTAGTGCAGATAAACCAAGTAGAAATGGATATGTATTTACAAAATGGTGTGAAACAAAAGATGGCAGTGGAACATGTTATGAATCAGGAAAAACAATAACATCACCAACTACATCAAAAACAATCACATTATATGCACAATGGGCAAAAGAAGGTTCAGAAGACAACAAAAAAACAGGAGTTATGTCTTATATAATAGGATTTGCAGCAGTTGGAATGGTTGCTGGAGGCATTTACTTAGTAAGTAAAAAGAAAAACCTATTTAAACAAATCTAATAAAATAAAGTTCATATAATATGGACTTTTTTTTATGAGTATATTATAATTAAATTATAATGAAAGGTAGAGATGATATGAAGAAAAACAAAACAATCTTAAAATATTGTCCTAATTTTTATAAAATAAAAGATTTTGATATAGAAGAAGAAGATTACATTACTTTAAAGTTAATATCAATTTATGAAGATTATATATTTAATATAGATGAAACAAACGAAGAAGAAGTAAATAAAATAAAAAATTTAGATAAAATTTTATCTAAATACATAGAAGATTATACCTTTAGAAAAGATATTAAAGCTAGTGTTTTAAATATAAGAGTTAAACGTGGCGCTGATGTAATTGAAACTATCGTAAATAATTTAATAACACTTTTTGAAAACTATGAAGATGGTTATACAAGAAATATATATTTTGCAAGGTGGATATAAAGTATGGAAGAATTTTATTATGAAGAAAGCAACACTAAACATTCTATCTTAAAATGTTTAATATCAATATTTATTATCGGAATCATAGTAGGGGTATTTTTATTTTATAAAAAACAAAATACAATAGGTTTAAAAAATATCACTTTAGAAGTGGGTGATACACTATCATCAAATATAGAAGATTATTTAAAAAATGGTCACAAATATAAGAGTGAGTATAAAATATATTTAGATGATGTTGATACAAGTAAGGTTGGAGTTTATACATATAAAGTAAAATATAATAAACATATTGAAAAAGCAAAAATAAAAGTAGTAGACACAACAGCTCCCATAGTAGAATTAGATAATATTACAATAGGTATAGATGAAGAATTTGATCCAAGCATATTATTGGTTAGCTGTGATGATAAATCTTTACCTTGTTCAGTAACTTTTAAAAATGAAAAAGATGAAAAATTTTTAAAAAAAGCGGGTACTTATAATATAGAATTCAATATAAGTGATGCACTAGGAAATAAAACAACAGAAACTGCAACAATTATAGTTAGTACATCAGAAACATTGTCAAGTAAAATGACAAGCGACTTAGAATATTACTCAAATAGTGAAAATGATGATACAATAGAACATATCTTTTTTGAAAAATTAGAAAAAGCTATATATGAAGATACAATGGAATATGAAGGTATGATACAAGAAATATCTGCTATAGATTTTGAAAATTATGTAGAAAAAGAAATATATAGTACTAAGCTTATAACTGCTTATAATAAATATGGGTATGTTATAGGAATACAAGTTGAAATAACTTTCAATGATGGTACTAAAGAATTATTACAAAATAAGGTGGTTATAAATGAAGAAGAATAAAAAAACTAATACCAGAAAAAGTAATATATTTTTTAAAATTGTTTCTTGGTTATTAATAATAAGTGCAGTAGCATCTACTGGCTTTTTGACTTATTTTGAAGTCTTACCAATTATATATTTATCAATTTTTATTATATGTGTTGGATTAATAATATTTTTATTATTTAAATTATTAAACAACAAAAGATTAAAACAATGGATAAAAATAATAATATCAATACCAAGTATAATTTTAATAGCAATATTTACTTTAGTATGTTTTTATTCATATGGGACTATAGATTTTTTTACTAATATATTTGATGTTGGTATAAGACATGATTCATATTCAATATATGTATTAAATGATTCAAATTATAAAACTATAGATGATTTAGAAAATAAAATAATTGGTGTTGCAGACATAGAGGATGAAGGAACAAATAAAGCTATAGAAAAAGTATCAAATAAAATAGAATATAATATGGCTGAATTTGATAATATTGGTGAAGCTGTTGATTCACTTAAAGATGAAGAAGTAGATGCAATTATAGCATTAGATTCAAATATAGATATATTAAAAGAAGATAGTGATGATTATGATAACTTGAAAGCTATATATACTTTTACTATAACAACTAAAGTAAAAACTTTAGCTAGCAAAAAAGATGTGTCAAAAGAAAACTTTGTTATATATATTAGTGGTATAGATACTAATGGTAAAGTTGCTGCAAAAGCAAGAAGTGATGTAAATATTTTAGTTGCTGTAAATCCAAAAGATAAAAAAATATTAATGTTAAATACTCCGAGAGATTATTATGTTAAATTGAGTAGTAAAAAAGCGATGGATAAATTAACACATGCAGGTGTATATGGAATTGAAGAATCTGTAGGTACATTAGAAAATTTATATGATATTAATATTGATTACTATGCAAGATTGAATTTCACAACTTTTATAAATATAGTAGAAGAATTAGATGGAATAACAGTAGATGTACCAGTTAAATTTTGCGAACAAACTTCTTCAAGAACAAGCAGTAAAAGAATATGTTTGAAAAAAGGTAAACAAGTATTAAATGGAGAACAAGCTCTTGCATTATCAAGAACGCGTCATACTATTGCAGGTGGAGATAGAGGCAGAATTCAAAATCAAATGTTAGTGTTAGAAGCCATAATAGATAAGGCTTTAAGTCCTACAATTTTAGTTAAATATAATAGTTTACTAAATAGCGTAGGTGGTTCAGTTATTACTAATATTGATCAAAAGTCAATTACTAAACTAATAAAAAATCAAATAAAAGATGCTAGTAACTGGACAATAGAATCTTTCTCAGTAGATGGTACTGATGGAAGTAAATCAACATTTTCTACCGGTTCAGCTAAAGCATATGTAATGATTCCTAAAGAAGATACACTACTAGAAGCTAAGAAAAAATTAGATAAAGTATTAGAAACTAATAAATATAGTGAAGATACAACTAACAATGAAGAATAGGTGTTTTTTAACACTTTTTTCTTTATTGATAATTATAAATAATTAATATATAATATAGGAAGTTGGGATGTGTGTATACATGAATTTAATTAGTTTTTTAGAAAATGAAATAAAAAATATTATAAAAGATATTGGATATGATGATGAAGTTGTTTTAAACGTTTCAAATAGACCTGAACTAGGAGACTATCAATATAATGCCTGCATGAAACTTGCAAGCATTTATAAAGAAAAACCGATAGACATTGCTAATAAAATTGTAACTGCATTAAAGAATACGAAATATTTTAGCGATATAAATGTTGCTGGTCCAGGATTTATTAATTTAACAATAAGTGAAGATACATTGACAAAATATATCAATGACATTATTGAAAATTTTGAAATAAATACTTATAAAGAAAAAGAAGAAAAAACAATATTTTTAGATTATGGAGGTGCTAATGTTGCAAAAGCATTACATTCCGGACATTTAAGAAGTCCAAATATTGGTGAAGCTATAAAAAGATTGTGTGAAGCAGTAGGACATAAAACTATAAGTGATGTTCATTTAGGTGACTGGGGTAGACCTATGGGACTAATTATTTTAGAAATTCAAAAAAGAATGCCAAATTTACCTTTCTTTGATAAAAATTTTGATGGTGAATATCCTACATGCCCTGTTACGATTGATGAATTAAATGATATATATCCAGCTGCGAGTGCAAAAGCAAAAGAAGATCCTGAATATTTAAATGCAGCTAGAGAAATGACTGTAAGATTACAAAATAAAGAAAAAGGTATATATGATTTGTGGAAATCATTTTTAAAGATTTCTATAGAAGATATCAAAGAAGTTTATGATAAATTAAATGCAACATTCGATTTATGGGAAGGTGAAAAAGATGCCGATCCGTATATTCCGGAAATGTTAGAGTATTTAATAAATAATAATTATACAAAATTAAGTGAAGGTGCTACTATAATTGACGTTAAAGAAGAAACAGATAAAAAAGAAATGCCGCCAGTAATATTAATAAAAAGTGACGGCGGAGTATTATATGATAGTACCGAACTAGCGACTTTATATTCACGTGTAAAAAGATTTGATGTAGATTCAATAATCTATTTCACTGATATACGTCAAGAATTACACTTTGTACAAGCATTTAGAGCTGCATATAAAACTAATTTAGTTAGTAAAGATATCGATTTAGAATGGTATGGTTTTGGTACTATGAATGGTCCTGATGGTAAACCGTTTAAAACTCGTGATGGCGGAGTTATGAGTTTAAGAGAATTAATCAAATTAGTTAAAAATGAAACTAGAAAAATAATTAAAAATAATATAGCCGAAGAAGAAAAGGACGAGTTGGCTGAAAAACTTGCTATAGCATCAATTAAATATGCCGATCTTTTACCTAACCGTTCAAGTGATTATTTATTTGATCCTATAAAATTCAGTGATATTAATGGAAAAACAGGGCCCTATTTATTATATAGTACAGTAAGAATGGCATCTCTTTTAAAGAAAGCTGAAAATATAAATACAAATAAATATAATAAAATTTCTACTAAAGAAGAAAGAGATATAATACTAAATCTATTAAATTTAAGTAGTGTATTAGAAAAATCTTATAAAAGCAGGACATTAAATGAAATATGTGAATATTTATATAAACTTACTAATTCATATAATGCATTCTATAGTAATCATGAAGTTTTAACAGAAAAAGATGAGAGAATAAAAGAAAGCTATATAGCTTTAACTAAATTAGTGCATGATACAAACAAATACTTACTAAACATACTTGCTATAGAAGTACCTGAAAAAATATAAAAAAATTATAGAGTATCAAAATCTATAATATCATTTATATTTAAACTTAAAGAACTATTGTTAGGCAACTCTAATATATTAGTTCTTTTTTTATTATTAAAAATAATTATTTTATTAGGTACTACATTTCTTTTTATTGATAATATTCTATTATATTCATCCACTAATAAAACATCTATTGGTTCTAACATAAAAAACGTATGAATACTCTTACAATTTTTTATAAGTAGTCCATAATCTATATTTTTTTTATTCATTAAACCTAATAACTTATCTTTAAAACTCCTAGCTACTATAATTTTCATATATTCACCAACCATATATAAATTATATCAAACAAAAAAAACATAGACAATAACACTCGCTTAATAATAACTTATAGAATAAACTATAAGTGTAAAATTCATAAATAATTCATAAAAATTTTATAAAATTTAACTACGCTTATAGACATAAATTCAAATTTGTTATATTATATTATGAGTGTTAAAAGAGAGGGTTTTATAAATGGGAAAATATTTTAATAAAAATATATTACTAAATACTTTAATAAATTTTATCTTAATATTAATGGTAGAAATAATATTTAAAATAACAAACTTTTTTAGTTTACTAGACTGGGCTAGTATTAGAATAATATTAAGTACTTTTATATTAAGTTTTATTATTTCTAATATAGAATATTTTATACCTAAAAAGATACATAAATATATAAATATCATATTAATCTTTATATGTTCAATATATGCTTTAGCTGAAACTGCATTTAATAATTATATTGGTGTTTATATGTCCTTGGGGACTAGTAGTCAATTAGGAGCAGTGATTGACTATATAAGAGAATTTATGCTTAGTTTTAAATGGTATTATTATTTTAACTTATTGCCATTTCTAATTTCTATTTTATATTATATTTTCTTGAATAAAATAATAATAAATAAATTTGATATAAACCAAAATAAAAACAATTATAAAAAAATAGATAAAATTTCATTTATAAAAAAAGCTTTAACATCCATCGTAATTTTATTATTAATTACTACAACACATTTCAGTACACTATATATACCATTTATGCAAAATAAATTACAAATAGTTAGCAATAACAAACTATTTAAAAATCCTAATGTACCAAGTATTGCAATAAAACAATTCGGTATAACTATGTATGGAATATTAGATGTTAAAAATTACTTCTTTCCAACTGAAATAACTGATGAATATAGTATAGAAAATAATAAAAAAAATAATTCTGGAGTAGATAATACTAGAAAAATTGATGATAGTAAATGGGAGGAATTAATTAAAAATGAAAGTAATAAAAAACTAAATAACTTAAATAATTATTTTATAAATAATATTATAACAGATACAAATGATTACACTGGTTTGTTTAAGGACAAAAATTTAATAGTAATTATGTTAGAAAGTGTAAATGATATCATTATAAATAAGAATGATTATCCAAACTTCTATAAAATGTATAACGAAGGTTGGCATTGGGAAAATAATTATTCGCCACGTAATAGTTGCAGCACTGGTAATAATGAAATGAGTGGTATGACAAGTCTTTACTCTATATATAATACTTGTACAGCAAATGAATATAAAGAAAATACATATTTTGAAAGTATATTTAATTTATTTAATAACAAAGATTATAAAACCTCTAGTGCGCATAATTATACAGAACATTATTATTTTAGAAATGAAATACATACTAATATGGGTAGTGGAAAATATTATGGAGTAGAGGACTTAGGAATAAGTTATTCAAACCAATATAAAAATTGGTCAAGCGATGAAGATTTTATGACTAAAGTATTAGAAATATTAGAAAAAGATTATAAGGATGCTAAATTTATGACTTGGCTAACTACGGTCTCAAGCCATCAACCATATTATTATTCTTCTAAAGAAGGAGATATGTATCTAGATTTATATAAAGATTTAGACATTAAAAAAGATTTAAAGCGTTATAAATCTAAATTAAAAATATTAGATAATGCATTAGGTATATTATTAAACGGTTTGGAAGAAAAAGGGATACTTAAAGATACTGTTATAGTTATGTATGGGGATCATTATCCTTACGGATTGTCTACAAGTACTATTAATAGTGTTTTAGATTACGATACTAGTGTAGATTACGAAGCTGAAAGAGTTCCATTCGTAATATATAACAGTGAATTAGAATCAAAAACATTTAAAGAATATACATCATATATTAATATACTTCCTACTATAGCCAACTTATTTGATTTAGATTATGATCCACGTCTTTATATGGGAACTGATTTGTTAAGTAAAGATTATGAATCACTAGTAGTATTCGCCGATGGTTCTTGGAAGAATGAATATGCTTATTATGATGCTTCTAAAACAAATATAGAATATTTTACAGATAAAAAATATTCTATAGAAGAATTACAAAATATAAATCAAAGCATAGATATGAAAATTAAAATGAGTTCTTTAGCGATAAAAAACAATTATTTTGAATATTTGTATAAATCATTAAATCAATCAACATCTAACGAAATATCTACAACAACTAAAGCAAAAACAACAAAAACAATAACAACAACAAATAAAAAAACAACAACTTCTAAAAATCTTAATTCATAATAATTGAAACAATATAAAAAATATGTTATATTTATTTTAAGTTAGCAAGGTGGAAATATGAATATAGATATTAATGAAAAATATAAAATACATATAAATGAATTATACGATTGCAATAAAGAACAAGCATTGGATTATTGTTTCACTAAATATTATGAATTTGAAAACAAAGATGAAGAACTATCAGATTATTTCTTTGTAATGGTAGGGAAATTAATTACAGGCACTTATTTTAAACCAGAAACTCAAACAACTAAAATAAATATAACACCTTATGAGAGAAAATTAATTATAGATGCGTCATATCAATTTAAGTATGAAAACGCAACTAGTTTAAGTGGGCCGTTAAAAAATATTTACGGTGAATTGTTAGACCCAACAGTTGAAGAACCGTTTATTGTTCCATATATGCAATTAATAAAAATAATGCAAAATAATAAAGAAAAAAGTTCAAAAATAGCTAATTAAAACTTTTTCTTTTTTTTTGTTATTTTATATGTTATAATTAACTTATATCTAAAAAAGGGGAATGTTAATGGGACAATATTTCACTAATGACGAAAACTTAAAAAGTGAATATAGAAATATAATATATAAATACAAAGATTTAACTTTAAATTTTACTAGCGACTTAGGTGTTTTTTCAAAGGATAGAGTAGATTTTGCTAGTAAATTATTATTAGAAACTTATTTTGAGAACGGTAAAAAAAATATAAATGTATTAGATGTTGGATGTGGTTATGGTTTCATAGGAGTAACTTTATCCAAAATAATGAATTCATATGTAGATATGATAGACATAAATAAAAGAGCAGTACATTTATCGAATATAAATATTAAAAATAATAAAGCAAATGCAAACGCTTTTATTAGTGATATATACGAAAAGGTTGATAAAAAATATGATTGTATAATTACTAATCCGCCTATAAGAGCAGGGAAAAGTGTTTATATGAATATAATAGAAAATGCAGCCGAGTATTTAACCGATGATGGAGAGTTATGGTTCGTGATGAATAAAGATCATGGAGCCAAAAGCACAATAGAGAAGATAAAAAATGTTTATGATGTAAACGTATTAAATAAAAGCAAAGGTTTTTTTGTAATTCTTTGTAAAAAGCGTTGACATAATCATTTTTTGTTGATAAAATTTTAAATTGGTGGCGTAGTCTCTTTAAATAAGACTACACTAAAAAAAATCTAGTATTGGGGTGAACTTGAGTGGCATACAAAGTAGAAAAATTTGGTGACCATAGAGAAAGAAGATCTTTCTCAAAAACATCTAATAAATATGATTTAAAAGATTTATTAGAAATTCAAAAGGACTCATATAATTGGTTCTTAACAGAAGGAATTAAAGAAGTATTTGAAGATTTATTTCCTGTAGAAAGTTTCACTGGTAATATATCCCTTAGTTTTAGTGATTATTGTTTTGATGAACCTAGATACGGTGTAAAAGAATCTAAAGAGAGAATGGTAACATATAGTGCTCCATTAAAAGTACAAGCACGTGTTTTCATTAATGAAACAGGTGAAGTAAAAGAACAAGAAGTATTCTTAGGTGATATGCCTATGATGACTGAAGCTGGTACATTTATTATTAATGGTGTAGAACGTGTTATTGTATCTCAATTAGTACGTAGTCCAAGTATTTATTTTAAACGTGAAATAGATAAAAATGGACGTCCAGTTGTAAGTGGAGAAATGATACCTAATAAAGGTACATGGTTAGAGTTTGAACTAGATGCAAGAGACGTTATCTATGTAAGAATAGATAGAACTAGAAAAGTAACTATAACAACTCTTTTACGTGCAATTGGTTTATCTAGTGATGAAGAAATTTTAGAAGTATTTGGTGATAATAGATTTATTAGAAATACTTTAGAAAAAGATTCAACTAAGAATACAGATGAAGCATTAATTGAAATATATGAAAAATTAAGACCAGGAGAACCTGCAACTCTTGATTCAGCAAAAAATCAATTAATTACACGTTTCTTTGATAAATTCCGTTATGATTTAGCCAAAGTTGGACGTTATAAATTCAATAAAAAATTAAATGTTCTAGATCGTTTATTAGGACAAAAAATAGCTGAAAATATCAAAGATGGTAAAGAAATCATCGTCAAAGAAGGTACTGTAATTGATAAAGCTACTTTAGAAAGTATTAGACCTTTATTTGAGAATGGTTATAATGTTAAAACCGTAACTATTAATGAAGAATTAGATGAATACAATAAAGTACAAGAAGTTCTTGTATATGATAAAAATAACGAACAAGCTAAGATTAAGATTATTGGTAATGACGGGTCAATTGATTCTAGACGTTTAACAATAAGCGATATCTATGCATCAGTTTCATATTACTTAAATTTATTAGATGATATTGGAAGTATTGATGAAATAGACCATTTAGGAAATCGTCGTGTAAGACAAGTTGGTGAATTAATCCAAAATCAATTTAGAACTGGTATGGTTCGTATGGAAAGAGTTATTCGTGAAAGAATGACTACTCAAGAATTAGAAACAGTTACTCCAAAGACATTAATTAATATTCGTCCAGTAACTGCTGCTATGAAAGAATTCTTTGGATCAAGTCAATTATCTAAATTTATGGATCAAGTTAATCCAATCGCTGAATTAACAGATAAGAGACGTTTATCAAGTTTAGGGCCAGGAGGATTATCTCGTGATAGAGCTGGTATGGAAGTTCGTGACGTTAACGTTTCTCACTACGGTAGAATTTGTCCAATCGAATCTCCAGAAGGAGCTAATATCGGTCTTATAACTTCATTAGCAAGTTATGCAAAAGTAAATGAATATGGATTTATTATGACTCCATATAGAAAAGTAGTTGATTGTAAAGTTACTGATGAAATCGTATATTTAACAGCAGATGAGGAAAGTGACTATTATATTTCTCAAGCTACTATTGGAATGGATAAAGATAATAATTTAACTGATAAAGAAGTTGTAGCTCGTTTAAATGGTGAAAACTTAATCGTAAAAAAAGAATTAGTTAACTTTATCGATGTTGCACCAAGTCAAGTAGTTTCTATTACTACAAGTTGTATTCCATTCTTAGACCACGATGACGCTCACCGTGCATTAATGGGATCAAACATGCAACGTCAAGCAGTTCCTCTATTACAAAGTGAAGCACCTTTCGTTGGTACTGGTGTAGAATATATTGCTGCAAGAGATTCAGGATCAACAATCGTTGCAAAAGCTGATGGTGTAGTAGAATACGCTGATAGTAAAAAAATTATAGTTAAAAATGCAAAAGATAAAGATGTTTATTACTTAGCAAACTTTGAAAGAAGTAATGCTGAAACATGTATAAATCATTCACCAATAGTTAAAAAAGGTGACAAAGTACATCGTGGTGAAGTTATCGCTGATGGTACAAGTACTGAAAAAGGTGAATTAGCATTAGGTAAAAATATGACTATAGCATTTATGACATTTAATGGTTATAACTATGAAGATGCTGTAGTATTAAATGAAAGATTAGTAAAAGATGATGTTTATACATCTCTACATATAGAACATTATGATATTGATTGTCGTGATACAAAATTAGGACCAGAAGAAATTACTCGTGATATTCCAAATGTTAGTGAAGAAGCTCGTAAAAACTTAGATGCTAACGGAATTATTAGAATTGGTACTGAAGTTCATGAAGGAGATATCTTAATAGGTAAAGTTACTCCAAAAGGAGTTCAAGAATTAACTAGTGAAGAAAAATTATTACATGCAATCTTTGGTGAAAAAACTCGTGAAGTTAGAGATACATCATTACGTGTTGCACATGGTGCTGATGGTATCGTTCATGATGTTAAAATATTTACTAAAGAAAATAGTGATGAATTACCAGCTGGTGTATCTAAAGTTATAAGAGTATATATTATTCAAAAACGTAAGATTCAAGTTGGAGATAAAATGTCAGGACGTCATGGTAACAAAGGTGTTATTTCATTAATCTTACCAGAAGAAGATATGCCTTACTTACCAGATGGTACTCCAGTAGATATTGTTCTTAACCCACAAGGTGTTCCATCTCGTATGAACTTAGGACAAATCTTAGAATTACACTTAGGTATGGCTGCTAAAAAATTAGGCGTTCATTGTGCTACTCCAGTATTTGATGGAGCTACAGTTGAAGATATCGCTGAAATGATGAAAGAAGCAGGTATAGATGAAGATGGTAAAACAGTTCTATATAACGGACGTACTGGTGAACCATTTGAAAATAGAGTTGCCGTTGGTGTTATGTATATGATTAAACTTCATCATATGGTTGATGATAAATTACATGCTCGTTCTACAGGACCTTACTCATTAGTTACTCAACAACCATTAGGTGGTAAAGCACAATTTGGTGGACAACGTTTCGGTGAAATGGAAGTTTGGGCTTTGGAAGCTTACGGTGCATCAAATGTTCTTCAAGAAATCTTGACTTACAAATCAGATGATGTCAACGGTCGTCTTAAAGCTTATGAAGCCATCACTAAAGGTAAACCAATTCCAAAACCAGGTGTTCCAGAATCATTCCGAGTTCTTGTAAAAGAATTGCAATCACTTGGTCTTGACATGCGCGTGCTTGATGAAGATGACAATGAAGTAGAACTTCGTGATCTTGATGAAGGTGAAGATGACGATGTTATGCACGTTGATGATCTTGAAAAAGCTCGTCAAAAACAAGAAGCAGAAGAAGCTGAAAAAACCAGTGGAGTAGAACAATATGATGGAAAATATGATAATGCAGAAGAAGTGACAAGTGGTGAAGGAAATCCAGAAAACTCAGAAAATCCTTCTACACCAAAAGAAGATGTTAATAACGAAAAAGAAAATACAGAAAATAATCCTACAGAAAATAATCAAGAAACATATACAATATCTGGAACAGCTTGGTTAGACGAAAATGAAAATGGTACAAGAGACGCAAGCGAAAAAACACTAAGCGGAATAAAAGTAAGATT
>JAZQIU010000040.1:0-21570 GCA_045541255.1 Bacilli bacterium | reverse complement strand
AGAATAGTAAGAATATTAGGTAATGGAAACATAAAGCTAGTTCTTGCTGATGAAAATAATGAATGTAATAGTAAATTAATAACAAATACGAGTTCATTAATAGGTGGATATAAAAATGAATTTAATTATATAAATTTAGATGAAAATTTAACAAAATGGTTAAATGGAGAAACAATAATAACAGATAATACAAAATCAACATACACACCAAAGAAAAATCTAAGTGAATCTAAAAATATAGTAGATACAGAATGGTGTAAAGAAACAAAAGAAGAAATAACATTAGAATGTGTTAATACAGTATCAGGAAAAGTTGGAGTATTAACAAAAGAAGAAATAATATATGCAGGATCATCAATAGAAGGAGAAGGATTAAGTCATTATTTAGTAACAAATGCAGAAAGTGAATATATGACATATCCAGTTGAAGAAACAGAAAAAAATATAGGAATAAGACCATCAATAGTAATAGATAAAGAAGTATTATATGCAACCGGAGATGGAACTATTGATAATCCTTATATTATTTATTAGTGAATAAAGATAGTTATTAAACTATCTTTTTATATGTATTTTTGTTATAATTAATGTATGGTGATATAAATGGAAAAGAATCAAAAAGATGTAAAAGAATTGAATGAAAAACATACAATTAAAGATAGTTTAAAAGAATTAATTCCTTATATTGTAATTATTTTAGTTGTTGTATTAATTAGAACGTTTTTAGTAACTCCTATTAAAGTGAATGGTACTAGTATGATAGAAACTTTACAACATGGAGATACAATGATATTAAATAAAATAAGTATGAGGTTTAGGAGTATTAAACGTTTTGAAATAGTAGTTATTAAAACAAGTGATTCTTATTTAATAAAAAGAGTTATTGGTTTACCAGGAGAAACTATAGAATATAAAGATGGTAAATTATATATAAATGATAAAGAATATAAAGATCCATATTATAAAGATAATACTTTAGATTTTGAAAAAGTAGAAATTCCTAAAGGTTATTACTTTGTAATGGGAGATAATAGAGGTGATTCTATAGATAGTAGAATAATAGGCCCAGTAAAAAAAGAAGATATATTAGGTACTACTAAGTTAATTATTTTTCCAATAAGTGATATAGGAATTGCAGAGTAGGAGTTATTATGAATAAAATAGAAACAACTTTATGTTTATTAAGAAGAAATAATGAAATATTATTAGCTATTAAAAAAAGAGGTTTTGGTGCAGGCAAATATAATGGTGTTGGAGGAAAAATAGAAAAAAATGAAACTCCAGAAAATGCTATGATACGAGAAACACAAGAAGAAATATCAGTAACTCCAATTAAATATGAAAAAGTTGGTTTAATGGAGTTTGATGAATATTATAAAGGCAATAAAGAAAATGTAGTTTTTCATTTATATTTAGTAACAGAATGGAACGGTGAACCAACTGAAAGTGATGAAATGTTACCAAAATGGTTTGACATTAATGAGATTCCATATGAAAATATGTTTGCTGATGATAAATATTGGTTACCACTTGTTTTAAATGGCAAGAAGATAAAAGCATATTTTGAGTTTGATGAAGAATGGAATTTATTATCAAAAGAAATTATTGAAACAGAAGATTTATTATAAAATAATTATTTTAGGAGGAAATATGAAAGTAATATTTGGAACAACTAATAAAAGAAAAGTTGAAGATTTACAAAATATAAGTAATAGATTAAATTTAGATTTAGAAATAATAAGTATGGAAGATATAGGATGGAATTTAGGAGAAATAGAAGAAAATGGTAAAACTATTGAAGAAAATTCACTTATAAAAGCAAAAGCTATACATAATTTTTGTAAAGATAATAATATAAATTATCCAATTATAACAGATGATGCTGGGTTATTTTGCAGTGCTTTAGGCGATGAACCTGGAATTTATACTGCTCGTTATGCTGATGATGAGTTATTAATAAATCCAGAATTACCTAAACATCAATGTGTTATAAAATTATTAAGAAATTTAAAAGGGTTAGATAGAGACGCGTATTATAAATGTGCTGTAACTTGTATGATGCCTGATGGTACATATTTTCAGGAATTTGGAATAAGTAAAGGAAGTATAGCAGAAGAAATAATAGGAGAATTAAAAAAACCATATTTTTATTCTGTGTTTATTTTAGAAGGTTATAATAAAGCATTTAGTGAACTTAAAGAAGAAGAGTTATTAGAAACATATAGATATGTAGCATTAAATAAAACTTTGAAAAAAATAAAATAAAAGAGGTATGTAAAATGGGAAAAGAAAAATTTTTATCATCTGTATATTTAATAATAAAAAATAGTAAAGGAGAAATTTTATTACAACGTAGACAAGGGACAAAGCTATGGCCTGGATTTTTAGCTTTACCAGCTGGACATATAGATGAAGGTGAAAACGCATATGAAGCTGCAATAAGAGAAGCACGAGAAGAATTAAATATCTCAATAAGTATTGATAATATTGTAGATACTTTTGTTGTTAATAGAAAAAACAAATCTTTAGCTTCTTATTATGATGTTTATTTTGAATTAAATGGTTATGTTGGTGATATAAAAATTAATGAAGTAGAAAAATGTTCTGAATTAGTTTGGGCTGATATAAATAATTTGCCTGAAGATATGATTGATTTTGAAATAGAAGCTATAAATAATAATTTAAAAGGAATTAAATTTAGTGCAACTTATGCAGATAATGAAGTAAAGTTAGTAAAGAAGCCTGAGAAACAACAAAATTTATAAATAAAAAATGAATTAATGAAAAAAATTTGAAAATTTATGGAGTATATTATGAAAGATTTAATGAAAAGTAATATTTATGATGTTAATGAAACGATAATTATTGTTGGAAGTTGTTTAAAAAGTATTCAACCAAAAGGATATAAAATATTAGAAAAAATATCAAACAATATTTATGATTTGTGTTTAGAAGAAACTCATATTAATATGGCTATAACAAAAATAGCTGGTATGTTAAGAACTAAAAAAATTAAAAAAGTTATATTTGCTTCTGTGGATAAATCGCCTCATTGTATTCAATTGCATTATATACATGATGAGTTAAGAAAAATTATGGATTTATCAAATGTAGAAATCCAAAATTATATTATAGTAAATAATGCGTTGGTAGCTTTAGATCAAGAAACTATTTCGTTGTCGAAGAATTTAAATAAACTTAAAGAAATAAAAAAAGTAGGTGTAAGTAGTGAATAATGAAAATAAAACTAATATAAATTGGTTTCCAGGGCATATGCAAAAAACTAAGAGACAAATTGGGGAATTATTACCTCTTATAGATGTTGTATATGAACTAATAGATTCTAGAATACCTTATTCTAGTAAAATAGTTGATATAGATTATACTATAAAGAATAAACCTAGAATATTGATTATGACTAAGTATGATTTATGTGATAAAGAAGTAACAAATAAATGGGTTAAATATTATGAAGATATGGGTTATAAGGTAATTAAAGCTAATTTAAATACGAATGATTCTATTAAAGATATAGTAAATATTACTAATGAAATAATGAACGATGTTAATAATAAAAGAATTGATAGAGGTATGAAAGAAAAGCAAATTAAAGCTTTAGTAGTTGGTATACCAAATGTAGGCAAGAGCACTTTAATTAATAAAATGGTTGGTAAAAAGGTTGCTAATGTTGGTAATAAGCCTGGAGTTACTAAGAATTTAGTTTGGTTAAAAACTAATAGTAATATACTATTATTAGATACTCCTGGTATTTTATGGCCTAAGTTTGATGATGGGGAAGTTGCTCTTAATTTAGCTAGTATGACTGCTATAAAGAGTGAAATATTAGATAAAGATGAGATTGCTATACATATATTAAATAAGTTAGAAAAGTTTTATCCTAATATTTTAAAAGCGAGATATAATGTTGATTATATTGATGAAGATCTTTGTGTTACTTATGATGCTATAGGTAAAAAGATAGGTGCTATAATAAGTGGTGGAGAAGTTGATTATAATAGAGTAAGTGATTATATATTAAATGATATTAAAAATGAATATGTAAGTAATATTACTTTTGATAGGATTGATAATTAGTGGAAGAAATTTTAGATAATTTAAAATATGAGAAAGATTTATATAAAGATGGTATAGAATTAATTGCTGGAGTAGATGAAGTAGGACGTGGTCCTTTAATTGGACCGGTTGTTGCTGCTGCAGTTATATTACCTAAAAATTATAAGTTAGATGGTTTAACAGATTCTAAGAAATTAACTGAAAAGAAACGCGATATGTATTATGAAATAATAAAACGTGATGCTATTGCTATTGGAATAGGTATTAAAGATGAAAATATAATAGATGAAGTTAATATATATGAAGCTACTAAGTTAGCGATGAAAGAAGCTATAGATAAATTAAGTATTAAACCGGAACATATACTTATTGATGCTATGCCATTAGAATTAGATATTCCTACTACTAGTATTATTAAAGGTGATATGAAGAGTGAATCTATTGCTGCTGCTAGTGTTATTGCAAAAGTTACTAGAGATTCGATGATGTATGAGTTAGATAAAAAATATCCAGAATATGGTTTTGGTAGTCATAAGGGATATCCAACTAAGAAACACGTAGAAGCAATAGAAAAATATGGGTTAATTGAAGGATATAGAAAAACTTATGCTCCAATAAAAGATATAGTTAAGGAGGGTTAAAATGGGCTTATTTGATAAGTTTAAGAGTGTTTTTAAGAAAGAAGATAAAAAGGACTTAGAAAGTTATGATAAAGGCTTAGAGAAGACTAGAAATGAGTTTGTAAGTGAGTTAAATTTATTAGGTATAAAGTATAAAAAAGTTACTGATGAATATTTTGATGAATTAGAAAGTTTACTTATAAAAGCTGATATTGGTGTTAAAACTGTATTTGATTTTTTGGAAAGATTAAAGAAGCGTGTTAAACATGAAAATATTACTGACACAGATAAATTAAAAGAAGTAATAGTTGATGAATTGTTTTTAATTTATGTAGATGGTGATAATTTAAGTGATAAGATAAAAATGAATGATGATGGTCCTACAGTTTTATTATTTGTTGGTGTTAATGGAGTAGGTAAAACTACTACTATAGGTAAACTAGCTAATAAGTATAAGAGTGAAGGTAAAAAAGTTATGTTAATAGCAGGAGATACTTTTAGAGCTGGTGCTGTAGAACAATTAAAAATATGGGCTGATAGAACAGATTCATTATTCTTTGGTAAAGAAAATATTGATCCTGCTGGTGTTATATATGAAGGTTTAGAGAATGCTATAAAAGAGAATGCTGATATAGTATTAGTTGATACTGCTGGTAGATTACAAAATAAAGTTAATTTAATGAATGAATTAGAAAAAATGAATAAAGTAATTGGTAAACTTATACCTAATGCGCCTCAAGAGACTTTACTTATTATAGATGCTACTACAGGACAAAATGGTATATTACAAGCGGAAAGTTTTAAGGAAATAACTAATATAACTGGTATAGTTTTAACTAAGTTAGATGGTACTGCTAAAGGTGGTATAGTTCTTGCTATTAAAGAAAGTGTTGGAATACCCGTTAAGTTTATTGGACTTGGTGAAGGTATGGATGATTTAAAATCATTTGATATAGAAGAATATATTTATGGTTTATTTAAGGATATGATGTAATGGAAGAGAGAGTTTATATTATTTCACTTTATGATTATTATGGTAAATTATTGACTGATAAACAACAAAAATATTTTGAAGATTATTATTTTGATAATTTAACAATGGAAGAAATTGCTGAGAATGATGATATTAGTAAGAATGCAGTTAGTAAACAATTAATAAGTATTAAAGAAAAATTAAATTATTATGAGCTAATACTTAAGTTAAGTAGTAATAAAGAAAATATAGAGAAAATTTTAAAAGATACTGATTATCTTGATAAAATAAAAGAATACATCTAAGAAAGGATGTATTTTTTTGTATTTAAAAACCTGAGAAATCTCAGGTTATTTAATTATAATTGTTTCTGTTTTTTCAACACCATTGTATTTAACTTTTATTGAACATGTTGGTGATGTTGTATTACATGTAGTATCTTTTGCAATAGTTGTTTGATTTGTAATGTCATTACCGTTTTTATCTAATACTGTTACTAATGTGCCAGAATTAAATAAACTATTGTATTCATCATAACTCATTTCTTTTTGAGTAAGTTTTATAGTGAAATCTGTTGTACTAGGAGTAGTAGGTGAAGTAGTTCCGGCAGTTGTAACTGTTATACTAGTTCCAGTACTTTCGCATGCTTTATAGTTTGTATAAGTTGATTTTATAGTTATATTTGAATTATTTGTTATAAAACCACTATATGTATAATTTGTTTCTGTTGTTGTTGCTATATAATTACCGTTAATATATATTGCATAGGCAATTGTACCAATCATAGTATTATTATATTCAATACGTTGATTTAAATATTTATCTCCCCAATAATTATATATATTTTTTGAAAAGTATTCAGTTAAATAATTTGTGTCTATAGCTTTAGGAGTAGGGATACCTTTCCATGTGATTGTTATACCATTTATATTTTCTGTATAATTTATATCAGTTGGATTATCTAGTTGTGCAAATCTTATTGATGTATCACTAGGTACAGTACCTTTTTTAAAGTATTCAGTAGAACGTAAATCTTGAGGAGTTGCTGCACTAGGTAATTCTAATGGGTCAGTTTCTAATTCAATTTCTGCTTGTACAACTGTTGTTGGTTTTTTCCATGTGGCTCCAGAAGTTAAAAGTTTTGAACTAAGTATTTTAGTTATTGCTTTTCTTTGAGAAGAACCTTCATTTTGTGTTAGATAATAATCTTTTGATACTAGATTTTCGTATCCATACCATAATGATATACATAAGTCTGGAGAATATGTTATTTGCCATGAATCTCCAACGATACTTCCTTTTATACCATTTGCTTTTTTTGCTGCTGAACTAACTGTTGAAGTTCCTGTTTTACTTGCAACATCAGTACCACCTGGTTTGTTAGCTGATACTGCGCCACTATCAACCGCATATTTTAACATCATGTTAATCATATATGCTGTTGATTCACTCATTGCTTTAGTTTTTTTAGGTTTTACTGTATAAGTTTCACCTGAATTTGTATATTCTAATTTTGTAAAACTATAAGGTTCTATATATGTTCCACCTCTTGCAAATGTTGCATAAGCTGCTGCCATTTGAAGTGGATTAACACCATCAAATCCACCAATACTATGAGATTCATTAATAAAATCATTTTCATAAGCTGGTTTTATATTTAAATTTGTTACAAATTCTTTTATTTGATTTTGATTTAATTGTTGGAAAGCATATAGGGCAGGGATATTTCTACTTTGTGCTAGAGCAGTTTTAGCAGTCATAATTCCTTTAAAACCATTATCCCAGTTTTTAATGCTTCCGCCACCGCTATATTTAAAAGTGTCATCTACAACTGTTTGTCCTGTAGACCAGTTCAAGTATTCGATAGCTGGACCGTAGTCAAATATTGGTTTTGCTGTACTTCCTGGATGTCTTTTAATGCTTGTAGCATAGTTTAAACTACGTTCGGTTTTTTTGTTTCTACCAGCACCTATTGCACTAATAGAACCATCTTTAACATCTATAACAGTCATAGCGGCTTGAACTTTTTCATTTTTCCATTTGTATGTACTATATATATCTTCTATAACATCTTGTTTTGTTGGGTCTAATGTTGTATATATTGTCATTGAAGTAGTAGCTGGGTCATTACCAGTTCTATCAATTATTTCCATAACTACTGTATCAACAAAACCTTGATATTTATTTACTGATTTACTATTAGAATTTAATGTAGATTCTAATGGAATGCTTTTAGCTAAATCACGTTGTTCTTCAGTTATATATCCATGTCTACACATTAAGTTTAATACTATATTTCTTCTGTTTTCGGCTTTAGTAGGATATTTATATGGGTCGAATGCATCTGGTGCTTGGAATAAACCAGCAATAGTAGCAGCTTCTACTAAAGATAGTTCATCAACACTTTTATTGAAATAAATTTGACTAGCTTGCTCAACGCCATAAGCTCCACTTCCTAAATAAGGAATGTTTACATAAAACTCAATTATTTGTTCTTTAGTATAAGATTTTTCTACTTTAAATACTGACATATAGATGTCTGTGAATTTTCTTATTATACCTTGAATACCACCTGATACGGTGCTTGTATATGTGTTTTTTACAACTTGCATTGTTAAAGTAGAACCACCACCTGCATCGCTTCTTCCCATTAATTGACCAATAACTGCTTTTGAAAATCTTGCTAAGTCAACGCCGTTATGTTGGAAGTATCTAGAGTCTTCTGTTGCAACTATTGCATCAACTAATACTTGAGGTAATTCTTCATAATTAACTAATTCTCTATTTTCTGTACCAAGTCGAGCAAATTCATTACCATTTTTATCTAATAATACACTTGATTCTTTGCTATATAGATTAGAAGTATCGAATTTAGGTGAATTAATAATTACATATAAAGTAAATATGATCCCAATTGTTAAACAAAATATTAAAAATAACATAAATATAATTAATAGTTTTTGTCCAAAACCGCCTTTTTTATATTTTAGTTTTAGTTGGTCGGCTTCAAATTTTGCTATACGAGCATTATTTTTTATTTTCGCTTTAGTTTTTTTTGAGCCAGTATATTTATATACATTTGTTAATTCTAATTCTCTTTGTTCTAATCTTTCTATTTCTTTTTGAACTTTAGTTTTTTTAGGTTCTTTTGTTTTCTTTGTATAAGTTGTCTTTTTCATATATCCTCCTTAAAAATATATTTTATTAATTACTTTTATATAATCTAAAGCAGGTGTTATTCCTTCTTTTATTAAATATCCATTTTTTTTAATGAATTCATATGGAATACTTCTTCTATCATTATTGTCTATAAAGTTTAAAATTATATTTCCATCTAATAAATAATATAAACTATTCATTTTAATTATTAAAAAACTAATACCACCATGATTAATAACTCTTTTCATATGCAGAAGTTGATGTTCATGTATATTTGATAGAGGAAAAGATGTTTTATTTAAAGTTTCTTTAGCATCAAAGTCAATGTATTTTCCTTTATAAATACCACTATAATCTAGAGTAGAAGGTGTTTTATAATAACCTTCTAATATCTTATTTTTTTTATAATCAACTTGACATACTAGGATGGGTGTTGGTTTTTTATATATTATTGCTATATCATTTTCTATGTAATATTCATTAGTTTGATTAATTAAGTTTTCTAATTTCATACCTCTATTTTTATGAGATATATTTCTTTTATATTCTTTTTTTATACAACCTGGATATAACACATACACCACCTTTAATAATTATATAATAAAGAAAGAACAAATTCTATAAAATTGATAGAAATTTGCATTATTTTACATTATTTTATATAATTATATTGGGTGAAGAAATTTATGAAGATAGATTCGTCTGAACTGACACATATTGCTGTTAGAACAAGTCAATATCCATCTGATTTAAAAGATGAATTTTTATTAGTAGGTAAAAGTAATGTAGGTAAGAGTAGTTTTATAAATACTATTTTATGTAGAAAGAATTTTGCTCGTACTAGTAGTAAACCAGGTAAGACACAAACGTTAAACTTTTATTTAGTTAATGATAGTTTTTATTTAGTAGATGTTCCTGGATATGGATATGCAAATGTTTCTAAATCACAGCAAAAGAAGTTTGGATTAATGATAGAAGAATATTTAACAACTAGAAAAAACATGAAATTAGTATTTATGTTAATTGATTTTAGGCATAAACCTGGTGAAAATGATATTCTTATGTATGATTATTTAAAATATTATAATCTACCTGTTTGTATTATTGCTACTAAGTATGATAAGGTTAAATCTAGTATGAGAGATAAACAAGAAAAAATAGTACGTGATACTTTAAAAATAAAAGAAGAAGATAGTTTAGTATTATTTTCTAGTATAACTAAAAAAGGTAGAGAAGAAGTTTATAGACAAATTGTAGACAAACTAAATGAAAATTAGTTTGTTTTTTCTTTGTAATTATATTATATTTATAATAGGTGGTAGAATGAATATAGGGGTAGATATAGACGATACTATAACAAATACTTATGAGACCTTATTAACTATCATTTCTATGAAGTATGGTTTAAATCATAAAAAATTAATTAATATGAATTTAAGCTACGAAGAAATTGAAAATAATCTAGATAATTTTGATTTGTATAAGAGAGATTTATTTAGTATTATGGCTAAGTCAGTTACTTTAAAAGAAAATGTAGTAGAAATATTAAATAAGTTGAAGAGTGAAGGTAATAATATTATTTTGATTACTGCTAGAAATTATGAAGAGTATGGAGAACCATATAAAGTTAGTAAAGAGTTTTTAGAAAAAAATAATATTCCTTTTGATAAATTGTTTGTGGATGTATATGATAAAGGAAGTTTATGTAAAAAAGAAAATATAGATATTTTTATAGATGATAATGTAAGAAATTGTAATTCTGTTAAAGATGTTGGAATTAGAACAGTACAATTTGATACTAGTTTTACTCCTAAAGTTGAAGATGTGGAACATGTATCTTCTTGGAATGAATTTTATGAATTATTACATAAGTAAGGGTTGATAATATGAAAAATAATAGAGGTTTTACATTAGTTGAAATTATTTCGGTAATAGTTTTATTAGGATTAGTTATTGGTGTTGCTGTGCCTAGTGTTATGATTGCTAGTACAAATATAAAGAAAAAAACATTACAAACTAAAATAGATAATATTGAAAAAGCTGCTGTTTTATATGGGCAAAATAATAGAAATAAATTTAATGATGAGAGTTGTAGTTTTTGTAGTGGTATTTCAGGTGAATGTTATTGTTTCGATAACGTAATAACTGTTGGTGAACTTGCTGCTGCAAAATTTATAAAATATGATGATGATCTTGGTACAGACATAATGAATTCTATAAGTGAAGTAGATATGAAAGCTTGTGAAATTCAAATATATAAAAAGTATGGAAAAATATATGCTGTTTATCTAGCTCGTGATACAGAAGATAATGTTTGTTGGTATAAATAGAGGTTATTATGAAAATAAATAAAAAAGGTTTAACTTTAGTAGAATTATTAGCTGTTATAGTTTTGATTGCTCTTTTGCTTGGTTTGGGTATACCAGGTATTAATCGTATAAGTCAAAATATGAAGAAAAAGTCTTTTAATACTAAAGTTGGTTTAATAGAACAAGCAGCAGTTTTATGGGGACAAGATAATAAAACATTATTACAGGCTCACGATAACTGTGTAGATAAAGATGGAAATACAATAAGTTGTTATAAAGTACAAATACAAGAATTGATAGAAGAAGATTGTTTAGATAGTGAAGATTATAATGATATAACTTATAAAAATCCAATTAATGATGATGAATTGGCAGATGATTGTGTTTATGTTTATAAAAAAAATAATAGAGTTTATGCTTATTTTTCAACTAGTAATAGTTGTCCAGTGAAAAAACCTATTATAGTTGATTCGACTTCTTGGAAAGAAAGTGGAGAATGGCATAATCAAAATTTTAGATTAAGTTTTACTGCTGAAACTGGCGCAAAAATTTATTATGGATTTGATGTTGCAAATGTGAATACTGAAGCTTATTTTTTAGATGTTACTGAGGAAATTAGTTCACAAACTGTATATGTAAAAGCTTGTAAGGATGGTATGTGTTCTAATAATGCAAGTTATGAAATAAAATTAGACAAGCAAGGGCCGATGATAACTAATTTTGGTGTTTCTTATGATAATGATTCTCTTGCAAAATTAAGTTTTGGAGCAAATGATACTTTAAGTACAATTTCTAGTTATAAAATAACAAGTGATAGTACTTGTAATAGTGATAGTTGGAAAACAGCAAATATGCAAACAATTAGTGATTATCATTATTTTTCTAATGTATCTGAGGAACAGAATAAAAATTATTATTTTTGTGTCAAAGATAATGCAGGTAATATTTCTAGTTCTTCCCAGTTTGTTGCAAATTGTGCTGTGCAGGCGAAATATACTTGTAATGATGTAAGTGATGCATATTATAGTTATATGCAAAAAATTAGTTGTAAACATTTTAGTTATTGTGCAGTAAATTATGATTTTTATGCTACTTCTTTTAGTAAAAAGGATTTAAAAATAATATTTAAAACTCCTGATGAACACTATGGTTTTGATTTGACACCGGAACAACAAATTTATATTCAAGATCCGATAAATGGCTGGAATTGGGAAACTGATTGTGTGGGAAGTTTTGAAATAGAAGTATTGTATAATGGAATAACTTGTTATAAAAAGTCAATTAACAGAACTTATTGATATAAAATAATAAATTTACTTGTAAATATTTATAAATTATTATAAAATATGTGTATGCAGAAGAAAAAAGAGTAGTAGTAAATATTCTTGTTTATAGAGAGTTAGTGGTTGGTGTAAACTAATAAAAGAAATTTATGAACTTGCTTTTGGATGTTATAGGGTAATTCCTTTATAGATTAAGAGTATAAAATTAAGGTGGTACCACGAATTCTTTCGTCCTTTGGCGTAAGAATTTTTTTATTGGAGGTTATTTATGGAATCAATATTATTATTTGTGATATCATATGTTGTATTTTTTGTAATATATTTAATATTTTATTATTTTAGAGGATTAAAGAAGAAGACTATATTAAATAGTTTACAAGTAGAGTTTTTAAAGGTTAGATTTGGTTTTAAAAATAAGGAATTAAAAACAAAATCTATTGGACTTATTGTAACGTTTGTTGATCCATTAATAATAAGTTTAACGGGTACTATAGTTAGTTTACCTAAATGGAATTATATATTAGAACTCTTATTAGGTTTTGTGCTCTTAATTGCATTAATTTATAGTTTTTATGAAATAATAGGAAGAATTATTAGAAGAAAGGTTGATAGAAATGAATACAAAAGAAATAGAAAGTAAATGGATAAAGTATTGGGATGAAAATAATACTTTTAAAACTGATATTAGAGATTTTAGCAAACCAAAATATTATGCTTTAGATATGTTTCCTTATCCATCAGGAGTTGGATTACATGCTGGACATCCTGAAGGATATACTGCAACTGATATAGTTTGTAGAATGAAAAGAATGCAAGGGTATAATGTATTACATCCAATGGGGTTTGATTCATTTGGTTTACCAGCAGAACAATATGCTATAAAAACCGGCAATCATCCAGATGGATTTACTGAAGCAAATATTGAAGTGTTTAGAAAACAATTAAAAATGTTAGGTTTTTCGTATGATTGGGATAGAGAAGTAAGTACTAGTGATCCATCATTTTATAAATGGACACAATGGATATTTAAAAATTTATACAATGATGGTTTGGCTCGTGAAGTTGATATGCCTGTTAATTGGTGTGAAGAATTAGGTACAGTATTAGCGAACGATGAAGTTATAGATGGTAAAAGCGAACGTGGTGGATATCCTGTTGTAAGAAAAAATATGAGACAATGGGTTATTGATATTCCTAAATATGCTGAAAAATTATTGAATGGCTTAGATGAAATTGATTGGCCAAATTCAACTAAAGAAATTCAAAGAAATTGGATAGGTAAGAGTATTGGTGCTCATGTAGATTTTAAGATTAAAGATACTGATTATAAATTTACAGTATTTACTACACGTTGTGATACTTTATTTGGTGCAACTTATTGTGTTTTATCTCCTGAACATGAGTTAGTAGAAAAAATAATGAGTACTGAGCAAAGCGAGAAAGTTTTAGAATATAAAAAGATTTGTTCTACTAAAAGTGATTTAGAAAGAACTGAATTAAATAAAGAAAAAACAGGTGTGTTTACTGGTGCATATGCAATTAATCCAGTTAATAATGAAGAAATTCCTATTTGGATAAGTGATTATGTATTAGCGAGTTATGGTACTGGTGCAATTATGGCAGTTCCAGCTCATGATGAAAGAGATTACGAATTTGCTAAAAAGTTTGATATTCCTATAATTCAAGTAATTGCAAAATCTTTTGTTGGTACAGGGGATTCTGCTATTAGAGAAGATAAACCTATGACCAATAGAAGTGTTGTAAATGCCGTTATAAAGCATCCAACTGAAGAAAAATATTTATGCGTTCATAATAAGAAATTTAATTGGATTAATTTTGTAATGGGTGGTATTGAGAATGAAGAAACAGCTATAGAAGCTGGTATAAGAGAAATTATAGAAGAAACTGGTTATACTGATATAACAATTGATAAAGAAATGGAATTTGTTTATTATGATAATTTCTATGCTGCTCATAAAGATGTAAATCGTCATATTACTTGTTATACAATTGTTGGTAAATTAAATAGTTTACAACAAAATGAAAGAAGTCAAGAAGAAAAAGATATTGCAGATGTTGTATGGATAGAAAAGGATGAATTAATTGCAAAACTATCAACTGCTGCTCATAAATATGATGCTGCTCGTGCAATTTTTGGTGAAACTGCTTATACTGAGGATGGTGTTCATGTTAATTCAGATTTCTTAAATGATTTTGATAAACAAGAAGCAATAGATAAAATGACTGAATGGTTAGAAACGAATGGAGTAGGTAAAAAACAAATTAATTATAGATTAAGAGAGTGGATTTTCGCTCGTCAAAGATATTGGGGAGAACCAATTCCTGTAGTTCATTATGAAGATGGTACTAGTGAGGCAATTAATGATAGTGATTTACCTCTTATATTACCAGAGTTAGAAGATTATTCTCCAAGTAAAACAGGAGCTAGTCCATTGGAAAAAGCTAGTGATTGGGTTAATGTAACTTATAATGGTAAAAAAGCTAAAAGAGAAACTTCTACAATGCCTGGCTCAGCTGGATCTAGTTGGTATTTCTTAAGATATATTGATCCTAAGAATGATAAATGTTTTGCTGATCAAGAGTTATTAAAACATTGGATGCCGGTTGATTTATATGTTGGTGGCCCAGAACATGCTGTAGGACATTTATTGTATTCAAGAATGTGGAATAATTACTTATATGATAAAGGTTTAGTACCAGTAAAAGAGCCATTTAAAAAATTAGTTCATCAAGGAATGATTTTAGGGTCAAATGGAATAAAGATGGGTAAACGTTATCCTGAATACTCAGTTAATCCAAATGATATAGTAGATAAGTATGGTGCTGATACATTAAGATTTTATGAAATGTTTATGGGACCTTTAGAAGCTGATAAACCATGGAATAATCAAGGTGTTGAAGGAAGTAGAAAATTCTTAGATAGAGTTTGGAGATTATACGTTGAAGAAAATAAGATAAAAAATGAAGAAAATAAGAACTTAGAGAAAGTATATAACCAAACAGTTAAGAAAGTTACTGAAGATTTTGAAAGTTTAAACTTTAATACTGCAATAAGTCAAATGATGATATTTATTAATGCAGTATACAAAGAAAATGTATATCCATTAGAGTATGCTGAAGGATTTATTAAATTATTAAATCCTATTGCTCCTTTCATAACTGAAGAGATTTGGGAAAAGTTAGGACATACTGAAACTATTTCTTATGAAACTTGGCCTACTTATGATGAAGCTAAGATAGTAAGTGATGAAGTGGAAATTGGTGTTCAAGTTAATGGAAAATTACGTGGTTCAATTAAAGTTACTAATGATACTACTGATGAAGATATGATTAAATTAAGTTTAGAAAATGAAAATGTTAAGAAACATGTTGAAGGTAAAGAAATAATTAAAACTATAGTAATAAAGAAACGTATAGTTAATATAGTGATAAAATAGGTTTGCATAAACCTTTTTTATTTGGAAAGTTTATGATAGAATAATATTTGTTTTTGGAGGGAATATATGAAAACAACAAAGAGAACAAAAAGTGTAATATTAAGAAGTAATTTAGAATATATTCCGAATGTTTATGAATTACCAAAATTAGGTGCTGGTCATGATGGCGAAGTATATAAATATAATAATTTAGTTTTAAAACTTCTTAAATATGATTTGGAAGTTAGAAAAACAAGAGGACTTATGTCTTTTGATAAGGCTTTGTATTTTCAAGAAGAATTAGATTTAAAACGTTTTACAAAACCGATAGATATATTATTAGATGAAAATGGAGTTTTCACTGGATATGTAATGAATTATTTAGAAGATTTATCTAACCCAAGAATAAATAAGAAAACCATCAAAAAAAGCACTGGAGATTATAATGTTCAAGAATTAATCTCTTCTATTATTGATTTAAGAAAAGATTTTGATTTTTTATCTAAGAAGAACATTATAGGAAGAGATATTAATAGAGGTAGTTTTTTATTAACTGATGATTTTTTACATTTATGTGATATGGATAAATACCAAATGTATGTTGCTTGTGCTAGTGATTTAAACAAAAGAAATTTAAATTATGTTATTGTTAAATTGTTATATTTTGAGATGATTGGTTTTGATTTTGTTAGTAAGCAAGATAGAAAAAAACTTACCCAATGGATAAAGGTATGTTGTAATGACAATCAATTTATTGATGATTTATTAAGAGAATTAAGTAAAATTAGTAATGAAAAAATTTATGATTATGCAGTTAATAAAGCGAAAAGCTTATTATTGAAATAAAAAAAGATCTATTTGATCTTTTTTATATTACAATAGCAATTAAATTGTTTGAACCTTTATTAACTATTTTTGTAGCTGTAGTAGATAATTTATATCGAGTACTTTCTGGCATCATACTAAGTTTTGCTTGTATTCCTTCTTTTACTATTTCGTCTAAACTTCTACCAAATATTTCACTTTTCCAAATATTAGCTGGTTCTGTTTCATAGTCCTTCATTATGTAATCTATTAGTTCTTTACTTTGTAGTTCTGTTCCTATAATTGGTTCAAAAGAACTTTCTACATCTACTTTTAAAAGATGAATTGAACTAGCGACAGCTTTTAATTTAACTCCATAACGGCTTCCTTGTTTTATTATTTCTGGTGTTTCTAATTTCATATCCTTTAATGTTGGATATACTATTCCGTATCCAGTATTTTTTGCCATTTTAATAGCATTTTTTATACTTTCTGTTTCTTCTCTGTTGCTAGAGTAGTCATTAAATATTTTTAAAAGTCCTGCTTTAGATAAATCAACATCTCCCATAATGCTTTTTAATATTTCATTATATAATTCATCACTGCTTTTTAAGTTTAATGATACTATACCAGTACCTGTATCTACATTACTAATATATGCTTCGCTTATTATTTCACTATCTTTAAAATATTCTATCATGGTATCTACATCTTTAATTTTTTCAATATTTGTAATACATTCCTTAATTTTAGAAATATAATGTTTTTTTACATAATGTTCTTTATCTAATACATGTACCCATTCAGGAATATTAATAGATACATCTGTTACCGGGAATTCGTATAGTGCGCTTCTTAAAATATTGTTCATATCTACATCATTCATATTTTCTATATCCATAGGAATAACAGGAACATTATAATTATTTGTTAATTCATTTTTAATGTTTATTGTTGCATCACTATTGGGGTGAGTACTATTTAATATTACTATAAATGGTTTATTTAATGATTTTAATTCTGTAATTACTTTTTCTTCCGCTTCAATATAGTCGTTTCTACCTAATGTACCTATAGAACCATCTGTAGTGACTACTATACCGATAGTAGAATGATCTTTTATAACTTTTTCTGTACCAATTTCTGCTGCTTCCACAAATGGTATTTCTTCTTCATACCAAGGAGTTTTTACTAATCTAGGATTACCAAGTTCATCCTGGAAACCATTTGCACCATCAACTACATAACCAACACAATCTATTAATTTTATATTGGTTTCAATTTCATCAATTTTTATATTAGCACCATTAGATGGAACAAATTTAGGTTCTGTAGTCATAATAGTTTTACCATTTGAACTTTGAGGTATTTCATCCATACACATTTTTTTATCGTTTTCATCTTCTATATTTGGTATTACTAAATTTTCAATAACTTTTTTTATGAATGTGCTTTTACCTGTTCTGACTGCTCCAACAACACCTAAGAATATATATCCATTTCCTCTAGTTGATATGTTTTTTATTATCTCTTTCTTTTCCATAAGTCACAAACCTTTCAATGAATAATATGTAATATATATTAATTTTATTCAAAAGAATAATTATTTTAATAAGTATATTAGTATGCTATAATTTAGAGGAGAGTAGATGAACAAAGAAGGTTTATAATAAAATGTGTGAAACCTTTAATACATTATTAATAAACAATAATGAATTATCTATTGAAACTCAGCTTTCAAATAAAAAACTTTAGATTTATTTCTAAAGTTTTTGTTGTTTATTAGATTTATAATTTCTTTTTAATTCTTTTCTTCTAGCTTTTCTTAATTTTTTTTCTTCTTTTTTTCTTTTTGCTTCATAATTTTCTAATTCTTCACTTAAAATGCTAATAGTATTTTTAATATATTCATAATGTTCTTTATTTAGACTTGGTCTTTCTAGGTTTAGTTCCATAATTGTATTGAACGTTCTTAACATTATTTCTGGTTTTAATTTTAATCCTGTAGGATAAAGTTCTGATGTTTGATACATTGATGCATCCGATATTTTTATACTACATTTTCTTTTATCATCTAATATTTCAAATGGTATATATACATAATCTCTTAAAAAATACTTAGCATTTGTTTTAGGTCTAGTTGTATTTGTTACTGGGCATACACATACACATTCTTTTTCGTTATGCCATAGATTAAAAAGAACAATAAACATTAATTCTTTATTATTTTTTCTTGTTATTACTATATCTCCTGTAGTAAACATAAGATCACTCCTGTGAGTGTTTATTATATAATTTACTTTTATAAATTACAAGATAAAATTCGACAAACTTTATATATATTTTATTTTATTATTTAATTGGTGATATTTATGAAAAAGATAATTAGACCAATTTTTATATTATTAGTTGGTATCTTTTGTGGTTATTATATATGTGAAGCTAAACCATTAGAAATGTTTAATGTTAAATATAAAGCATTTCAAGTTGGTGTATATACTAGTTTAGATGCTGCAAATATATATTCTACTAAGTATAAAGATGCAACTATTATACAAGATAATGAATTATATAGAGTTTATGTTGCTATTTTAAAAAATAAAAATAATATTGAAAGTATGTCAAAATATTTAGATAGTAAAGGTATAGAATATTATTTAAAAGATATAAGTATAGATGATAAAAATATAAAAAAGAGTATTAGTGAGTATGAGAATATAATGGATAGTCAAAGTGAAGTTGTTTTTTTAGAAATGAACAAATTAATATTAGAAAAATATGAGGATAGTTTATGAAATTAAAGGAATTGCCGGTTAATGAATTACCTAGAGAAAGGTTAATTAATTGTGGTGTTGAAAATTTAACTAATGAAGAGTTGTTGTCTATTATTTTAAGAACAGGTACAAGAAATATGAATGTAAAAGAGGTTAGCAATAATATATTATCTAGTATTGAAAGTATTAATGATTTAAGTAATATAGACCTATATGAATTAAGTAAGATAAAAGGAGTAGGTATAGTAAAAGCAGTAAGCTTAAAAGCTAGTATAGAATTAGGTAAAAGAGTATCAAATGTAGAAATAAATAATTTGATGAAGTTAAATAATGCTGATATTATACACGATACTTTTAAAAGTTTATTTATTGGTTTAAAACAAGAAAAGTTGTTGGCTATATATTTAGATAATAAAAAGAGATTAATAAATTATAAAGTAATTACTATTGGTACCAAAGATCAAACTATGTTTCATCCTAGAGATATAATTTATAATGCTATAAAATGTAATGCTAGTGGAGTAATTATTATGCATAATCATCCTTTAAATGATATAACGCCTAGTAATGCAGATATTGAAATGACAAACATTTTAGTAAGTTCATGTAATATAGTTGGAATACCATTACTTGATCATTTAATAACTAATACTAAAAATTATTATAGTTTTTTTAAGGAGAATAATATATGAAAAAAATAGGATTTTATATAATAGTTTTTATATTAGTATTGTTATTTAAAGATAATATATGTTTTTTTTATGGCAATGTTTTAGGAGTTTTTAAATTAGATAATAATTACTATGATGCTATTATTACTTTAAAAGAAGAGGAAAAAGAATATTTGAAAAAAGAGTATGAAAATTTAAATAAATTTTCTAAAGAGTTATATAAAATACCATATGATTATAAAGTATCTAAAATAATATATAAAGAGTCTTATAATATAGGAAAGTATAAAATACAATATGGTAAACAAGATAAGGTAGTAGAAGGTTTGGGAGTGGTTAATGAATTAGGTTTTATTGGTAAAATAACTTATGTAGATGATAAAACTAGTGATTTAACTACTATAAAAGATTTAAAAGATGTTAGTGTAATAATAAATGATAATCATGGGAAACTAAACTATGATTATGAAACTAATAAATTTATAGTTAGTGATATAAGTAATTATGATAAAGTTTATGTAAATGATGAAGTATATACTAGTGGATATGGTACTATCAAAGAAAAATTATATATAGGTAAAGTTATATATGTAGAAAATGAAACCATATCAAAAAAAGTATATGTAGAAAGTAAAGTTGATTTTGATAATTTAAACTATGTATTGATAGTAGGTGAGTTTAATTGATTCTTATATTAGATAATTTAATCAATAATTATTTAAGTATTTTATCTTGTTTAATTATTTTAATTATTTTTAATTTAGATAAATATAAATTTATGCTGTTAGTTATAATAGATATATTACTTAATAAAGTTCCGATAGTAAGTATATTAATTTTAATTTTATATATTTTTAAGAAATTTATATTTAAAAGAATAGTAAATAATAATATTAATAAATTTATTTTTTCAATAATTTGTATGTTTTTATTTATAAGTTTATTATATTTAATTAATGATTATAATTTTTCTTATTTATATTTTCTTAAAATCAATTTGTTTTCTTTTGTATTTAATATTTTAATTTATTTTCTTTTTATTTTTTATGTTTAATGTATTGAAAAATACATTTTTTTATTGTATTATTTATATAGAGTAGTAAAGACTACTTAATTAATATTTTGTGAGTTTTAAAATTATATAATCGTCCTTCGTCTCTCGAAAATAGTCGGGGGGGGGGGTTAATAATTATATAATTTTTTTGTATGTAAAAACGACAAACTTTTCTCCTATCATACTCTAAAATTATACTAGAACTCATGGTTCGTGTTAATTGGATTTTAATTGTGTTAACATGTAATTATAAGAAAAATATAGAAAGATTGGAGTAATGAGAAAATGAATAGGAAACAAAAGATTATAGTAAGTGTAACAAGTATATTCTTAGTATTATTATTACTAGTAGGATTAACATACGCATACTTTTTAACTCAAATAAATGGTAATGAAAATAGTAAGTCAATAT
>JAZQIU010000039.1:0-10789 GCA_045541255.1 Bacilli bacterium | reverse complement strand
AATAAAAAAATTATATTTAAAAAAAATATCATAATAATAATTATTCATTATACCAAATTTATAAATTATAAAAACAAAACCCAAAAATAAAAATTGAATTAATACTCCGCCTAAACTAATTAAAATAACTTTTAAAGAATTAGTATTTATAAGCATACTACTTTTAATCATTCCACCATAAGGATAAATCGTTATAGATTGTACATTTATATTCAACAATTTCATTAAAAAAAAATGACCTAATTCATGCATTATTAGAATTATAAAAACTATAAATATTTCTCTAAAGTAACCAGATAACATAGATAATATTAAAAACAGATAAGTAAATAAGTTGATTTTAAATATATTCTTCATAATTTACATATTCACCATTTTTAACAAATGTTAAATAAATATTTTGATCTTTACTAGTTCCTATTAAAACACTTTTTTCAATATAATCATAAAGATTAACACTTAAATTTTCTAAATTAGAATACCAATAATCTACCCCATCAGTTCCTTGTATAATAACTGTTTCCCCTAAACCTTCTTTTTCACCTATATATACAACTATTCCTCCACATAAAGAATACATATTATAGGATTTACCAACATTTAAAGAAACACCATTTAAATATTTTTCTTTAGAATTATATACTAAACCTTCACTCATAACAATTTTCTCTTCATATACATCAAAAGGTAAATACTTACTTATATATTTATTATATAATTTATTAAAAAAAGTAAAATTAATATTATTATCATAAATATTATTCTTAAACCATAACAAATTTTTATCACTAAAATTACATACAATAGATATTAACAAAAAAAGTATAATACATATTAAACACCTAGTTATAAAACCCTTAATATATTTTTTAGACATATCTTCACCCACTAATTTATATGCATAAAAAAAGAAGAAATAACTTATTCTTCTATCAAATTTCTCTTTAAATTTATTTCACTATTTAAAAAATATAAATCTTTAACTAATTCAAAATATTCAAACTCACTAAAATATTTTCTATAATTATTCTCTAACTTTTTACTAATTCTAATTATTTCTTTACTCATCATATCACAATCGCTAATTAAAGAAACATCGCTATTAATAATTAATTTAACAGCCTTTTTAGCTCTTAATATTTCTTTTTTTATTTTTTTACTTAAAATACATTTAATCATATCTTTATTAACAATTATTAGTGAATGGATATTTTTATTTCTTGGCTTAAATAAAAAACCATCAATATTATATAATTTATAATTAGAAAAATTATTATTCTTTATAAACTCTACTTTCATTAATATCCCCCACTATATTTTTTGTTTTTTCTATTCTAGCATTTTCGCGCCATTCTGCAATTTTTTTATGATCTCCACTTAATAATACTTCAGGAACTTCTAAACCTCTAAAATTAGATGGTTTAGTATACACAGGATAATCATATAATTCATTATCAAATGATTCACTAACTAAACTTTCTTTATTTATAACCCCATCAATTAAACGAACTATACTATCTGTTATAGCCATCGCTGGTATTTCACCACCAGTTAATATAAAATCTCCCATACTAACTTCTAAATCAACTATATTTTTTATTCTTTCATCAAAGCCTTCATAATGTCCACACAAAAGTATTAAATGTTTTATATTTAAAAACTCTTTTGCCATAGTTTGATTATACCTTTTACCTTCAGGAGTCATCATAACAACTACTGAATTATCAGTCTTAATACTTTCAATACAATCAAATATAGGTTGACACATTAATACCATACCAGCTCCACCACCATATGGTGTATCATCTACTTGATTATTATTCATAGTACTATAATCTCTAAAATTAATAATTTCTATTTGAACTTTACCTTTTTCTATTGCTCTTTTAATAATAGACTCATTTTTAAAACCATCAAACATAGTAGGAAATAAAGTTAAAATACTTATTTTCATATTATCAACCCTTCAATATTATCAACAACTATTCTCTTGCTCTCTAAATCTACATTTTTTATATAATTGCCTTTTATAGGAATAAAATAAGTTTTTTCATATTCTATTTTTAACAAAGGATTTAAATCATTAGAATAATCTTTAACGATACCATAAACGGTATCATTAAAAACAACACTCAATCCTATTAAATCACTTAATAAATAATCATCCCTATTTAATTTTAAAGAATCTCTACTTACATATACATTTTTACCCACATAACATAAAACATCATTTATATTATCATATTCATCTATTGTTATCATATCAAATATCTTATGATATCTATAAGTTCTTATAATATGCTCTTCTTTATCAATTATTATTTTATTACCAATTTTAAACACTAATTCTTTTTTTTCAAAATCACTACGTATTCTAAGTTCTCCCTTTATACCATGAGTATTAACAATTTTTCCAACATACACTAAATCCATAAGATCACTCTTTTCAAAATATATTATATCATATAAATTAAATGAAATATATTTTGAAAATAAAAAATATGTTTTTTAAAACATATTCATTATCGAAATAACTAATAACAACATTACACCTACGCCAGTACAAACTAACATTACCATAGTTTTACTTTCCATTTTTTCTAGTCTATTTCTATATCTTGTTTCACGAGCTTTTTGTTGTAAACTTGATATAGATCTAGAAAATTGTAATAATTGTTCTTGTTTTCTTTCTTGACTACCTAAACCAAGTCTATATAAAAGTCTCATCATTCTCATTGAATCTCTAACTGGGTAATCTTTAGCAAAATCCATATATGGAGTAATACTTGAATCACCAGCATTTATTTTTTGCAATAACTCTTTTAAGCCTTCTTGAAATATTTTAGGAGCATCTTCTAAAGACTTACCAATCGCAACAGGAACTGTATAATGTTGAATTAAAATTTCTAAACTTTTTAAATAATAAGGTAATTGTGCATCTATTTCATGTAAATGAGCTTTATAATAATTTTTTAATTTTAAATAACCCATTTTAAACACACCATAACCAGCAACTAATGCAACAATAACTTTTGTATAATCTAAACTATTTATAAATAAGAATATAACTAAAACAATTGTTATAGCACCATCTCTTATACGCATTGTAAAAAGTCTATCAGAATCAATACCATCTCCATAACGAGCTTTTAGTAAAAATTCATAATCACTTTCCTTCATGGTTTTAAAATACTCTTGATTATCTTTTACAAATTTATTTAAACTAATACTTCCAGTAGCTTGTAATGCAATAAATATTAATATAATAATTATAACAGCTTCTACAAACATAATTACTCAACCCCCGTATCTTCATTATAAAATTTAATACCTTTAATTAAGAAGAATGTATTTAAAATAATTATTGAATGTAAAATTACTAAAACATACCAATCATTTAACATTTCTAAATAATTAGCACCGCCTAATAAAAATTGAATCAACATAACTAATAAATATAATGCTAAACCAAATGTTAAAAACTTACCATAAAATTGTTTTCTATCCATTTTATCTCTATAAACACCTTCTACTAAAGCATCTATATCTAACATCATATTTTCTAAAGATTCCCCTGAATCTTTTGCGCCTTCATTAGTAATTTGTAAAAATAATTGATGCATATTTTTTACCATGTAATAAGGATATCTTTTATTAAACCATTCTATACTTTCATCAATAGTACCGTTTTTATAAGACATATCTATCATATTTTGTACATCACTTTTTATTGGTTCTTCTAAAATACCACTTTCTATAACACCTTCTAAAGCTTTAACAAAAGATTGTGTAGTATTAAATTCCATTATTACATTTGTACAATATGTTTGCACACACTCAAATAAATATTCACTATATACTCTTTTATATTTTAATACAGTTAAATATGGAATAAAAGTTGTAGCCACTAGACCATATATAATAGCCCAAGTTAAACTTCTAAAATATAAGAAAGCTACTCCTCCTCCACCTACAGCAAATAAAATAAATTGAAAAGTATATTGTTTAGCATCAAATGTTTGCCCTAACTCCTTTGCTTTTTCTTTAACATCATCATAATTATAAGGCATAACTTTTGACATTATCTTTTTATATCCAGATTTTATTGAACTACTTACATTATCATTTTTACCAAATCTAGATATAAGTACAAATATAGTTATTAAAATAATTAAAATTGCTTCAATCATTTTAAATCACCGCCTATTCTTCTCCTTTATTAACACTACCTAATCTAAAAGTATCTTCAGGTAACACAACTCCTTGAATACTTAAATAATCAAGTAAATATTTAGTAGGATTTTGTATTTGATATTTACCATTCATAAACTTTTTATAAATAACATTTTTCTTTGGCTCATTCTTTTCATTAACATAGAATTCACAAACTTCAAATATTTCTCTTTGAAATCTATTTAATTCTTTACTAAAATAACCTTTAACATATACACCAATTTGAACATATTTATGTATAGTACTTAAGAATTGTTCTAAATCTTGACTAGTTTCCATTAAAGAATACATACGTAAAGGAATACCACTAGCTTTATCAGAGTGAATTGTTGATAAAATATTGTGCCCTGATGAAATTGAATTACGAACAGCTAAAACTGCTTCTGCACTACGTACTTCTGAAAGTAGTATCCACTTTGGATTTTGTCTCATACAAGAAACTAACACATCAGTATAAGATGCAATATTATTTGTCTTAACTGCAACTATATCTCTATGAGGAAATATTTTATCTAAATGCAATTCTAATGTATCTTCAATAGTTATTATTTTTTCATTTTCTTTTGTATAACTAGCTAAATACTTAACTAATTCAGTCTTACCACTACCTGTTTCTCCACTTACAATTATGTTACAATGACCTTCAACACACTTTATTAAAAAATCATGTATTTCAATAGTAGTATATCTTTCATTAATTAACTTATCCTTATTTAATCTTATCTTAGCTGGAGTCTTACGTATAACACATGCAATACCATTAGTACTAATTGATTCATGTATAAAATTCATACGTAATTCAGCACTTTCAGCATCCAAGAATGGAGAAGCCATATTAAATGTTTTTCCCATTACATTAGAACATTGAAAAGCAAGTTTTTCCATCATGGCATTATTTATATCTGGTCTTTCAACTTGATATATACCTCTAGTTAAAGATTTTAACCAAAGTTGACCACCATTACTATATGAAATATCTGTAATATCATCAGTTTCTAAAAATTCTTTTAATGGACCAAAATCTAATTGCGAAAATACAGCATCATTCATTAATTATCACCTAATTCCCTGTTGTAGTATTTAAAGTTGTATCTGTCATAGTTGAAGTTGAAATATCTATATCATCACTTAATTCACTAACTTTTTCTAAAATATAATCAACTAATTCTTGTTTAGAAACTTGAGTACCATTTTCAGTATCTCCTTCATTTCTATAAGCTGCGTTTCTTGGAACTGGAACTATCTCTATACCACCAACAAAACTTGCTTCACTTAATAACATAAATAAATCATCTTTTACAGCAAATAATAATTCACTACTACTTCTTTGAACTTGACTATCAGAGAACACATCATTACCACTTGCATCTCTAACTGATAGCACTTTAATACTTTCAATAAACTTACCAAAAATAACTTTGCCATTTTCATCAGTAGCTTTTAAATATAAATCTATAAAATTACCTGGCATAATAGAATTACCATAAGTACTATGACTGTTTACTGATAAACTAAATATAGTTGCACCTTCATCAATATCATCAAAAGCAGTATCAGGTAAATCTTCTTTAGTTACTAATTGAGATTTATAAAATAAACCACCTTCTGGAATAACAGTATCATAATTTACATACCATTCATTATTTAAAATATAAGCTTTACTAGTAATTAAATCTTCAGTTTGTTCAACAAAAGCTCCACTTACTTTTATAGTACCTACATTATCAGCTTCTACTTTACTTTTTGGTTCCATACGAATTAAAGCATAAGGTACATTAATTGGTTGTACCGCTTGATTAACTCTATAATTATACCCAATCAATAACACAGCAACACCTGCTATTACACAAAGTATAGTTACAGTATTCTTATTTCCTAAAAATCTTTTTAATTTTAACATTAAATTTCCCATCTTTATTCCTCCAAATTCCTACTCTATTATATATATAATTATAACAATCTTTGTAATCTTATTCAAGATTTTTTATTCAAAAGAAAAAACGATTATTTAACCGTTTTTACTTAACTTCTAATATTGCTGTTAACCTAGTAGTTATACCAGCATTTAATTCTTCACTTCCTACCAAAAATTCTCCAGTATTAGTTCTAATCTCTATTGAGACTGCTGGAGGCGTTTCATAAACAGAATAAATATTAATTTTATAATTCTTATTTAATGTTGCACTTTCAGCAAAACGTCTAATAAAATTTTCAACAAATTTTTCTTTAACAATTTTTAATTCACCATACTTTTTATAATAACCATAATCTATAGCATCATACATAGCAGCATAAGTAACTTCTTTTGCTAAATAATAATCTTGTTGATTAGTAGTAGTATAATTTTGCAATAAAATCATTACTGTAATTATAATTATTCCTAATAAAATTAACCAGTAACCCCATAAACTCTCTTTCATGGCGTAACATCAACTCCTAAAGATTTATATTGAGCTATTAAAGAACTAAATGAAACTTTCCCAGCTTTCTTTTCTTCTATACTCCATTTATTTGTAGAATTATCATAAATTAAATACTTCCAATTATCTCTACCATCAGTGTTAGTAGCTACACTTTTACCAAATGCACCACTGCTTTTTGTTAATTCAGTAATAAACCCACTAGTACATTCATTACCATCTTCATTACATAATAATTCTGAATATGATTTATCAGTGCTAGAATATTTAATAGGATCACACTCACCACTCGCATCACAATTGGCATCATATTCTCTTATTTTCTTAATTGTTGCACTATCTAATGTAAATGAATACTCTAAATTATCAGGATTAAAAGTATCTTCATTTTGTATAGTAGATAAAACTGTTTGTCCCTTTATATTATTCCAATTTTTAAATCCCTTTGTCGTTCCTAATCTTCCGTTAGGATCTAAATTATTTGGATCAACAATTCTAAATACAATATCTAATTTAGAATCACAACTTCCATCTTCACATCCTTCAATAATCTCATTTGTAATTTCATAAGTACAATATCTTTTAATTTCATTACCAGTTTTAAATTTATTAAATATTTTTTTATCACTAGCACCTAGTTTTGTGAAACTATAATATGTATTATTATCACTTTTTGCAATTGCAGAAGCATCAGTATCATATCCATAACCTAAAGAAATAGACTTGCCAGACACTTTTGTTGCACTTATTTTTCCTGTAAATATTTCAGAATATTTATTAACTAATGGTCTTTCATAATCAACCTTATATAAAACATTTCTTACTATATCAGTATTATAAGTATAAATAGTTTCATTTTGAATTCCACTTTCAGTAAGTGTAGAATAAATTACATTACTTCCACTTTTCTTTTCATTACTTGCTCCACTAACTGTTTGAGAAGTTTTAAAAGTACTATCATTTATACCACCTAAACTTGCTCTTTCATTATTTTTAATTACCTTATATCCATCCGCATAAGTTTGATAATAGTAATAGTTTAATTGTTGTGAAAAATCATAAAACTTTTCATTTGTTGTACCAAATAATCTATTATTACAAACTTTTAAATCACTCTTTAAACTAGCTATAGCATTTGCTTTTGAAGCTTGATTTTGAAATGCTTTCTTTTTAGTTGAAACTTGCCAATCATAAGCTCCACATGTAGTTTTTGTTACTGGAACATTTTGATAATATAAATTTGAATAACCATTAATTCTAGCAGCATTGTAGCTAAATTTATAATTATAATAATTTTCAACACACCAACAACCAAAATCATTACAATCCCAATCACAACAACTACCTATCGTATAACTTGCATTAGCAGCTTCTTGCCAAGTATTATAAGCAGAAACTAAATATTCTAAATTAGTTTTATAATCATTTTGCCAAGCAGAATAATTTATTTTAATTGTACATTTTTTATTAGCAGTTAAATTAGGATATTCTTTAAATTCAAAATACATACCTGCTTTTGTAGTATATCTTCCTTTTAAATTATTTATATTTATATCCTCATTACAAGTTTCTGTACAATAATTATTTACTCTAGTTGTTTTTTCATAACCTAATTTATAATCATCATAATTAGTATCTGCATCATCTTCATCTAATACATTATCAGGCGTAGTATCACCATTTGAAGTACATACTCCTATACTACCAGTATATTTTTCCTCTATAATACTATTTGAACATTCTTTATTAAAATATGATAAATCTCCTCCAGTTAATAAAGTTTTATCAACAGCACTACACCCACAAGACGATATGTATTGACTTAATGTAGTAACTTTAACTCCACCTGAATTAGTATAGCCACTCACCGTATGACTACAATGAGTTACTTCAGGCTCTTTTCCTATTGAAACAGTATCATAATGAACAAAGTTTTGAATAACTAACATTCTTTGAAATGTGTTAGCTAAATCATATCTAGCAACAAATAAATTTTCTATATTTAAAGGATGACGATATCCATAATGCATAGTAACATTAACACTACCATCATCACTTTTTTTAGCTAATTCTTTATATTGCTCTTCAGTTAATTCAACTATAAATTGATTTTCTGTTCCTGAACTAACTATTCCACCACCACTATAGTTATAGCAAGTTCCACCTGTAGAGCAAGATACACCATTAATAGATAAATCATTTAAATAAAACTCTGCACTTCCTAATTGAATATCTTGATAAGATATCCCCTTTGAATATGTCCCATCAAAAAAGTTATATTTACCATTTGTAAATTTTACATTAAATTCATATCTATAATATTTTTCCCCATCTACATTAACTATTTTTGAATCTGTAGTAATTGATAATGGATTTTCCCAAATATAATTTTTACCCATTGCATCATAATATCTTTGAACTCCTGCTCTGTGAGTTGAATTACCAAAACAATTTGCAACTGTTTGAGAAGTACCTTTTGCTACATTAGAATCAATATAGTTTGCACAAGTTTGAAAATGAGGAGCATCAATTTGATATTTTGCACTTTCTGGTGCTAGATAATCAAATCCATTTCTATATGTCCATACTCTAACAGCATTCTGAAAATAAGAACGTTGTTGATTAACTGTACCATCATTTAATCCACCACTATTCAAAAGTGCTATTAAATCATTATAAAATAATTGATACATTCTATAAATACCATCATCATAATATCCAGCAGACCCTAATCCACCAGAAGTATTAGAATTATCAATTTCTCTTATATATGTTAAAGATTTAGTTGGTCTTGGTAACCCTGGATCCAAACAAAATGAAGCAGCATCACCAGTATTTGTTGTAGCAAGATACCCTGGTCTCAAAAAACCACTACCATATTTTTTGTTTAAATATCCCGGCAATGACACAGAAACAGTTAATGATTTACAAGTCCCTGAACTACCATCTATATCATATCCATTACACACACCAGCATCTACATTAGAAATAAAGACAAAACTACAAATAAATAATAATAAAAACAAATACATTCTCTTTTTATTCATAATCTACTTCTCTTCTTTCTAACTATAAACATAACTATAGTAAATAAGATCAATACTACTAAAAATAAAAATAAATACCAATAAGAACTAATAAAAGTTACAGTTTCAGTTATAAAATTTTTATCATTATTTTGAGAATCATTATCTTTATTCACAATATCATTTAATTCTTTAACTATATCATATTCATTTTTAGAAAAATTCTTATCAATAAAATGTTTACAATATGCACTATTTTCTACCTTTTCATTAGAACATACAGAATAATAATATATAGGATTTTCTTTTGGTTTTTTTACTGTCTTAGTAGTTATATTATCAGCATAACAATTATCATTAGTAGAATAAAAATCTATATAATAAGTAATAATATCAGTTTTATTCTCAACGTCAAAAGAGTATATGCCTTCTTTTAAATCATCATAATTAACAATAATTTCACTCGAATCATAATTATTAGTAATTTTAGCAAACATATTACTTGTAATATTTGATACATTCATCTTAAAAAAATAAGTTGTTGTTGTATATATTTCTTCTTGTTCAGTATTTGGATTTATACCAACTATCTTTTCTTCTTTATCATAAACCTCAAAACTTATATCTACTGCCTTAGCTTCATTCAATAATTGTTTTCTCTCTTGATATGAACATTCTGCATCTACATTATTTATAAAAATAAAAGATAATAATATAAGAAATAAACTATAATTAAATATCTTCTTCATAACTTCCACCCTTATCTTAAAATCATTATAACATAATAAAGTTTCATTTCCAATAAAAATATGTTAAAATAAATTAAGGTGAGAATATGCTAAAAGGCTTTAAAAACATATTAATTTATATATTTTTTCCATCAATATTTACTTTGTTTTTTACAACAGATATTTATAGTGAAAAGTATATGTTTTATTTGTTAATATCTTATATGTTATTAACAATATATTTCATAATAATATATAAAAAAGATTTAAAAGAATATATAAAAAAATTTAAATTGAAAAATATACCAACAATATTAATTTATTGGATTATAGGTTTTATTTTTATGATAATTTCAAACTATATAATAAATTATTTAATAAT
>JAZQIU010000038.1:0-5092 GCA_045541255.1 Bacilli bacterium | reverse complement strand
GGTAAACAATATTTATATGATTCATTTATTGATTTAAAAGATAATGAACAATTACAATATTTAAATGAAATATCTGTTGTTAATTCTGAAAATTTTAATAATATTGAAGAAAAAATATTACCAAAGTTGAAAGAACTTATTAAGCAAGAAAAGAATAAAGAGAGAGAAGAAAGATGAAATATGATAATAAAATTAAATCATTAGTAAAAAATATTAAGTCTGAATGCAATAGTTATTTAGGATTTGTGGAGAGTATGAATGAGTGTGCTAGTACTGATAGATTATTAGAAAATATCATAGCAAAAGCAGAATTATTAAAACAATATCACGAAAAAAGATTTGATAAATCAATAAAAAAATATGACAAAGGTATTGATAGGTAATGCCATATTTTACTACTGAACAAATAGAAAAAGCAAAGGAAATAGATTTATTATCTTATTTACAACATCATAAGCCAGAAGAATTAGCATTTGATTCTAGGAATAGTTATAAGACGGTATCACACGATAGTTTAAAAATAAGTAATGGAATGTGGTATTGGTTTAGTAGAGGTATAGGTGGAAAAACTGCATTAGAATATTTAATTCAAGTAGAAGGATATTCATTTACTGATGCAGTTTCACATTTAATTAAACAAAAAGGTATAGAAAAAGTTGTTAGAAAAAATTATTTAACAGAAGAAGAAAAGATTAAAAGACTAATCTTACCTCAAAAATCATATAGCAATAGTAAAATAATTTCTTATTTAAAAGGTAGAGGAATTAGTAAAAATATTATTGATGAATGTATAAATAAAGATTTAATTTATCAAGATTATCCTAAAAACAATGTTGTTTTTGTAGGTTATGATGAGAATAATAATCCAAGATATGGTGGTGTTAGAGGTGCAAATTCTAGCAGATATATGCACGAATGTTATGGCAGTGATAAAGCATATTCGTTTAAATTGACATCAATTATTCCTAATAATGAAGTCCATTTATTTGAAAGTGCAATAGATTTATTATCTTATGCGACTCTATTAGAACGACAAAATATTAAATGGGATGAGCAAAATTTAGTATCTTTAGCAGGGATTTATAAACCTTCTAAAGATTTTTTTAATAGTAAAATTCCTAAAACTTTAACACATTTTTTAGAAAAAAATAAAAATGTTGATACTATTTATCTTCATTTTGACAACGATAGTGCAGGTAGATTATCAACAGAAGCTATCATAAATTCTTTATCAGACAGTTATAAAATTATTGATGATCCACCTAAAAGTGGTAAGGATTTTAATGATTATTTGTGTATAACTTTAGGAAAAAAGATAAAAAATCAAGAGGATTTTTGTAGATAATTTATTCTTTTTAGAAAAGGTACTTTCTAGGGAAAAGAATATATTGTCTTAGCCAGCACTGCAAATGTACTCCTCTCATTTGCAAAATACTTGGGAAATCCCAAACCCTTATAAATTTAAAGTAGGAGGTGAAAAATTATATGAAGAAAAGAATATCTGATGAGGATGAAGTAAGATTGTATCATATTGTTTGTGATATATCAAAAATATGCAAAGATTATTTTTATGAAAGAAAATACTTACCAGATGATTGTTGGAAAGTAGATGATGTGGTAAAGCAAATATGTGCATCATCTAAAGAATTAAAAAATCTTTATACTCAAATTAGAAAAGATATGAAATAGAAAGGAGATTATTTATGAGAACTAGAATGCATAAAAAACAATTTTGGTTTAATGATGAAGAAGATTATAATTTAAAAATTAAATCTGCTAGTGTGGGTATGAATGAAAGCGATTACATTAGAAGTTTAGTATTAGGTTATAGTCCTAGAGAAAAACCTGATGATAGATTTTATGAAGTTATGAAATTGATGAGGTCAATTTCTAATAACTTAAATCAAATTAGTAAGAAAGCTCATACATTAGGATTTGTAGATGAGTTAGCATATAAAAAAGAAGCAGATAAGTGGAAACAATTTATGTTAGATGTAAAAAATGAGTTTCTTTTAAATGAATAACAAAGGAGTGATTTAATGATATATTTTGTAATAGGAATAATAATTATTGATATTATTTTTTGTTATTCCTGTTGTTTAGTATCTGGTAAGTGTTCACGAGAGGAGGAACAATGGCAACAACAGGAATATGGAAAATTGAAAAAAGATTAGACCATGTACTTGATTATACAATGAATGTGGAAAAAACTCTTAATATTGAATATGGAAAACCTGATTATCAAGAGTTTCATAGATTGCAAGAGTATGAAAGTTATGACTATAAAACTGAAAAAGAATGCTATGTATCTGGAATAAACTGTTTACCTGAAACTGCATACGAAGATATGATGTTTACAAAAAAACAATATCGTAAAGAAAAAGGAATATTAGGATTTCATGCTTTTCAATCATTTAAAGGTTGGGAAGTAACACCTGATATGGCACATTTAATTGGAATGAAATTAGCAGAAGAAATGTGGGGAGATAGATTTGAAGTTGTCGTAAGTACCCACATCAATACTGATAATATTCATAATCATTTTGTTATCAATTCTGTTTCATTTAAAGATGGAAAGAAATATTATGATAATAGAGAAAATTATGCAAAGTTAAGACACATATCAGATTCTTTGTGTCAAGAATATGGATTAAATGTTTTAAAAGAAAAGAAATGCAAAGGTAGTGGAATAAACTATGATAACTATTATAAAGGTTATGTAGCAAAAACAAATTATCATACTTTAGCAAAGCAAGATTTAGATAGAGCGATAGCTATGGCATATTCTTATAGAGATTTTGAAAATATTATGATAAAGATGGGATATGAATTAACTAATAGATATGGAAAGTTAAGTATTAAAAGAAGTCCATATAAAAAGAATATTCGTATTGAAAGAAGTTTTGGTAGTGATTATTCTATTAGTGAAATAGAAAAAAGAATAGAACAAGAAACTGCACCAAGAGTACCTTTTATAGAAGCATTAAATCCAAATAAAAAGATTATGATTTATGAACAACATAAAAAATTAAAAAGAAAAGGTATATATGGTTTATATAAATATTATTGTTATATATTAAAAGTTTATCCAAGACATTATCCTAATAAGATATTACCTGCATCTATTAGATTAGATGTTCAAAAAATGAATGATATTTCAAATCAAACACGATTGCTTGTAAGTAATAAAATAGAAACTTATGAGCAATTTTTATTTTACAAAAATAATCTTAAAAATGAGGTTAATAAATTATTGAGTGATAAAACAAATCTATGGCAAAACTTTAATAGAGCAACAGAAGAAGAAAAAAGAAATTTAATTCGTTTAGAGATTACAAAGGTAACTAATGAATTGAATAAAAAAAGAAAAGAGGTGAAACTATGTGATGGTATAGAAAAGAGAATAGATGATATAAAAGAAAATATACAAGAATTTGAAAATGAAAATGAGAAAGGGAAGGTGAAGAAATGAATTCTAGTGAATCAGCAGAAGCTATTGTAAAGATGATGTTAGAGGGTACTGAAGTAGCAGTTAGATTAACAGGATCTGGTGCTAAAGAATTAGCAGTATTACTTTATACAATGGCAAAAGACCAAAAGATGACTAAAGGTAAAACTAAATTAAATAATATGTTAAAGTCTGGAAGTCAACTGCAAATATTTTCTTTAAAAGAAGAACAATTAAAAAAGTTTAATGAAGAAACAAAAAGATATGGTGTTTTATATACTGCACTTATGGATAAAAAACATAAAAATAATGATGGTATGGTAGATATTATGGTTAGAGCAGAAGATGCACCAAAGGTAAATCGTATAGTTGAAAGATTTAAATTATCTGCAGTAGATATTGCTTCTATTAAGAGCGAAATTGAAAAGGATAAAATTGAAAGTATGTTGCGAGATGCAAAAGAAAGAGGTGTTGAAATTAAATCTGCAGAAGAAAAACTTGCAGATGATATAATGACAAAACCCATTCAAAAGGAGAACAACGAGATAGAAAACCCCAATGTAGCAAAGACAGAAAAAAGCCCTCTGTCCGAGCATTTATCAGAGAACAAAAACAAATCAGGGGTGGCTACTAATTTAAAGAAACCTTCAGTTCGTGAAAAGTTAAAAGAAATTAAAGAAGAAATAATGAATAGAAATAAGAATAACGAAGTTAAGGAAACTTTAAAGGAAAGCAAAGAAGATAAGACTGTTGATAGTAAAGATAAACAAAAGACTACTCAACACAAACAAGTTTCTAATGAAAAAAAGAAAAAAGCTAAAGAGAAAGGAAGATAAAGTATGTTAGATGATGTAATCAATAATGCTAATAGCAATAGTTATAATAAAGAAGAATGGAAAAAGAAAAAACAAGAGCAATTACAAAATGCTTACAATATGATTGAAGAAGCAACAGAAGAATTGAAAAACGATTCTTCTTTTTTTAAATCATATTTAGATGTACAAAGTAGATTTGATAAATACACTGTAAGAAATGCTTTATTACTTACTAAACAATTACCTAATGCAACTCAATTAAAAGATTACAATGGTTGGAAAGAGGCAAAGGTTAATTTTAAAACTAGGTATCCAAAGAGAGTTGTTATTTTAGAACCAGGAGAGGCATACACAAATAAAGAAGGTAAAAAGGTAACTCCAATATATTCTAAAGAAGTTATAGATATATCAGAAACTAATTTAAAACCTAATAGTAGAACTTATGATAAAAAGTTAATCTTACAATCTTTATTGCACAATGCACCTGCAGATATTAAAGCAGTTGATAGTTTAGAAGATGGTAAGATGTGTAATTGGGATAAAGATAATAATGTTATATATGTATGCAGAAGTGAAGATTATAATTTAGTAATAAGTTCAGTTGCAAAAGAATTAGCAAACATTAATCTTTATGAAAATACAAATAATTATGACCAAGTACAAGCTGAATGTATTAGTTATATGATTTGTAAAAAGTATGGTATTGATACAGAGTTAGAAAATATTGATAAATTATCATTAAGATTTAGTAATATGGAATCTAAAGATATTAAAGATGAATTATCCAATATGAAAAATGTATTTGAAGATATAAATAATAATATTGGAC
>JAZQIU010000037.1:0-49432 GCA_045541255.1 Bacilli bacterium | reverse complement strand
TTAGATGAAAAAGAAAGTATAAAAATAATTGATTATTATGTAAAACATTATACTACTACAAAAGGTAACAAAGTAAATTTATTAAAAGTAATAAATGATTTCTTTATTAAATACAATATTCTTCCAGATCCTGATATTATTATAAATTTAATAAATCATTATCCAAATTTTCATGATTGTATAAAAGAATTTATAGAAAAAAATAAAATCAAACTAGAAACAAAATCAATAGATGAAATTGTTGATGAACAAAATATAATTCTTTTTATAGAAACATATTGTATGTTAAATGAAATATCACTTGAACTAGAAGAAAGTGAAACAGAAGAAAATGATTTTGAGATAGATTTAAAAGATATAAATATGGTTGATAGTGTAAAATCTTATTTAATAGAAATATCCAAATATCCTTTATTAAAATATGATGAAGAACAAGAACTAGGTATAAAAATATTAGAAAATAATGAGTTTGCCAAAAAGAAATTAATTGAACATAATTTAAGATTGGTTGTAAGAGTTGCAAAAAGGTATTTATCTAGCGGAATGTCTTTTTTAGATTTAATCCAAGAAGGAAATCTAGGGTTAATAAAAGCTACAGAAAAGTATGATGTAAGTAAAGGTTTTAAATTTTCTACATATGCTACTCATTGGATAAGACAAGCTATAACTAGAGCAATACATGATAAATCAAGAAATATAAGAGTACCAGTTCATTTACAGGAAAAAATGAATAATTTAAATAAAGTAAAAAAAGAACTTAGCGTTGCATTACTAAGAGAGCCAACTTTAGATGAGATAGCAGAAGAAATGCAATTATCAGTTGCTAAAATAAAAAACTTAATTGAGTTACAAACAGATACTATTAGTATAAATAATTATATTGGTGATGAAGAGGACAGTGAATTAGAAGATTTTATACCTGATAAAAAATATTCGACGGAAGATGAAGCGATATTAAATACCTTAAAAAATGAAATAGTTAATTTATTTGATAAATGCTTATTATCTGAAAGAGAAAAAGATATATTGATAGAGCGTTTTGGATTATTGGATGGAGAAGAAAAGACTTTAGAAGAGGTTGGAGAAAAATATGATTTAACTCGAGAAAGAATAAGACAACTAGAAGCTAAAGCTATAAAAAAAATAAGAAATTCAAAATATATAAAAGCTTTTGCTGAATATATGGAAGAACCTTCAAAAGCTATTGTACGTATTGATTTATTTAGAAAAAAATATGGTGATGGAAAAAATAATCATAAAAAATTTTTAAACGATGAAACAATTATAGAAATACCTAAAGAAGATTCAAAAAAGGAGAAAAAAAACATGGCAGGAAAATCAAAAACTATATATGAATTATTGAAAGAATATACAAAAGAAGAAATTAATGAAGCTTTAAAAAAATTAAAAGATGAAGAATTAGAAATAATAGCGATAAAATATGGTCCCAATTTAGAAGAACCAAATCAATCAAAGAATTATACACAAGAAACACGTTCAAAATTTTATTACAATATAATACCAAAATTAAGAAAAATTTTATCCAATCCTAATTATAAAAGTAGAGCAGAATCAATATATGATTATTTTAGTGACTACACAAAAGAAAAAATAGATGAAGTTTTATCTCAGTTAACAAGTGAAGAATTAGAAATAATTGATATTAAATATAATAGACCTGATAAATATACAAAAGAGATAAGAAATAGATTTTATAATAATATTATTGCGAAAATAAAAAGATTATTAAAAAAACCTAACAATAGTAAAAAAGAATCAAAGCAATATGGAAAAAAACTACAAACAATATATGAATATTTTAGCGATTATACAAAAGAACAAGTTAATGATATGTTAATTAAATTGAGTGATGAAGAATTTAGTTTAATAACTTTAAGATATGGAAAAGATTTAAATAACCCTAAAACAAATGTAGATTTTACCCCAGAAATAAGAACCAAATTCTATGGAAGCTTAATTCCTAAAATGAAACGACTTCTATCTAATCCAGAGGGAAAAAGAAAACCAAGAAAGAAAGTAATAGACGTACAAAAAAATAATTATGAAACAGAGATTATTAATCCTATAAAAATTGAAGAAGAAGTAAAAAATGAAATAAAAGAAGAAAATAAAAAAGAAACGTTTAAAGAAGGAATTAATAAAGATAATTATAAACAATTATTAGAATTACTTAGAACTCCATCTTTTGCACAAATGATGAGCGTTCTATCTCCAAAAGAAGCAATAATTATTGCGTTAAAATTAGGATATGTAGATGAAAAATATTTTACAACAGAAGCTATAGCGACATTTTTAAATATAGAAACAGATGAAGTACGAGAAACGACTAAAAAAATACTAAATTTATATAAAGATAATATTAATCAATTAATAGATGAAATCGTTGAAGTTGCTACAGAACAAAGAAAAATCTTAACTAATGAAGAATTATCCTAGTTTCTTAACAAATTATATTAAGTTCGTGTTATAATCGACTTAAGGAGTGAAAATATGAAAAAAATAATAGGAGAATTTAAAGAATTTATTAGTAAAGGTAATGTGTTAGATTTAGCTGTTGGTGTTATTATAGGTAGTGCATTTCAAAAAATAGTAACAAGTTTAGTAAATGATATATTAATGCCATTCTTAGGTCTTATTACAGGTGGACATGATTTTACTTCATTAACATTAAAATTTAAAGATGCAACTATAAATTATGGATTATTTATACAAAATATATTAGATTTTTTGTTAATGGCATTCTGTATATTTATAATTGTAAAAATATTCAACAAATTAAAATCTGGGTTTGAAAAAAAGGAAGAAGTTATTGAAGAAGTAAAAGCAGAACCAAAAAAATCTAACGAAGAACTATTATTAGAAGAAATAAGAGATTTATTAAAAGAAAAAAACAAATAATATGAATTGGGCAAAACTATACTTTTGCTCTTTTTTATGCTATAATACTGAACCGGAAGTGATAAGTATGTATACTTTATTTATAAGTACATTTGATAAAATAATAACAATTGGATTATTAAAAAATGGTGAAGTTGTAAGTGAATTAACAAAAGAATCCTCAAAAAATCATAGTATTCATACAATGCCTATGATAGACGAAATCTTAAAAATAAATAATTTATCAACATCATATTTAAATGAAATAATAGTAGTTAATGGTCCGGGTTCTTTTACTGGAGTGAGAATAGGAGTTACTATAGCTAAAACATTAGCTTATACATTAAATATTCCAATAAAAACTATTACAAGTTTAAAAGCTTATGCAGTAAGTAATGATAGTGATACAAATAAATTAGTTGTTATAGAAGATTTAAAGGGAAAATATATAGGATATTTTGATTCATATAATAATTTATTGAGTGATTATACATATTTAAAAAATAATGAGTTTATTGAATATATAAAAGATAAAAAACAATATTTAATAAATAAAAACACTTTTAATTTAAATAAAATTTATAAAGCCTTAAAAAATGAAAATGCTACTAATCCTCACATAGTAAATCCAATATATATAAAAGGAATAGATGCGTTAAATGGTAAATAATTGTACATTAAATGATATAGAAAAAATAAAAGAATTAGGTAAATTAATAAATATTAATTTTGACAAAGTTAATAATATAGAAGAATTAATAAATAATAATAAAATTATTGGATATTATGATAATAATAATTTAGTAGGAATTTTAATATATGAGCAATTATATGAAATTATAGATTTATTATACATAGTTGTAGAACCTATCTATAGAAGAAGAAATATAGGAACAGAATTAATAAAATATTTAATAGAAAATAGTACTTTTGAAAAAATAATGTTAGAAGTTAAATGTGATAATAAAAATGCTATAAAACTTTATAAGAAGTTTAATTTTAAAATAATAAACATAAGAGAAAAGTATTATGATAATCAAGATGCTTATGTTATGGAGTTGATAAAATGAAAGATGTATATATATTAGGTATAGAAAGTAGTTGTGATGAAACTAGTATATCAATTGTTAAAAATGGATATGTTGAAATAGCGACAACAATTTCTACTCAAATGGATACTCATGCTGAATTTGGTGGTGTTGTACCAGAAATAGCTTCTCGTATGCATACTGAAAATATTACATTAGTGTTAGAAGATTTATTAAATAAAGCAAATATGAATATATCTGAAGTAGATGCTATAGCTGTAACATATGCTCCGGGTTTATTAGGAAGTTTACTAGTTGGTATAGAATTTGCTAAAACATTAGCATTAGTATATAACAAGCCATTAATTGCGGTACATCATATATCAGGACATATATTTGCGAATAACTTAGTTAAAAAAATTGAATATCCAACACTTGCGTTAGTAGTAAGTGGAGGACATACTGAACTTGTAAAGATGACAAGTGATTATAATTTTGAAGTGTTAGGTACAACATTAGATGATGCTGTAGGAGAATGTTTTGATAAAGTAGCACGAGTATTAGACTTAAAATATCCAGGCGGACCAAATGTTGAAAGATTAGCATCAGTTGGAAAAAATACATATACATTACCAATACCAATGAATAATAATGAACTTAATTTTTCATTTAGTGGATTAAAAAGTGCAGTAATTAATTTAGTTCATAATGAACGCCAAAGAGGTAATGAAATAAATAGAGAAGATTTAGCTTGTTCTTTCCAAACAATAGCAATTGATGAATTAATAAGAAAAACAAGCTTAGCAATAAAACAAACAGGAATAAAAAGATTAATAGTTGCAGGTGGAGTTAGCGCAAATAAATTTTTAAGAAATGAATTAGAAAAATTATGCGATGAATTAGATGTAGATTTATCTATACCGCCACTTAAATATTGTACAGATAATGCTACTATGATAGCTTGTGCAGCATATCCTTTGTATTTAAAAGGAGAATTTACTACTTTAGATTTAAATGGAAAAAGTCAAGAATACTTTTTTCAAAATAAATAATTAAAGGGGGAATTTTATGACATTTTATGATGGCAAAGAACAAAATGATGAAATAATAAAAGATTACAGTATTTCTAAATATGATATTAAAGTTAATTATTTATTTAGTGAAAGAACAATTCCTTTTAAAAGAGAAGATGAAGAAAAAATAGTAAAAATAATGATAGAACAAGCGTTAGAAAGAGATAGAGAATTATATGATAAAATCTATAAAGAAACAAAAGAAGGTTTTATCCAAACTCTATTAAGTTTGATACCATTTATAATGTCTGTAAAAGGTGAAATACAACTTACATTATGTTTATCTTTTATATTAGGATTAATTGCTTCGTATAACTTTACTGAAAGTTATGAAAAGCTAAAAGAAATGAAAAAATTTAGATTATATTATTCACTAAAAGAAGAATTAGATAAAAGAGAAAATCAAGATATAACAAAAATAATTGAATTTGAACCTTATTTTAGAGAACCAATTAATATGGGAACCTTAGATAAATTTTCATATCATGATGTAAAACTAATAAAAAAAGAATTGAAAAAAAGAAACAATATTTCTGGTCAATTCCAAAGAGTATAACTTTTTTATACTTTTTTTTTTATTATACAAATGTTATAATACTATATAGAATAGGAAGGGTATTTTATGGATAGAGAAAATATAAATAACGTTTTAACAAAAGAAGAATTAAATAGTATAGATGGTTTCTTTAGAGCAGCAAATTATTTATCTTGTGCACAATTATATTTATTAGATAATCCATTATTAAAAAGACCTTTAAGTATAAATGATATTAAACCAAGATTAGTAGGACACTGGGGAACAGCACCAGGGCAAAACTTTATCTACGCGCATTTAAATAGAGCGATAAAAAAACATTTTGTAGAAATGATATATATATCAGGACCAGGACATGGCGGCCAAGCTATGATAAGTAATAATTACTTAGAAGGAACATATAGTATGTTTTATCCAGAAATAACTGAAGATGAAGAAGGAATGAAAAAAATGTGTAAAAGATTTTCGTTCCCAGGAGGAGTTTCAAGCCATGTTGCACCAGAAACACCAGGTTCAATAAATGAAGGTGGAGAATTAGGATACAGTTTAGCCCATGCTTATGGAGCTGTATTAGATAATCCAAATTTAATCGCAGCTTGTGTAATAGGAGATGGAGAAGCAGAAACAGGAACATTAGCAACTAGCTGGCAATTAAATAAATTTATTAATCCAACAACAGATGGAGTAGTTTTACCTATATTACATCTTAATGGATATAAAATAGCTAATCCAACTATAATGGGTAGAATGACAGATGATGAATTAGAAAATATGTTCACAGGAATGGGATATGAAGTTTTATTTGTATCAGGAAGTGAACCAACATATATGCATCAAAGAATGGCAGAAGTATTAGACTATGCAATACTAAAAATAAAAAATAGAAAAATTTTAGGTAAAAACACTAAATTACCATTAATAATATTAAGAAGTCCCAAAGGGTGGACAGGACCTGCTATAGTAGATGGAAAAGAAATCGAAGGCTCATTTAGAGCACATCAAGTACCAGTAGTAGTTGATAAAGACCACCCAGAATTATTAAGTATATTAGAAAAATGGTTAAAAAGTTATAAACCAGAAGAATTATTTGATGAAACAGGAAAATTAAAGGATATTTATAAAGTGTTTGTTCCAGATGAAGATTTTAGAATGGGATTAAGCAAATATGCTAATGGTGGACTTATAAAGAAAAATTTAAATATACCAAATGTATTAAACTATGGTGTTGAAGTAAACAATCATGGAGAACCTAAATCTATGGATATGAAAGAATTAGGTAAATATATTAAAGATATTATTGCATCAAATGAATTAAATAAAAATTATAGAATATTTGGACCAGATGAAGCTTTATCAAATAGACTAAATTATGTTTTTGATGTAACAAGTAGAGAATGGAATATGGACATATTACCGACAGACGATTTCTTGAATAATGAAGGAAGAGTAATAGATTCATTTCTTTCAGAAAATGTTTGTGTAGGTTTATTAGAAGGTTATATTTTAACTGGAAGACATGGTATGTTTCATACATATGAAGCATTCTCAAGAGTAATAGATTCAATGGTTAGTCAATTTCTAAAATGGGTTAAAGCTTCAAACGAAATAAGTTGGAGAAAACCAGTATCGTCATTAAACATAATTTTATCAAGTCATATATGGCAACAAGATCATAATGGCTATACACATCAAGAACCTGGTTTCTTAAACCATTTAGCAACAAAAAAACGTGAACAAATAGGTATTTATTTACCAGCTGATGCTAATACATTGATTTGTACTTACAATCATTGTCTGAAAACACAAAATAAAGTAAATGCAATAGTAGCAAGCAAACATGAAAGACCACAATGGTTGAGTATGGAAGATGCTTTAAAACATTTTAATAATGGAATAAGTATTTGGTCTTGGGCTAGTGATAAAAATCCTGATATTATATTATCATGTGCTGGAGAAACACCAACACTTGAAGTATTAGCAGCTAAAACAATATTAAAAAAATATATTCCAGACTTAAAAGTTAGAGTAGTAAATGTAGTTAATTTAATGAAACTAGATAAATATGCTCTAGAAGGATTAAATGATGAAGAATATAAATATATATATGAAGAAAACATTCCTGTTGTATTTGTATTCCATGGTTATCCAAATTTAATTAATCAATTAACATCCTCTAGACAAAAACACTTTGATAGAGTATTAGGTTATATTGAAGAAGGTTCAATAACAACTCCTTTTGATATGAGAGTACAAAATGGAATAGATAGATTTAATATTTGTTTAGAAACATTAAAATATATTCCAGAAAAATATTCTAAATTTGAATTAACAGAGTATTGTGTTAAAGAACTTATAAAACATAAAGATTATATAAGAGAAACAGGTAAAGATTTACCTGAAGTAGAAAATTGGAAATGGATGAATTAATCTATTTCTTTTTTTATTTATATGATACAATTATTATAGGATGTGATTATATGTTATATGATGATAAAGCGTTTTATGTATTTGTAAGCGATGATGAATATCTAACTAAAAAGATGTATTATAAATCTAATGAATTAAACGGAAGATTAATTATAAGTTATTATAAATTAGAAGATGATATTGTAATCAAAGTTAATTATCCAAATAAAGAAATATTAAGTAAAGAAGTAGATTTAACTAATTATGAATTAGTAACTAAATATTACATAGAAAGAATGGAATCGGACGGATATGAAATATATCCAACAACATATGAAAAAATATATGGATTAGGAACATATAAAAAATATTTTGTTCCAGGATTAACACCTGATTTGTCTTGTATAGAAAAATACTTAGAATATGATTATTTAGAATATGATGAATTGGATAAAATCGCTGAAAATAAAAAAGAATTAGAAGAATTACAAAGTTTATATAATAGATGTTTAGATTTTGATAAACCAGAAGTGGTAAAGAAAAAATTTAATGAATATGATAAAAATTATAAAATAATTACTCAAAACTTTAAAGATGAAGAATTTTTAGGATAAAAAAGAGCTATTTAATATAGCTCTTTACACGTTCCCGGAGTAGGATTATAAAAACAATGATTTTTATATTTACCGGATAGTGGTTGATTATAAAAATTACTATTACAATTTTTACCAGTACCAGGAGCATAAAACCATAATGAATGAGTAGCAGGGTGATAATATTCTCCAATTATTACTCTTTTAGCAAGATTTTTTTCTAAAGTTGTACTAGAGGAATAGAAGAGTGATGAATTTATTCCACTAAAACCACCAGGAGATTGATATACAACATCATATAAAGTTCTAATATTTTTAAAAATATCACAAGAAGCTATAGCACGATTAACAATTACATTTCCAACCATTAACATACCTAAATTACCTTCACCTAAAGCTTCAGCTCTCATTAACCTAGCTACTAAATCAAGTTCACGAGCTGTATAACTTACTAACATTTAAATCACCTATAAAATAATATGATGAAATAAAAAAAATAAAACGTGGAAATAAAAATCCACGTTATTTTTTACAAAAAATGGAGAATAGGGGATTCGAACCCCCATCTTTAATTTTGGAGATTAATATTCTACCATTAAACTAATTCCCCATACAAAATGTATTATAACACCTATTAAGCTATATTTCTATTATATTTCATTGCTTCTTTAGGAAATTCTTTTTTTACATCAAATAAAGTTTTATTAAGTTTTTTACTATAAAAATCATTAGCAAAACCTCTTATAGCATCTACTATCTTATTAGCATCATCTCTAGAAATATTATATTTAATACATTCTTCATCTGTTATAGCCACAGCTTTCATATGAAATTCAAAAAAGATATCTGCTAAATCTTTACCTTCAGCTATTTTTTCAACAACAAAAGGATGATTTCTTAATGAAGATATTATACCTTGAGCATCCATATCTACATTTTTTTCAGTTTGATATTTAATAAAAGTAGTAGAAGAGTGTACTTTATCAATCATATTAACAATTTTAGATTCTATATCAATTCTATTTTCATAATTATTTAATATATTTTTTAAATCTAAAACATTATTGAATTCATTTGATAAATAGTCAATAGCAAGATTAGTTACATTCTTAATTTCTTCATTTGTTATACCTTCAAATTTTGTTATATCACCAGTTATAGCTTCAGGTAAATCATGACATACTATATAATCATAAATCTTATCAAAATTAATATAACTAGGAAAATATTTTCTTAAAATTCTAGCTATTAACAATAAATCTAATATATGATTTTTAATATCTTCTAATCTTTTTCTTTCTATTTTCCAAAGTATTGGCCCTGTTCTTTCAGTATCTCCCAAAATATCAAAAATCATAAATAATTTAACATCTTTATCAAAACTATATTCCATTTTATACCTCCTAAACTATAATTAATTATAACATAATTAAAAAATCTATATCTATTTTACTCTTAAAAAGTTTTGTGTCTAATTAATACTTTGCCTTTACCACAATAATTTTTTAATTCTTCCTCTAAATATTTGTTAATAATTGGTGAATTAAAGTCTACTTCTGTTAATTTATCTAATACTTGATCATATACAATCCCAGGTATAATTTGCAAATCCCATCCTTTTTTCAAATACTCAGAAAACTCTTTTATAGCATTTAAAGAAGTAGTAGTAATAGTTTTATCTAAACTTGTTTCTATCTTATTAAATCTCGCAAATCTTACTAATATATCAGATATATCCATTTTATTAATCTGAGAAATTAAATCTTTTTAGTATTTACTATTATTTAATCTAACAAAAGAATTGGAAAGAGCAGTTTCAGCAGCTAAATGTCCTATAATTAATGTAATAAGATTTTCTTGGTAACTAGTAGTATTATATAAATTCATAATTGTATCATCATCATTTACATTTTTAGATGTAATAATTGAGGGAAATGTATATGGTAAATTTGAAAAATTTCTAAACTGTTCCCATGTTATATATTTTCTTTCTAATATATTCTTAATTTCTTTATAATGATTAATTGGTTTTATTTTTTTATCTGCTTGAAATGTCTTTAATATATTATGATACGGATATAACAAATTTCCTTGCTTATGTCCTGAACCAGTATTATATAAATAGCCATTAGGAGTAATAAACCACGAATCTGGCCAATTATATATAACTCCATTAGTTCCATCAGGAAATGAAATTATATTTCCGAATTCATCATAAAAAGATTTACAAGAAAAATAATCAATTGGTACACCTAAAGTCGATTTATATTTATTTTTATTATCCAATTCTTCAAAATACTTATACATAAATCCCCCTATAAAAAAACTTGATACTTACGTACCAAGTCTCATATTAACGAACACATTGGTTCGATTAAATTTAAATGGCACGATTTTAAAGGCAATTCCCAAATTTTGTTTTTATACCTTTCTTATTTTATTTTTTTTGAATATAATCTTCCCGTTCCGCCTTCGTTTTTTTCTACTTCATGTTCATAATTAAAACCAATTTTTTCATAAAAAGCAGGTGCTTTGTCTGTCCATAGGTAAGCTTTTTCATAATTAAGTTCTTTTAAAGTTGCTAAAGCGGCTTCAATCATCTTTTTACCATAACCTTGATTTCTAAATTCATCAAATATCATTACATCTGAAATCCAAGGCGTATATTCCAAATATTTTTCTAAACAATGTTCTTTAAATACTAAAAATCCAATTAAATTATCATTATCAAACATAGCAATCCCAAAAGGAATGTTATTGTCTTTGGCGTAAATGTTTTCAAATTTATCTTTCGTATTGTTATAATCCATAGTTGGACTATATTGAGACCAATGACTGTAATGTTTATTAATTATTTTTTTAAGTTCTGTATCAGTTAATTCACTAAATTTTTTAAAAATCATTATTTATCCTCCTAAATAAAAAACTTGATACTTACGTACCAAGTCTCATATTAACGAACACATTGGTTCGATTAAATCTAAATGGCAGGGGTGGAGAGAATCGAACTCCCATCAAAAGTTTTGGAGACTCCTATGCTACCATTATACCACACCCCTGTGACATAAAATAATTATAACATAATTTAAAATATCACACAACTATTTTATTAAAAAATAAAAAATGTATTACAAAAAACATATTTTGTAATGTATTGTCGAAACGCTAGAAAACTCTTATTAGATGTAATATTATTAGTTCAGTAATAGTTCAGCGGTAGCACTTCATGTATAAAAAGTGTAAAGTAAAATAAACTAATAATGGTGATAAAAATGGAACCTAAAAAGTTAAGAGTTATTATAAGTTCTAATGTAAAATATTATAGATTTTCAAACAAAATAACACAAGAAGAACTTGCTGAAAGATGTGGATTGAGTGCAAGATATATCAGTGATATTGAAAATGATAAGGGAAATATTCCAGTAGATACATTAGAAAAAATTGCAAAAGTTTTAAAAGTTAAACCTCATTTATTATTAAAAGATTCTAAACATAGAGAACTTCCTAAAAGAGTTAATATGCAAGAATTAATTAATAAAAAATAACTATTTGATTTGATTCGAATAGTTTTTTATTTATATAAAATAGACTAGAACTAATACTTCGACATTTTTTTGCAAAATTTGTCGTTTTTTTGTTGAAAAAATAAAAAAAGTAGTGTATCATTATTTTAGGATAGAACACGATGTCACATCACTGAAATTGTGTTATCTAAAAAGGAGTGAAATTAGTCTATGAATAGAAGACAAAAGATTATAGTAAGTGTAACAGGTATATTCTTAGTTCTATTATTATTAGTTGGGTTAACATATGCATATTTCTTAACTCAAATAAGTGGTAATGAGGCAGAAAAATCAATATCAGTTACAACTGCAAATTTAGCATTAGTGTATGGAGATGGTAATCAAGTTATAACTGGAGATAAAATTTTACCAGGAACAACACTAGATGAAAAAACATTTACAGTAAAAAATGAAGGTAATGCAACATCAGACTATGTAGTATTAATAGAAGATGTAAAAGTTACATATGCAGAAAGTGTAAATGGTCAAACAGCAGGAGCTACAACAACATTTGTGTCTAACGATTTTGTATATACATTAACATGTACAAGTGATGGAGCTGCATGTAATGGTGTAAATACTGAAACTACATTCCCAATAAATGGTGGAGTAATCGTAGCAAACAGTATAGAAGTAGGAAAAACACATTCATATTCATTAACAGTAACATATAAAGATACTGGAATAGATCAATCATTGGATATGAATAAATCATTAGAAGCAAAAGTAAATATTGCAGATTTATCTACAATGAATCCATATAGTAGTGATGAAACATTATTAGCAAATGCAATAATAGAAAATGCTTTAAGTGTAACAACACAACAAAAAGAAGATGGATATGCAGAATTAGTTGCAATACCAAAAACTAAAGTTGCTGCAGAAGTATCAGCGTTCAACTATGTAGCATCTGATCCAGCAAGTTATACATCAACTAGAAGCAATGCAGCAAATTACTACATATCATATGCAAGTGAGTATACAATCAATCCTAAAGATGGAAAATTCACATTAACAAATCCAACAACTGTAAAATATGATTCAATAACAGATTTAAAAACAATATATGGAAAATATATAGTATCTCCAACAACAAGTGCTAGTCAAACAACAGCAAATGTATCAAGTATATATAAAATCTCAAGTGGAACAACAGATGTAACAACATCATCATTCAAATATGGTTCAGTAGTAAAAGGATATAAAGGAACTGAATCAGAACTATCTGCAACTCAAGATGAACTTGGTACATCATATTACTATAGAGGAGCAGTACAAAACAACTATGTTGATTTCAACAATATGTGTTGGAGAATAGTACGTATTGAAGGTGATGGTGCAATCAAATTAGTATTAGAAGATAAAGATAATACATGTGCAACATCAAATGGTAACTGGGATATTGGAACTGGTGACTATGGATATGATACAAGTTATAAAGCAGATTATGAAAATAGTCAAAATAGAACAAGCAGTATGAAATATAAATTCAATGAATGGTTTAATGCTAACTTAACAAGCGTATCAAGTAAATTAAAAGCAACAACAGTATGTATAGGAGAAACAACAAATAAATATGGCGATAGTGGAAATCTTATGACAGATGCAGAAGCGAATGAAATGGGATACTGGTATTTCGATAATTATAAGAGATTATATAATGATAGATCAGCATCATTAGTTTGTAACGCTCAAGGTGGAAGAACAAGCGAGTCAAAAATATATCCATTAACAGCAGATGAAGTAGTATTTGCTGGTGGAAAAGTAGGAGAATCAAACTATACTTATTACTTACTAAATGATTATCAAAAAACAAATTATTTATATTGGTGGACTCTCTCTCCGGCCTACTTCGATGGCAACTTCGATCGCGCATTCCTCGTTAACGAGAATGGCTACGTGAACTACAACTATGTGTACAATGACTACCGCAGTCTGCGCCCCGCAGTTTCATTAGCATCTGGTGCTAAAATTGCAAGCGGAGATGGAAGTAAAACTAATGCGTATACAATTCAATAAAGAAACTAAGTAGTCGAAGACTACGTCCGTGGTCTTAAATCTAAAAGATAACAATCCTGTGGAAACCCTTCCACAGGATTATTTTTTGAAAAAAGACTATACAATAAACACGATAGTGTGATAAAATTAATAAAGAAAAAATAGAAAGAGATTAAAGTATTGAACCTTTCAAATGGTTCAATACTTTTAAGAGAATTGGAAAAATGAGTAAACTTTATGATAAATATGAAAATTTAAAAAATAATGATGCAAATATGATATATTTATTTGAATGTGGAAACTTTTATATAGCTTTAGATTCTGATGCTATAGTTATGAATGAAATGTTTAATTTGAAATTAACAAAATTTTCAAATGTTTGTGATAAGTGTGGATTTCCAAAAAATTCTTTGGAAAAATATAAAGAACAATTAAGTAGTAAAAATATTGAATATAAAGTTATTGAACAAACAAATATATCACCAGAAAGTATGCTAAATTCAATAAGAAAATTATTAGAGGATGATTTAGAAGAATTAGAAAAAGATGATTTATTAGGATTAATAAATCAAATAAAAACATTAATTGGAGAATAAAAATTTATATAGATTTTTATTTTAGGGAATAGTGCTCTGAATAAGCGTCGTTGTTTTTCTTTGCTTCTGGAGTGATTTTATTTTTTCTCTCTCCGGCCAACTTCAATGGCAACAACGATAACGCATTCATCGTTAACGAGAATGGCAACGTGAACAACAACAATGTGAACAATGACAACAACAGTCTGCGCCCCGCAATTTCAGTAAGAAAATATTACTGGCTATCTCATAACACATAGTGCTATAGTAGAGAAATGCCTACCTGAAACAAGCATATTTCCTTGGGTAAAACCTAAATAGACTGATTGCAAAGTATAAATGTGTAAGTAATTTATTTGAACAGGCATTTATATAAATTGTAATCTTTTTTTAAGCATTAAATTATATATTATAAACAAAAAAACTAAAATAAATATAAAATTAATGTATTCTAAAAAAGAACAAACAATAAAATTGTTCTGGGAATGATGCTCATTAATAAGGTGCTTCGTTGTCGCCTTTTCTGGGGATAGTCTTTTTTCTCTCTCTCCGGCCAACTATAACAACGGCAACGATAACGCATTCAACGTTAACAACAATGGCAACGTGAACAACAACAATGTGAACAATGATGAACCTAGTCTGCGCCCCGCAATTTCAGTAAGAAAATATTACGGGCTATCTCATAACACTTGGTGCTATAGTAGAGAAACGCCTACCTGAAACAAGCATATTTCCGTGGGTAAAACCTAAATAAAAATCAGATTGTAAAATATAAATGTGTTAGTAAATAAAAATTGAATAGGCATTTATATGAATTACAATCTTTTTTGTTATTAAAAAAAAGGAAATACAAAAAAATTTACTATATTATAATGTGAAAGGTAGGGAATAATAGTGAATTACTATAATGAAATTAAAAATGAGTTAATAAATAATGAAGTATATAAAAAAATAAAAGACTATAGTAAAAACAGAAGTGATTTGAAGACTTATTATAATGTAGGAAAGATGTTATTTGAAGCTGGAAAACATTATGGAGAAGGAGTAATAAAAGAGTATTCATTAAAATTAAGTGAAGAAATTGGAAAGAAATATAACGAAAGAACATTAAGAAGAATACGACAATTTTATATATTTATGAATAATACAAAATGGTCACCACTGGCGACCAAATTAACGTGGAGCCATTTTATTGAATTGCTCTCAATAAAAGATATAAATAAAATAGAATATTATATACAATTAAGTATAGAGCAAAATTTAAGTAAACGTGAATTGAGAAATAAAATAAAAAATAACGAATATGAAAGATTAGATGAAAAAACCAAATTAAAATTAATTAATAAAGAAAATTTAAATGTTAATGATTTTGTAAAAAATCCAATTGTGATAAAAAATACAAATAATTATGAAATAATAAATGAAAAAATATTGAAACAATTAATATTAGAAGATTTAGAAAGTTTTATGAATGAATTAGGAAGTGGTTTTAGTTTTATTGGAAAAGAATATAAAATAAAGATTGGAGATAGTTATAATTATATTGATTTATTATTTTATAATATTAAATATAAATGTTATGTCGTTGTAGAATTGAAAGTTACAGAACTAAAAAAAGAATATATAGGACAAATCCAAATTTATATGAATTATGTAGATATTAATATTAAAACAATAGAAGAAAATAAAACAATAGGAATAATTATAGTAAAGAAAGATAATAAGTTTATTTTAGAGTATTCAAGCGATAATAGAATATATGAAACAAAATATACTATAAAGTAATGTTATAATTTAAAGCGTATTTTTATATGTTATATACTAAAAAGTTAATTTTTAATTAAAAATCTGATAAAGTCATTAGTGTAAACAAAGTAAATTGTTTTAGGGAATAGTGCTCATTAACTTGCAGTTATGTTGTTTTTTCTTACGGTTTTGAGTTTTTTATCTCTCTCCGTCCAACTTCGATGGCAACAACGATTACGCATTCAACGTTAACAACAATGGCAACGTGAACAACAACAACAATGTGACCAATGAGAACAACAGTCTGCGCCCCGCAATTTCAGTAATAAAAAATACCGGCTATCTCATAACACATAGTGCTATAGTAGAGAGATGCCTGCCTGAAACAAGCATATTTCCTTGGGTAAAACCTAAATAACATAGATTACAAAATATAAATGTGTTAGTAAAAGAATTTTTGAATAGGCATTTATAAAAATTGTAATCATTTTTTATGGTAAAAAATGGAAAAAATATAGTTTCGGACAAAAAAGTAAGCATTATAGACATAAAACTTTTAAGTAATTATAAAATTATAGTATCTTTAACACGAAAAAATAAGCAGTAGAAGAGAGTTGTAAAATGAACGATAAATTTATACTTTTAAATAAAGAAAAAGCATTATTAATATATTTTGAACAATATGTATTGCCAGCATTTCCCAAAAATGAAACATCAATAAAAATAAAATTAAGTGACGAAATATATAAATTAATTGAGAATACAATTAGAGTAAATGTTAATAAAGGTAACATAAGAAATAAATATATAAATGAGACAAAAGTTAATGTAATGATGATTGATTTTTATTTTAGTACAATATATACAAAAAAAATTATAATAAAGAAAAGATTTCTTTCGTGTCTTAGAGCACTAACAGAAATAAGAAATATAATTTATAGTTTGGAAAATCAAAATGAAATCAAAGAAACATCTGTATGATAATATTTTAAAGTATGATAATGCTTTAGAAATGTATAATAAAATAAAAAGAAGTTGTAGAAATAGAAAAGCAGTTTATGAATTTAGTTTAAATTTAAATACTCATATAATGAATATTCTTATGTTATTAAAAAATAGAGAATATAAATTTAGTAGATATAAAATTTTTATGATAAGAGATCCTAAATTTAGAATTATAATGAGTGAAAATATTCCTGATAAGTTAGTTAATCATTTAGTTAGTAAATATATTTTATTACCATCATTAGAAAGTAAATTAATTGATACAAACGTAGCAACTAGAATAGATAAGGGTAGTGGATATGCTTTTAATATGTTTACTAAATATATAAATAAATTGAAATATTCCAAAAAAGAAATTTATATACTTAAAATAGATATAAAAAAGTATTTTTATAATATTGATCATAAAATATTAATGCAATTAGTAAGAAAATATATAAGAGATAAAGATGCTTTAGAAATGTTAGAGACAATAATAGATTCAACAAATGAAGAATATGTAAATAAAGTAATAACAAAATTAAAGAATGATAAGATTGAATACATTAACAAATTAAATATTACAGATAGAGAAAAATCTATAAAGTTAAAAATGATATATGATATTCCTTTATATCAAAGAGGAAAAGGTTTGCCTATAGGTAATATGACTAGTCAAATTCTAGCAATATTTTATATGAACGATGTCGATCATTTTATTAAAGAACAATTAGGTTTCAAATATTATATAAGATATATGGATGATTTATTAATAATAGATACTGATTTAGAAAAATTAAAACAATCTTTTAATTTAATTATAAATGAAATAAAAAAATTAAATCTAGATATTAATTCGAAATCCAATATATATAAATTATCTAATGGTATAAGTTTTTTAGGATATATGTTTAAATTAAATAAGAATAATAAATTAATAGTAAGATATAATAATAAAACAATAAGAAGAATAAATAAAAGACTTAAAAATTTGTATAAATATGATTATGAAAAGTATGTAAAAAGTTATGGGAGTTATAAAGGATATTTATATTTATCTAATACTAAATTATATACAGATTATTTATGTGATTATTATAAATTTGAAAGTGCACAAACAAAAATTAACTAATATTAGCGATTTGTATCGCTTTTTTATATTGAAAGAAACTTTAATGAAATAAAAATGATTTATATAAAAATATTGACAAGATGCATATTTCATCATATAATGAGTATGTCAAAATTTTGACATATTAAGCATATATGCTAATTGCGGGGCGCACATTAATGTTGTAAAATATTAATGTGCTTTTTATTTATAAATAGTAGTTATTGACAATAAAAATTACAATGATATAATATCGGATAGTTAGGAATGTGATTATATGAAAACAGATGATTTTGATTATTTTTTACCTGAAGAGTTAATCGCTCAAACTCCATTAGAAACAAGAAGTGATAGTAGATTAATGGTATTAAATAGTGAAGGTGAAATATCACATAAAAATTTCTATAATATAATAGATTATTTAAATCCAGGTGATGCTTTAGTTATTAATGATACAAAAGTTATACCAGCAAGATTAATAGGTATAAAAGAAGTTACAAATGCAGTAATAGAATTATTATTGTTAAAAGATTTAGGAAATAATATTTGGGAATGTTTAGCTAAACCTCAAAAAAGATTACATATCGATACAATTATATCTTTTGGTGATGGTATATTAAAGGCCAAGGTAATTGATATTTTAAATGATGGAATAACTAAAGTTGAATTATTATATGATGGAATTTTAATGGAAATTTTGGATAAATTAGGTACTATGCCTTTGCCTCCATATATTCATGAAAAGTTAGAAAATAAAGATAGATATCAAACTGTTTATGCAAGAAATTATGGTTCAGCAGCAGCGCCAACAGCAGGATTACATTTTACAGAATCATTATTAGAAGAAATAGAGAAAAAAGGAATAGAAATTATACATATTACATTACATGTTGGATTAGGTACTTTTAGGCCAGTAAGCGTTGAAGATGTTACAAAACATCAAATGCATAGTGAACATTACATTATGTCTGAGGATGCAGCAAATAAATTAAACAAGGTAAAAGAAAGAGGAAATAGAGTTATAGCAGTAGGGACTACAAGTACTAGAACTTTAGAAACTATTATGTCTAATCATGATAAATTTGTTCCATGCAGTGGAGATACAAGTATATTTATATATCCAGGATATAAATTTAAAGCAATAGATGCTTTAATAACAAATTTCCATTTACCAAAAAGTACATTAGTTATGTTAGTAAGTGCATTTTCAACTAAAGAAAATATCTTAAATGCATATAAAATTGCAGTAGAAAATAAATACAGATTTTTCTCTTTTGGAGATGCAATGTTTATAGAAAAAAATAATAAAACGAATTGAAACTTATAAAGTTTCTTTTTTATATCAAAAATGATATACTTAATTTAAGGAAGTGACATCATGAAAGTTAAATATACTTTATTAAAAAATGAAGCAAATACAAATGCGAGACTTGGTAAATTAAAAACAAACTATGGAGAATATGATACTCCTATGTTTATGCCAGTTGGAACGCTTGCAACAGTTAAGACATTAAGTCCAGAGGAGTTAAAAGAGATTAATGCGGGAATAATTTTATCGAATACATATCATTTATGGTTACGTCCTGGAGAAGATGTTGTTAATGCAGCAGGAGGATTACATAAATTTATGAATTGGAATGGGCCAATACTTACTGATAGTGGAGGCTTTCAAGTTTTTTCATTAGCGAAACCAAAAGATATAACTGAAGAGGGAGTAAGATTTAAAAATCACTTAAACGGCGATGAATTATTCTTAACACCTGAAAAAAGTATTGAAATACAAAACAAATTAGATAGTGATATTGCAATGAGTTTTGATGAATGTATTGGATGGCCGGCAACTCATGAATATGTAAAACAAAGTGTTGAAAGAACATTGCGTTGGGCTCGTCGTGGAAAAGATGTTTTTAATAATGAAAGACAAAGTCTTTTTGGTATTGTACAAGGTGGAGAATATGAAGATTTAAGACGTTTCTGTGCGGAAGAGTTAGCAAAAATGGATTTTGATGGATACTCAGTAGGTGGAACAAGTGTAGGAGAAGATAAGCCAACTATGTATAAAATGGTTGAAATGTCTACTAAATATATGCCTGAAGATAAAGTAAGATACTTAATGGGAGTAGGAGACCCAATCGATATTATTGAAAATGTAATTCGTGGTATTGATATATTTGACTGTGTAGCACCAACAAGACTTGCTCGTCACGGACATGCTTATACTAAATATGGAAAAATTAATCTAAAAAATGCAAAATATAAAACAGACTTTACTCCAATAGATGAGCATTGTGATTGTTATGCATGTAAAAACTATACAAAGAGCTACATTAAGCATTTAATAAACTCTAATGAAACATTTGGAGCTAGATTACTTTCTATACATAACATAAGATATTTAATTAAATTAACTGAAGATTTGCGTGTTGCAATAAAAAATGATAATATTTTAGAATATAGAGAAGAATTTATAAGGAATTATTATGGTGCGTAAATTAAGTAATATTTTAATAATTATCATGTTAATATGTTTAATTTCATTAACTATATATAAATTAAATAAAAGACATGAAAATAAATTATATGATGTTTTATATTCAAAAATAGAATATCAAGCAAAGAAATGTTTTTTAGATAAAAAATGTGAAAATAACATTACATTAGAAGAATTATATACAAAAGAATATTTAGAAGTTCAATATGATCCTATATCAAAAGAAGAACTTAATCCTAAAACAGAAATCAAAATAAAAGACGAAAAAATAGAAATAGTAAAATAAACTATTTCTTTTCTTTTTTTAATGAATCTATATTAATTAAAATATATATAATTAAAACTATTAAACATATTAACCAAGAGTATTTTGATATTATTATAAAAAACTTAACATTATCAAATATAAAATTACTAATAAAGAATAATGAAATAATCAAAAATACTGGATATATCCATTTCTTTTTAAATGTTTCATAACACATATCATATAATTGTTTACTACATATACTTAAGAAAATATATATAACAAATATTAAACAAAATGATAAAATGTTTTCTATATTATTAATAAAATCCAATAAACTTATTTTCTTTAATACTACATATTCTGGGTATTTAAATAATTCTATCAAATCTATTCCCATCACGCCCTGAGTAGTAATAATTATAATACTTATAAAAAGATTCGATAAAAGATATCTAAGTATCAATTTTTTAGTTAAATCTTTGCTTTTAAAATTCTTTTCTATACCACCATATAAAATATTTGGAACAGTAGAAAATAAAGCAAATTCAAAAGCAGCAAATAATATTTTTTTAAAACTAACATTAAATAAAGGTAAATAATTTAATACTTCTATTTCTGGAAGTAATCCAAAGAAACTAATAAGAACCATACCAGCAAAAATAAATAATAACATATTAGCTATTTTTAAATGTACAGTTACTTCTTTACTATTCATATAAAGTATTACAAGTAGGAGAGGAAGCATTATAAAAAATGTATTACTATCTATTAAATATATACTACTAATTAAATTAGTTAACTCATCTAATCCAATTATAAACAAAATAAATATTAATATAAACATAATAATTTTTTTAAAACCATTCATTTTATAATAATTTAATTTACTTATAAACAACATTATAATTACACCCATAATAGTACCAAGTATCAAACTAAATATAGTACTTTCTCTAGCATCAATTAACACTTTTGATACACCAATGCCAAGAAAGAATGCTTTAGAAAAAAAGTGAGTTAAAGATAAATAATTATTTTCATTACTATTATTCATTATTTCCTCCAATAGTGTTATTTACTAAACCTTTTTTATTTATAACAACATTTACTTTTACTTCCATATCATCTTTAAAAAAATTATATTTTTGATATCCACAATATTTATAAATATAATTATTAACAGCCATAATATCACTATGATCATTTTTTAGTTTTTCAATTAACTCATTAAATCTTCTTTCTAAACTTTTACTTGAATGATTATTTAATTTATTTATTATTTCAGTATCTTGTAAATTAATATTAGAAGCAGCAGAATCTATATTGGCTTTTATTTCAAAATTTAATTTTATACCATCATCAAAATTAAATCTAAAATCACTATTATCTATTTTTAAAACATAATATCCTTTACCATCTAATTCAAAAGTAAAATAAACATTTTCTGCTCCTCTAAATAAATTACCTAATTTAATTTCATCACTATTAAGTTCACCAACTATTTTTTCATCATTAAAATAATAACCATTTTCTATAGTAATATTTTTATCTTTAACACTTATCTTACTTAAATAAATATCTCTATTTTTAGATACAAAATTAGATAACTTTTCTAAATAATCATAATCTATCATTGCACCATTATTAGTACTATTTTCAATTAAGTATTTAATTTTTTCTCCTAATATTGGATTATCTTCATCTTCACTTTTTAGTAACTTTTCAACATCATCAGTAACTAAAATATTATAGTTTGAATTAACTTGTATTCTTTTTTCTAAATAATTAAACATATAATCTAAATTATTATTTATAGCATCTTTAGAAAATATAACAGCATTTATATGATTAAAATATAAAGTTTTAGAAACTGAATTACTTGCATCAGTAATAGCACTTCTTAAATTGTTTCCAGTTCCATTAACAAAGTAAGAAACTTTCTTACTTTTATTTTCACTTTTTTCTTCTTTATATAATTCTATATATACCTTATAATCTTTACCTTCAGTATCTACTAAAAACGAAGATACTATCGCTAAATCATTTAAATTTCTATAACTTGTATTACAACCACTTACACTAAAAAGAATAATGAATAAAGTAATAATTTTAATAATATTTTTTAGTTTAGGCATATTAACCACCAATATTATTATGTAAAAATAAAAAGGTTTTATACAAAATAAAAAAAGTTCTTAAGAACTTATTTTATATTACTTCTAGTAACATTTTTAGTTAAATAACTACTTCTTTTATTAGAAGTGAATCCTAATAATATTTCTTTCATATAAGTTTTATCACTTGGTTCCATAGGAAATGCATAACTTAAATAACTTGATTTATAACTAACTATATTTATTAAGAATGCAATAATTGATAAACATACACCGTATAAACCATAGAATGCAGCAAATATTAAGAATATAAAACGCCATAATCTTATTGCACCAGATATTTCTGTATCTGAAAATAATAAACTAGAAATATATGTAATTGCAACAACGATTATCATTATAGGACTAACTATACCCGCATTAACAGCAGCTTCTCCTAATATTAAAGCACCTAGTATACTTATTGCTGAACCATATGTATTTGGAAATCTTAAATCACTTTCTTTAAGTAGTTCACAAGTAATTATCATAATTATTGCTTCAACAATAGCAGGGAAGGGAACACCACTTCGCTGTGTAGAAAAATTAATTAGTAGTGGTAAAGGAATCGTTTCTTGATTATAAGTAGTAATAGCTATATATATTGCAGGAACTGCTATAGAAAAAACAAAACTCATAATTCTAAGTATTTTTAAGAAATTAATATTAATTGGTTTAGAATATTCATCACTTATAGGATTAAAGAACTCTATTAAGAAAGATGGAAGAATTAAAGCATAAGGGCTACCATCTATTAATATTACAACCTTCCCATTTAATAAAGATTGACAAACTAAATCAGGTCTTTCTGTAACTTTTATAGTAGGAAAAGGATTATTACTATCATCAAGTATTCTTTTTAATACACCTGAATCTAATATTCCATCTATATCTATACTATCTAATTTTTCCTCAATATCATTAACTAAACTTATATCAGTTATATTATCTATATATAAAATATTTGTTGTTGTCTTACTATTTCTACCAATTATTTTAACCTTATTCTTTAAATGATTAGTCTTTAATCTTCTTTTAATTAAACCTAAATTTTTAATTATATTTTCTACTAAACAATCTTTAGGACCATATAAAGTAGGTTCAGTACTAGACTCTGTTATACTTCTATCCAAATCTCCCTTAGTTTCTAATGCATATATATTATTTGCTTGTATTATTATAGTATAAGCATTATATAAATAAAAATTTATTTGATCTTTATTAGCTATTTTTACTAAGTTTGGAGTAGGGATATTCTTATTTATATTAAATAAACTATCTTTATTACTAATACTTTTTAAAATAAAATCATTTATTCTATCACTACTACACACAGTTTCTAAATAAAATAAATGATATATTTTAAAACCTATTTTAATTTTTTTATATTTTAAATCATTGCATTCTTTAAATTCATTATTTATATATTTAATAATTGGATTCACGTACATCACCAATATTATTGTGTAAATAAAAAATAAAAATATACAAAATAAAATAAATCACTAGTTCAAACATACTTTTTCTTGTATAATAATAACTAGGTGATATCATGAAAAAATTGAGAGTTGTATTTATGGGAACTCCAGACTTTGCAGTTCCAGTATTAGAAACATTAATAAAAAACACAAATGTTGAATTAGTTGTAACACAACCAGATGCATATGTAGGTAGAAAAAAAATATTGACTCCAAGTCCAGTAAAAGCTAAAGCATTGGAAAATAATATAGAAGTTTTTACTCCGAATAAAATAAGAGAAGAGTATAATAGAATTTTAGAAGTTAATCCAGATATAATAATAACTTGTGCTTATGGACAAATTATTCCAAAAATACTTTTAGATTTGCCTAAACACAAATGTGTTAATGTACATGCATCTCTACTACCTAAATATAGAGGTGGTGCACCTATACATGCTTCTATACTAAATGGAGATGAATATACAGGTATTACTATAATGTATATGGATGAAGGTATGGATGATGGTAATATAATTACTCAAGAAAAGGTGAGTATTGAAGATGATGACAACATTAATACATTGAGTGATAAATTAAGCGCATTAGGTGCAGAACTTTTAATAAAAACTTTACCAAGTATATTAGATGGTACTTGTAATAATATTGAACAAAATGAAAGTGATGTTACATTTGCTTATACTATAAAAAGAAAAGATGAACAATTAGATTTTAATAATAATTATAAAGATATATTTAATAAAGTTAGAGCACTTTATAATAGAAGCTATTTTATTATGAATGGTGTTGAATATAAAGTTATAAAAGTAAGATTTGAAGATAAATTACATGATGAAGAAAAAATAAATACAATAACTAATATTTATAAAGATGGTATTGGTATAGCATGTAAGGATGGAGAAGTAGTTATAACTGAATTTATTCCATCAGGTAAAAAACAAATGTTAGTTAATTCATATTTAAATGGAATAGATAAAGATAAATTATTAGGAGAAAGAATAAATGAAGAATGAAAAAGGGAATAAAAAAGAACAATTAAAAGAATTATATTCTAAATTTAAAACTGCCTGGGCAGATCCTAGAAAAAAAGCAGGTATAAAACTTTTGGGCTATTTAATTTTCTTTATTATCTTATTATTATTTGCTTCTATTACTAGTCATATGAATAAATATACAAATTCAAATACTAACCCAACAACAACCACAAATATACAAGATAAATATAATGATAAACAAAAGAAATTATTAACAAATAAGTATTCTATAAATTATGTAATAAATATAAATAATATTGAATATAAAATAAATGGTAATATAGAAAATAATATAATAAATGGATATTTTGAAACACCAAATGGTATTAAAAAAATAATATTTAAAGAAAACAATTTGTACGAAATAAATAATGAACAAGAAATTTTATTAGAAACTGAAATAAATAAAAATTTAATTGATTTAGAATATATATTAAATTTAATAAAACAAAATAGTGCGATTATAAGTGATAAAGAAGATACAAAGACTTACACTTATAACATAGATAATATTGGATTAAATATTATAGTTGCTACAACTGAAGAAAATATATCACAAATAAATATAACTGAAACAACAAATACTTATACATTAAATTTTGACATTTAGAAAAGTAAGATATATAATAACAATCAATTAGGAGGGGTGCTATGAAAAAAGATAAGGATAAAAAAACAATTAAAACAGTAGAAAAAACTATAGTTAATGGTTTAACATTATCAAGAATTGCTGGTACTATTGCAATGCCTATATTATATAATTATTTATCAGCTCCAGTTTTTCTGGCAACAATAATTGGATTGTTATTAACTGATAAATTAGATGGCGTAGGAGCAAAAGGCTGGCATGTTAGAACTATTTTTGGAAGTGTAGCAGATACTGTAGCTGATAAAGTTTTTGATTGTGCGCTATTAGTAATATTATGTTCAACACTACCTCTAATGAAAATACCAATTGCTTTAGAGGCAGGAATAATTGCTTTGAATATTTTCGGTGCTAAACATGGCGAGGATACTAAATCAAGTCAATTAGGTAGAGTAAAAACCTGTGTAATAGGAACAACAATATCAGTATTATTGTTATTAGGAATGGCTCCAGAACTAATAGAATCATTAGAAAATATCAAAGCTATTGATGTTAATAATACAATATTTGCTAATTTTGGACGAATAGGTGAATCGATAATAAATGGTGTTAACAATTTAAAAGAATTAACTGTTAATTTCATAGATATTTTACATAAAAATAAAGAAGTAGTATCTCCAGCAATGCAAGCAATAACTATTGCAGCAGAAGGTGCAGTCGCTGCAGATTATGCAATAAAATATATTAAACCTGTTGATAAAGATAGCGAGACATATAAATGGGCAGATTTGATAAAAAATAGGAAATTTTGGGAACATGTAAAAAAAGTGATATTAGATGAAAAATATTATGAAGCTACACAAAATTTAACATTTATGGATAAAATAACAACACCTGAAATAAGAGAAGAAATAAAAAGAAAAAAATTAACACCAGATAATAAATAATATGTACTTGACAAAAAATAAAATAATGATATAATAATAACGAATTGAAAAGGAAAGCGATGTATCCACATCCACCTGATTGCAAAAAGCAATAGGTAAAAAGCCAAAATAATAAGACGGTTTTTAAGTGGATACAATTGTATTCACTTTTTAAATTTATGGAGGTGCGTTTTTATAGCAAACGTTAAAAAAGATGATCTACCGATCAATGATAAAATCAAAGTTCAAGAATTAATGGTAATTGGCCCAAAAGGAGAACAAATGGGTACTAAAATGCTTGCAGATGCTTTAACAATAGCAAATTATGCAGGATTAGATTTAGTTCTTATGAATTCTACTCCAGGACATGAAGTAGGAAAAATAATGGACTACAATAGATATCGTTATGAACGTCAAAAGAAACAAAAAGAAGCATTGAAAAAACAAAGAGAAAATAATAAAGAAATGAAAGAATATCAATTATCTGTTACAATTGATGTTCACGATTTTGAGACTCGTAGAAAAAATGCAGCAGGATATTTAGCAAAAGGACATAAAATCAAAGCTTCATTAAGATTTAAAGGACGTCAAATGGCTCATACAGAGTTAGGACGTGATGTACTTATGAAATTTGCAGAAGCTTTAAGTGATGTAGCAGATATAGAGAGTGCACCAGAACTTGTAGGTAGAAATATGACTATGATTTTAGCACCAAAAAAATAAGGAGGAATTAATTATGCCAAAACAAAAAACACATAAGGCTAGTAGTAAAGTTTTAAACAAACATAAAAGTGGAGTTATCACTTATAAAAAATCAGGTGGAAATCACCAAACTGCAAAAGATACAGCTAAAGCAGTTAGACAAAGAAGAAAATCAGGAAAATTAGCGAAAGGAACAGTTGACAAATTAAAAAATGTCATCTAATAGGTGAGGATGTATGACAAGAGTTAAAGGTGGAACTGTTGCAAAAAACAGAAGAAGAAAAGTTTTAAAAGCAGCAAAAGGTTATTTTGGAAGTAAACATAGATTATTTAAAACAGCTCAAGAACAAGTATTCCATAGTGGAGTTTATGCTTATAGAGATAGAAGAGCAAACAAAAGAAACTTTAGAAAATTATGGATTACAAGAATTAACGCTGCTTGTAGATTAAATAATATAAGTTATTCAAAATTTATTAATGGACTTTCGAAAGCTGGAATCGAAATTAATAGAAAAATGTTAAGTGAATTAGCTATCGATAATGCAGCTGCATTTACAGAATTAGTTAATATAGCAAAAGATGCTTTAGAAGGAAAAGAAATAAAGAAAGCTAAAGCAACTCCAAAAAAAGAAGAAACTAAAACTACTAAAGAAGAAGTAAGTGTTACAACTGATTTATCTAAAAAAACTGTTGCTGAATTAAAAGCAATAGCTAAAGAAAGAGGAATTAGCGGTTATACTTCAATGAAAAAAGATGAATTATTAAATGCTTTAAAATAGTATTTAATAATTTTTTTATGCTCCAAATTTGACAAAAAATGCAAAATTTGTTAACATATACCGCAAACAAAAGGGGGATAACAATGGAAAGAAGAAGTATTTCGTTTCTTTTAGAAACAAATGAAAACATAATAGAAAGCTTAAATCAAAAACCAAAAGCAATAAAATTATTAGACTCATTTGATATATATCAAATTGTGTTGTTATCACAACACAATAAAAACTTTAAAGACTTTTTAATTGCAAATAAAGATATAGTATTAGATAAAATTTGTACAAACTATCATTTTTTTGATGGATTATCAATTTTAATATTAATGAGAGATGATTATTATAATGGTGATGCAAAAAAAATATATAATGAATCAATGAAAAAAGTATTTAATCCTAAAACATTATTATTTATGAATCACATAAACAATGAAAATCTTGATACACATTGTTATAATAAACAACAAATTTTAAGTCATGTATTTACAGAATTAGCTCAATACGATAGTTTAAAAGCTTCAATTATATTATATAATTTAAATGAATTTAATGATTTTAAAAATGAATTAAAAAATAGGTTTAGAATTGTAGAAATATTGCTATCTGCATATCAAAAATTTGATACAGAGGTTATGGCTAATAATTCTTATAAAGGAAGTACTATTTTAGGTTGTTTATTAAAAGACGATAATCAATACTTAGTTCAAGATTATATTGATAATTTAATAGAAGATTCAATTAGTGGTAAAGTTGAATGTATAGGAGCAGGAAGTACTTGTTTAGTTTTCAAAATTGGAAATAAAGTGTTGAAATTGGGTGAAACTAGAAATTCTAGAAAAATATATGTAAATCATAGAATACTAGCATCACAAGTAAGAAAACTATTAAAAAAAGGTGATGAAGAACTATTTTATGTTGAAGTAATGAAATACTTAAAAAATATCAAAGTTACACAAGAAGAATGTGATGAATTACAAGAAGATTTATTAAGACAAGGATTAATTTGGGAAGATGCCAAAATAGAAAATTGTGGATTATTAAATGATGGTGATGAAAATATATCATATTTACCAGTTGACTATGAAGAAGTAGTAGGAGAGGTTAATAACCCTATTGCTAGAGAAGAATTTATGAAAAGAAAAAGAAAAGTTATAGTACTAGATAATGATAATATTAGACCAGATCCAAAATTAAATTGGAGATAATAATGGATACTTTAAGAATCACATCAAAAGATTTGAAAAAATTAAGTAAATATGAATTACATAGAGATATAGATAATAGTGAATCTAAATTATATTTATTTCAAAAAAGAGAATTGTTAAAAATTTTTAAAAGTACTGATAAAGATTATTTATCTAACAAATTATTCATTTTAAATAGATTATTAGATATTAAACCTGATATTAATATACCAGAATTAGTTTTACCAAATGAACTTGCTAAAGTTAGCGGAATAGTAAAAGGTTATACAATGGATTTTATTGAAAAAAACACTAATTTAGGATTATTGCTTAAAAATCCAAATATATCTTTAGAAGATAAAATATATTTTATAATTAAAATAGGAAAAGTATTAAATAAAATAATGTTAGATAAAACATTAAATGAAGAAAGATTTTATTTAGGAGATATACATGAAGGCAATTTTATATATGATAATAGTAACAATTTAATTAAAGTTGTTGATATTGATAGTGCATATATACCAGGAATGGAAGCTCCTAACTCTAAGTTTTTAACACTTAATGATAAATTATTAACATTTAACAATAAATATCCCATAGATAAAAACGAAAAACATATACCAAATAACAATACTACTATTTTGAGTTATATATACATATTATTAAATTTTTTAACTGAAGAATATTCTCCTGATATGAATAAAACTAATTTTTGTAATAATTTAACTATGTTATCTCAAGCAGGATTTAATAGAGAATTATTAGATGCTATATTTAATATATATAAAACTACTGATAATTATTTTGATTTTGAAATATTAAAGACAATTGAACCTAAACTAATATTAAAATATAGAGAAATAAAAAATGCTAAGAAATAAAATTCTTAACATATTCATTATAAGCTTTTTCATCAATAGAAGATGTACTTTTATAAAGTATATCTTTTTTTTCTAAAACACTCTCTATAATATAATTTTTAAGTAGTGGATTTCTAACTAGTAATGGTCCTAAATTATATGTAGCGAACAGATTGTTATAATGTATACCTTCATTATGTGATTTATAATTATCAGCGTGTCCATTAATAACCTCAAATAAATGATTATCTTTATTGTTTAATACACATTGTCTATTTTGAAATCCAATAATTGGTTCTTTAAAAAACTTACATTCCATAATTTCTTCACCAATTATTCTATTATCAATTTCTTTTGAATAAAAATCAAATAACCCTAAAGTTTCTAACTTTTCTCCATCTACCTTTTCTATATAATTACCTAATAATTCATAACTATTTCCAGTTAAAATAATATGTTTACCATCTTCTATAGCAACTTTTACCTTTTCTTTATATTTAATTAAATCTTCAATAACAATTCTTTGATTAAACTCAGAACCACATCCAATATAATAAAGATCATACTTATTAAAATCAATTTTATCTCCAACGCTTAAATTAATAACTTCGACAAACATATCTTGATCTTCAAAACCTTTTACCAAAGCCATTATATTTCCATTTTCTCCATACAAATTCATCAAGTCATAATAAAGGTGTGCAATACGTATTTTATTCATGTGTTTCCTCCTTTATTTTTTTTCTAATAATATCAGTCATATCAAAACAAACCATAGTATAAATATCACCACTTGATTCGTTTTTAACTCTTTCGAGTAATGTATCAATATTATCAATAAGTATTAATTTATCATCACTAATATTGGCATATTTTAATCTAGTTAAAACATCAAATCTAAATCTTCCTATTACAAAAATCTTATCAATATATTTATCATTTAATAATTCAAATTGTACATCATATAACCAACTTAAATCATTTAATTTATATCTTCTAGAAACATTATCAAAACCTAATATAATAGTTTTTTTATGATGCTGTTCATTAATATAATGTATAGCTTCATAATAACTTAAATTATTTTCATTCTTACTTTCTATCATATGAACAGTTCTATCATTAATTTTTAAATTTTTCATTCTCTTAGAATAAGCAGGTTCATCATTTAAATATCTTTTTAAATTTTCATCACTAATACCAATCGTTTTACAAAGGGTATAAGCAGCTAAAGTATAATATACAGCAAAGAAAACATCTTTATTTATATGATAAATAGAATTATTTATAGTAAAGAATTGTTTCTTTAAATCAACATCATTAGCTTCAAAGTTAACTTTTTCACGGCCATAGTCACACCCAGTACATTTATATTTTCCAATATGGCCATTATGATAAAAATCATATTTTAGCTTTTTACCACAAATAGGGCAGTAAGCTGCATCAACCGAATTATTAATAGGTGTATCTGTATCATATTTAGTTTTGCCAACTCCATAAGTAGTAATCATACCATGATGTAAATATTTTAATCTATTTAAAAATGGATCATCAGCATTTATTATTACATGAGTATTATCTCCTATAGAGTTTACAATTTTATCTAATATTAATTCAGGATGACCATTTCTTGCTGGTTGATCACGAGTAATATTAGTTATTAACATATGTGTTAATCTATTTTTATCAAATATCTTAGAAATATAAGATTCATCAAGTTCCATTAATAATACATCAGCATTAAGTTTTTTAGTAAAAGGATTTGTATTATTTAAAATTAATGTTGTAGCTGCATTAACTAAATTAGAACCACTTTGATTCCATACAACTTTATATCCACTTTTCTCTAATATGTGAGCAACTAAACTAGTTGTACTTCCTTTACCGCTACTACCAGTTATACCAATAACATATTTTGGATATTTAACTTTCTTTAAAATATTTAAATCATGTTTTTTTACTAAACTTCCTGGAAAAACACTTCCATTTCTTTTAAAGATCTTACAAATAAAAGTTATTAATTTATTATAAATTATTAGAATTGTTGTTTTCATTTTATCACCTAAACTTATTATAACATCTATTAAAAGTTTTTTTTATAAAAAATTAATTATCAAAAAAAATTTGCTCATAAAATTGGTTGTTAACGTTTTAAAAATATAGTATAATGTTTTATATATCGTAGGAGTGATGTGCTTTGAGAAGAATATTATCAAGTATAGATATTGGTACTAGTTCTATTAAGTTAGTAGTTGCAGAAATTGTAAGAGATAAAGTTAATGTATTATGTGCGATCTCAGAAGAATCTAGAGGAATAAAAAAAGGCTTAATAGAAAATTTTGAAGATGCTGTTTATTCTATAAAGAAAGCTGCAAAAAAAGCAGAAGACATGTTAGGTTTAAAAATAAAAAAAGTTGTTGCATCAGTACCTGAATACGATTTAAAATTCTCAAGTGGTGAAGGAGTAAATACCATTACTAATGAAGATGGTATAGTTACTAAAAGTGATATATCTAGAATATTAAAAACATGTGCTTATAACAAAGTTAATGAAAATTATGAACTTATAAATATTATTCCAATTGAATATAGACTGGATAATAAAATTATTAAAAATCCAGTAGGTTTAATGGGAAAAAAATTAAAATTAAATAGTATAGTAATAAGTGCTCCTAAAAAAAATACTTATGAATTCATAAAAGCAATAGAAAAATGTGGAATAGAAGTTATTGATATAATGTTAGGAAGTATTGCAGATTACGCTTTATTTAAAAATGAATTCCTAGATGAAAATAATGGAGTAATAATAAATTTAGGCGCAGGTAAATCTACTATTTCAGCTTTTTATAAAGGAATATTAGTTAATGAATATATATTACCTGAAGCTGGAGATTTAGTTGATAACGATATATCTTTTATGTATAAAACAAAAATAAAAGATAGCAAGAAACTAAAAGAAAGATATGCACTTGCTGCAACAAAATTAGCCAATCCTAAAGAAATAACAACACTAATTAATAAATTAGGAGAAAAAGTTAGTGTTAATCAATATGAATTAACAGAATATGTTGCTTCTAGAATGCAAGAAATATTAAAAAAAGCAAAAAATCAAATAAATTACTTAACAAAGAAAGAAATTAGTTATATAATAATTACAGGAGGATTGACGGAAATAAAAGATTTCAATATATTAGCAACTAGTATATTTGGAAATAATGTAACTTTTGGAAACGTCAACATAATAGGAGTAAGAGATAATAAATATTCTACTGCTATAGGTTTAATAAAGAATTTTAATGATAAGTTAAATTCTAAAGATAAAGATTATTCAATCTTTGATGAAGAAGAAATAGATATATTATGTTCTAGTGATAAAAGAATTAATGTAGCTAGTGATTCGATATTAGGAAAAGTATTTGGATACTTTTTCGACAATTAGGGAGAGTGGAAGATATGTTCGATTTACAAATGGATCAAATTGCAAAAATAAAAGTCATTGGTGTAGGGGGCGGAGGATGTAATGCCGTAAACCGAATGATTGAATCTGGAGTTAAAGGAGTAGAATTTATTGTTGCTAATACTGACTTACAAGTATTAAATGTTTCTAAAGCTGAAACTAAGTTACAAATAGGTCAAGATATTACTAATGGATTAGGTGCTGGAGCAAATCCTGAAGTCGGTAGAGAAGCAGCAATAGAAAGTAAAAATGATATTACTGAAGCATTAAAGGGTGCTGATATGGTATTCGTTACTTGTGGTATGGGTGGCGGAACTGGTACAGGAGCTGCACCAGTTATAGCTGAAATAGCACAAAATTTAGGAGCGTTAACAGTAGGTATTGTTACAAAACCATTTAGATTTGAAGGAAAAAGAAGAATGGAACAAGCAATACTTGGTATTGATGAATTAAGAAAACATGTTGATACTCTAATTGTTATACCTAATGATAATTTAAGAGATATAATAGATAAATCAACTCCAATGGTAGATGCATTTAAAGAAGTAGATAATGTATTACATAGAGGTGTACAATCTATAAGTGACCTTATTGCTGTATCTGGGTTAGTTAACTTAGACTTTGCTGATGTTAAAGCAGTAATGGAAAAACGTGGAAATGCACTTATAGGTATTGGTTTAGGAGTTGGAGAAAATAGAGCTATTGAAGCTGCAAAACAAGCTGTTTCAAGTCCGTTATTAGAAACAAGTATAAGTGGAGCAACAGATGCAATAATAAATGTTACAGGAGGAAACTCATTAACATTATTTGAAGCTGAAGATGCTGCTGAAATAATTAGACAAAGTGCTAATACAGATATAAATATTATCTTCGGTGCTGTAATTAATGAAAATCTAAATGATGAAGTTATAGTTACAGTTATTGCAACAGGATTTGAAGATAGTGAAGCACAATATCAAAATACTAATTACTCTAATGAAAGAGAAAATGTTCCATCAAGAAGTTCAAAAATGACTGATGATGATGGTGATTTTGACATTCCTTCATTCTTAAGAGATAGAGATGATTTTTAAAGTTTAGATTTCTAAACTTTTTTATTTTGACAATTTTTTCAAAAATAATAATTTATAATAAACTAGGTGATACAAGTGACAATATATGTAGACCTAGTTTTTTTAATAAATTTAATTATGGATTTTTATATATTGTCAGGTGTTAAATTCTTATTAAGGTTAGATACTAAATTAATAAGAATTATACTTGGTTCACTAATTGGTTCACTTTCTTTATTTTTATTATTTTTTCATCTTTCTACGATTTCTTTAAATATTTTTAAAATAATTATAAGTTTACTTATGGTACTAGTTGCATTTGGTAAATATAAATTTTTAAATAAATTATTTTATTTATATGTTGTTAGTATATTTTTAGGTGGAAGTATATATTTAATAAATGATTCATTAGGTTATGAAATAAATGGGCTTCTATTTATTAATAATGGTTATAGTATAAATTTAATTATATTGTTAATAATTAGTCCAATAGTAATATATTTATACGTAAAAGAATTTTTAAAATTAAAAAACAAATTAAATACAACATATAATGTTACAATAAAACTAAAGAAAAGAGAAATAAAAATCGAAGGATTTTTAGATACTGGTAATAAACTAATAGATCCATACTTCCACCGACCAATTATATTATTATCTAAAAAATATATTGACTTAAGAGGCAAAAAAATAATATATGTTCCATTTACATCATTAAACAATAATGGATTACTAAAGTGTATCATACCAGAATATATTTTAATAGATAATAAAAAATATAATAAAGTTTTAATAGGTATAAGTGAAAATTTAAATTATGATTGTATACTTAATGAAAGGTTATTTGATATATGAGAAAAATAATTGAATTAATTAAAAAAATATTAAAAAAAGAAAATATTTGTTTATTTTTAGGAAGTACTGATATTTTACCTCCGCCTTTAAAAGAAGAGGATGAAACAAGATATCTTCTAGAATTTAAAGAAGGAAATATGGATGCTAGAAATAAGCTTATCGAACATAATATAAGATTAGTAGTTTTTTTAGCTAAAAAATATGAAAATACTGGTTATGATTTAGAAGATTTAGTTAGTATCGGTTCAATAGGATTAATAAAAGGAATAAATACTTATAAAATGGATAAAAATATAAAACTTGCAACATATTGTTCAAGGTGTATCGCAAATGAAATATTAATGTTTTTAAGAAAGAATAAAAAACGTAGAACTGAAATAAGTTTTGAAGATGCTTTAAACTATGATGCTGAAGGTAATGAATTACATCTTGAAGATATATTAGGTACAGAAGAAGATATAGTGTATAAAGAATTTGAATCAAAAATTGATAAACGAGCTTTAGAAAAAGAATTAAATTCTCTCTCTGATAGAGAAAAACATATAATGAAATTAAGATACGGTTTAAATAATTCAGAAGAATATACTCAAAAAGAAGTTGCAAATATGTTAGGTATAAGTCAATCATATATATCACGTATAGAAAAGAAAGTTATAAGAAGATTGAAAAGTACTATGAAAGTTTAGTTCATTTAATAAAATTAAATGTTCTTTTTTTGATAATTATAAACTTGACAATTAATACTATTTTTTATATAATTATTCCTGTTCGCAAAAAGGGAGTGGAAATATGAAAAAGACAAAAATAATATGTAGTATTGGACCTGCTAGTACTAATCCAGATGTAATGGAACAAATGGTTAATGCAGGTATGAATGTTGCTCGTATAAATTTTTCACATGCAACAATAGAAGAAAGAGAAAATGTTGTAAATAGTGTTAAAGAAATTAGAAAAAGAACTGGACAAAATATTGCAATTCTTTATGATACAAAAGGACCAGAATTTAGAAATGGTGAATTAGTAAATGGAGAAATAGAATTGATTCCAGGTAATACTATTAAAATTGTAAAAGAAAAAGTTATAGGTAATAGTGAGTATTTTTCAGTAAATCATCCAGAAGCAATTGATTCATTAAATATAGGAAATATAATTCTTTTAGAAAATGGATTAATGAGTATGGAAGTTATTGAAAAAAATGAAGATAGTGTAAAATGTAAAATAATTAATGGTGGAATATTAGGTAATAAAAAAAGCTTAAGTGTACCAGGAGTGCATTTAGATATTCCTTTTATTAGTGAAACAGATTATGAAGATATTACTTATGCTTGTAATCATGACGGAGATTATTTAGCATTATCATTTGTATCAACTAAAGAAGATGTTTTAAGTGCTAGAAAAATATTAAAAGAAAATAATAGAGAAGACTTAAAAATTATTTCAAAAATTGAAAGTACTACAGGTGTTGATAATATAGAAGATATTTTAAGCGTAAGTGATGGTATTATGATAGCTCGTGGAGATTTAGGTGTAGAAGCTCCTATGGAACAATTACCTTATTTACAAAAAATGATGATTAAGAAAGCAAGAGAATATAGTAAAATTTGTATAGTTGCAACAGAAATGTTAGAATCTATGAAAAAATCTGCAAGACCAACAAGAGCTGAAGTAAGTGATGTCGCTAATGCAGTTATGGATGGAACAGATGCAGTAATGTTAAGTGGAGAAACTACAACAGGAAATTATCCTATAGAAACAGTTAAATATATGTCAGAAATATGTGAAGAAACAGAACGTCATATACATTTTGAAGACTTGCCAGATTTTAATAGAAAAAATAATATAGTTGAAATGGTTTCAATTAATGCAGCAGCAAGTGCAAATAGTTTAGATGCAAAACTTATTGTTTCATCAACTATGAGTGGATATACAGCAAGAAAAATAAGTAATATAAGGCCTGATGCTCCAATATTAGCACAATGTATAAGTGAAAGTGTTGCAAGAGGTTTGTCATTATATTATGGAGTATATACAAAATTGATACCAGTTTATGATACAACTGATGAAATATTAAACGAATCATTAAAGAATGCTAAAAACTTCATGAATTTAAAAGAAAATGACATAGTTGTTATAACTGGTGGAAGTCATACATTAGAAAATAAAAGTACAAATTTATTAAAAATAGAAAGAATTTAATGTAAATAAAAAGTCAGTATAAGTAAAATTATACTGATTTTGTTTTATAAAAATGAATTCTAGTGTATAATTAATTAAGAGGTGGATTATGTTAATTTTAGCAAAAACAGTATTAGGTATAATGTTAGGATTTATATTATCATTAATTACTGGTTTAATATCTATTCCTATATTAAGAAAGAAAAAAATAGGACAATGTACTACAAAAACATTAAATGAAAGACATATAAAAAAGGAAGGTACTCCAACAATTGGAGGTATAATATTTATAATTCCGACAATATTAAGTATATTATTATTATATTTTAAAGGTAGTTTAAATATAAATCATAATTTATTAATATTAATTATAGTATTCTTATCTTATGCTTTATTAGGTTTTGTAGATGATTATTTAAAAATAAAATTCCATAACAATAAAGGATTATCTATAAAAATAAAATTTGTAATAGAAGTTTTAATTGCAATAGTATTTTATACAATATATAAATATAATGGTGGACTTACAGATTTAACTATAAGTTTATTTGGTTTCAAACTACAACTAGGTTACTTCTTTGGATTATTTATTCTTTTCTTATTAGTAGGAACAACAAATGCTGTAAATATTACAGATGGATTAGATGGATTATGCGGAGGCCTTAGCGCTATAGCGTTCTTCTCATATGGAGTGATTTCTTGGGGTTCATATTGGATTACAGGATATCAAGAAATAGCAATTTTCTGCTTTATACTAGTTGGAGCGGTATTAGGGTTCTTAGTCTTCAATACTCACCCAGCTAAAGTATTTATGGGAGATACAGGGTCTTTAGCATTAGGTGGAGCTTTAGCAACAGTTGCAATTTTAACAAGACATGAAATAAGCTTAGCAATAATTGGTGGAGTATTTGTAATTGAAACATTATCAAGTTTAATACAAATTATTGCTATAAAAAAATTCAATAAAAAAATATTCTTAAAAGCCCCATTACACCATCATTTTGAACAATTAGATTGGACTGAATCAGATATTGTTAAAATGTTTTGGATAGTAGGGTTTATGTTAGGAATGGTAGGAATAATATATGGAGTATGGTTATAACATACTTCTTTTTATTTGTAATAAAATTATAAAATACATATAAACTTTAATAGGTGGATAATAGTGAAAAAAATTGATTATAAATTATTTATAAGTGTAATTATTCTAGCAATATTTGGTTGTATTATGATATATTCATCAAGTTATATTTGGGCTGAATATAAATTTAATGATGCTTTTAAATATTTTAAAAATCAATTTATATTTCTAATATTAGGTAGTATATTAATGTATATTCTATCAAAAATAAACTATAATTTTTATAAAAAAAAATCTAATTTGATAGTTTTAATTTGTTTTATTTTATTAGTATTAGTACTTATACCAGGAATCGGTGTGGTTAGAAACGGATCACGAAGTTGGTTTGGTATAGGAGGATTTGGGATACAACCTAGTGAAGCAGCTAAAGTTGGTTTAGCTATCTTTGTTGCAAAATATTTATCAAACAATTATTCAATTATGCATGATATAAAAAAAGGAGTATTACCTATTATTTTTATGATAGGGATATTCTTTATACTTATTATGTTAGAACCAGACTTTGGAACTGCAATGGTTATTACAATGTCTTTAGTTGCAATGATATTTATTTCAAAAGTTAAATTATCTTTTTTTGTAAAAATAGGAATAGTAGGGTTATTAGGAATAATCGCTTTAATAATAATCGCTCCGTACAGAATGGCAAGGATAGTATCTTTCTTAAATCCGTGGAGTGATCCGTTAGGAAGTGGGTTTCAAATTATACAGAGTTTATATGCTATAGGTCCTGGAGGACTTTTTGGTATGGGATTTGGAAATAGTATACAAAAACACTTTTATTTACCCGAACCACAAACAGATTTTATATTTTCTATAATAAGTGAAGAATTAGGTTTTTTAGGAGTATTAATAGTTAGTTTATTTTTTGTTTTTATATTCTATAGGTGTATAAAAATAAGTTTGAATACAAAAGATCTGTTTGGAAAATATTTAAGTTTTGGACTTAGTTTTATGATTATATTTCAAACTATATTAAATTTATGCGTGGTAATAGGTTTAGTTCCAGTTACTGGTGTAACATTGCCCTTCCTTTCGTATGGAGGAAGTAGTTTATTAGTTAGTATGGCAAGTATAGGAATAATATTAAATATATCAAGAAACAAGTGATGTTATGTTATAATTAACATGAGGTGGCAATATGTTAATTGAAAAAATAAATAATATTGTTTTTGAAGAAACTGAATTAAAAAATATAATAAATAATATAAAAGAACTAACTAAAAAATTAGAAATAACCAAAGAATATAAAGAAATATTAAAATTAATAGAAAAAATTAATGAATATAGAGATCATTATTTAACTTTTTATTGGTGTAGTTATATAGGGTATTTAAAAAATATAAAAGATGAAAAATATTTAAAAAGCGAGGAATTAATCAGTAAGTATGATTCTATTTATAATAATGCAATATATGAATATTATAATGTATTGGATAATATAAATAATAAAAATATATTAAAAGAAGAATTAGGTAACAGATTATTTAATATTGCCCATAATCAAAAAATACTTTTATCTACTTCTCAAAATGTATCATATTTCAAAAAAGAAATGGAATTACGTAAACATTATCGTAAAACCATTATGGATATACAAATTGAATATAACGGACAAAAAATGAATTTAGCTAAATCAAATATATATTTACAAAATGATGATAGAAATATAAGAAAAATAATTTGTGATAAACGCATTGAAGCATTAATTAAAAAGAGTGAAGAATTAAGTAATATATTTTTAGAACTAATTAATGTAAGAAATAAATATTCACAAAATATAAATTTAAAAAACTATTCAGAATATGGTTTCTTAAAAATGAATAGAATAGGATATACAAAAGATGAATTAAAAACATATAAAGAAAATGTTATAAAATATTTTGTACCACTTAGAAATAAATTAATTGATAAACAAAAAGAAAGATTAAATTTAGAAAAGTTAGAATATTATGATGCTTCTTATCTATTTTTAGATGGAAACGCCAAATTAAACTATGATTTAGAAGAATTATTAAATAGATTAAAAGAAATCTATTTAAAAATACATCCAGCATTACATAATCTTTTTGATAACATGTTAAAAAACGGACTTATTGATTTAAGTGATAATGAATTTAAAAGTAATGGAGGAATAACTACATATTTGCCAGATTTTAAAATGCCGATATTCATAAAAAAATATTTGGGATTAGATAGCGATTATACAACAATAATTCATGAATTTGGACATTCAACTCAATTATATTTTAGTAAAGATTTAAAGTATCATGAAAATAGATGGCCAACTTTTGATATATGTGAAATACATTCAACAACTATGGAATTATTATTAACACCATATGCCAAAGAAATATTTAATAGTGATTATAAAAAATATATATTAAAGCATTTTACAAAGATTATAGACAATATTATAAGTACTTGTGCAATAGATGATTTCCAAAGTATTGTTTATTCAAAAGAATTAAATGATAAAGAAGCAATTAATGAAGTTTGGAAATCTATTCAAAATAAATATTCATATAACAACTACGATATAGATTATTTTAGTAGAGGAATTAGTTGGCAAACAGATATAAACAGAATTGATGACCCATTTTATGGTATTGACTATTCTTTAGCTTCTATATGTGCTTTATCTTTCTATAAGAAATTTTTAAGTAATAAAGAATCTACAATAGAACAATATATAGATTTGTGTAAAAACGGTGGGCAAATATCATTTAAAGAAATTATATCAAAATACAATTTAACAAATTTATTTAACGAAGATGAAATTAAAGAATTATCAATATTCTTATCAAATGAATTAGATAAGTTGTTATAAAAATATATTGACAGTATATAGAATAATATATTATAATCAAAAAGACATTTAGCAAAAATACTCGAAAACTCAAATTCAAAGATAGACAATTTTAATTTTGACATGACGAAACACATATAGAGACATATGAGTTTTTTTGCGTTGTTAGGAAAGGAGTTGAAAAAATGTCATTCATCAAAGTTGAAGCTTTATGTAAAAGTTTTAAAGTTGCAAAACGAAATAGTGGCGTCAAAGCAGCTTTAAAATCATTTTTCAAAAGAGAATACAAAATTGTAGATGCAGTTAAAGATGTTTCTTTTGAAATTGAAAAAGGTGAAATTGTTGGTTATATAGGGCCAAATGGAGCAGGAAAAAGCACTACTATCAAAATGCTAAGTGGAATACTTAAACCAACCGCTGGAAACATAATAATAGATGGATTAAATCCATTTAAAGATAGACGCAAATATGTTTCTAAAATAGGAGTAGTTTTTGGCCAAAGAAGTCAATTAGCGTGGGATATCCCAGCTGAAGACACATTTGATTTGCTAAGAGATATTTATAAAATTAATAATAATGAATATCAAAAAACAAAAGAAGAATTAGTAAATCTACTTGATATTAAAGACATAATAAAACAACCAGTTAGAAGCCTAAGTTTAGGTCAAAGAATGCGTTGTGAAATTGCAGCATCGTTATTACATAAACCAGAAATATTATTTTTGGACGAACCAACAATTGGACTAGATACAACAAGTAAAAAAATAGTTAGAGAGTTTATTAAAAAAATTAATAAACAACAAAAGGTTACAATAATTCTAACTACACACGATATGTTTGATATTGATGCTCTAGCCAAAAGAATTATCCTTATAGGTAGAGGTAAAATTCTTTATGATGGAACTCTTAACAATCTAAAAAGGAAATATGGTAGTTACAAAAATATAACTGTAAATACAAAAGAAAATATAAAAATAACAAAATTAAATGGAGTATTAAAAAAAGAAAAAATAAACGGTGGATATAATTTTATAATCGATTCTAATATATTAACTATTTCAAAATTTGTTAATTACTTATCTAAAAATTATTCAATAGAAGATATTGATATAGATAATGAAAATATAGATGATATGATTTTAAAATTATATGACGAATATAAAATATGATATCTTACTTAAATTATTTTAAATTAAGATTTATAACTAATCTACAATACAGAGCAGCAGCATTAGCTGGTTTATCAACACAATTTTTCTTTGGACTATTATTTATAATGGTATATTTAGCATTTTATAATTCTAATACCGGTTCTATATATCCTATGGAATGGAATGAGTTAGTAACTTATATGTGGTTACAACAAGCATTCTTTGCTCTTATATATCCTCTTGAAAAAGACCAAGAATTATTAAACATGATAAGTAATGGCAATTTAGCTTATGAACTAATTAGACCACAAAACTTCTTTATAAAATTTTATATAAAGATGATTGCTCAAAAAGTAGTTTCTACATTATTAAGATGTATGCCTATAATAATAATTGGCTTTATTTTACCTTATCCTTATAAACTTTCTTTACCTTTATCTTTCTCTCATTTTTTAATCTTTATTCTTGCTCTTATATTATCTTGTTTATTAATTAGCGCTTTATCAGTTATAGTACATTTAATAACAATGTTTACAATAGATTCTAGAGGAACAATGAGTATATATAGTGTAATATCAGAAGTGTTTTCTGGTAGTACTATACCAATACCATTTTTCCCAAATTGGTTAAAAACTATTGCATACATTTTGCCGTTTAGATTTATAGGCGACTTCCCATTTAGAGTTTATTCAGGAAGTATAGGAATAAATGAAGGATTAAATTTATTAGGCCAATCACTTATATGGATTATCGTTGTTATATGTTTAGGTTTATTTATATCAAAAATAGCCTTAAAAAAGGCGGTGATTCAAGGTGGTTAAACTTTATTTTGAAAATTTTAAACTTCATTTAAAAACACAGTTAGAATATAAAGCGTCTTTTATAATGAGTTTTATAGGACAAATATTTGTATATTTTACATATTATTTCATAATAATAGCATTATTCCAAAAATTTAATAATATAAATGGTTTTAATATGTATGAAGTACTATTATGCTTCTCTATAATAAATTTTGGATATTCTTTTAATGAAACGTTTTTTAGAGGAATAGACCAATTTGATCATTTTGTAATAGATGGAACATTAGATAGATTACTTTTAAGACCAGTTAATGTATTGTTTCAAGTTATGTGCTCTTTAGTAGATTTTTCAAAAATATCAAGAATACTCCAATCATTAATTATATTAGTTATATCATTAGTAAAATTAGATATAACATGGACTATATCAAAAATAATATTATTAATATTAATGATGATAAGTTCAATAATAATTTTCTTTTGTATATTCGTTTTAATGGCATCTTATTGTTTTATGACAGTACAAGGTTTAGAAGTTAGAAATTTATTTACAGATGGCGGAAAACATGTGGCACAATATCCTATAGGAATATTTAATAAATCATTTAAATTTATTTTTACGTTTATAATTCCTTATGCAGTAGTAAATTATTATCCATTATTATGTTTCTTAGAAAAAAGCGATAATGTTTTATATTATTTTTCTCCATTATTAGTATTCATATACCTTATACCTTGTATATATAGTTTTAATTTAGGTTTAAAAAGATATAATAGTGTTGGTTCATGAGTGTGGATTATTTCCACACTTTTTTTGTTTATGTTATAATACTTTTACAGGTGGTATTATGGTTGAAGTAACAAAAAAAGATAATTATACTTTTGACGATTGTCATAGTTATGCTTATGAATTTAGAACAGATAATTTAATTGTAGATTTTTCTCAATCAGGTAATAGAGATTTATATTTTACCTGTTTTCCAATAGAAGATAAAAAAATAAATCAATTAAAAATTAATATATATGATGATTACCTTTTGTACAGAACGATTGATGAATTATATAAAGATATCACTGACTTAACTAGATGGGAACATCCAACAACATATATGAAAGAATTTCAAAATAAATTATTTAATGGTGAATTTATTAGTTGGGAAAGTGATGATTATTGTAGTATGTATGAAGCGGATGGTAAAAAAAGATATAATTATTTAAATATTTATAAAGAAGAAAATGAATTTATATTGGAATTTGTGAACAATTCAGATAGGGGTATATATTCTATTGCTTTTAATACTGATAGAAGTAAATATAGAATGTTTGTAGGAGCATTCACACAATTTTTATTTAAATTAGAACAAGTAACAGAAGAATACCACCAAATAGATTTTGATGAATATTTAGTTCAAAAAAGATTAATAAAAGGAAGTGAATTAAATGGAAACAAAAAGATTTAAAATGATAGATGAAAACTTTATATGTGAAGTATGTAATAAAAATGTTGAAAAATTAGGTGTTACAGCAAGGGACCACTGTCCTTATTGTTTATCTAGCAAACATTTAGATATAAACCCTGGCGATAGAAGTGCAAAATGTGGTGGAGTTTTAACACCTATAGATATAGAAAAAAGTAAGAAAGATACTATGAAAATAGTTTATAAATGTGAAAAATGTGGCATGATAAAAAAGAATAAAACAGCAGATGATGATAATTTTGATTTAATATTGGAAATTATGAGTAAAGGTGAAAAACTTTAATTTGCAACCAAATTTATACAAAATGCTCCTAAATTTAGGTTGTGCTACCGATTATTAAAATGTTATATTTTCGGTGTGAGGTGATTATTATATGAAGTTTAGTGAAAAACTAACTAAGTTAAGAAAAGACAATAATTTAAGTCAAGAAGCCTTGGCAGAAAAATTAAATATGTCAAGACAAGCAATAAGTAAATGGGAAAGTGGTAATAGTTATCCAGATATGTCTACAATGATTAATATTTGTAAAGTATTAAATTGTACTTTAGAAGATTTATTAGATGATGATGCAATAGGGACTAATAGCTTCGAAAAAAATGATAAAGTTAATATTAATAAATGGATGAAAGATTTATTAGATTTTATTACAAAAAGCTATAATATGTTTTGGAGTATGAAATTTTTTGAAAAAATAAAATGTTTAGTAGAAATTTCTATAATAATATTAATATTATTCTTAGCATTTCTACTTATAGGAACAATACTTAGAGAAACAGTATTTGAAATATTCAGTGTTTTACCAGATGCAATGTATTTTTACTTTTTTAAAATATTTAAAATGATATATAGTATATTTGCAATTGTATTAGGATTTATAATAACAATTCATTTATTTAAAATTCGTTATTTAGATTATTACATAACAATTGAAGATAATGATGTAAAAGATAAGATTATAGAAAAAGATATTAGAGAAAAAGAAAATAAACAAAAACATAAAGAAAAAGAACATAAATATGTATATGAAAAACAACAAGAAAAAATAATTATCAGAGATCCAAAACATACAACTTATTCTTTCTTTACTGGATTAGCAAAAATTATAATGTTTATACTAAAGTTATTTTCAATAATAATATTATTACCAGCCATAATAACTTTTATATGTTTAATAGCATGTGGAACAATATCTTTGATATGGTTCAAATATGGCTTTATATTTACAGGAATATTTATAGCAATAATAGGTCTTATAGCAATAGACTATGATTTTTTAGAAGTATTATATAACTTTATATTAAACAGAAAAAATAATCTAAAAAGACAATTTATTATATTCATATCAGGACTTACTATATTTGGCATTGGTTGTGGTATAACATTTATAGAATTTACAAAATTTGAAATTACAGGAGATAATTTCAGTAAGGAAACAACAGAATTAAAATTAGATATTAATAAAGAGACTAAGTTTGCAGAACTTGAATATAATAAAATAATAATAGATAATACTGAAAAAGATTTATTAATAAAAGTTACATATAATGAAGGAATTGAACCAATAATAAAAAAATATGGAGATAACGAATACTTTACAACATATGAATTTAATAATATTAATATATTTGAACATATATTAGAAGATATAAAGAATAAAAAGATAAGAAATTATGACATATCATATTTTAATATTGATAGTATTACAATTTCACAAAATAACTACAATAGAATAATTGAAAATAATAAAAAATACTATAATACATATGAAGAGTAAAAAAATGTAAAATTATATTGTTAAATAAAATTACTAATGATAAAATTAAATTGGTGATAGTAATGAAAATATTTAATAAAATAAATTATTGTTCAAATTTATTTTCAATTACTATCTTTCTAAACAAAACTAGTGTATAAATTTGCACTAGTTTTTTAGTATTTAAAGGGAGTGTATTATGGAAAGAAAACAAGTAGAAAATGAAAAATTAAGATTAATGGTATTTGATAGTGCAAAAGATTTAGGGGTAAAAGTAGATGAGCATTTATTAGATTTATATAATCTAGATAAAGAAAAATATACATTTTTATTACCGGTTAAAGAAAGTTTCTTTAATGATGGACATTTGAAAGTTGAAATTGGAGAAACTGTAAGAAGCAAAGAAGTTTTCGCTCTTACTGATATAGGGAATTATTCATTAGAATATGAAATGCATGGATTTATAAACCATGCTAGTCCTAATGATTTGATGATGCAACTAAAAGATGGCATAGGGGCTTGTAATAGTCATGCAGATAAAATAAATATAGTTATGCCTTTATTATACGCGGGCAGACAACACAGAAGAAATACGAGAGAAAATTTAATGTGTGGACAAATGTTGCATGAGTTAGATATGAATCAACATATTAAAAGTATTATTACATTTGATGCACATGACCAAGGAGTAGAACATGCTTTGCATAATACAGAATTTGATAATTTTTATCCGACTAATACAATATTAAAAAATTTAATAAATGATGTAAAAATAGAAGATTTAAAAAATATAGTATTTGTTGCACCTGATAATGGCGCTGTTGGTAGAAGAAACGTTTATCTAAATTCGTTTCAATCATCCCATATAAATAGAGAAGCTGGAAGTTTCTATAAACAACGAGATTATAATAATTTAGTTGGAGGAAAGTATCCAGTAATATCTCATGATTATTGTGGTAATGAAGATTTAGAAGGTAAGACTGCAATAATAAGTGATGATATGATAGCTAGTGGTGGAAGTATGTTTGATGTTATTGATGAATTAAAGAAACGAAAAGTAAAAAAAATATTTATAGTTGTAACATATGCACTATTTACTAAAGGAATAGAAGAATTTGATAAATATTATAAGAATAATATGTTTGATGGTATTTATACAACAAATTTATCTTATATTCCAAAAGAATATGCCGAAAAAGAATGGTTACATATATGCGATTGCTCACAAACTTTAGCGCAAATAATCTATAATATTCATAACGATTTATCTATTTCAAATATATTAAGAGATAAAAGTGAGCCAGTTAAATTAATAGAAAAAAAGTTTGAAACTGAAATCAATGACTAAAAAAGCCTTAAATAGTTATAAAAGAAATAAAAAATATTTTATTATTTCTTTTTTTTTGCTATAATTGAATTTGAAGAGTAGGTGAAATATGAAAAAATTATTTGTTTTGCTCTCTATAGTTGTTTTAGCAACAGGATGCAGTGTTTATAGGCTTGATGATACAAATATAAGTAAGAATATAAAGATTTTATTGTCTCATAAAACTAATTTACATAATGTTAATTATGATGGATATAAATATTACCTACCTAAAGGTATAAGTTTTGTAAGTAAAGATGATTATAATGCTGTTTTAAAAGATGGTAATAATAATAGATATTATTTATATGTAGATGTTATTGCATACTATAATAAAGTAAAAAATACTTATGAAGAGAATTATGATTTATATTTATCTAAAAAATTGAAATTTAATAATAAAACTGGATATATTCAAATTGAAGAAATAGATTCAAAATATTT
>JAZQIU010000036.1:0-42028 GCA_045541255.1 Bacilli bacterium | reverse complement strand
AGCATTTACAAATGAAGGAACTAAACACAATATAAATAATAAAATATAACACTTAATATTTTTCATATATAATCACACTACTTTACTATTTTTATTATAGCATTTTTTATTTTACAAAACTACATCTACTTTTGTATAATTATTTTTAAGGGTGGTAGATAAAATGCTTTTTGGAAAAAAGAAAAAAATAGTTGAAGAACCAACTTATAATAAAAAGACTTCTCCAGCTGATATTTATTTAGCTAATGTATCAAATTATCTTGAATATTTAGGAGAAAGGTTAGGAGTTGAAAATCCTAATCAAAATAAGGAATTTTACGAAACTTGGGGTTCTGAATATTATAATGCTGCAATGTATTTTGTTAAATATTTAGAAAATAATTATACAAATGAAATGTTTGAGAATAACTCTGATGTTCAATTAGATGTTGAGGATATGATAAAAGGAATGACTGATGAAGCAAAATTATTTTTTGGATCACCTAAATATCCAGATTTAGTATATATTGATGAAGGTAAATACGCTACTCACTTTCATTTAATTGAGAATAAAGTTAGTGATGCTGAATGGGTTGAAGTTTTGCCTGGTTTAAGTCGTGTGCTTGCTAATGAAAAAATAAATAGATTATTTTGTAATTTAACTATCCCTGAAGTAAGAGCTTTATTAGCGCAGATGAACATTCTTCCAAAAAATAATGAATTAGATCAAGTAATTGAAGATGTAAAGAAAAGAGAAAGAATTAATAGAAGTTTTTTAGAAACTATCTTATCTTTGATTCTTATCCAAAGAGAAAAATATACTTTAGAAAGAGCAAGAATATTTGCTGAGGCATTTGGAATAAACTTTGAAATTGAACCTCTTTCTTTTGAACATAAAGGCCAAACATTTAAAAAAATATAAAAGAAAATAGATGATTATTTTCTTTTTTTAAGTTAAAATATTTATATGCTATGGAGTGATGAAAATGACAGTTAGATATATGGGTATTTTTTTTGAAGGTGAAAGTGCTGAATTTATAAAAAGAATGCAACCCACTCCATTAGAATATACTAATGATGAACTTCATTGTACTTTCAAATATAGACCTCAAGATGAAGAATTATTTGAAGATATTGTAGGTCAAGAAGTTGAAGTATACTTGATTGGTTATGGTTGTGATGGAAAAAACAGTGGGTTTGAGATAGCTTTTGATTACGCATATGATCCATTTTATATAAATTATCATGAAGATAAAAGAAATGAAGATGGCAGTCCAATTTTAAAACCTAAACATATAACAGTTTCTTTAGCTAAAAATGCTAAACCTGCTAAAACTAAAGATTTAGATTTTATTAGATTAGCTAACCCTATTCCTGTAAAAGGAAGATTTGGATATTGGATATCTGAAAAGAAACAAGATGGTTTTGTTTGTTACGATAAAGTATTAGAAGAACAAAGAACATTAAAATAACTCACTTATTAGTGAGTTTTTCTTTTATTATAGAGTATTCCTTGTACATTATATCTTCTATTCCTTTTGGACAATTTGCTGGGGATGGACTTGGTAAATAAATAGCTTCTATATTAGTATCTTTATAACAATACTTCATATATAATTCATATGCTTTCTTACCTGTAGTAAAAATGTACTTTATATTTGATGAATTAATAATTGGTACTAAATTATTTGGTATTGGATTTTTTATGGAATTATCGTTTGATGAAGATATGTCACAACTCTTTAATACATCAAATAAAGCTATATTGTTAGATAATAAGAATTCAATTCTTTCTTCATTGCTCTCTCCTATTTTAGTTTCAAAAACTTTAGATAGCGTATTCCAGAATCTATTTTTAGGATGAGCATAATAAAAGTTTAACTCTCTTGATTTTACTGATGGCATTGTTCCAAGAATTAATACTTTAGACTCACTATTATATATTGGTTTTAATGGATGAAATACTTGCATTGGCTTTTCTTCTTTCTTAGTGTTATAATAACACACACTTAGGGGGATTTGTATGATACTTAATGATTCTAGTGAAATTATACATTTTGATAATACTCCTATATCTAAAGCTGAGCAACTTGGATTAGGATTTCCTAAAAAAATGAGATACTATATTAATAACGTTGTTAGAATTAATGGAAAATACTATTATGCCAAGAAGTGTTCTACAAGTACTTTAATAAACGAACTTTTAGGTAGTTACTTTTCTTCTACTATAGATTTAGATTCTGTTGATTACTTAATTGGTAAATCTGATACTGATTCAAGGTGGTTATATGCATTATCTGAAATATTTTATAAAGACGATTATAGTTATACTACAGTTGAAGATATATTCGCAGGTATGAGACCTGATGATTCTAAAGCATTTAGTAGAGGGTTGGGGTCATTATACGTATGTGATACTTCAGTACTTAGTTTGGTTAGTTCTTCACAAATAATAACTGGTGCTTTAAAAATGACTGCTGTTGATTTAAAAATGGGACAAGTTGATCGATACAATTATAATGTAATGTTAAGAGATAATGGTGAAGAAAAAGAATTAGAAAAAGTATTTGATTTTGGGTGGTCTTATGCCGTGGGGAAAGATGATAAAAAAAGTTGTTATTATAATCCATTCTTAGCGGTAAGAAGGAATACCATCAGTTTATGGGGATTAGCTCATAAATATCCTCAGATAAGTGAAAGTGCAGCTATACTTTGTGACATACCTTTATATGATGTGATAAAAGTTATAGAGAAACGATTTAATATAAAAATTGAAGATGATGATATACAAAAATATGTAGAATTAGATGAAAACTATAGTAAAATGTTAAGAAAGATAAGATAAATATGATATTAAATGATTCAAGTGAAATTATTCAATTTAGTTTTCAAAATATCGTTAATGAATTAGAAGGATATATTGGAGAAGATTTTGAACCAGAAATACGAGATTACGTAAAAATAAATGGTGAATACTATTATGCTAAAATGGTTACATCAAAAGAAATGTTAAATGAATTAATAGGTTCTTATTATTCAAATTTAATTGGATTAGATGCTGTTCAATATAAAATAGGAATATTCGATGGAAAGCTATATGCTCTATCAAAAATGTTTTTTAAAAAAGATATTGGTTATGTATATTGTGCTGAGTATTTTAGTCCTTCCCTATTCTTTTCTACTACTAATAGAGAAATAATTAAAAGAAAAGAATTCTTTTTTGAAAGTGGTAATTTAAAAAGATTAAATAGTGAGGCAGCCGTAAAAAGTATATTGCAAATGAGTGCTGTTGATATAAAGATGAGTCAAGCTGATAGACATTCATTCAATATAATTATTAGAATTGTTAATGGTGTTCCATATATAGAAAAAGTATTTGATTTTGGCTGGGCTTATGATATATATCCAGATGAAAACAATGCTGTATATTATAAGAATCCTTTTGTTATAGTAAAGAAAGATTATATAAGTATTAGTATGTTAGCTGATAAACATCCTGAATTTGGTAGATGTGCAGCTATACTTAGTAATGCTCCTGTTGGGGATGTATTAAGAGATATAGAAAGTTCTTTTAATATAAAAGTTACTGATGAAGATTTTAAATACTATGTAGATAAAGATAAAGAATATACTAAAATATTAAGAAAAACTGTATAGATAGCAAGATATTATATCAATGTAAATATTCATCACTTAAGAAATTAAAATACCTATTAAATGGGTATTTTTCTTGTTTATAAACAATAAATGTATTAGAATAGATAACAATTAGGAGGTTTTATAATGGGATTTAAAGATGCTTTAGCATATTTTAGAAACAGAAAGAATAAAAAGATTGATTTGGATGAAATGTATCCAGATTGTTCTAACGTAACAATAAAAGATCAAAGATTAGCAGTTACTATTGGTCAATGGTTAGGAACATTACCGAATGCTATAAAAACTACTGGTCAAGGATTTATAACTATTAGTTCGTTAACTGCTGATGAATATATGAGTAGAAAACATGTTAAACAAGAAGAATTAGCAATAATAGCAAAAAGATTTGCAAATGTATTAAAAATGGCTGGTTTCGGTTTAGGTAACGATTGTACTTTATCTAATTTTGATGATGAAGAATTAACATTTGATTGTGTTTTTAATAATACAGGTGAAATAGCTCATATGGAAATTAGTTTTGGAGATGGATTTGAATACTCTAATGAACTTACAATCGAATTTGATAATATTGTTCAAAAGTATGATTTTTATAATAGATATAATGAACAGATAGATGATAAAGAAGATGTACTTTCACTTCAATCTCTTAAGAAAGAAACTGAATGTGGTAATACATTTAAACGTTATATATCTCCATATAGATATTCTGGAACTATTGAAGAAGGAAAATATAAGATTGAGATTGAAATAACATATCCTGAAGAAAATGAAGCTACTTATCCGGAAAATGATTATGTAGATGAAGACAAATTAGAAGAGTTATTATCTTTTGCTGATCAACCAGCAGAAATAGTTGATTTATATTATGGAGTTTTAAAAGCTTTAAAACAACCTGTTGCTTCTTATGGAATAAGTATAAAAGCTACTAGAAAAGATATGGTTGATGAAAAAGAAATAATTACTGTTACCGATGCTATAGTGTGTAGAGGTAGTTTCTTAAGTGAATTTACAATTAATAAAAATGGTAGAATAATTACTGTTAAACCTCATGGTGTATGGTCTTATAATTCTTTAGAATGGCAAATATCTCACCATGCTTTTGATAGAATAAGTTATTCATTAAATAATTCAGTTATAACTGAAGAAAAACTTAGTAAAATGCCTTCTCCTCAAGAAGCTTATGCTGAAGCTAAACAAGAAGCTGAAAGCGTTAGAAAACTTGCTAAAACGTTAGTAGAAAAAAAGAAAAGTAATTAAACTTTTCTTTTTATTTTGTTAAAAAACGTTTACCATTCACTAACGGATTTATTAATCTTCTTTTTACTTTAGGTAATTCTTTTATAGTTACTTCTTCTAATGTAACTGTTTTAAATAGATTTAACATTACTTGTAGCGCTGTATCGTTTGTAGAATTTAATATTTTAAATAATTTATCTTCGTTAAATTCGTACAAGTTATCATATGTTATATAATTGTTGTCTATTGCATATTTAGTTATTTCTGCTAATAGTTCCATCATATAATTATCTTCATTAGAATGACATAATGTATCAATATCTTTATTTAATTCACAAAGTAGTTGTGCTACTTCACTACTCTTTAATCCTAGTTCTTGTTCATTATCTTCATTAGTTTGAACTTCAATATTTTTTATTATATTTGGTACTTCTTCCATAGATAATTTTTTAGTCCATCCAAGAGAAGTTAAGATAATACCATCGATTCTATCAGCACATAGTTTAGGACGATGATTATCAACAATAGTAGATTGCTTAAAATCTGTTATATCTTCTAAAGTTAAATTATCTTCTTTTAATAATTGTTTTAGTTTACGTGAACTTTTTAAAATACTTTCAGTCTTCTCTTCTGTTGATTCTTGATTCTCATAATCTTTATTCATGTAATCAATAACATGAGAAAAACAAGGAGTTGATACATCATGGAATAAAGCTAATAAGGTTTGTCTTTTATCTTTAGTAAATTTCCAAGTTATTAAAGCTGTTGTTAAAGAGTGATCATATCTACTTATCTTATATCCAAAATCATAAATATGTTTTGAGCCATAATCCATACCACAAAAGTATCCTACTCTTTTTAATCTTTTTAAGATTTTTAATTCTAAATATTTATTTAAGAATGATGGAATATCTCCTAACATATTAATATATTCTTGAATATTTGGTTTACTCATAATATCACTTCCTTAAATGTCTCTATTTTATCATATAATATTGTTTTTATATAACTTTTTAATTATTGTTGTATAATTATATTAGAGGTGTTCTTATGAAAAAGAAAATATTAATAGCATTGTGCTTTTTATTTATAATTATTATTGCTGTTTTAGGAATATATCCGATGGTAGAATTCTATAAAGGAAATAAATTATATGTATTTACCTATAAAGAAGATTGGTCCGAATGGGAAGAAAATATGTGTTATGGAGAAAGCTATTCATATAATGAAGAAAGAGATATTTCAATATATGGTTGGGAATTTAAAAATTTTCTTTTCTTTAAATGGTTTGAACTAGATTATAAAAAAGGTAATGTATGTGATACCGAGTATTACTTAGAAGAAGAATATATTCAAAGAATTATTAATGAAGCTGAAATTGAATATAATGATGATAATATTGATTTAGCTAAATTAATTGAAGGTAGAAAAGCTATTGAAGGTAACAAGAGATATTTAGGTAATGAATACAATTTAGGAATGGTATATAAGTTAGATGGTAGATCCGAAGAATTATATATATTCTATTTAGATGATTTATTAATTATACAAGTTGGAAATCCTGATGAGGGTTCAAAATTCATAGCATATGAAAAAGAATAACTTAATGGTTATTCTTTTTTTTATTTATGTTATCTTAATAAAGAATAAAGGTGATTATATATGTTTAGTAAATGGCAATTTTGGACGATATTATATTTAATTAGTGCAGTATTGTTTTCACAATGCTTTAAGAAAGCTAATAGAAATATGAAGAATGCTATAACAGATAGATTAGTACACCTATAATAAGAATTGTTTCAATTATTTCACCAAGTTTACCTATTTCTTCAAATAAAGATGTTATTAAACAAGCAATTACTACAGTTATAATTAATCCTTTGTTTTCTTTTATAAACTTCATATTATCACGCTTTCAAAATTATTATAGCATATTAATATAATTTGATTATATTTAAAAATAAATGTACAATTAAGATAGTAGATAATATAAAGGATGTTTTTTATGGAGCAAAAAGGAATATTTATTAATTATCAAATGGTAGAAGCTATAAATAAAATAAGTGGTTATAATTTGAATGTACCAGAGGAAAGATTGCAAGCTGAAACTGATTTAAAAGAATTAAAGAATAATTGGTTAAATGATACTCTACCTGGTACTACAGTAAGAATCGGAGATAAATTTACTGGTATGCAAGATATTACAGTCGATGACGTTGCTCAACTTGCTATAGAAGCTAGAAATGCAGAAACATACACTGTTCAAAATGCAGGTGCTATGCAATATATTTTTGTTAATGATGGTAATGGTAGATGGCATTTTGATTTTGAAAAGCTGGATATAATTGCTAATTTTGCTCGTGACAATCAAAAGAAATTAATTATTGATTCTGCTATAGTATTTGGTGATGCTTTTCCTACTAAGCTAGAATCATTTGATCCTATTACTCTTATGTCTATTATTAGCGATTATACTAATCAATTAGTTAATAGATATGGAAATTATATTGAACGAATTGATGTCTTAAATGCGATTTTTCAAAGAGATATGTTGGAAGCTACATTTAAAAATGGATTATCAACAAATGTTGAACAGTTTTGGATAGATAGATTTGGTTCAAATTATGCGCAGGTAATTTTAAATACTGTTCGAGGAATAGTTAATTCAAAAAATCCAAATATTAAATTGGGATGGAATGAATTCTATTTAACTAATAGTAGATTTTCTCAAAGAAGAATAGACTTTTTAAAGCAAATTCAATCTATTAGTGAGTTAGATGTTATTGGTGTACAAGATAGATTTCTATCTAGTGAAAGTACTGAGAGTTTAAAATCTTCGATGGATGAAATTACTGGTGTTTGTAAAAATTGTAACAAGGAAGTTTGTTTAACAGAATTTAGTTGTACTGCTAGCGGTGTTGATTTAGCAACAAAGAGTGTTCCTGAAATAAATGAAAGTATACAAAACAATTTACAATTTATGAAAGAATATGCTAGTAGCAATGATACTATAAAAAGAATTGAAGGACCTGTAAGTGATACTTTCGATATTAATCATCAACAATTATTGAAGAATGGTTTTGATATAAGTACAACTGGAAGAAGAAAGATAATTGAAGATAAGAAGAAAGTCTCTTTTGATGAAAGAAGGCAAACCGAGATTGAAATATATGAACAAATAAAAGTAAAGAACCAAGCAAAAAAAGAACAAAAAGCTCAATTAGAACAACAGAAGTTGGTAGATAAACCAAAAGTAAAAGTTCTTGCTCCTCCTACTCCACCTAGTAACAATGGATTTGTAAATATTGTTATATTAGGATTAATCATTGGTATAGTATGTATTGCTCTATTAATGTTTGCTTATATGATTATATGGAGGTAATGGATATGATTGATAAAATAAAATCTTTATATAGTTTAATTGAACATAAAAATAACGAAATTAGTAATAAGTTTTTATCTTTTATTACTAAAGCTAATGAGTTAGTTGAATTGTCAAATGACGATTATCAAATTGAAAGAAGTTTTAAACTTAATAAGATTTCTTTAAAGGGATTTGTACTTGAATCTCCTTGTTGTAAGAGTTTGAAATCAAATAATATAGCAAATTATTCTATAGATGAATTAAAAGATTATTTAAGTAAATATGAAAATACTTATAATGAAGATTGTTCTAAATATTTTTTAGCTATTATGTTATATGAACTTCTTGAAGATATAGAGAGTCTTATTGATTCGAAGATTGATTTAGGTTTATCTTTGTTAAGTAATTTATTACCTGGTGTTAAAGATATTGATTTGGTTAGTAGTTCTGAATATAATGGTTTATATTTGGATTATAAAGATAAATTAAATGAATTTGGATTAGATGGAAATACTTATAATATATGTATTAATGTATTAAATGATGTTTTTAATTATTACGTTAATGGTTATCCTGATGTACCAGATTATAATTAACCAAAATTAACGAAACTTAGATTTATTTCTAAGTTTTTTTAAAGGAGTTTTCTAAGGTTAGCTAGTAAAATGGTATAGTTTATTCGATGATATAATAGAATCTATGAATTATTCTAGTTTTTCCAAAGACTGATAACTTGGGTTCGATTATAAATTTATACATAAAAAAACTCAGATTATTCTGAGTTATTTTTTTATGGAGCGGGTGATGGGAATCGAACCCACGTTATCAGCTTGGAAGGCTGAAGCTCTACCATTAAACTACACCCGCATTTAGTAGGCAATTTAAATTATACCACAGTAAACTTAAATTGCAATACTTTTTTTAAAATTTTTTTAATTTTTTTATTTATTTTTTAATAAACTTAATGAAACTTTATGTTTTTCTAATGAAATATCATCAACATAGCATGTAATTATATCGCCAACAGATACTATTTCATTTGGGTCACTAACAAAATTTTTACTCATTTTTGATATGTGAAGTAATCCATCATCATGTAAACCAATATCTATAAATGCACCAAATGATGCAACGTTTCTTACTGTCCCTTTCAATTCCATACCAACCTTTAAATCTTCTAGTGTTAAAATATCACTTTTTAAAATTGGTGGGTCTATCTCACTACGTGGGTCTAGACCTGGATTTAATAATTCTTTTATAATATCTGTTATTGTATAAACATCTGTATTTAATGTTTTAGCTAGTTCTTCAGCATTTGCTTTTTTTAATGTTTCTTTAAATTCATTTTTATTAATATTTTTTATATCTAATTTTAAATTTACTAATAAATTTTCAGTTAACTCATAACTTTCTGGATGTATTCCAGTATTATCTAGTGGATTATCTCCATTATTAATTCTTAAGAAACCTACTGATTGTTCATAAACTTTATCAGTTAGTCCAATTTTCTTTAATTCTTCTCTTGTTTTTATTATATGTTTTTCTTTATATTTTGTGATTTTATTAATAATAGTTGTTGTTAAACCTGATACATATTTTAATATGCTACTTGATGCTGTATTTATGTTTACTCCAACTTCATTAACTATTTTTGAAACAGTAAAATCTAAATTTTCTGTTAATTTCTTTTGATCAACATCATGTTGATATTCACCTATTCCGATACTCTTTGGATCAATTTTTACAAGTTCACTTAATGGGTCTTGTACACGTCTACCTATACTTACTGCACTTCTTTCTTGTACTTCGAAATCAGGGAATTCTTTTTGTGCTAATTTACTTGCTGAATATATTGATGCTCCTGCTTCTGATACTATTGTGTAATATACATCTTTCAATTCTTTACAAATAGATGCAACTAATTCTTCACTTTCTCTAGATGCTGTACCATTACCTATTGCAATTAAATTTAAATTATAAGTATTAATAAGTTCTTTAATCTTCTTAATTGCACCTTCTTGATCGTTCTTGGGTTCATGTGGATAGATTACATCTATATGTAATACATTTCCTTGCTCATCTAAACACGCCAATTTACATCCAGTTCTAAATGCTGGGTCAAATCCTAAAACTCTATATCCTTTTAATGGTCTTGTCATTAATAAGTTTTCTAAATTTACTCCAAAAATATTTATTGCTTTTTCATCAGCGTATTCAGTCATTTCTGCTCTTATTTCTCTTTCAACACTTGGTAAGATTAATCTTTTTAGAGCATCCTTAATTGCATTTTTTACTATACCAACAACAAATGACTTGTCATTTTTTATAATTTTACTTTCTAAAAAATCAATGATTTCATCTTTATTATAGTCTAAAGATGCACTAATTATACCTTCTTTTTCACCTCTATTAATAGCAAGTGTTCTATAACTTTTCATATATTTAATTTTATCTTTGAAATCATAATATATTTCATATGTTTTATTTTCATCTACAGCATTCTTTTTTATTTTACTAACTATTAATCCTGTGTTCCAAATTTTATTTCTTATATATTTTCTATAATAAGCATTATCACTTATCCATTCACTAATAATATATCCAGCATTTTCTACGCAAACATCAGTATCAAAATCGTATGGTTTACATAAATTTTCAATATCTCCATTAGTTGGAAATGACATAATTTTTTTCGCTAAAGGTTCTAATCCCATTTTTATTGCTTCACTAGCTTTTGTCTTTTTCTTTTCTTTATATGGTCTATATAAATCTTCTACTTCAGTAAGTTTTTCACACTTTAATATATTTTGTTTTAATTCTTCAGTTAATAAACCTTTTTCATCTATTAATCTTATTACTGTTTCTTTTCTTTCTAATAGATTATTAAAATATGTATATTCTTTTTCTATTTCATTTATTTGATTTTCATCTAATGCTCCAGTTGCTTCTTTTCTATATCTGGCTATGAAAGGTATAGTACAACCATCCTTCAATAAACTTAATACGGTTTCTATTTGATTTTTCTTTATACCTAATTTTTCTACTAATTCGTTAATTACTACTTCGTTCATGTTTCCTCCTAATTAAAAAAATTATATAAAATTAATATAATTTTTTTATTTCTATTATTTCTTGTTTTATATTATAGTAACCTATTGTTATACTATTTTCTTGTTTTATGAATGGTAATTCATCACTTATACTTATAGACACTTTATACTTTTTATCATTTTCATCTTTTATGTAATAATAAGTATTTCCTGATTTTACTATTGTATTTATTTCTTTAATTTTAATAGTTTCTTTTACTAAAGTGTCCTCTTTGATTTCTTCTTCATTATTGTTTAAATAATTTTGTGCTGCTACTTCTATCCCTTTTGAGGCATCTGTAACTACTACTTTTTGATAATCAGCAACATCGATAAATCCATACATCTTTACTAAACCTGCTGCATCTTTCAAACTTACTAAGTAAGTTGGTTTATTATTTAAATTTATTAATAATGGGAATGTTGATGTATATTTCATTTGTTGTACTTGTCCTTCAGCTGAACGCATTGCACTATATTCTTCAGCACCTGGTACACTATAGAAGATCGTTTCTCCTGTTCTCATATTTGATAATATAAAACCTAAGTTAGATTCATCAGCTAATACTGAAGTAATTCCTGTATACATATAGATATCATCATTCATTGCTAGATAGTTATAACCTTCAGTTGTATTTACAACATCTTTTTGTCCAAATATACTATTGAAGAAACCTCTTTTATAAGTTCCCCAATCATCTACTTGTTCTATTAAAAGATCCGCATTATAAGCATTGTCTACCCATGTTGGGACGTTATCTATTTTGTATTTTTGGGATTCTCCTGTTATTGGATTAAATATAACAACTCCAGTTATTTTTGTTTTTAACCCTACTCCTGTATATTTGATTGTTGGAGTTATCCAATATGGATTTCCTTCATTATCTATTTCAAATTTAGATTCTCCAAATATAGTTGTTGGATATTTGAATCTTAATCTTCTTAGTAAGTTTTCATTAAAGTATGCGCTAGGCATATATCTCATACCTTTATCTATTTTTACTAATTTTGATTCACCATCTACTGAGTTAACTGTAATGTATGCTTTAATTCCTTCTCTTCTATTTGATATCCATTTAATTATATCTGCATATTCTAAAGATGTAACCCTTAATATATCATTATTAAAGTTTATTTGTGTATATTGATCGGAAACATAAAATTGACTTACTAAATCACTCATTTGGCCCATTACTCTATCTCCAAGTTTTTCACTTGAATCTCTATCTAGTAAAGGTAAAGTATTAAAATTAACTTTTTCTATATCTTCAGTAAAGTTGCCTGTTTCATCTATTACAATTCTCTTTGAATAGCTTTTGGCATTAAATAATGGAGAACAAAAGAAGTTTACTACTGTCATGCCAAACACAATAATTAAAATTAAGCCTGTAAGTACTATCATTCCTTTTGAATAATCTGTTATTCTTTTTTTATTAAATATAGATTTAATTCCACCAGTTAAATTATTGAATGTAATTATAATTAATAATATTACTAAGAATAAAATTACAAAACTCCAAAAATCTGGACTAGTTATATTTATTGGCGGTAAAACTATATAATAATATAAACTCATAATTATAATTTCTATTAATATACTAAATATTATTTTTTTCTTCATATTATCACCCTCATTTTAATTATATCAAAATAATTTTATCTTCTCTACAAATTATGTTAAAATATTTGAAGTGATGAATTATGTTTAAAAATACTATTGATAATAAAAGATATTATACTTTGAATTGTTTTTATAAAAATAAATTTAATTCTAAAGTTTGTAAAATTAGTTTGAATGCGAATTTTAGTTGTCCTAATAAAGATGGTACTGTTGGATATGGTGGATGTGTATTTTGTTCTAAATTAGGTAGTGGGGATTTTGCAGGAGATGTTACGCTTGATTTAGTTAGTCAATTTAATCAGGTTAAAGATGTAATGTCCAAGAAGTGGCCTGATACAAAATATATAGGATATTTTCAAGCAAATACTAACACATATGCTGATGTTGATACTTTAAAAAAGTATTATGAAACTATATTGCAGTTGGACAATGTTATTGGTTTAAATATTGCTACTCGTCCTGATGCCATTAGTGATGAGGTGATGGATTATTTAACTCTTTTAAATAAGAAAACATATTTAACAGTAGAATTAGGTTTACAAAGTATACATGAAAAGACTTTAAAATATATTAATCGAGGTCATGATTTAAATTGTTTTGTAGATTGTTTTAAAAAATTAAAGGAAAGAAATATAAATGTTGTTGTTCATATAATAAATGGTCTTCCATATGAAAATGAAGATATGATGATAGAAACTGTTAAATTTTTAAATGAATTAGGTATTGATGGAATCAAAATTCATATGTTACATATTTTAAAAAATACCAAACTTGCTGATTTATATGAACAAGAAAAATTCCATGTATTAACTAAAGAAGAATATATTGATGTAGTTATTAAACAATTAGAATATCTGGATGAGAATGTTGTTATTCATAGAATTACAGGAGATCCGGATGTTAGAGATTTAATTGAACCCAATTGGTTAATTAAAAAGTTTTGTGTACTTAATGATATCGATAAAGAAATGGTTAAAAGAGATACATATCAAGGTATAAAAATAAATAAAAACTCTTAAAATTAAGAGTTTTTTTATTTTTATTTTCTAAAAATCTGTCAAATCAACATTTTCAGCATCTAACATATCTTTAAATTCAACTTTAAATTTTTCAATTTCTTTCTTTTTAGCATCTGGATATATATTATTTGCATTTACTATTGCTTTATAAAAATGTTTCATTTTAACTTCACTTGCATTTTCAAATACCGCATAACTAAATGCACTTGATACTATAGTTAAACATATATCTGGATATCTACTTGCTATTTCATATACCCTATTGTATTCAGTTGTCATATTAACAATAAATTTGAATAATCTTTCTTTTTGAAAATCAGTATAATTTAACTTTACTCCTAATTGTTTTTCAAATTTAGGATATGTTCCCTGAAGAATTTCAACAACAGTGTCTCCCATTGCTTCTTCAATATCTATTTTAATAAATCTTCTTAAGAAAGCTCTATCTCTTAATATATATGCTTCATATTCTTCAGTTGTTGTAGCACCAATCATTTTGATTGTTCCTCTATCTAAAGCTGGTTTTAACATATTAGCAAAATCTATATTGTTATTACTTGTAGCTTTATTAACTAATAAATGAACTTCATCTATAAATAAAATTGTATTTTCAGCTTGTTTTAATTCTTGAATTAATAATTCTAATCTATTCTCACTTTGTGTACCACTTACTGAACTACCTAATAATGAAGTAATATTTATTTTTATAATTTTCCATGCTTTTAATGCATCTGGAACTAATCCATTTTGGATTTTATAACCTAATCCTTCTACTAATGCTGTTTTACCTATACCAGGTTTTCCTACTAATAATGCACCTTTATCAGGTGTAATAAGAGCAAGAATCATTTTATTAATTTCTTCTTCTCTTCCTATAGCTGGATTAGTTATATATTTTTTTTGAGATAAATCTTCACCATAATTTTTTATAATACTAAACGAATTATAATTTTCTTGTTTTGTTTCAATTCCTTCATTTAATTCCAAAGTTTCGATTTCTTCGTCTGGCATTAAATCTAGAATTTCTAATACTTCATCATTCATAAACAAGCACCTTCCTGTATATGATTATAACATAAATAGGGTTTTCTTAAAATAGAAAGTGAGAATAATTATGATTATAGAAATAATAGGATTGATATTTTGTATTATATTGGGAACTATTGGTCATTTTTTATATGAATGGTCTGGATATAATAAAATAATAGGATTCTTATTTTCTCAAGATGAAACAACATGGGAACATATAAAGTTAGGGGTAACACCAATTCTATTGTGGACAATTGTTGAATTATTAACATTTGATTTCAGTAATTTATTTTTTGCTAAATTCGCTAGTATTATCACTTTTTCTTTAGGTATTATTATTTTATTTTATGGTTATAAAAAAATATTAAAAAAAAATATCTTATTTTTAGATATTTTAATATTTTATATAAGTTTAGGCTTATCTTGTATTGTATCAGTAAAACTACTTATGAAGGACAGTTTTGGAATGTTATTAAATTTATTTGGTTTCATAGGAATAATCTATATTATTTATTTATATAAATATTTTAGTAAAAATACTCCTAATTGGTTCATATTTAAAAATCCTAGTTAAATTTCATAATTCTTTTACTTTTTCCACCTAACACTTCATAACAATCATGAGTTACAAAAAACGCATTAGGATCAATATCAAGTATTAAATGTTTGAATCTATAATATTCTCTACTTGTAACTATACACATTATTGTTTTTCTTTTCTTTTTATCTATACCGCCTTTTGATTCTAATAAACTATATCCCACATTGAAATCGTTTTTTAAAAAATCTTCTAAGTATTCAACATTTTTTGTTTTTATTATACATAATTTAGAATCACTATTTCCTAAAATTATAAAATCAACTATTTTATTTGATAAAAGTAATGCAAAAACAGCATAAACAGATTTAGGTATTCCAAAAACAAAAGAAGCTGTAAAAATTATTAGTAAATTAATATAGCTACTTGCTTGTCCGACAGATGTTTTAGCATATTTACATATTATTTGATTTATTATATCGCCACCACCCGTTGAGTAGCCAACTTTATAAATCAATCCCAACGGAACACTGTATAATATTATTGCAATTAAGATAGTAAATAAATAACTGTTAAATTCTATTGATATATATTTTGATATAGGTTCTGTTAAAGTTACCATTATAGGGTATAAAATTGCACAACCTAAATTTTTTTTCATTTCTTTTTTCCCTAAAAATATGTAGCTTAATAAAAGAAGAAAAACTGTTGATAACAATAAAAATATACTTGTATTTAATCCAAATGTTTTTTTAACAACTATGGCTAGACCACCCATACCTCCCATAACTAGATTATTTGGTACAAAGAATACATTATAAAATAATGCTACTAAAAAAACGCAAATAAAATATATTATTAGTCGTATTAATTTATTTTGTTTTTCAACTTTTTTTAATATTTCTTCATGTCTAAAAAATTCTAATATGCTCACTGTGCTTCACCCTATTATAAGTTTAATGTAAATAATAAATTTTTTCAATAAAAAAACTCACATAAGTGAGTTTTATATACAGTTATTATTCAATAATTTCTGAAACAGTTCCTGCTCCAACAGTACGTCCACCTTCACGAATTGAGAATTGAGTACCATTTTCTAGAGCAACTGTACTGATTAATTCAACAGTCATATCAACGTTATCACCTGGCATAACCATTTCTACACCAGCAGGTAATTCTACAACACCTGTAACGTCAGTAGTTCTGAAATAGAATTGAGGTCTGTAGTTTGAGAAGAATGGAGTATGACGTCCGCCTTCTTCTTTACTTAATACATAAACTGTAGCTTTGAATTTTTTGTGTGGAGTAACACTTCCTGGTTTACATAATACTTGTCCACGTTCAACTTGGTCACGTGAAATACCACGTAATAATACACCAGCATTGTCTCCAGCTTCAGCGTAATCTAATGATTTTCTGAACATTTCAATTCCTGTAACAACAGTTTTTTGAGTATCTCTTAAACCAACGATTTCAACTTCGTCATTTAATTTTAATTGTCCACGTTCAACACGTCCTGTAACAACAGTACCACGTCCTGAAATAGTAAATACGTCTTCAACACTCATTAAGAATGGTTTTTCAGTATCTCTAACTGGATCTTCAATATAAGCATCTACAGAAGCCATTAAGTCTCTGATAGCTTGTTCATTAGTAGCATCTCCTTCAAGAGCTTTAAGAGCAGAACCTTTATGGATTGGACATTCAGCATCAAATCCATATTCTCCTAATAATTCTCTGATTTCCATTTCTACTAATTCTAGTAATTCAGGATCATCAACTTGGTCAGTTTTGTTCATGAATACTACGATTTTTGGAACTCCAACTTGACGAGCAAGTAAGATATGTTCTCTTGTTTGAGGCATAGGACCATCTGCAGCTGAAACAACTAAGATAGCTCCATCCATTTGTGCAGCACCTGTGATCATGTTTTTAACATAGTCAGCATGTCCTGGGCAGTCTACGTGAGCATAATGTCTAGATTCAGTTTCATACTCAACGTGAGCAGTATTAATTGTAATACCTCTTTCTCTTTCTTCTGGAGCGCTGTCGATAGCACTATAATCCATGAAGTTTTTACTAAATAATTTTGAAATAGCAGCAGTTAATGTTGTTTTACCATGGTCAACGTGTCCGATAGTACCAATATTAACATGTGGCTTACTTCTATCATATTTTTCTCTTGCCATAAATTTTTTCCTTCCTTTTTTTATATAATTTATTACATTATATATTCTATCTAATTCTTGAATATAATTCAAGTATTATTTTTAGTTAGCGCTGTTTTTCTTTATAATTTCTTCAGCGATTGATTTAGGTACTTCTTCATAATGATCTAATACCATAACGAAGTTTCCTCTACCTTGTGTATTACTACGTAATGTTGTAGCATATCCGAACATTTCAGATAATGGTACCATTGCAGTAATTTGTAAAGCATTACCACGAGATTCTTGTCCCATTGGACGTCCTCTACGGCTTGTTAAGTCTCCCATAACATTACCCATATATTCATCTGGAGTTGTTACGTCAACTTTCATTATTGGTTCTAATAGAACAGCTTTACATTTATTTTTAGCTTCTTTTAAAGCCATACTTGCAGCAATTTTGAATGCCATTTCAGATGAGTCAACATCATGATATGAACCATCAAATAATGTTGCTTTAACATCAACCATTGGGTAACCAGCTAAGATACCGCCAGCCATAGCTTCTTGTAATCCTTTGTCAGTTACAGGAATATATTCACGAGGAACAACTCCTCCAACAATTTCGTCAACGAATTCATAACCTTTTTCAGGATTTGGTTCAAATCTAACCCAAACATGTCCATATTGTCCACGTCCACCTGATTGTTTAATATATTTACCTTCACATTCAGCCATTTGTGTAATTGTTTCTCTATAAGCAACTTGTGGTTTACCACTATTACATTCAACGCTGAATTCTCTTCTTAGACGATCAATGATAACATCTAAGTGAAGTTCTCCCATACCAGATAATACAGTTTGTCCTGTTTCATGGTCTGTTTTAACTCTTAATGTTGGATCTTCTTCAACTAGTTTTTGAATAGCTAAAGCCATTTTATCTTGATCATTTTTAGATTTTGGTTCGATTGCTATATCAATAACTGGGTCTGGGAATTCCATACCTTTCATTATGCATGAATTTTTTTCATCACATAATGTATCTGCTGTAGTTGTATTTTTTAAACCAACTGCTGCAGCAATTTCTCCTGCATAAACTTCAGTAATTTCTTTTCTTTGGTTAGCATGCATTTGTAAGATACGTCCGATTCTTTCTTTTGTATTCTTAGTGCTATTTAATACATATGAACCACTAGTTAAAATTCCTGAATATACACGGAAGAATGATAATCTACCAACGAATGGGTCAGTCATGATTTTGAATGCTAAAGCTGTGAATGGTTCTGAATCACTTGGATGACGTTCAACGTCGTTTCCATCTTTATCAGTACAAATAATTGCTTCAACATCTGTTGGTGCTGGTAAATAATCAATGATAGCATCTAATAAAGGTTTAATACCTTGATTACTTAATGCGTCAGCACATAATACTGGGAAGAATTCTACAGATAATGTTGCAGTTCTTATTGCTTTCTTTAATTCATCAACTGTTATTTCTTCTCCTTCAAGATATTTCATCATTAATTCTTCATCGTAATCAGCAACTGATTCAATTAATAATGTTCTATATTCTTCTGCTTTATCTTTTAAATCTGCTGGAATTTCAATTTCTTCAGCATTTTCATGTTCACTTCCATCAAATTTGTAAGCTTTCATAGTTACTAAATCAACTATTCCGCAGAATTCACTTTCAGCTCCAATTGGAATTTCAATAGGTGCCGCTTTAGCTCCTAATCTATCTGCTATAGTTTTTAAACTATAATAGAAGTCTGCACCAATTTTTCCCATTTTGTTTGCACAAATCATTCTTGGAACTTTATATTCATTTGCTTGTCTCCAAACTGTTTCTGTTTGAGGTTCAACACCTGCTTGAGCATCAATTAATGCTACAGCACCATCTAATACTCTTAAACTTCTTTGAACTTCAATAGTGAAGTCTACGTGTCCTGGAGTATCGATAATGTTAAGTCTGTGTCCTTTCCAGTGTGCTGTTGTTGCAGCACTAGTAATTGTTATACCTCTTTCTTTTTCTTGTTCCATCCAGTCCATTTGAGATTCACCATCGTGAGTTTCTCCAATCTTATGAGTTATACCTGTATGGAATAAAATTCTTTCAGTAGTTGTAGTTTTACCAGCATCAATGTGAGCCATGATACCGATATTTCTAATTTTATCTATAGAAACGTCTCTTGCCATTTGGTCCTCCTACCATCTATAGTGAGCAAATGCTTTATTTGCTTCAGCCATCTTATGAGTGTCTTCACGTTTTTTAACTGCTCCACCAACTCCGTTAGCAGCATCCATAATTTCATTAGCTAATTTGTTAGCCATTCCTCTACCACTTCTATTTTTAGCGTAGTTAACTAACCAACGTAATCCTAATGTTTGTCTTCTATCAGGTCTAACTTCGATAGGAACTTGATAGTTAGAACCACCTACACGACGAGATTTAACTTCTAGTAAAGGCATTATATTTTCCATAGCAGCATCAAATACTTCTACTGGATTTTTGCCAGTTTTTTCTTTAATTATATCAAATGCTTCATATATAATTTTTTCACTTGTTCCTTTTTTACCATCAAGCATAACAGCATTGATTAACTTAGTAACAACTTTAGAGTTATATATTGCATCTGGTAATACATCACGCTTTTCAGCACGTCTTTTACGCATAATTGTCCTCCTTTAATTATTTTTATTTTTTAGGTTTTTTAGTACCATATTTACTTCTACTTTGTTTTCTATCATTAACTCCTTGAGTGTCTAATGCACCACGGATTACATGATAACGAACACCGATTAAGTCTTTAACACGTCCTCCACGGATTAGTACAACACTATGTTCTTGTAAGTTATGTCCTTCTCCAGGAATATATGTATCAACTTCTCTACCATTTGATAATCTAACACGAGCATATTTTCTTAAAGCTGAGTTTGGTTTCTTTGGAGTTTTTGTACCAACACGTGTACAAACACCTCTCATTTGAGGATGGTCTGTATTAGTTGTTTTTCTATCCTTACTATTGAAACCAATATTTAATACTGGGCTCTTGCCTTTCTTTTTCTTATCAGTTCTTTTCTTTCTTACCAATTGATTAATTGTAGGCATATATTTTCTTCCTTTCTACGTACACACATCCAGGTGTGTCATTTTATCTTTTAAAGATAAGTCCTATTAAAAATAGAACTTATAATTAAATGCGCTATTAATATAACATTTTATAAAAAAAGTGTCAATATTATATTTCAAAATATTCTAATTTTTTCGAAATTTCTTTATAATTTTCTTTATTTTCATTATATAGAGAATCAAATAATTTTTGGTTTTCTATACATTTCCTTTTTATGTTTCTATAATATTCTAATAAAAGTTGATTAGTAATGGTACTTTCTTTTTTATAAATTATATTAGGTAATGATTCTTTTAATAATTCTTCATCGATTAGATAACTTCCATTTGGATAATAAATTTCTTTGTCTCTTATTACTTCTAACTCACATATATTGGTTGAATCTAAAATAAAACTGCTTTCTTTTGTCTTTGTAAATACAACTGCATGATTACATGAATCAGTATTAATTGTTGGAAAACATACACCAACATTTCGTTTTATATCTATTAATTTATCTCCTATTATATCTTCTAATTTTACTTCTAAAATTTTACTATCTATATTTAATTCATTAAGTATTTTTCGTAATAAAACCGAATTCGAAGAACATACTCCTGTTCCACTATAAATAGTATAATTATCATATATTCTTCGATCAACTATTTCATCAGTTTTTGCTTCGTTGTGCTCATAATATCTTTCTTTAGAGAAATAACCATTGAACAATAAATAACAATATAAATAAAAATATTCATGAATATTTGATGGTTCTGTTTTTTTGAATGTTTTTATTATATTTTCTAATATTACTTTTTCTAAAGATGTCATTTCAGATGATAATCTATTATATAATTCACTTAAAGACATATAGCACCTCTTTCAAGATGCTATTTTAACATATTAATTCTATTTTGCAAATTTATCGTAATTACTTGTTGTGTAGTTTTGACATTTTATATAAGCTTTATAACTATGTGATACTGTTTCGCCTGTAACTATTCCATAGCCTTCACAAGTATCACCATTAATTATATTATTAACATTAATTCCAAAAGATTCTAATTCACCAATTGTTACTTTATGAGTTTTATTTGTTTTAGGTAATTTTGTTAAGTTTGTATCTTGTCCATAATACATTTTCATTGATTCAACTATATCACTTTCTAATGCTTTATAAGGTTTAGTTCTTTTAGATACATTTATTCCTATTATCCCTAATGTTGTTACAAGTAAAATAATTAATATTATCCATACTATTGTTAATTTCTTCATATATAACTCACTTTCCTAATAATAATTGTAGATAATGATTTGCAATTAAAATCAATGATGAAAACATTGTTAATATCATAACAAAAATTCTATATCCCCATCCATTATTTCCTATCTTCATAATTATCCCTCTTCTTATTATTATATTAACACTTTTAAAAATAATGTCAAAGTTTTCAAATAAAAAAATCATGTGTTTACATGATCTTTTTATTAAACTAATTCGATTGTTGCTCCAGCTTCTTCTAATTTAGCTTTTAATTCGTTAGCTTCATCAGCAGAAACGTTTTCTTTAATATTTCCACCATTATCAGCTAAACCTTTAGCTTCAACTAATCCTAATCCAGTAATTTCTCTAATTACTTTAATTACAGATATTTTAGCAGCTCCAGCATCTTTTAATACTACAGTTTTTGTTGCAGCTTCAGCACTTTCAGCAGCAGCTGGTGCAGCAGCTACAGCTACAGCACTTGGATCTACTCCAAATTCTTCTTTCATTGCGTCAACTAATTCTTTAACTTCAAGAATAGTCATTTCTTTTAATCCATTAATGAATTCTTCTTTTGTAAATTTTGCCATTTAAATCATTTCCTTTCTTAAATTAATTTTCTTCACCTAATTTTTCGGCATATAAATTAAGTCCAATAGATAGATTTTTTACGTGTTCTATCATACCACCTGCAAGCATAGTAAGTAATCCTTCCATAGATGGAATAGCAGCATATTCGTTGATTGTATCAACAGTAACTACTTCGCCTTCGATAACTCCTGTTTGGATTGAAACAGCGTCATGGTCTTTTTTAAACTTACTAATTACTTTAATTGGTTCAAGAACAGACTTACCAAATATTATTGCGTTAGGTCCTTCTAAGAATGAATCAAGATTTATATTTTTACTATCTAAAGCTCTTTTTAATAAAGTATTCTTATAGATTTTAACTTCACTATCATTATTTCTTAATTCTTTTCTTAAGTCGGCTATATCAGCAACTGATAATCCTTGATAACTAAATAAGATAACACTTTTAGAATCGTCAAGTTTTTTAGTTATTTCTTCAACAACATTTTGTTTTTCTTGAATTATTTTTGTACTTGCCATTTATATCCTCCTCTTTTATTTATAAAAAAACTTTCCGTGCAGGAAAGTATAAAGATTCTTTATAGCCTTCCCTCGGTAGGATTATTAAGACGTATCCCCTACTGTCTTCGGTACTCGTTTTTTTAACAAAATTATTATATTATATTAATTCCTACTTGTCAAAAGAATTTTTATCTACTTTTATACCAGGACCCATTGTAGTAGTTACTGATATATTTTGGATATATGTTCCTTTAACAGCAGCTGGTTTAGCTTTAACTATTGTATTATATAAATAGTTAAAATTTTCTTTTAATGCTTTAGCCTCAAAAGATACTTTTCCGATAACTGAATGAACATTTCCATAAGAATCTGCTCTATATTCAATCATACCTTTTTTAACATCTTCAACAACTTTTTCTGGAGTCATTGTAACTGTTCCAGTCTTAGGGTTTGGCATTAAACCTTTAGGTCCTAAGATTTTACCAATCTTACCTAAATGAGGCATCATTTCTGGAGTAGCAATGATTGTATCGAAATCAAACCAATTTTCTTTTTGAATTTTTTCGATTAAATCCATATCTCCAACATAATCAGCTCCAGCAGCTTTAGCAGCTTCAGCTTGAGCACCTTTAGCTAAAACTAAGATTTTTTTAGTTTTACCAGTACCATTAGGTAATACTAATGATCCACGTAATTGTTGATCAGCTTTTTTAGTATCTAAGTTTAGTTTGAATGCTACTTCAACAGTACTATCAAATTTAGTAGTTGATGTAGTTTTAACTAATTCGATTGCTTCATCTACAGTATAAAGTTTATTCTTTTCTACTTTACTAGAAGCTTCCACATATTTTTTTCCAAATTTTTTCATTCTAATTTCCCTCCAATCGTGGTAGATTTGCGGATATTTATTTTTACTACTTATTATTTAATTAATTTTCTTCATTTGCTGTTTCAGTTTCTATTCCTTCAACAGCAACACCCATATTTCTAGCTGTACCTTCAATAATCTTCATTGCAGCATCAACATCATAAGCATTTAAGTCAGGTAATTTAGTTTCAGCAATTTCTTTAAGTTGTTCTTTAGAAATTGTTGCAACGATTTCACTTGAACCTTTTTTACTTCCTGAATTGATTTTAGCAGCTTTTTTGATTAAGAATGCAGCTGGTGCTGTTTTTAATACAAAATCAAAACTTCTGTCATCAAAGATTGAAATTTCAACAGGAACTATATCTCCCATTTTATCTCTAGATGCATCATTAAATCTTGTACAGAATTCTTGTAAATTGATTCCAGCAGGTCCTAAAACTGTTCCAACAGGTGGAGCAGGTGTAGCTTTTCCAGCAGGAATTTGTAATTTAATTTTCTTTACGACTTCTTTTGCCACGAAAAACACATCCTTTCATATTTTCGCTGTTGTGGTATGGGCAAATCCGCTATTCCCCTCCACAAATATTTATATAAAAATATATAAATGCATAATAGATAATATCAATTAATTGTGGAAATGTCAAGAGTTTTAAACATTAAATCTAAAATAGCAAATATCTCCGTCTTGCATTATATATTCTTTACCTTCTAATCTCATTCTTCCGGCTTCTTTTACTTTTAACTCTGTTCCATAAGTATTTAAATCATCAAAGCTCATTGTTTCACAACGTATGAATCCTCTTTCAAAATCGGAGTGAATAATTCCAGCACATTGTGGTGCTTTCATACCTTTTTTAAATGTCCATGCTCTACATTCTTTTGGACCAGCTGTAAAAAATGTCGCTAATCCTAATAAATCATATGTTGCATAAATTAATTTATCCAATCCACTATTAGTTAAACCTATGCTTTCCATGAAAACTTTTTTATCGCTTTCTTCTAATTCTGCTAATTCACTTTCAAGTTTTGCACAAAGCGTAATTACCCCAGAACCTTCTTCTTCAGCATAATTTTTTACTATCTCTACATATTTATTAGTTCCAACTATTGCATCTTCTTCATTAACATTAGCTGCATATATTATAGGTTTTAATGTAATTAAACTAAAATTCTTTAATATTAACAATTCATCTTCATTAAACTCTACATTTCTTAATGCAATGTTTTTTTCTAAGTTTTCTACACATTTTTTTAATGTACTAATTTCTAATAGTTCTTTTTTGTCTTTAGACATTTCAATTCTTTTACCCATTCTATTAATTCTATTTTGAACTATTTCTAAATCAGATAAAATTAATTCTACATTGATAATTTCAATATCTCTTATTGGGTCTACTCCACCTTCAACATGGGTTATATCTGCATTTTCAAAACAACGAACTACTTCAACTATTGCATCTACTTCTCTAATATGTGACAAGAATTTATTACCTAAACCTTCTCCATTTGATGCACCTTTTACTAAACCTGCTATATCAGTAAATTCATATGTTGTTGGAACTGTGCTATCAGGATCATATAATTCTTCTAAAAATTCTAATCTTTTGTCTGGCACTGTAACTACGCCTATATTGGGGTCAATAGTAGCAAAAGGATAATTTGCTGCTAAGATATTTTTCTTTGTTATTGCATTAAAAAGTGTACTCTTACCTACATTAGGTAATCCAACTATTCCTGCTTTTAATGACATAATAATCACTCCATTCGAAAGTATTATAACATAAAAAATAGATTTAGTTTAATAAATCTATTTAAAAATTAAAGCCTTTATTTTTATTTTGTTTAAATGAATCTTTATACAAATCTTTATATAAATCCATAGGATTTTGATATATGGTATTTTGTTCTCCAAAAAATTCCCAATCATTACAATATCTAGAATCTAAAATACTTATAGGTATGTTTGTTAAATCTTCTATCATAGAATTATATATTATTGTATGTGTATTTGTTTGAAATAAAACTAATGTAGGAAAATCTGTATAACTCATATCTCCAAATTGTGTTGGTTTTGTTCTTTTACCTAATTTACCTATGTATTTACTTTCTTTTAAAAATTTCATAAAATCTATGTAATTTTTCTCCAAGTCATCTTCATTAACCGGTATTAATTCTTCACTATATTTGCCTAATGCATCTCTTCGTCTTAAAAACATTCCTTTACTATTAATAATTAGTTGGTGCAATTCACAAACACTTTCATAATTTGGATTATAATAAAATTCTCCTTTAGTTATATCAACATCTTTTATAGGAATTTCTGTTCCTGCTTCTTTTTTTAAATAAAAACTTCCTTGAAAATATACTTTGTTCATTTTATCACCACTTTTATTATATCATTAATATTATTGTCTTTTATTTTTTTTATATTTATTTTACGTAAAAAAATAGATTTAATTTAATAAATCTATTCACTTTTATCTAACTTTATTGTAACTGTTTCTGTTTTTCCATTTCTAACATAAGTTATTTTAACTTTATCTCCCGGTGCATATTTATATAAATAATATTTTAAACGTGCAACAGAAGTTACTTCATAATCTTCAATTTTAGTTATTACATCACCCATTTGTAGTTTAGCATCAGAGGCTGGAGAACCTTTTTGAGTTTCTATTACTACAGCACCTTCTAAACTTGTATCTAATGTTATTCTATATCTTGCTAAATTAAATGTATCATTTGAATCTAGCATTGATATTCCTATAAATGGTCTTTCAATTTTTCCGTTCTCTCTTAATTGTTTTGCATAATTTATTGCATCTTCTATAGGAATCGCAAATCCCATACCTTCTACTCCATCACTTACAAGTTTCATATTAGTAACACCTATTACTTGTCCATTTGAATTTGCTAAAGGTCCACCACTATTACCACTATTTATTGCAGCATCAGTTTGGATAACTTGCATTACCCAATCAGCACTTCCTGTATTTCCCACACTAACATCTACCAATCTATCCTTGCCAGAAAGTATTCCTCTAGTAACTGTCCAAGAGTATTCATTATCTAATGGAGCTCCTATTGCAAATACAGTATCTCCTACCCTTAAGTTTTCATTAGTACCAATTTCAGCTATTTTAATTACTTTTTCTTTTTCAATTTTTAAAACTGCTATATCGCTATATGAATCATTACCTACTAATTCTACATTTTCAATAGCATCATTAGTAAATTTAACTTTGATTGATGTAGCACTATCTATAACATGTGAGTTTGTTAATATATAAGCATATTTATCATCTTCATCATATACAAAACCTGTTCCACTACTAGATAATACTCCATTTTTATATGAGCCTACTACAACAACTGCATCATATAACTTTTCAACAGCATCTGCTATTCCAGTATCAGTTACAGTTACTTCTTTTTCACTTTTATTAACAATTGTTTGAACAGCTGCTGGTGAATAATTAACTAATATAAACATTCCACCAGCACCTAAGAAAAATGCTGCTATAATTAATAATATACCTTTTGTCTTTTTATTCATTTTAAAACTCCTTATCTATAAAACATATATCTTTAAAATTAGTTGGGAATCCTATTGCATTTAATAATTTATCAATTTTAATAGTTTTTAATTTACCATCAACTATATTTATTTCATATGTAATTTCATTAATCATTAGTTTAAACTCATCTGTTGATAACATTCTTTTCATTATTATTATTAATGCAAATAAATCTTCTTTGCCGTATATATATTCCCCGTCTAACTTTGGGATATTTAGTTGGTTGTGAATTTCAGTATTTGGTATAGGTCTATGTGTTCTATAATCATATAATATATCTTCGTGTGCACATAAATTTCTATAGTTTGCAAGTATTGGTAAATATATACTTAATGTTTGAGGATCAATTCTATATATTTCAGATATTTCAATTTGGTCTTCTTTTTTCATTATTGTAAATAATTCACAAACTATACCAAAAGATAATACTTTTACTACAATCCATAATGGTACATAACCATAATTCATTTGATAATGTTTAGTTGCTGAATGTTGATTACCATTTATTCTTATTTGACGTTTCATTTTTTTTATCAAATCGTTAACTTGCCTAAACTTCTCAGGATTATTTGTAAAGTTAGAAGGGCGCAAGTAATCTTTTTCTTTATAACCATATTTTTTAGATAATTGGTATGAAAATATACTTTTAATATTATTTTCTATTATAAGCAAATTTTTAAATAGTATGTTTCTTATTTGTCTATCAAAATTAAATAGAGCATACATTTCTCTAAAATTTGCTCCAGGCAAGAATTTTTTATCAGTTTTAGAACGTAGTAATAAATGTCTATATCCACTTACAAAGAAATAGTTTTCTCTTAATAATATTTCCTTTGCAAAATCAACATCATCTATTACTAAACCTTTATTTTCAAGTATAGAAATTTGTTCATCTAAGGTTTTGAATATTTTATTTGTTTTAGTTGCTTTTGTCTGTTCTTGCCTTGACATACTATCACCTATTATAAATTCTATCACAACTAACATAAAAATAATATATTAAAAATGTGAATTTATTATGAAATTTACGCTAATTCTTTTTAAAATATTCTGCAATGTATTTTGCTAAGTCTTTTGAATAATTAGCTTGATATGTTTCATTAGTTAAATTTTTTCTATCTGTTGCATTAGAAAGAAATCCACATTCTATAAGAAGGGTATCAGCTTTAATCTTATTATACATATATAAAGAAGAAGAAATTGGTTTTGAAAGTCTTTTTTTATTAATATTTTTTTGTAAATATTTGGCTAGTTCTTTATTACCCTTATAAAATATTTGAGTACCACTATATCTTGAATCTTTATAGTAATTTTGATGAATAGAAATAACTAAATTAGGATTATATTCATTTATAAGTTTTATTCTATTATTAAAGTCACTTCTTTTTCTAGTGTTAGTATTTGGTGTTGATAAATCATAATCTCCATCTCTTGTTAGAATTACATTAGCTCCAAAATTTTCTAGTTCAATTTTTAACTTTTTAGATATATTTAAATTAATATCTTTTTCATAAACATTTTTATATGAAGTCCCTATGTCTTTAGAACCATGTCCGACATCTATAATTATGATTATATCATTTAAAATTAATTTTTTATTCTTTGCTGTTGTATGTATACTTAATATTAAATTTAAAACTATTAAAGTTATTATAATTATTTTTTTCATAATAAATTGTATTAATATATTTGTTATTAAAGTACAAAAAAAGTAAATCATACGATTTACTCTAAACACTATTTTTTATTTTTTTCTTTATTTAATATAAAAATTATTCCTGATACAATAATAATATTAGATACTGAAATTATAATATTTCTTTTATAATCTGTATTGTAGTTTTTTGAATCTATTTTATAAAGCGTATAATTACTTTCGCAATTTTCTTCTGTTTCATATTCAAAATCACAATTTATTACTTTGTATTCTTCATATGTATAAGTGTAGTCTTTTATTGCTAACATTGTTATATTTGATATAGTTATAACAAGTGCAGTCACTATCCATATTACGAAAATAGCATTAAGTATAGATAATACAATACCTTTTTCTTTTGAAAATAATTTCATATTTTTACCTCCTTTTATTATATTTTAAATATCATAAATTATTCTTCATTTATTTTTACATTTCTGTTCATTACTTCAAAATTATCTGTTATAGATATGAAAGCTTTCGGATCAATTAATTGTATCCCTTCTTTCACTCTAAAATAATCTTTAGTGGAAATAACTGTCATTATAACTCTACTTTTCTTTTTAGAAAAACCACCTTCAGCATCAAATGCTGTTAAATCGTGATGTAATTCTTCCATTAAATATTTTTTTATTTCTTTTTCTTTCGTTGTTATTATATAAAAAGCTTTTGAATCACTAATTCCTATTCTTGCTTTTGTTGTCATATATCTTATTATAACTATTACTATGGTTGAATATAAAGCTTGTTCTATTCCATAAACTTTCATTGTTGCTAGTACTAATAATACATCAAAACCTCTCGATAATATTCTTGTGTTTTTTTTAGCAAAATCATTGTATATATCTTCTAATATATTTATAGCCCCTGTTTTAAATCCTTCTTTATACATTAAACCATAACCATATCCCATTATAAATGAACCTGCTATAGCAATTAATAATTCTTCAACACTAGTAGTAATATTTATGTGTATGTATGAAGTTAAATATATACATAAAGGTAAAGCGAGTGTGGGTACTAAATATTGTTTTAACCTTTCTTTATCATATAACATATATATTAACCACAAAGTCCATACATTTATTATTAATAATAATGCTGCATTATTAAAACCATAACCATATGAAAGTATACTTGTTAGACCTAATATACCACTTGGTATAAGTTTAGATGGAATTATAAATACATTTAATCCTAAACTTATAAGTAAACATCCTAATAATATTTTTGAATATTTTTTTACCTCTACCATAATTTTCTACCTCTTTATTCTTAAAAATGATTTCATAAATTCTAATATATCACCATTTAATACTTTATCTGTATTTGTATTTTCATAACCAGTTCTTACATCTTTTACTAAACTATATGGTTCTAATGTATAATTTCTTATTTGACTACCGAAGTCTATGTTCATTATATCCCCTTTTAAATCATTTAGTTCCTTTTCTTTATTTTTTTGTTCTATTTGAAATAATTTACTTTTTAATAAATTCATCGCAGTTGCTTTATTTTGTATTTGACTTCTTTCATTTTGACAAGTTACTACAATGCCTGTTGGTATATGTGTTATTCTTACTGCTGAGTCTGTTGTATTAACTCCTTGTCCTCCACAACCACTACTTCTATAAACGTCTACTCTTATATCTTCGTTTTTTATTTCAATATCTATGTTTTCATTTATTTCTGGAATAACAGATACTGAAGCGAATGATGTTTGTCTTTTTCCAGCCGCATTAAATGGACTTATTCTTACTAATCTATGTACCCCTATTTCACTTTTGAAATAACCATAAGCGTGATTGCCCTCTATTTTCAATGTTACACTTTTTATTCCTGCTGTTTCACCTTTTAATTTATCGATAACTTCATACTTATAATTATTTTTTTCACAGAACATTGTATACATTCTTAATAGCATATCAGCCCAATCACAAGCTTCTGTACCACCAGCACCTGGATGTATTTCTAAAAAACAACTTAAATTATCATATTCGCTTGTAAATAATGTTTCAATTTCTAACTCATTTAATTCTGTTTCAATATTTGGTAATTCTTTTTCTATTTCTTCTAGTTCGTTAATATCTTCTTCGCTTAACATTTCTAATAAACCTATTGAATCTTCGATTTTATTGTGGATAACTTGATAGTTTTCAACAGATTTTTTTAAGTTTACTAGTTCATTATTTAATTTATTTGCTTTATCTATATTGTTCCAAATATTCTCATCTTGTAATTCTTTTTCTAATTCTTTTATTTTTTGACTTTTAACTTCTAAGTCAAAGTGACCTCCCAAGAATATTTAATTTTTCAAATAAATCATTATATTTTGTTTGTAATTCTTTCTTTTCCATAACGTCACTCCTAGAATGAGTATAGCAAATAATAGAGGTTTTTGAAAGTATATTTTTTTCAATAAAAAATTAATATACTTTAATATATTAATTTTTATCTTGTACCTCTTTTTTTAGAATAAATTTATAAATTTTATAATATGATTGAGATATTTTTCCACAATATAAATTATTAAATATTAATTTTGTTATTCCTTTTAAATTGTTATTATTTTTCTTTATTAAATATGTTTCTTTATATTTTAAATTTTTATTTAAATCTAAAAACTCTTTAGGATTATTTATTCCATAATAAACTTTAGCATTCATTTGATTTATTGGATTTTTTATTTTTGAAGCTTTTATAGCTTTTTTCGTGTATGCATCAAATATTATAGTAACATTATTAAATTTATCTTCTATATGCTTTAATAAGTCTTTAATTTCTACTTCTTTTAAATACATCGTTAAGCCTTCTGCTACAATTAAAATATTTGAATTATTAGTAATATGATTTAACCAATCATAATTTAATACTGAACATCCTATCATGTTATATTTAGAACTTTCTTTGTAAAATTCTTTTCTTATATCTATTACTTCTTTAAAGTCAATGTCATACCATTTATTGTAATTTTGATTTACTCTTAAATTTCTTGAATCCAATCCACAACCTAAATGTATAATTGTTGAATTTGTATGTGTAGAAATGTAATCATTACATAATTCATCAATTATTGATGCTCTTAAACTCATATACATTGAAAGCCATTTAGATTGTTTTAATGATTTAAATTCATATTTAATTTTTGTTATTATTTCTTCTGCTTTAGGATCATTTAAAAAAATTTTATTTTTGCTCATTAAAGCTTTTCCATATAATGGTATAAAAAGAGTTTTACTTTCATTACTAAGATTCATTTTATCAACTCCTATACTATTGAAACTATCAAACCTATTAATATACAAACAATTGCCCCTATTACTTCTCCAATTAAACTTTCTTTAATGTGGAACCAGTAATTTTTATATTCTTTAGATATATCTTCAGTTCCTTTAAATATAAATTTTTTACTTTGACAAAACCATAAGCAATCCAATATTAATGCATCGTATATATTTATAATTGTCCATATTAATAATGAATTTTTAAACGCATCTATAAATGTTGTATAACCATTAATATATCTCATTATTAAACTAACTATTACAATTATAAAGATTGATACTCCTATTTTTGCTGCTAACATATTTTTAGTTGTTGGAATTTTATCTTTATATTCTTCTAATTCTTTTACTCTTTCTTGTATCTTAGGAGGATAGTTATATAATGTTTTTATAGGTTCTTTAGACATTATATATACCATTGTTGTAAATAAAATACATAAAATAATTGTTTCTATTATTATAATCATAATATATCTCCTATTCTTTTATATACTAATTATAACATAATAAAAAGTAGATTATAAAATCTACTTTCCACAACATTGTTTATATTTCTTACCACTGCCACATGGCCTTTTGTATTGGGGTTTTTGGAAGTGTCGTTGGAGCACTTGGCTCGTTAATTCGGCTCTTGGTTGCACTTGGGAGCACTCCGTAGCACTCGGCAAACCTAGCAGAACTTATCTAAAAACTTATCTAAAATTGCATTATTTTAAAATCTTTAATCTAAATAAACAAATGATTGAGGAACATAGTTTATTCCTATTTCATTTAAATTTTTGGGTTCATTGTAAATTTTTATTTTTCCTAGCTTATAAGCCACGGCTATATTTTTATTTTTATAGTACTTATTATAAAAACTTTTAGTAATTCCTGATTCAGATTTTGTCATTTCCCAAAGTTTTTCTGGTTCTTCTTCTAATATTTCCTTAATATCAACTTCAGCTACAACTTTCATAATTGGAGAAGTAGAATATATAATCATTTTATCAACGTTTGCCTTTTTTGCCTTAATTTTTCTATACTCATATTTTTTTCTGCCAGCTAATATTTCATCGACATATTGAGGATTTATTGGCATTAAAATCGTACACACATTACATCTACCTCCTATTATATATCCATTATATCATATAATGCTAAATTATAATAGAATTATCTACATTTCCGATTTCTAATATTTTATTAAACTGGTCTTTAGAAATTTTTTCTACACCTCTAGGTGGTTTAAACAAAATCCTGTTTTCTAAACAATCGTTTAAGTTTATCTTATTTTGTAGTGTGGTTATGTAAGCAAATTCTATAACATAAGTTTTCTTTATTCTAGAAATATAATAATTTCTGATTTCTTCTTCAGTATAGACAGTTTTTCCTTTAACTTTTTCTAACAAATCATCTATATTAGACGGAATATAAATATCTGTAACTATTCCTATTGTAGTCAATACACTTGAATATTTAGCAGGTATATAACCCTCTTTCATTCTATAAAAAACAAGATTATCACCAATAGTTGGTTTCGGTTTAAATCCTGTTGCTGTTATATAATATTTTTTTATTGCATACTCGACAGGCATATGTATATTTCTATACGATTCTCTAGAAAGTTTTGAATCTGGTAATAAGAACGTATGATATGCAGGTAATATAGCAGCTACATAAGAGTCATTATTTTTATCTATGTAAGGGTATGTTTTTAAAGGATCATTTTTAATATAATTCTTATTCATTGATCTTACATAAACCAATTCTCTTCCGTTTTTCTTTCCATGATAATGAAATCCAAATCTTTCAAAATAACGTATAAGAGCTTTTTTTTCGTCGGTATCATCAAAAATAGTTACATATATTTCATTGACATTCGAATATATTGCTTGATCAAAAATGATTTTAATAAATCTTTCGCCAATTTTTTTCTTTCTTATATCAACTTTAAATGTTGATACTTTAAGTTTTCTATTTTTTTTCATTGTTGGCGAAATATCTGAATAATCTTCCCCAATTTCTTCATTTTTTAACATTAACATAGCTAATAGTTTGTTATTTTCGAAATAGCAATATGCATCTTCATTCTTCTTTCCTTCGAGCCATGTTTCAAAACATGGATAACTATTCTTTAGTGCATCAAAAAAACTATCATTTATATTTAATGTACCTATTTTAACTTTATGAATATCTAATATTGAATGATTCACTTTTTTCTCGGTTTTACTTTTATAAATAAATTCAGAAATACTATTAACTTTTTCTGTTATTCCTAATTGAACTGCTTTATCCTTTATTCTTTTATCTTCTGTTATTAATAAATCAACTTTTCCTGTATAAACATCCGTTAAAATAAGGTCATCTATTCTATCATTCATTGTTTTATTAGTATTATTAAATTTATTCTCTATTTCTTGACAAATATTTTTAGAAGGATTTTCTAACATATTATATGAATTCAATCTGTTTAATAATATATCACGTTTTTTATCATGAACATTTTGGAGTATTTCTTTTTTTATTATTGGATTTATATACTTTTGCATTTTAAAATTGTTTTCAATCGTTTTAAAAAGTTCTCCTATTCCATCCATAGTTGAATTATCACTTTCTCTATAAACAATGATGTTTGAATCTAATAATATTTTCATAAAATCCCTCCTTTTCGTAGCAATATTATATCACATACTTGACCGGAACCACCTTGGGAATGGTCAGTTTTCTATATTTTTCTTTATTTATAAGCGTTTTAAGTTGCTAATTAATTTCTAGATAAGTTTTAGATAAGTAAAAAACTTATCTAAAACTTATTTAAACGTACTTTTTACCATTTTTATGTAGCATTAAGAATATTAAAAAATCCTCGCAAAGCCTTTATTTGCGGGGATTTTCTATATTATTTACCACAACACTGCTTGAACTTCTTGCCGCTCCCACATGGACAAGGATCATTTCTTCCAACTTTTGATTCATTCTTTTTAGGTTTTGCTTTTAAATGTTCTTTACCATCATTTGCTATAACTGCTTTTTGTTGTTTAGGTTCAACATTTTGAGTTATTTGCATGTGAAGTAAGAAGTTTGCAATTTGTTCATCTATTGAATCTTGCATCGCATCAAAAATTTGATATCCTTCCATTGCATAAGCTTGCAATGGATTTGTTTGTGCATATCCACGTAATCCAATACCTTCTCTTAAATGTTCCATTGAACTAATATGTTTTACCCAAGCTTGATCTATTACTCTTAAAGAAATATGTCTTTCGAAATCATTTATAACTTCCATAGGAATATCTTTAACTTTACTATCTAACTCTTCTATGATTAAATCACTTATTTTATTTGCTACCTCTTCTTCAGTTTTTGATTTAACATCTTCAACCGAAATATTTTTGTTTCTTAACATTTTAGAATTAACGTGATTAACTATATCTTCATAATCTTTATCTGTTAAGTATCCTTCAGGTGCTATATGATCATCAACTAACCCATCTATGAAGTCTCTTATAGTATCTTTAGATATTTCATGAATATTTTCTGAATCAATTAATTCATTTCTTCTTTCATAAATTATCTTTCTTTGTTCACTAACTATGTTATCATAATCTAGTAAGTTTTTACGCATATCGTAGTTGTTTCCTTCTACTTTCTTTTGAGCACCTTCTATTTGTTTAGATAAGAATTTATTAGTTATATCTTGATCTTCTGGATAGCCAGTTCTTTGTATTAAATCTTTTACTTTATCAGCACCAAATCTTCTCATTAATTCATCTTCAAAAGATATAAAGAATTGTGAATATCCTGGGTCTCCTTGACGACCTGCGCGTCCACGAAGTTGGTTATCAATACGACGTGATTCATGTCTTTCCGTACCTATTACACATAACCCGCCTAATTCTTTAACGCCTTCAGCAAGTTTAATGTCTGTTCCACGTCCGGCCATGTTTGTTGCAATTGTTATTGCACCAATTTCTCCTGCTTTAGCGATTATTTCTGCTTCTCTAGCATGATTCTTAGCGTTTAATACTTCATGAGGTAATTTTTCTTTTTGTAACATTTTACTAAGTCTTTCATTTGATTCTACTGAAATTGTACCAACTAGAATTGGTTGTCCTGTAGCATGAACTTCTTTAATAAATTCTACTATAGATTTATATTTACCTCTTTCTGTAGAATAAATTTTATCTACCATATCTTCTCTTATACAAGGTTTATTTGTTGGTATTTCAATAACATACATGTTATAAATATCTCTAAATTCTTCTTCTTCAGTTTTTGCAGTACCTGTCATACCAGAAATCTTTTTATACATTCTAAATAGATTTTGGAAAGTTATTGTTGCTAAAGTTTGAGTTTCTTCATTTATTTTAACTCCTTCTTTAGCTTCTATAGCTTGATGTAGTCCGTCACTAAATTGTCTTCCTTGCATTAAACGTCCAGTAAATTGGTCTACAATCAATATTTCTCCTTCAGCTGATACAACATAATCAACATCATTTTTCATACCATAATTTGCTTTTAAAGCTTGATTGATATGATGTACTAATGCTGAATTTTCAATATCATAAAGATTTTTTAATCTAAAATGTTTTTCAATTTTTGTTGATCCTTCTTCAGTTAGAAGTACTGATTTAGTTTTTTCATCTAATGTATAATCAGTTTCATATTTTAAAGTTTTTACAGCTCTATCAGCATCTTTATATAAGTTAGCAGAATTGAATTTTCCACCAGATATAATTAGTGGAGTACGAGCTTCATCTATTAAAATAGAGTCAATTTCGTCCATGATAACAAAATTTAGCGGTCTTAAACATCTATCTTCTTTTCTAACTACCATATTATCTCTTAAGTAGTCAAAACCAATTTCATTATTTGTTGTATAAGTAATATCACAATTATAAACTTCTCTTTTTTCTTGTGGGCTAAGTTCTCTTAAGTTAACTCCTACTGTGATTCCTAAAAAATCAAAAACTGGTTTCATCCATTCAGCATTACGTGCTGTTAGATATTCGTTTACAGTTACTACGTGAACACCTTCACCTGATAAAGCATTTAAATAAGCTGGTAAAATTGTTGTTAATGTTTTTCCTTCTCCTGTTTTCATTTCAGCAATATTACCATAGTGAATTGCTAAGCCACCTAATAATTGTACATAATATGGTTTCTCACCAATTTTTCTACTAGCGGCTTCTCTTATTGTTGCAAAAGCAGGAACTACTATATCTTCTAATGTTTTCCCATTAGATAATTCTTTTCTTAATTTTTCAGTCATGCCAGATAACTCTTCATCTGTCATTTTTGTATATTCTTCATCTAACGCTTCTATTTCGTCAGCAATTTTCTTAAATCTTTTTAATTCTTTATATTCAGTATCTATTAATCTTTTTAATATTCCCATATTAAATCCTCCTGTAACATTTATTATAACACATAAAAAAAGAGTTTACACTCTTATTTTGAATTAATAATACCGAATTTACCATCTTTTCTCTTATAAAGAACTGATGTACATTCTTCATCTATATTTTTAAATACAAAGAAGTCATGATTTAATAATTCCATTTGAAGTATTGCTTCTTCTTCATCCATTGGTTTTATATCAATTGTCTTTCTTTTAACAATTAACTCTTCTTCTTCTTTATCACTTTCAAATTCTTCAATAAAGTCAAAGTTAAAATCCATAAAACTTTCTTTTTTATATCTATCGTTTAATTTAGTTTTATTTTTTCTAATTTGTCTTTCTAATTTATCTATAACTAAATCTATAGCAGCATACAAATCTTCATTTCTTTCTTCAGCACGAAGAGTATATTTATTTGTAGGTATTGTGACTTCTATAATCTCTCTATTATTCGCTACTTTAACTACTATTTTAGCTTCAATATCATCATTATCAAAGTATTTATCTAACTTATTAACTTTCTCTTCTATATAAGCTTTAATAGAATCAGTAACAACTAGTTTATCCCCTCTTATGTTTAATTTCATATAATCACCTTCCTATGATCATTATATCAAATTACGAAAAAAACTACAATACTGTAGTTAATTCTACTTCGGCCACATCTATCGCTTGTAAACCTTTTCCTGTTTCAATTAATTTAAAGTCTACTAAATCTCCTTCTTTAAGAGTTTTGTATCCTTCTTTTCTTATTGCAGAATAATGAACAAAAATATCTTCTAAATCATTATACTCAATAAATCCATAACCTTTCTCATTATTAAACCACTTAACTTTACCGCGCATTTTCAATCTTCCCTTCTCTTCTTTTGTTTTTTTACTACATTACCTCTTCACAGCATGATACTAAATTAATTTTGTCGACAATTACTATCTTTCTCTTACAGTGACTTTTAAAGTATATCATATATTTTTTATAAAATATAAATCCGTGTTATAAGCCCTTATTTTTTGTTTGAAAGTTTTTATAATAATATAAATTTTAAATAACAACTTTTTTTAAAACAACTATATTTATTTTTGATACAATTTTTTATTTTTTCTTACTATATATATTAATATATTAGCATAAGGAATATATGATATATGAAAGATAGAGTAGTAGATTATTTTTTTGAAAAAATTAAAAATAATAATACAGAGTTAGATATTATTAAATTAGAAGAGTTAAGATATGGACTTATAGGTTTATATACTTTAATTACTAAAACTTCAGTAATAATATTGTTATCTCTTATTTTAGGTTTTTTTAAAGAGTTTATAATTTTTTTATTTTTTTATAGTGCTTTACGGGGAGTAGGATATGGTACACATGCAAAATCAAATATTATGTGTTGGATTTTTAGTACTGTATTATTACTAGGAATTCCTTATTTGTTTACTTTATTAAAACTTAGTACTTTTGTTAAAAGTATCATTTGGAGTATATGTTTTCTTAATTTTGTCATTTTTTGTCCTGCTGATACTGAAAAAAGACCTATGATTAATAAAGTAAGAAAATTGAAGTTTAAGATAGCAATATTAATAATAAGTATTGTTTATTTAATATTAATATTTAAAGTTAATTATATTTCTAATTTAATTCTCGCAGCTATGATATTAGAAACATTATTGACTAATCCTTTAGGATATATTCTTATGGGTCAAAAAGTAAGGTTTCATTTAAATGATATAAATATATTTAAATTGAAATAGGATTGGAGGTATGAAAAATGTTATTAAACTTATTATCAAAAATAGGATTAGCTACTGCTGCTACACCATTTACTATTGTTATAGTTTTTGATGAAGCTGAATGTCCTAAATCTTTAATTAAATAATTAATAAAAAAAAATCATCAAATTGATGGTTTTTTTAGTTTTTTGCTTTATAAATAATTTTTGTTATAAAAAGATCATTTATTATTGATAATTTTACTTTTATTCTCTCATTATTTATTCTTTTTATATAATTTAATCCTAATCCTGATTTTTTCTTTTTGGTACTATAATTCTTATTTCCTATTTCAGTTGTATCTATTTTATTTGTAAATGAATTAGTAATAGTGATTTCTATATTATTATTTATATCATTAACATCTAATAAAAATATTTTATTTTTTAAATCTTTACTCGCTTCTATTGCATTATCAATTAAAATACCTATAGTATCACATAAATCAACAAAATCATTTTCTTGAATTTTATTACTACTTTTATAATTAATAAGCATTTTGACTTTATTCTTTTCAGCTTCGTTTTTCTTTAAATATATTAAACCTTGTAAGCCTTCTGGCATATCCTCTATATTATTTATCCATTCATTGTCTTTATTATATTTTAAAATAACATCATTTATATAAACTTGTTTTTCTTTTGGTAAATTTGTTTTAATTCCATATAAATCATTTTTTAAATTATGTTTTAATTCTCTAAATTGTTGAATAGTTTCTGAATATGCTTTATATGAATTTGATAATTCTTTATTTTTGGCAACTAATTTTTCTACTAAAAATTTACTTTTTACAATAACACTAGATGTTAAAATAATGTATATAATTCCTATTACTATTGAAATTATGCTATACATATTTTTAAAATCTTGACTTCTAAAAAAAGAAAATATATTTAAAATAACAACTATAGATGCTAGTATTATTTCTAATGAAATATTTTGTTCTAAAGTTTCTTTAAATTTTCTAACTAATCCACTTACTTTTTCAATATAAAATATTCTATTAGAAGTACCAAAAACTATAAACGAAAAAGCTATTTTTAATAGTTCATTATTATTTAAATCTATATAATTAGCTAATCCTATAAACACTATTAAAGATAACAATATTTCTAATATAGAATTAAAACTTATTACAATAGCTGCATTATAGATTGAATTTCTTAAACCAGTTTTAAAATAATTATAATAAAGTAATATCATTATTAAGAATGTTATTAGTAATTTGTATTCTGTGTAATTATGCATACTATTAAATATTAATAAAATTGCAAAAATACTAACAATAATTTTAGATTTTGTTGTATTACAAAATTTAAAACTAACTTTATCTATATTTGCAAAAATATTTAATAGAAAATAAATCATAAATACTTCTGCAAAAAAATAAACTAAAAATTCTAAAAGATTCATATTAATCCTCCCTATACATTTTAGATAACATATGTACTGTTTCTCCGGTATCAGTTACGAAATACCCCTCAACATAGTTTTTCTTTGTTATTCTATCTTCATTTATAATACAACTTCTATGACATTGTTTAAATCTACAATCTAATTGTTTTATAATCTCATTTATAGAAAGGTTTACAACAAATTCATTATTTGTTGTTTTTATTACAAGCTTTCTATCAATTGTATCTCTATAAATATAAAGAATATCTTTCATAAAAATTTGTAAACTAATTTTTCTAGTATTATATATAAATTTATCATTATCATATTTTTTGCTAATAATTTTCTTTATATCTTTTTTTAATCGATTTTCAAAGTTATCGAATTTTTCTATAAAATCAAATGTTTTATATATTTCTTTATGAACTGTTTCAAACATTCTATCATGATTTGTTAATACTATTATTTCACTATCCCAATCATCTTCTCTAATTTCTCTTAATATATCCATACCAGTATGTTTTGGATCTAATTCTAAATCCATTAAATATATTTTTTGTTGGCTATTATCCATAATTAAATTTTTTAATTCATTATTATATTTTTTAAATGAAAAAATCTCATATTCTTTATCGCTTTTAAATAATACATCATTAATTATTCTATTAAATTCATTTAGCCATTTTTCTTCATCATCTACTACTATAAATTTTATCATTCTACCATTCCTTTTATAAATTCTTTTATTATTTGTTTTTCTTTATTATCTATACCAATTAACGAAATATAGTAATTATGTATATCATAACTTCTAATTTCTTTTAATTTATTTATTGTTTGATAATGTAATAATATATTTTTACAATCTTTTGTTATAATCTTATATTTTTTTTTATTACGATCTTC
>JAZQIU010000035.1:0-7710 GCA_045541255.1 Bacilli bacterium | reverse complement strand
AATAAAGGCATTTAATGGACAATTCTTTTCTTCTTCATCTACTTTAAATCGTTCTATTATTTTATCTAAATATTTCATATTTCCTCCTATTTAATTTCTACTAATTCACAAATAACTATTAACTGTTTATTTGTATTGTGTTTGCAAGTAATCAAAGTTAATGTTGTCTTTTCTGCATTTCTTAAAATATGAGCATATCCATTTTTCTCTATCTCATAAGAATTAACCATTTTATAAATATACTCTTTTCCATTGTATGAAATACTTACTTTATCATCTATTTGCAATTTGTTTAATTTTCTAAAATAAGATACTCCACTATTACCACTATGACCTGCTAGAATAACATTTCCTTTATCTACATCTGGCATATCAGATTCAGTTAATATTTGAATGTTTCTATTAACATTATTCCAATAACTATCTTTACTTGCTAATCCTTTTTCTAAACCTATTTTAGGTATTTTTATAACTGCAATATAATTCACTTCAACTTTTTGTTCTTCCTTTTTTTCTTCTACTTGTTGTTCCTCTTGTACTATTTCTTCTTCCACTACAGGAACATCAACAATATATTCTTCAGTTTCATAATACTGTTTAATCAAATCTTTTTCTTTTTGTTTGTTGATATAGTCAGTAAATAAATTAACACCAACTATACTAATACTTAATAAAATGAAAAAAGAGCCAACTATAATTAGCTGACTCTTACTTCCCTTATTATTTTCTTTTTTTCTTTTTAGCATATATAATCACTCCTATTCCACCTAACATTAGTAATCCAGAAATTATTTCAACAACATAATAATCACTTAATCCTGTATTAGGTACTTCTATAACAACTTGTTCATTAACCATTGTAGTTTTAACTACTTCCCCATCTTCTAATATTTCAAAGAACATTTTTTCTTCATTTAAAATATAGCCCTCTGGTGCTTCTTTCTCTAATACATAGTATTTACCATATCTTAATTCTTCAATAACGATCATTCCATTCTCATCTGTTCTACCAGAGAATATTAATTCTTCATTTTCGTTATATATTTCTATTAAAGTATTTGGTAGTGGTTCGCTTGTTGAAATATCTACTTTTGTAAATTCTAATGTTCCAAGAATAGGTCTATTAGTCATCTCTGCTTTTACTATTTTTCCATCTTCTTTGATTTCAAAATATACTTTTTCTTCAGTAATAACAAAACCTGTTACTGCTTCCTTTTCAATAATATAGTATTTACCATATCTTAATTCTTCAATAACAACTTTTCCATTCTCATCAGTCTTACCAGAGAATACTAATTCATCTTTATCAGTATATACTTCAATTAAAGTATTAGGTATTACATCTCCTGTAATTAAATCAGTTTTGGTGAACTCTAATGTTCCTACTAAAAACTCATTAACTACATTTTCTTCAATAATAGCACCCTCATCTTTAACTTCAAAATATACTTTTTCATCACTTATTACATATTGGTCTAATGTAGCAATTTCTTTAAAATAATATTTACCATACTCTAATTCAATTTCAATTAAACCATTATCATTAGTAATTACTTCTTTAATTAAGTTATCTTCTAAATCATAGATTCCAAACTTAACTCCAAATAATAATTTTTCATCTTCATCCACTTTAGTAATTTTTAATGTAGATGTTATTTTTTTATTAGTCATATTTGCTTTAACTACTTCGCCATTTTCTTTAATTTCAAATAGCACTTTTTCATCATTAGAAACATAACCCTCTGCAGCATTTTTCTCTACAATGTAGTATTTTCCTACTGCTAATTCTTTAATAACAATTTTACCCTCTTGATTAGTTTTACCAGAATAGATTAACTCATCTTTTTCTGTATATATTTCAAACTCTACAAAAGGTATTGGATCACTTGTACTAAAATCAGTTTTAGTAAATTCTAGTGTTCCTTTTTTCAAATAATTATATGCTTTATATGTGTCATACACAATAGCAGTCTTATTATCTTTTTCAGTAAGTTCAAAATGATATTCTTTAGTATCTAAAACATAGTTTTCTTTTGTTTCCACTTCAACAAGATAATACTTACCTAATGGTAATTTTTTACTCTTAACATAACCATTTTCATCAGTTGTAACTGTTTGTACTAAATCGCCTTTGTTATAGTATAAATAATTGCCATCAGCTGATTTAATATCTTCGTCTGCATAGATATTAAACTTAATTCCTTTTAATGAAATATCTTTATAACTAAAAGTTCCATCTTCTACAACAAACTTATCGCCATTTTTAAATATTTCAACTTGTCCTTTAATTGGAGTATTCTTAAACTCTACTACTACAATAGCACCATAAGTAGTGTAATTATATTCTGTGTTTTCTCCAATAGAAAATTCTAATCCATCTTTAGATAGTAAATAACCTTTTGGACTTTCAATTTCCACTAACTTATAATTCCCTGCTTCTAGTTTTAAATAAGTAGTAAATACTCCATTCTCATCAGTCATAAAGTTATCATAAACTTTGCCACCAACATATTGTGATACATATTGTTTTGTATCAGTATTTTGTATTTTGAATTTTACATTTTGGATAGCAATAGTCTTACCTGTTTCGTTATCTTTTTTTACAACTTGAACATAAGCAGATATTTTATTATTTAAAATATTGTAATATTGTTCTAATTCACTATTTTCATCAACAGTAATAAAGAAATCATATATCTTTTCAAATCCTGTATTACTATTTACTTGATGAAACTTCCATACACCATAAGGTATATCTAAAGTAGCATACCCATTCTTATCAGTTTTTACTTCTCCATATTTTGTCCCATTAGGATAGAATATTTCAAAAGTAATATTTGCTTCTGCATTTAAGAATGTTGTATTGCCATTTACATAATCGTATTGTTTTAAAATACTAATAAAGTTTTTGATTACATCTTCTTTTACAGTTATAGAATAATCTTGTTTAACTGATATGAATTGTTCAAATACTTCAGTATTTATATAATAACCTTTTGGTTGTTTTGTTTCTACAACAGTATATTTTCCATAAGGTAAATATTTAGATGTTGCAGTACAATCATCTCCAATAGTTATAGTATCAACAACATTATTGTTATGGTCTTTAATATCAAATTTAGCACCAACTAATGTCGCTTGTCCTAATGCTTTACAAGTTTTAGTTTCACTATCAATTTTATTAACTTTAATTCTACCTTTAATAACATTTTCTGTTGATGTTACCACTTTAACATTACCATCATTTATATTTACATCATAAGTATTCTCATCAATGTAATAACCTGTTGATGGTGTTTTTTCTTTTACTGTGTATTTTCCATAAGGTAAATATTTTGAAGTAGCACTACAATCATTTCCTGTTGTAATTGTATCTACTAAATTACCATTACTATCAAATACTTCATAAACTGCACCAGATAATGATGCCATACCACTTGCTTTACAAGTTTTAGTTTCACTATCTACTTTGTTTACTTTAATTGGTGCTTTAACTACATCTTCTTTAACTGTAATACTTACTGTATCACTTGAATTAACAGTTACTGTATAAGATGTATCGTTTAGGTAATAACCTGTTGATGGTGATACTTCTTTAATTGTATAAGTTCCTAATGGTAAATGACCTGTAATAGCAGTTTTGTCATCTCCAATAGTTAATGTTGTAACTACTGTACCACTTGAATTGATAACATTATATTTAGCACCAACTAATGTCGCTTGTCCCTGTGGTGTAGTTGTATTATTTTCACTATCAACTTTTGTAATTTTAATTTTACCACCTAATACATTAAGATTTAACGTTGCTACAACAGGATCTGAAAATCTAAAATATCCCATTTTTTGAGATTTCTCATCATTTCCTTTAAAAACTATTGTAGTGTTATTATCATAATGTTTTCTAGCAACACTTAAACTAATATTTCCTGTTGCTCTTGGTGTGAAATAAATATCATTTCCACTAATTCTAACATCTATTCCATCTGCTTTGTATAAAGCATACTCACTCATTAAACCATTTGTATCAGTTACTTTATATTCTTGTCCAACTATAACTTCCATTGAACTACCATTAAAACTAGGTTTATTGTAATGAGCATTTACTAATCTCATTATTTCGTTTCTTTCTTTGTTAAGATTTATAAAATCTCCCCATCCAGAAGCTTCTGTCCAGAACTCTATAATTTGCCCTCCTGTTGTTTCCCAAATAAGTGATTGAGCAGCCATTCTATATCTTAATGTTTGATGACCAGGATAATCATATCCATAATGTCCTATCAACTCAATTTTCTTATTTGTTGCAGCATCATAAGGCGAATTAACTAATCCATCTGCACCATTATAATCATGTGTTGTTATATCAACTCCTGGCTCAATACAGTAAACTACTTTACCATTCATTGTATAAGTACTATATTGTGCAGACATATAAGGTTTTCCTCCACCTCTACGAGTATAGTAGTGTCCTGGTATTTTTTCTTCTACTAATGTTTCGTAATAAGTTTGTGCATTAACTTTTGTAATACCTAGAAAACCTAAAACAGCAGTTACTACTACTGCCATAAGTAATAAAAATTTACTCTTTTTCATTTTCTCTTTCCTTTCAATTTTTTTCCAAAAAAAAAGCAACATAAGTTGCCATCAGTTTTCCATAGGATTTGTATAATCTAATTGTAATCTATAACCTATGATTTTACCCTCATAAGCAATATATGGACAACTAAATCCTAATATACCTATTGGGTCTTTTATTGCTTCTTCAAATCCTATATTCATACACTCATCATAGGTTGAATATTCTACTTGTTTCTTTAATTTTTCTAATTCATTATCTACCTCCTCTTTTATTTCTTCAATAATTTCTGGTGTTTCTTCAACTTCATTACTTTCAGTAATTATTTGTGTTTGTATATCTACAACAGTTTCTTCTTTTGTTTCTTTAACTTCTGTTTTTTGTTCTACTTTCTCATTCTTTGGAACAATAATCTGTTCTTCTTTTTGTTTTACACTAGAACTATCAACAGAATTGTTAATACTTGATGTTGTAGAAGTTTTATCCACAACTTTTGTTGATACATCAGAATTATTTTCTTCACTGTAATCATTATCCACAACTTTTGTTGATTCTTCTTCAATTTCTTTTTCAATAGTTGAAGAAAAAGAAACAGTATTTTCTAAATTACTTGTTTCTTCAATAGTTTCATCAACAGGTTTATAATCTTCTCCATTAAAAGCACTTCCTAATCCCCAAACAAGACAAATCAAAATAATAATTCCAAATAAACGAATTAACTTCATACAAATCACTTCCTTTTCGGTTCTATTGTATATTTTTTTGCTCATTTCTTGCAAATGTACGATTCTAGTAATACTACTAAATACTATACTTAATATTCTTTTTCAGTAAGTAATTAAAAGTTAGTATTATTTTTAGGGTGGATTATAAGGAGGGACTTTTTGTAAAAGATACTCCCACTATCTTTCCTGGTCTGCTTTCTTTCGTTGTTTTTGGTATCTATCATAAAATTCAACTGCCTTAATCACATACTCCTCTCTCTCCCTATCATTTTTTAAATTGTTTGGGAGTACATTGCTTAACCTATTCATACTAACTCTTAATTTAGGAGTTTGATTTGGTTTTTCTTCATCTAATAATATTTCCATTTTTTCATCACTAAAAGTTTTATTTTGACTCATTTCTTTCAGTTTTATTGCCTGTGCATGAGATGGTGTTACTTGATTAAACTCTATATAATCTAGTAATTTATATTGTTCTTCATTAGTAAGATATGATATTTCTACTGCTGGACTTAATGATATTTGTAATTTATCTTTATCCTTTATTATTGAATTATCTACAAATTCTAATATTTTAGGTATTAAATAAGTTAATCTTATATACCTATAAACATTATCTCTACTATCGCCATGCTCCTTACCAATCATTGTAGCAGTATCTAACCTTGTCGCAACTTGCGACGAAGTTAAATCTGTTCTTTTTCCTTTATGACTAATCGCATCTAATTTCATTTTGTAAGCAAATGCTTTCTCACTTGGGAGTATTTTTTCTCTTTGCATATTGCTATCAACCATAATAATCGTTGCTTCATCATCAGTTAAATCCCTTACTATACATGGTATCTTATCAATTCCTGCTAATTTACTTGCAAATTTTCTTCTATGTCCTGAAATCATTTCATAGCGACCATCTTCTTTTTGTCTAACTAAAACAGGTACTAATATACCATTTTCTTTAATACTTTTTGACATTAACTGCATTTCTTCATCATCAATTACTTTAAATGGGTGATTAGGAAAATCATCAATATCTTTAACACTAATATCAACTATTTTTTCTAAATTAGCACTATCTCTTTCTTCTTGTGTTGTAAACAAATCATCTAATGTAGGTAGGTGCATTCTGCTTTCTCGTTTTTCCATTTTCTTCAACCTCCTTTGCAAACTGATAATATGCTTCTGCTACTTTACTATTCCTATTATAAGAAAATATGCTTTTACCTTCAGTAGTGGCTTCTGCTGCCTTAACTGCTATTGGTATTTTATTATTAAATATCTTAATAACATCTCCATAGTTTCTTTGTAATTCATATTTTGTTTCTTTAGATAAATTTGTTCTTTCATCAACTAAAGTTAATAGTATTCCACCAACTTCTAATTTAGGATTAATTTGTCTTTTTATTCTTCCCACTGTCTTCAATAACTGTCCCATATTTTTAGCAGCTAGATATTGTGTTTGAACAGGAATTATAACCTTGTCTGAACTTGCTAGTGCATTTACAGTTATTATAGCTAACGAGGGTGGACAATCAATGAGTATATAATCGTACTTTTCTTTCAAATCTTTTAAGCAATTTCTCAAAGTATATTCTCTACTCATAGCATTGACTAAAGACATTTCTAAAGCAGATAACTCCAAATTAGAAGGAATTAAGTCAACACTTTCTTCGTGATGTAATATCACATTTTCTGCATTGATATTCTCATCATTGATTGACCTTAGCATTAAATCCGATATAGTTTCAATATTTTCATTGTCGTAAAATCCCATGCTTGTAGTTAAATCTGCTTGTGGATCTATATCAACTAATAAAACTTTATTGCCTAATTTAGATAATGCTACTCCTAAATTAAATGTGGTAGTAGTTTTACCAACACCACCTTTTTGATTAGCAATAGATATTACTTTACAATTCGCCATATTCTCCTCCTTTCTAAAAGCCACCTTAAATAAGATGGCTATGTACAAAAAAAAAACTAACTTTCGTTAGTCTTATATGTAATTATTTAAAATTAATTTCTATATATAGTTATCTATAAACCCTTGTATTATCTAGCATTAAACCATATATAACCTCATTTGGTATAAGCTATTCCACCATGACCTGGATCTATTACAACGCCTTTTAGTGAATTATTCATTATTATCACCTCAAGATATTTTATGAAAAAAATAATATTCTGTTAATACATTTAAAAAAACACGATTAACGTGTTTAATTAAATTTTATTATGTTTTCTTTTTCTCTTACTTAAATTTATTATTATTTCTTTTGGAGGTTCTTTTGTTACTATAGGAACTAACGGAAAAGCATTTTTTTCTATTTTTCCATCTTGTTCTGATAAAATAAATATCTCTTTTGCTAAATTTACTGTTTCTTTTAAACATTTATGATCATTAACATTTATAAT
>JAZQIU010000034.1:0-4508 GCA_045541255.1 Bacilli bacterium | reverse complement strand
GATAAATATATATGTGGAATTATAGATTGGACTAGCATTACATTAAAAGATATTTTATTAGATTTGTGTAATTCACTTGGTTGGACTTTAGGAACAACATCTTTTATTAATGAAACATTACCTGTATTAGATAATCAATTTCAAAATAATGATACCAATAGGGAAGTGTTATCAGATATTTTAGAATGTGCTTGTAGTTTTGGGTTTATAGAAAATAAAACATTATATCTAAAATGGTTTGATACAGATATATCTGAAACAATTGATAAAAGTCAATATAGTTCATTGGAAATACTAGGTGAATATGGTGAAGTTAATTCTCTTGTTCTTAAATATAGTCAGATTGAAGGAGAGAATGTAACAAAAGAAGATACAGATAGTATTGAAATTAATGGTGAAACACAAGTTGTTATTGCTGATAATAGATTTCTTTATACAGAGGAATTAAAACAATTAGCTATTGATGGTATTTGGAATAGAATAAAAGGTTTTAAATATATAGCTTGTAAAGTCAAATCATATTTTGGAAAACCATATCTAAAATGTGGAAATAAAATATCTATACAAAAATCTGATGGTTCATATTTTGAAACATACATACTAAAACATACATTTAAATTTGATGGTACTTTTTATGATGAAATTGAATCTCCATTATTAACTATGGCAGAAACATCAATTAAAAATAATAAGTCATCTATTAAGGAAAGAATTAAGAATGCAGAAATTATTGTTAATAAGGCTAGTGCTGAAATATCTGCTACTACAGAATCTATTGGAGCATTAGAAGTAAATATTGACAACAATATGCAAGAGATTAATAAAAAATTTGAAGGATATGTTCCAGAAAGCGAATTAGTAACTATTGAAAATTCTGTTAAGCAATTACAAACAGATACATATACCAAAACTGAAATCAATACAAAACTTACTGATGGCTCTGTAACTAAAGTAATGACTATAAGTGGTACTTTTGATGAAGATGGTATGCACTATGAAAAAACTAATGCCCCTACAAGTTCTACTATTAATGAAAAAGGTATTGAAGTTAATAGTACTACTACTGGTGAAGAATTGTTATTTGCAGGATATGATGAAGAACTGAATCAAACAATTGTTAGAACAGAAAACTTAACAGTTAGAAAATATCTTGTTATAGGTAATAATTCAAGAATTGAAAATTATGGAAATGGGGGTGGAATATTTATACTATGAGTACATTAAAACAAACAAAAACAATGACAGGTAGTACAAATAGTTCATTATGGACTTGGAAACATATAGTATATGAATATTTTGATGATGATTATATTACTACTAATAAATCTAAAATTGTTGTTGAAAGTTATTTGGGGAGACCATCAGGACAATCAACACAATCATTTGGTGGTACTGCTTCTATTAATATTACTTGTAATGGTGATTCAAGAACAACATCAAGAACTTGGAATTATGGTGCTAATCATATTGCAGGTGGTGGTTGGTTTTGTATTCAATCTGAAACATTTTATGTAGAGCATAGTGCTGATGGAACAAAATCAATATCTGTTAGTTCTAGTTTATCAACATCTGATTTTAACCCTCATTCAGCTAGTGCTAGTGGCAATATTACTTTAACCACAATTCCTAGAGCAACAGCATGTCCTAATATTGATGGATATATAGAAGGTTCTGCTTCTATATCATTACTTCCTGCTAGTACAAGTTTTAAACATAGAATATATTATTCATACAATGGTAAGACCGGTTATTATCCTAGTTCAAGTAGTTTCTTTTCAAATACAGGAAGTTTGCCATTAGATACATCATTCTATCCTTATTCACCTAAATCTAGTAATACAGGAAGTATTACATTATACACCTATGATAGTAGTGGCAATTTAATAGGATCTAAAACAGGTGAGATAACTGTTAGGTGTGATAAAGAAAAATGTAAACCAGTCATATCTATATCAGTTGTGGATAGTAATCCTACTACTACTGCATTAACCGGAAATAGTTCAAAGTTAGTTAAAGGTTACTCAAATGCAAAAATTACATATACGATTACCACAAGAAATAGTGCTTCATTAAAAAGTAAAACATTAAATGGTGGAAATTTAGGGGCTAGTCCTTATACTATTTCAAATGTTTCAACAAATTCTTTTTCAATATATGCAATAGATAGTAGGGATTTTGATACTACTGAAACAAAGACAAGTACAATGGTTGATTATATTCCATTAACACTAGATTTTGATGCTTATAGACCATCTTCTACTGGTAGTGAAATTAAAATTAGCTTTCAGGGAAACTATTTTGATGCTTCATTTGGTTCTGTATCTAATAGTCTATCTCTATCTTGGAAATATAGAAAAAAAGGTGATAGTAATTGGGAGAATGGAGGAGTATTTGAAATAAATACACACTATAAGATAAGTAACAATAGATATTATAGTGTTAGTGATATATCTTTAGGCACAATGTTTGATTATCAGACAAACTATGAAGTGTGTGTATTTTATGAAGATAAATTAATAAATACTTCTATTATTAAAACAGTTCCAAAAGGACAACCTGTATTAAGTTGGGAAGATGAACTTGTTAATGTATATGGTTCATTAACAATTAACGATATAAAAGTAATTGAAAGTGGAAGTAACAATCGTGGTAGTTGGATTAAATTTTGTGATGGAACAATGATATGTAGAGGACAAGCAAGTTTATCAGGAATCACATTTACACAATGGGCTACTGGTTTAAATTATTCATCACAGCAAGGTTTATCATTTCCTCAAAGTTTTATTAATGATGATATTGGAATGTCGGTAACTTGTAGGTCATCTAATTTTGCTTGGGCTTCAAATGTTGTGCCAACAGCGAATGATTTTGTATTTTATATTTTGCATACTACAAACATTGAGAGAACTATTTTTGTAACATGGACTGCTATTGGAAGGTGGAAATAGAAGGTGAGGTAACAAATGAGAATTAATCAAGATAAAGAAATTGAAATTAATAGGGGAGATAGGGGTACTTTAAAGTTAATAAATAAAAAAGGAAACTTTGAAATTGGTGATAAATTAAAATTCTCTATAGTAGATAAAAAAGAATATAATAATTTGATTTTTCAAAAGGAATTTATAGTTACAGAAAATAGTAATGTTACATATATCACTTTAACCAAAGAAGATACAACAATAGGAGATGTGATAAGCAAGAAAAAAGAATATTGGTATGAAATTGAATATAATGGAGATTTAACTATTCTAGGTTTTGATGATGATGGTGCAAAAAAATTTATTCTTTATCCTGAAGCTCCTACGAAAGGAAGTGCCTAGATGGATATAGAAAATGTAAATTTAAATGAAATAGATATTGAAGAAGTAGTAGAACTGGAAGTAGATGTAGAACAAATTGGACCTCGTGGTTTATCAGCTTATGAAGTTTATTTGGAAAATGGTGGAACATTATCTGAAACTGAATGGTTATCAAGTTTCAAAGCCGAAAAAGGGCTAACCCCAACAATAGGTGAGAATGGAAATTGGTTTATTGGAAATGTTGATACTGGTCTGCCTAGTAGAGGTGAAAAAGGTGAAGAAGGACTATCAGAAGAACAAGTTAAAAATATAACTGGAGAGTTAGAGAATTTAAACACAAATACTAAATCAAATTTAGTTGATTCAATAAATGAATTATTTGATAGCAATATGATATATGTATTTGAAGAAACAGATATGTCGGTATTTAGTATGATAAATGGTTCATATCCAAACAATTTAGTGGGTTCTTCTTTGTCAGCGAAAGCAGTGGAACAAATACAAAGTGCTATAAATAGTGCATATCAAAAAGGTTTAAATTCTCTGATTTTAGTGGGTAATTTTATACATAGTGGAATTATATCAAATTCAAGAATTATTACTTTTACTAAATATAGTGGTTCACCATTACAAAAGAAACCAACAACATTATTTTTTAATGGTTTAAATACTTTAGACAATAATAGTTATACTGGTTCATCAATTAGACTGTATTTGTCATGGAATAGCGATAATGTTGCAACGATAACATCTAGTTCTGCTTTTGGTTCAGTAGGTTCATTTTTGTCAAAAACAAATACCAATTCTTACAATCCTACAAAAGATTATCATCCTTCAACAAAATTATATGTAGATCAATCTATCAAATCATTAAAAGAACAAATCTTACAATTTAATATATTAGTTGTTGATGAACTTCCAGTTGAAAATATATCTATAAACACTATATATTTAGTTCCTAAAAGTTCAGATGAGGAAGATAATGTTTATTATGAATATCTTTATGTAAATGATAAATGGGAAAAAATTGGAGATACAAAAATTGATTTAACTAATTATGCGACAAAAGATTTTGTTAAACAAACAGCTGTGTTAAAAGTATATGAAGGTAAAGAGACAGACTATGAAATTTTATCACAAGAAGAAAAAGATAGCTATGATGTTGCAATACTTCAAACATTAGCAGAACTTGATGAATCAATATTAAAA
>JAZQIU010000033.1:0-16258 GCA_045541255.1 Bacilli bacterium | reverse complement strand
AATTCATCAATATCATTAACTATAAATGATAATTCATAAGTTTGTTCTGTTTTGTCAAATTTAAAAGTTAAATTATTTGGGGTTTCTATTATTGTATTTTTTATATTATCTTTTATATTTTCTTTGTGTAAATTTATTTTACCAATATATTTACCATCATTAGATATTTCATATTGTTTCATATTATCACCTATTTAAATAATATAAAAAAAGGTATATAAAATCAAGATTTCGTTATACCTTTTACTTGTGTTTTTACGATTTTGTCTATTTTAACTTTATAAAATTTATTGTTTTCTAAAGTATCTTCTATTTCTATTTTTATATAATTATCTGTATGTCCTATAGATAATCCATCTTTTGTTTCTTCTATTAAACAATCCATACTTTGATTTAAGAATTTATTATAATACTCGTTTTCTAAAATATCTGATAATTCTAGAACTTTATGAACTCTTTCTTTTTTTATTAAATCATTTACTTGTTTCATAGTAGCAGCAGGTGTATTGTTTCTTATTGAATATGGGAATGTATGTATTTTACTAAATTTAATTAATTTTAAATTATTTATTGTTTCTTTAAAGTCTTCATCAGTTTCTGTAGGAAAACCTACAATTAAATCTGTTGTAAAATTTATATCTGGTCTTATTTCTCTTATTTTATTTATTTTATCTAAAAATTCTTCAATAGTATATTTTCTATTCATAAGTTTTAATATTTTGTTACACCCACTTTGAATTGGCACGTGTAAATGATTGCATATTTTAGAATTTATTTTTAATTCATCTAAAAATTTGTCGTTTAGTTCTGTTATTTCTATGCTTGATATCCTTATTCTTTTTAATTTATCTAATACACTTATTCTTCTTATTAAATCCACTATATCAAAATTTTCACCAGTACCATAACTACCTGTATGTATACCAGTAAGAACAATTTCTTGATATCCTGCATCAACTAAACTTTTTATTTCTTCGTAAGCTATATCTATATTTTTGCTTCTTATAGTTCCTCTCATATATGGAATAATGCAATATGAACAAAAATTATTACATCCATCTTGTATTTTTACAAAAGCTCTTGTTTTATTTAAAAAATTATTTATTTTCATATCTTCAAATGGTACTGTTGTCATATCTTCAAAAGTATTTATTTTTTGTTTTGTTTCTTTATATTTATTAACTAACTCTACTATTTTACTTTTATGATAATTACCAATTAAGATATCTATATCGGTATCAACTATGTTTTCTTTATGATGTTCACTTGCACAACCGCATACTACAATTATTGCATTTGGGTTTGTTTTTTTTGCAAGTCTAATCATTTTTCTAGATTTAGAGTCACTTTGATTTGTAACTGTACAAGTATTAATAACTATTACTTCAGGATCATTATGTAATTCAACGATTTCATAATTGTTTTCTCTAAATTTTTCTTTTATATATTCACTTTCATATGTATTAACCTTACATCCTAATGTTAAAACACAACATTTCATCTGTTTCACTTCCTTTAATTTATAATATAATTTTTTAGAATTTTTTATATTATAACACTTTATTTTTTATTTTACTATTTTTATACAAATAAAAAAGTTATGTATTTCAATAACTTTATTTTAAATAATCATCATTTACTTCTATTGTTTCAATATTTTCTATATTTGTTTCAGGTTCATCATCAATTTCTTCATAATCTTCAAACTCATCTTCTACGCTAACCCTTACTTTAGTATCTCCTACTACTTCAACACCCATTTCTTTATGAACAGTTAATTTAATTTGTGTTCCTTCAACAGATACATCAGTAACTGATGGTTGATTTAATGATCTAACTATTATTTCACTTGTATTAGTAAGTTCACCATCTTCTTTTATTCTAACATTCATAATATCTTGATAATTTAACTTTCTTACTAATACATTAGTCTTAGTATTGTTGTCATATGAATACCAAATATTTATATCATATGTACCATTAACTAATACTTTCCCTCCATTATTTATACCGCTAAATGAATGATTTATTACCCAACAACCTAATATTGTATTTATATTATCATCTGTATCAATTATATGTTCTAGATTTGTAGTTTTCTTACCTTTTCCTATTACTGCTTTTGTAACTATTTCTTTAAAATAAGCCATTATATCACTCCTCATGAGTATTTTATGCAACTTTTGCCCAAAAGTATACAAAAAAAGAATACTATTTCTTTCTCTTATAAATAATATGTTTATATGAAAGACTTTTGTATTCTTTTTCACTTATAATTTCTTCTTCCCACTCTTTTTTATTAAATTCTGGAAAATATGTATCAGCTGTTTCACAAGTAGCATCAATCTCTGTTAAAACTAATTTATCTGCATCGTCAATAAATTGTTTATATACACTTGCTCCACCTATAATAAAGATTTCTTCATCGTTTTCTTGTGCATATTTTAATACGCTCTCTTTATCTCTAAAAACAGTTACTTCTTCTGGTAACTTTATATCTCTATGTGTTAAAACTATATGTTTTCTTTGAACTAAAAGTTTAGGTAAAGATATAAATGTATTATATCCCATAACTATAGTATGATTAATTGTTGTTTCTTTAAAAAATTTCATATCATCTGGTATATACCAAATCAAATCATTATTTTTACCTAACTCTCCATTTTTTCCTATTGCACCAATTAATATTAAATTATTCATTATTGAGCCACCGGCATCTTTATTGTTGGTAAAGATGTGTATTTCAATATTTTTATATCATCATTTTCTTTTTTGTTATCAAGTTCATAAAATTCTTTATTTGGTGCAATATAAAGAATTGGATTTTCTCTTGTAATTAAATGTTCTAAACACATAATTTCTTCGTCTACTATTCTTATTATTTCATCATAATCTTTTTTTAAGTCTTCATTATTCTTTGTTTTTGCTTCTAAATATTCTCTTCTATTTAATAATTCGTTATACTCATATTCTATTTCTTCGTCATTATGAGTTTTAATGAATGTTTCCCATTTTCTTAATCTATCAAATCTCTCTAATTGTAATTCTATTGCTTTTAATTGATTAATATATATATGGCAGTCAGTAATATCAAAAGAAATTTCTCCTGGTTTTAATTTGGCCTCATTTGCAAATAATGATAATAAAACAGCATATTGAGTTACGTTAAATGGGTTCCCAATCGGCATATCGTTACTACGTATTTCAACATTACTATACAATTTATTTTTAAACATTTTATAAGAGTTAGCCCATACACATGGTTCTATTACCCCACTTTTTAAAAATTCGTCTTGTCTTAAAGAGATAACCATTCTTCTACTTCTTGGATCATTTTTTAATAAGCTTAACAACTTATCTACTTGGCCTGTTCTTTTTAAAACATCTCCATATGATGTTCCAATTGTACCGGCAAATTCTCTACCATACCAAATTGCTTCTTTTAAACTTTTATCTTCTTTTAAACTTTCTGCAAAAAGTTTTTCTCCGACCTTACTTTTTTCAAAACCCCTACCATAAATATCTTTAACTTCTATTTCTTTTTGATTATTGTAATCTAAATTCGGATCATAGATTCTATAGATTCCATCATCATCTATTCTCCATTCATCCCAAATATGATTATTTCTTTCTTGTAACCAACTTACATCATTACTTTGTGCTTGATATATCCATAAGAGTTCTGTAATAGTATTTTTCATTGCTACTTTTTTAGTTTCTAAAATAGGAAATTGTTCTCCAACATTTAATGAAAAATTAACATTAGGTATAGATAATGTTTCTATACCAGTTCTATTAGGACTTAATTCTCCTTTGTTTATGATTTCTTTTAATATGTCACAATAAATTTTATCCCATTCACTAACTTTAGCTGTAGCTCTATTTATTGTGTATTCTTTTTCTTTAATTTTCATATATACCTCCCTTATTTTGAGTATAACATATTATTTATTATAAAAAATACTATTTGTGTAAAATATATGTTAAAATAAATTTAGGTGATAAGGATGAATGAATGTATTTTTTGTAAAATATTGAATGGGGAAATACCAACTAGAAAAGTTTATGAAGATGAATTAGTTATAGTTATTATGGATGTTGATCCTAGTCAAAATGGACATATGTTAGTTATACCTAAGAAACATTATGTTGATTTTACTGAATTAGATAATGACATTTTACTATATATCAATGATGTTGCTAAAAATATGACTAAGTTGATATATGAAAAATTAGATGCAGATGGTGTTCGAATGGTAAATAATTATGGATTATATCAAGTTGTTAAACATTACCATTTACATATAATTCCAGCTTACAAAAATAAACAAGAACTAATAAACATTGATGAAGTTTATAACAAATTAAAATAAGATTTCTGGTTTGAAATCTTATTTTTTTAAGAAACGATACTAGTACTTGGTAAATTGTCCATTGATAAAATAAATACTATAAACAAAGTAATAATTCCAAAAATAAAACTATATAGATAGAATCTAGAAAAGTTTCTTCTATTTACATTAGTATTATCAAGTGAATGTATAATCATAAATATAAGACCTATTATTGGTATACTATATAATAAATGATATACAAAATATCCCCAAGGAGTTATATATGTTTTTTCTTTTCCCATTTTATACACACCTATTTTCTTAATTCATTTATTTTTTCTTGATAGTTATCACTCATACATATAAATGAACCACTAATAGCAAAATCTACATCTTTAACTTTTTCTATAGTTTCGTTATTTATGCCACCATCAATACTTATTAAATAATTATAATTATTTTCTTTTCTTAATTTATTTAATAAATCTATTTTATAGATTATACTATCCATGAATTTTTGACCACCTTTACCTGGCTCAACACTCATTATAAGTACATTATCAATTTTATTAAGTATATTTTCTATATCTTCAATACTAGTTTTAGGTTTTATACTAATACCTGCTTTTAGCCCATAACTATGTATTAAATCGATTAAATCTTCTATATTTTGTTTTATTTCACTATGTATAGTAATAAACTCTGGTTTTAGATTTTTATAATCAATTATAAATTTGATAGGATTATCAACCATTAGATGTACATCTAATGGTTTTTTAGTATCTTTTAATATATTTTCTATTTCATCATATTCGTATGTTTTATTTTCAACAAAATTACCATCCATAACATCTACATGTATATAATCAGCATCAGTTTTCCCTATATTTTCTATAGTAGTTTTTAAATCATATTTACTTTTTAAATAAGAAACGGCTACTTTCATAATTACCTCACAAAATTTATATAGTTTTCATATCTACTTTTTAATATTTTTTTATTATTTACTAATTCTTTTATCTTACACTCTTTTTCATTAGTATGATTACAGTCTTTATACGGACATTCTGTTTTGTTAAATTCTATAAACGAAGCTTTTATTTGCTCTTTAGTTAGATTATTTATGTCTAATGAAGAAAAACCTGGGGTATCAGCTATAAAAGATGTTTTGTATTTAAACAATTCTACGTGTCTTGTGGTATGTTTTCCACGTCCCAACGCTTCACTTATTTCATTTGTTGCGAGATTTAATTTTTTATCTAATTTATTTAATAAAGAACTTTTACCAGCCCCAGTTTGTCCAGTAAGTACTAAAGTTTTATTTTTTATGTATCTTTTTAATTTATATAAATTTCTATTAGTAGTTACTTTGATTCCTATACCGCTATAATATTTCATTAAATTTTTTATTTTCTTTAGTTCACCTTTTGTTAATAAATCTAGTTTGGTAAATACAATTATAGGTTCTATTTTATTGCTTATACACAAAACTAATTGTTTATCTAATAAGGTTAATGATAAGTCTGGTTTTTTTACACTTGTTATTATAAGAGCACTATCTATATTTGCTATTGTTGGTCTATCTAATGAATTCTTTCTACTATGTATATCTAAAATATAATTATTAACGTTATCAAATTCCACTATATCACCAACTAAAGGAGTAAGTTTATCTTTTCTAAACTTACCCCTTGCGTGACAATCATAACTTTTTTCATTTGTAGTTACAGTATATAAATTGCTTATTATTCTTGTTATTTTACCTTCCATAAACCCTCTAATCTAAAATATCTCCATCATCAATATCTAACGGTTCACTTGCTATAAATATTTTTAATGTTGCGCCTTCACTAACTATAGTTCCTGCTTCTCGGCTTTGTTCATAAATTGTACCTGGTTCATATTCGCTTGTTTCAACATATTCTATTAATAATTCAATACTATATTTTTCAGCAAATTCTTCTATATCTTTAAGCGAGTATTCTCCAGTACTAAAATCAGGATACATAATGCTAGTATCAGGAATATGTAATTTAATTGTATCTCCTTCTTTTAGTAAAGTCCCTGCAGCTGGTTCAGTACTTATTATAGTACCTTTTTCATATTTATTTATATCATCGATTTCATCTTCGATAACCTCTACATATAAATTATACATTTTTTCTAATATTGCTTTTTCTTCAATATAATTTTTTCCTGTTAAGTCTTCTAGAATATAACCACCTTCACCGATAGAAACATAAAGTGTTATTGTTGATCCCTCTTTAACTGTTCTGCCTGCTGCTGGGCTTGTTTTAACAATATTTCCTTCTTCAATACTATCACTTGTTGCTTCTTTCGTTTCTGTTGCTACATTAAATCCAGCACTTTCTAATTCATTTTCAGCTTCTACTACTGACATATTACTAACATCTGGTATTTTTACGTCTTTAGCTTCTGTTAATTGTGGTAATAAAAATACTATAGCAGTTACTATTACAATTAGACTTGTAAATACTATGGCTAATATAAGTAATAATTTATTTTCACTTTTTTTAACATCTTTTTCCGTAATTTGTTCCACCTTTACTTCTTCAGTTTTTGGTTTACTTTCTTCAACTATAGTACTATTTTCTAATTCAGTTACTGTTTTTTTTGATTTCTTATCTTCTTCTATTTCTGGAAATTCAAATTCAATTTCTTCTTCATCTACTCTAGAATCATCTAAACATGTTTTTAAATCTTCATTCATTTCTCTTGCATCTGCATATCTATTTTTTAAGTTTTTTGCAGTTGCACGTTTAACAATATTTGCAACTGATTCTGGAATTGTGGCATTTGCTTCTTTAACATTTGGAATACTTTCTTTAATATGCTTTAAAGCTATTTCTACAGCATTTTCTCCTTTAAAAGGAACACTACCTGATAATAATTCATACATTAATATTCCCATTGAGTATACATCACTTTGTATTGTTGCCCCTTTTCCACAAGCTTGTTCAGGAGGTAGATAATGTACACTTCCCATTACTGAGTTAGTTTGTGTTAATTGTGTAGCATTTAATGCCATTGCAATACCAAAATCTGTTATTTTTATTAGACCATTTTCTAAAATCATTATATTTTGTGGTTTTATATCTCTATGAATTATATATGAATCATGTGCAGCTGACATACCATCAGTAAGTTGTAGCATAATATCTACAACTTCTCTTACTGTTAAGTTACCACGTTTTTTTACTAATTGTTTTAAATGTCTACCTTCAATATATTCCATTACTATATAGTATAAACCATTATCTTCTCCAACATCGTATACTTCTACAATATTTGGATGACTTAAGCTACTTGCTGATAAAGCTTCTCTTTGAAAGCGTCTTACAAACTTTTCATCATTAGCTAAATCGCCACGTAAAACTTTAACTGCAACATTTCTATCTAAAATAGTATCATAGGCTAAATATACATTAGCCATTCCACCTTCGCCTATTGTTTTAATGATTTGATAACGATCATTAATTTTTTGCCCCTTCATTATCATGAGTTTTCACCTTCCTTAAGAAGATATGCGATGGAAATATTATCTGTTCCACCTCTAGCATTACACTTCTTTATTATTTTAATTAATTTATCTTCTATTTTTATATCAGGTTCATTTAATACCTTTTCAATTTGCTCACGAGTTAGCATGTTTGTTAAACCATCACTACATAACATAATTGCATCTACATTCGTATCAACATCAAATATATCTAAAGTTTGCTTGGCTTCTGTTCCTAGTGCTTTCATTAATACATTTTTCTTTGGATGAGATGCTGCTTCTTCTGGTTTTAATTCTCCAGCTTCAACTAAAAGATTTACTAAAGTATGATCTTTTGTGATTTTATGTATTTTACCATTTTTAACTACAAAACCGCTAGAATCTCCAATATTACCAAATATTAGAAAATCATTTGTTAAAAGCGCTAAAACTATTGTTGTTCCCATTCCAGTAGATTCTGGATTTTCTTCTGTATATTTAATTATATTTGTATTTATTGTATTAATATTTTCATTTAACCAGTTTACCGCATCAAATTTTGTTCCTATTGTTGATAATTTCGTAAATCTTGAACCTAAATGAGTTACTACCATAGAACTTGCGATTTCTCCTGCTCTATGTCCACCCATTCCATCAGCTACCATCATTAAATGTTCACCCATACCATTTTTAACGATTGTTACTGAATCTTCATTATGACTTCTTACTCTTCCAGAATCAGTTAAATAAAATGATTTCATTTCATCACCTCTTTAGCTCGTAATTGTCCGCACGCTGCATCTATTTTACCGCCAAATTCACGTCTTATTGTTACATTTATACCTTTTTGTTTTAATGTATCAAAAAACTTCATAATAGCATCTTTAGAACTTTTTTTAAATTCTATATGACTTGTTTCGTTATAAGGAATAAGATTAACATATACATTCATTCCTCGTAAAAGATTAGCAAGTTCTAAAGCATTATCTTCACTATCATTTACACTATTAAGCATAACATATTCTATAGTCACTCGTCTATTAGTTTTTGCTATATATTCCTTTAAAGTACTCATTAAATCGTTAATACTATACGCTTTGTTTACAGGCATTATTTTGTTTCTAATTTCATCATTAGAAGCATGTAGACTTATTGCTAAGTTAACTTGTAATTCTTCATTCATAAACTCTTTTATTTTAGGGATTAACCCACATGTTGAAACAGTTATATGTCTTGCACCAATATTTATACCAAAAGGATTATTTATAATTCTAATAAAATTCATTATATTATCATAGTTATCAAAAGGTTCCCCTATACCCATTATTACCACTGAATCAATTCTTTCTTTTATATCTTCTTCAATTAAAATAATTTGTTGGACTATTTCATAAGCTTCTAAATTTCTAACTTTTTTTAATCTACCACTTTCACAAAACTTACATCCCATATTACATCCAACTTGACTTGATACACATACACTATTACCGTAATCATGTCTCATGAAAACAGCTTCTATATAATTACCATCTATTAATTCAAATAAATATTTGTTAGTTAAATCACTTCTTTGCACTGTTTTAATTTTTATAAACTCATTAGAAAATTCTTTTGACAGGTTATCTTGTAAATCTTTTTTTATATTAGTCATAAGTTTAAAATCATTAACTTTTTTTATATATAACCAATCATATATTTGACGAGCTTTAAACTTTTTTTCTCCAATAGATTCAAAATAGTTTTCTAAATCAGTTAATTTGTAATTATATATATTTGTCATACTTTCACCTATACCAAATTATACCATAAAAAAAGAATAATAAACTAATTATTCTTAACTTTTATTAATCCTTTTTCAATTTCTTCTAAAGCTCTACCTAGTTCTCTTTTATTAACATAGTCACATTCTTTCATTTGATAATGATCAAACTCATGCATTTGTTTACTTCTAGCACTGATGATATGAACTAGTTTATACTTAGAATCAACAATATTTAATAATTTATCTATCGATGGATATATCATTTAGCCACCCTCCTATGTTAATAATATACTATAAATTTATTTTTTGTTATATAATTTCAAGAAAATATTTACAAATTATTTACAGTATATTTTTTTATTCAGGTAAGATTGTATAAGCGTTATCTTTTGTCCCATCACTAGAACTTAATTTAAATCCGTTTAAATCAACAATAATAGCAGGTTTTAATCTCTCAACATAAAATGTTATCGTTTTTAAAGAACTTCTACGATCTGTATAAGTTAAATATTCATGTTCGATAGTTGGTTTTGGTTCACCTTCTACTTTTATAGTAGCATACATATCAGTAGATGTATCAAACCATTTCTCAACAAATAATTCATTTGATTCTATTTTACCGTTAATTACCATGTAATGAATTCCTCTAAAAGTTTCAGAACTTGAAGTGGTAATACTAATATTTTTTTGCTTATCTGCTAATAAAAAACTTTCTCCATTGTTTAATAAAAAATTATCAGGTACATCGCTTAACTCGCTATTTTCAATAATTCCAGCTCTTATCGCTTCACCATATGTAATGAATCCTACTTTACTTGATATTAATCCACCATAATTTTGATATGAATTAGCTCCTTGATAACAATCAAAATTAGTAGATGGCGCAAATTCAAAATTAGGATATTTATCTTTATAATAACTATTTATACAAAAGTTGTTTGTTTCGCTGATATTCACTAAGTCAAAATTTATCGAATTATACCAATTACGCAAAGTATTTGTAAAAATATTATTTTGATAGATATTAGTACTTAGATTATAAACATAACTAACCTCTTTCAACAAATGATCAATTTCATATACTGTAGTTGCATATTCCTTTGGATCAGCAGAGATTTTAGCATTAAGAAAAGAATATGTGAATCCCGGATCATAATACCCATGACCATATGATAAGCTATTTCTATGCAAAGTATATAAATTGTTATCTTTTTTTACTTCTATTTTAGCATCTTTTGTTGTCGTTACATAAATAGGAATCGTTTCATCTAATACCAATTTCATTTGATTGTCATCCCTAATCCATAATATTCTCCAATATAATGGATTACCATCAATCTCTCCTAATTTAACATAATTATTATTAACAGCGCCGCGATAATAGGTATAAATATTTTTTGTACTTTCATTATAGTATGTATATAAACCATTTTCATCTGATGTTAATATGCTTTTTGACTTTGTATGATTTTTAGCAAAATCTTCAGATACCGCAAATTTTGTTAAATCAACTTTAAAATTACTATTTTTATTAATTTCTAATGGTGTTTGGTTTATATTATTACTATTATTATAATTTTTACATAAATAAATAGTTTTCCCTTCTTCCATCCAAGATGACAAAACTGTTATTTCGTTTTTATCACAGTAATCTGTTCCATCACTTAAAAATAAAACATAATATGATTGATTATTATTTTTTTTCACATTTTTTATATCATACAATTCGTTAACCGTTTTTTCATCAATTAAGCCATTATCAACCAAAGTTGTTACAGATAATTGCAATCCTTTTGCACCTTTATTTATTTCTTGTAAATATTCCTTACCATTAGAATCTTTTGTAGTATTAACATAAACTTCAGCAGCTTCTAGTATCTTTTTAGTTATAGTTTCTAATTTATCTTTTGATTCTAACTGTAAGTTTATTATTGTTATTGCGCTTATAGTTACTATAAGAGTAATACAAATAATTATTTCTACTAATGTGAAAGCTTTCTTATTCATTCCTCAAAATCACATACCTATCTATTTTATTTAACATAGTTATGTTATCATACTTGCTTTTTAATTAACACGAGCTGTCAGTTCTAATACTATTTTAACGAATGAAGGATTAATTATTATAATATAAAAAAAATAGCATTTATTTAAAATACTATTTCCCTTTTTCTTCTAATTTATTTGTAATTGAATTTAATACATCAATTGCTGTTAATCTTATATCATCAGCAGCATTTTCTAGTACTGGTGTACCTTTTTCAACTGCTAAGTTATATAATTCTTCACATTTTTTAACAATTGCTTTTCCTTTTTGTTTAGCAATTTTTAAAACTTTTTCTTTATCTAAATCTTCAAGTTCTTTTTTTATGTCATTTATTTGATTTTCTATTGTTTCTTTGATATCTTCAGCATCAATATTTTTAATGCTTTCATACATATCATTTAATTTTTTCTTTAATTTTTTTCTAGTTTCTACACCTTTTTCTGGTGCAAATAATAATCCTATACCAACACCTAAGCCAAGTCCTGCTAATAACTTACCAAATCCTTTTTTACTCATTATCTTCATCCTTTCTTTTTTTAAACATTTTAGAAATAAGACTAATTATTGTATCAACTATTGCTGATACACCAATATTTATTTTTTCACTAGCCGTATCTATCAGTTTAAATACTCCATTAAATGAGTCAACTTTTGTCTGTACATCTGTTAACAACTTATCTGTTTTATCTACAACAAATATTAATTTTATACCCAATATTATTAAAATAACAAGTAATACAATTAATAAGATATAAATAATCATTGGTAACATTTCCATAAAAGTCATATTTTATTCTCCCTTTTCTTCATACATTGAATCGATTAGACTAAATAAATCTGCTTCTTCATCATCAATATCGTTTTCATCATTTTCTTCTATTACATCTTCTTGTTCTGCTATAATTAATTCTTCTTCTGAATTTTCTTCATTATGACTTAATAAATCTTCTATTGAGTTTTTTGGTTCTTCTATATCTGTTGCACTATCATTAGTATACTCGATTTCATCATCAAATATACCATCTATTTCTGGAATATCTAGTCTACTATTGTCTTCTTCAATTAATTCGCCAATAGTTTTCATTTTATCTACTGGTTCTTCAACTTTTGTTTCTATTTTTGTTTCTTTTTTTATCTTTAATTCTTCTTTAATCTTTATTTCTTTTGTATCTGTTGTTAAATTTTGTTCTAATTCATCTTCTAAAGAACCAAATGCTCTTTTTCTTACTTCTTCAAGTGTTAATTCTTTTGGACTTCTTAATATATCTTTTTTTACAATTACATCTTCTTTTTTATAATTTTGATCTAATACACCATATACAGGAGATATAATTGGTGTTGGCTTAAATTGTTTCTTTTCATTTTTCTTACTTAAAAAGTCACTATAATCCCTTTTTTCATTTCTAATAGGTTGTTTATATTCTTCATATCTAGGCTTTGGTTTTTCTTCTACCTTAATTGGCTCCGGTTCTTCATCCTCAAAATCTATTGGAAATGTAAAAGTTGATTCACTTTTATATTCTCTATCACTGAAATCTTCTTTAGGAATTTTTATTTCTCTTATTGGATTTTCTTCTTCTGTTTCAATTTGTCTTTCTCTTTTAGTCTCTTTTTTAATTTCTGGTATTTCTATTTCTTCTTCGTCAAATAATATGCCTTTTACTTTATCTAATAATCCCATAAAAGTCATCCTTTCTAATTTATAACATCATAATCTGGTATGTCATTTGTATCTTCTTCGTAATTGTCGTATTCTTCAATAACATCTAAGAAGTTTTCATCTTTTTTATTAGTATCGAATAAATTTAAATTTTCTTCATTACTATTGGTTTTGTTTTCTCCAACAACATTTTCTATTACATCATCATCATATTTTATAGTTGATAATATAATAATTGAGTTATTAATTGCTTCGTTAAGATCGTTTTGTTCTACTTTCACTTCTATTTTAGCATAATTATATATAATTTCAACTAAGTATTTATTGTTTTCTTCTATTACATTTAAATACCCATCTATACTATTATTATTAAACTTATAATTAATATAATTATTTTCTTCTTTATAATTAATATTTTTTTTATTGTAAAAACTCACTATATCTAAATATAAATAATAAGTATAATCATTACTGTTTATTGTTTCATTATAATTAATACTATTTTTTACACTCATATATTTAGGTAAGTAATATTTGTATCCATTTCCTATATGATTATATATTTTATTATTTTGATTTATTTTTATTGTGTTATTTATATTTTCTTTATAATCTAATTTATTTAGGTTTGTACATGCAGTTGTAAATATTACTATATTTAACAAAAGTAATAATTTTTTCATATTTGCTCCTTTCCTTGATTGTATAATTATATTACGCTGCAGACATACTTGTCAATATGTTGTAGAAGAACAGATATTATCATAATACCGGTTATGTTATGTAAGCATCGCATTTTCGCTACTTCTTATTCTGTTGCAACGAAATAGATATTTTTCTTGGATGAAATTTATGTATTAATTTTTAATTATCGGTTGAGTTTTAACCTAAATTATGTTATAACTGTTACTGATGGAAAATGATTAAGTACGAACCGTATGGCACCCGCTCTTGTTGCACTTGTCCGTTGGGATAGGTTTAACGGGATGCGGGTGTTATCGTGTGTGGATTTTTCTTGCTATTGTGCCTTTTTTGCGTTATACTTAAATAAGTATCATTAGTTTTAGTGCGGATATGGATTGGCCGCAGAAAAGGGAGATGTTTATCATGAAAATTATCGGTATGATTCCTGCGAGAGGCGGGTATACTCGTTTTAATAACAAGCCTTTGGCGCTTATTTGCGGAAAGCCTATGGTTTATTGGGTTTGGAAGCACAGCAAGGAGGCTGCGGCGCTGGATGAGGTTTACGTTGCCACGGACAGCGAGGAAATCAAAGAGGTGGCAGAGGGCTTTGGTGCGAAGGTTATTATGACCTCCAAGGATTGTGAAACTGCTACGGAGCGTTTGTATGAGGTTTCTCACAAGGTGGAGGCTGACCTTTACGTTATGATTAACGGGGACGAGCCCTTGGTAATGGCTGATGACATTGTGAAGTGTATTCCTGAGAAGCTTCCAGAGGACGGTTTCTACGTGTCAAACCTTATGACGGATTTTTCAAACCCTGTTGAGGTGGTGGATCCTACGAACCTTAAGATCGTTACGAATAAGGACGGCATCTGCCTGTTTATTTCACGTGCGCCTATTCCGTTCCCTAAGGGCGAGATGAACTATGCATATCAGAAGTTTGTAGGTGTCGGCGCTTTTACACACGGTGCGCTGGAGTATTATCATGCGACACCCAGAGGTCCTATTGAGAAGATTGAGGAGAATGATTCCTTCAGATTTATTGAGAACCGCAAGGATTGTTATTATATCAATGCACACTGCAAGACCTTGTCTGTTGATACGCCTAAGGACAGGGTTCAGGTTGAGAGATATATGATTGAGAACGGTCTGGCGGAGTGATGGGTTTTAGTGTGCCGGATTGTGTATGTTTTTGTTAAGTTTAGACGGTAATGTTCTGAACTGCAGAGGATTATTTCCCGACAAAATAATGTTTTTCGGGAAAAGTTGCGTTTCAAAAAGATGGTTGGTAAAATGTAATTGCTAAGGGGAACCCCTTGGCGTTGAGGTGTCGTCGCTGCCGTGTAAAAACGGTACGGCGGAAAGGCGGTTATACTCCTTGTTCTCGGACGGTGATGTCCCCGGAAGGGAGGTGGTCCTATGAGTGATTATGAATTGTTAATGATTGTGTTTACAGTTGTTTCGTTGGTACTTATGATCTCAAAAGACAAAAAATAATCGCCCCGTAATACTCCAATCGCAGGCGAGTATTTTTTAATCAAAAATAACAAGGAGCTGGCCGTCGAAGACGGCATCTCTTTATTAATATATTAAACAAATCATGTGCATCTGTCAATAGAATTTACGCATAATTAAAGGAATTTTTAGACATTTTAAAGGAGTTTTTACTATGTTTCAATTAATTGCAGGACCTTGTGTCATTGAGTCGGAAGAGATGGTAATGAGTATTGCCGCAGAGATGAAGGCTATTACCCGGGAACTGGGGATTCCCTATACTTTTAAGGCTTCCTTTGACAAGGCTAATCGTACTTCCATTAACGGTTTCAGAGGTCCTGGCATTGAAAAAGGCATGGAGATATTGAAAAAAGTTAAGGATACTTATGGGTTGCCCGTTTGCACCGATATTCACGAGGCATGGCAGGCGGCGCCTGCGGCAGAGGTTGCAGATATATTGCAGATTCCCGCGTTTCTTTGCAGACAGACAGACCTTCTGGTGGCTGCGGCGAAGACCGGCAAGTGCATAAATATTAAGAAGGCGCAGTTTTTGGCGGCCTGGGATATGAAGAATTGCCTCGAAAAGGTGCGTCAGTCAGGAAATGACAACGTTATGCTTTGCGAACGAGGCACCAGCTTTGGGTACAATACTTTGGTTGTGGATATGACAGGTCTGCGCGTTATGAAGGACTTCGGCGTACCCGTAATATTTGATGCTACCCACAGTGTACAGAAGCCCGGCGGCAACGGAACAAGCACAGGGGGCAACCGTTGCTAC
>JAZQIU010000032.1:0-12420 GCA_045541255.1 Bacilli bacterium | reverse complement strand
TTTTAACCGATGCTGAAAGGTTGGATTATCTTAAAAAATACTTTACTGAAATTGATGTGGTGGATAAACAGTTATTGTTGGATTGCTTATTAATAGTGAGAGAATCCAATGATATTACCGATGGTGCGTTAATTGATTTTGAAAAATGGATTGCATCCAATGATTAGTTAATGTTATTTCCTGATGTGGATACTACTGATTCACCTTTACTAACTGCATCAGGAATTACCAATATTTTTACCTTTATTTTTTACTACTATTTTTATAAGAATTTCACCAGATGATATTCCGGAAGCTGTTGCTGTTGGTGGAAATTCTGGTGTAATATTTCCTATGTGATTTGATATACATTCCGGAAATATATTTATTGTATTTGTACAAATAATTAATAATATGCAACATATAATGAAAGAAGTAAAGGCAGTAACAAAGAAATATCCAACTAAATCCGGTATAAAGGAATCAATATCTAAAAGAGTTGATTTAGGTGTTACTGATATATTTGAAACTGGTGAATGTGTTGCAGTTATTTCTAAAACTAATTTTGATAACATTGATGAAACCATTGCTGATAAGGATACTACTATTGGTAATTTAAATGATAGTATTGCTAAGCATAAAGCAGAATTGGAATCTAAAACTAATATTATTGGTGATTTATCTAAGGAAATCAAAGCATTAAAAACTCAGGTTGCAGAATTGGAATCTGATATATCTGCAAAGGATGAAACAATTAGTGTTTTAACATCAGATGTTAATGTTAAGGATGAAACCATTGCTGATTCCGGAAATGTTATTGATGGTTTAAATGATAAGGTGGATAAGCTAAATGCTACTGTTGATGAATTGAAATCATTATTATTAACTAAGGATGATGCTATTGTTAAGTTGGAAAAACAGATTGCAGTATATGATGCAATTGATATATCTGATTTGAAATATAAAGCATCAGAATTAGATAAATCTAAAAATATTATTATGAGATTGCAGAATGAAAAATTGGAATATGTGCAATTGGTGAATTACCATAAAGAAACAGCTACTGCTTATAAGAATCAAAGGTGGTATAATAAAGCATTAGGTAAAGATGCAACAGCAGATATTTCCACACCAACATTAACATTAATTGATTTATCCGGAAATTCCATTGGTAAAGATAATGATGCTACTGATGATGATACTGCAATTGGTGATGCTGATGATTCTGGTGAAACTTCACCACCAACTGAGAATTAACAATGTTTAACAATTTTTAACAAAAGTTGTATTTTTTATAGGATTTAACAGTAATGTTTATTTCCTAAGAATTTCACCAGATTCCACCAGATGATATTTCCACCTGAATATCATTCTTAGAATTTCACCAGATATTCACCGGATGAAATTTCATCCAACTTTTTATTCCTAAGAATTCCTAAGAATTCCACCAGAATATTTTTTATGATTTCACCAGATTCTGTTGGAAAAATATGAAGTTGTAAACTATCGATGTGAATTCTGCATTTTTTTAGAGTTATCCAACAAATGTTGAATAATGTTTAAAAAAAATAGCTATTTGATAAACGCATTTTTTAGCATTTTGAAACATATAGATGTGCCACCAAAGACATTTCAGGTTTAAGCATATGATTAAGTAAATTGAATAGTTGATTATTTTAAATGATTTCATTTTTACCAATTAATTTTAATGAGTTGAAACCCACCATTTAATGCAACCTAAAATTCCATATCACATTAACTTTAAAGGAAATTATGTTGAAAAATGTGCTGAACAGTTGGTGCATATGGAATATATTAAGTCAATTCGATAAAACCTATGAAACCAATAAAAATTTCATTACTACAAATGCAGTAAAAACATCAACATATAAAAAACATGAAATGAATAAATATAGCATATGGTGTAATTGATGTAAAAATTTCAATGCAGTAAAAATTTCATCCTGAGAGTTACACCAGATGAAAATGTTGGAAATGTGATTGTTATGAGTAATGGAAAAAAAACAGTAACTGTTAGAATGGATTCTGAATTACATAAGAAGTTGAAAATCAAAGCAACAGCAGTAGATTCATCACTAAATGAATATATCATATCACTAATATCTGCTGATGTGGATGCTGTTGATTTATCTGGAATTGTTGGTGAATGATTACCACCGGTAGCAGTTGAAACTACATTATTATTAAAGGATTGATTAAAATGAGTAATCCAAAGTATTTACCGATTCCAAAGAAAATTCCATATAATATTAGATTGCCAAAGCATCTACTGGATAAATTAAATGCTTATGCAGAATTAACTGGAAACACTACAACAGATATAGTTACTGGTGCATTAAATGAGTTTATGAAAGGAAAAATTGTATATAATGATTATTTACCAAATATGAAAGGATTAGCATTAAGGTTACCAGTAATAAGCCATGAAAAAAGAGAATTTTATAATAATAATTTGATTGGTGATTATCCTGCTGATGAATTATACCATGAAGCTTATGGTAAAGCCACATCAGAAGCTTATGAGATTTTGAAAATTCCAAATAACTTAGATGTATTTAGTGAAACATTTGGTTATCATTCATTCAATAATAGCATAGGCACATTTGGAAACCATAAAGGAATAGAATTAGTTATTTTACCGGATGTATATGCTTATTATGATAATGAAAGTGTATTTGATACCTTATACTGCGTTTACTTCAAAGTTGATAATCATAAATTAAAATCTGTTGTATTGATTGATTATGTGGATGCTATTAATAAAGCTAATGATGTTGGTAATGATACATTAAAAAATAACATCATGCTATGCGTTAATGAATTAAAGGAATTGGAAACTCAGGTTGAAAATGGTGGATTTGATGGTGCTGAATATGGTGATGTGGATGGAATCACATTTGGAATTATCGATGCTATTAAAATTATTGCTGATAAATACAATTCCGGTAATATTATACCATTAGGTGCTAATGTTGGTGATGCTGTTGTTACTGCTAAGGTAAATAAGCATCCAGAATATTATGATGTGTTTATGGATGATGTTAAGGATAATACTGAAAAATATGTGGATGAAATTATTGCTGAGAGAGTACATAATATTCTGGATTACCGATTGGAAAAGATTGAAAAAATGGTTAAGGATGATAAAGGTAAAGGTGATATTGGTGATATAAGAGTTACACTAAAATAAGTATTTGGTGCTACATTTCCACCATTTAAACATATTTATATATATAATGAAAAATAGAATAAGTTTTATGTAGTTAAGAAGCATTTATAAAAAGTTGTATATGGAATCAGATACGCCAATATCTGATTAACCATGAAAATAAACAAAATAGTTTAAAGCAATTATTACTTATTTTGTTGGAATTACCTTATAAAAGGTAAATTTTTAGTAAATACATCTGTTGTAGCATCAACTGTTGATGTAAATACAATAGGTATTTCCACCTGAATTTCATGGTTTACCATTTCCTAAGAATTTCTTAGAAACTTTTTTTAACTGATTCTGCTACTGTTATTAACTAAAAGAGTTGATAAAACAATGGTATTTAAAGAATTAGGAAAAAATATTGGTGAAAATCAATATTATAAGGAAAACTGTTATGATGAAAGTAAAGAAAAAGTTAGTTTACATCTTAGGATTTCACCTGAAACTGCTAATGAGTTTACAAAAGCAATAGCAGTATATAGAGAATTTGATGTGGATAAAATCCAACTGATTAAATCAGAATTTGGTGAAATGATAATCAAAGAGTTTTTATCTAACTTAGGTGATGATGATGCTACTGTTATTGATTTAATTGCTAAGATGAAAGCATTTAGAGATGGTGGTGTTGTCAATGGATGAAACCGGTGTAACATCTGGTGCTGATATGGAATATTTTAAAGAAGTAGCTACTGTTTATGATAGATATGCTAATGTGGATTACATCCATATTAATATTCCAACCGGTGCTGATGCAGTAACCAAATATGAGAATACTATTAGTGATGTTGCAACTATTGATGTTACCAAATACCGATTAGAATTTGATGATGCTAAAACTAATTTTAATGAAGTATTGAATAGCTTAGTTGCAACTGCTGAGTATTACAAAGGAATATCAAAGGTTTATGATAAAACCGATTTTGTTATTTCCGATAAGGTGGAATTGGAATCATTAACTCAGGATTCCGATGCAGTATTTGGAATCTACATCAGCAGTAAGGAAAAATATTTGTTGAATAAAGCTATTGATGTATTGGATGCTAAGATTGGTGAAATGGATGAATACCAAACAGCATACTATGATAATATTGCTTAGTTGGTGATGCTTATGGTGGATTCTGATAAATATAAAAAAGATAGAGAAACCTATAAAAAGGAAATGGAATCAGCATCAAAGGAATTACCGGATGTGGATAAAGAAATGTTGATAATGTTAAGATATTTCTACACTACTGAAACATTAACCGGTGATATTATGGAATACGCATCAACTGAGTTTCAAAAGGAATTTAGTGATTTGGATGTGATGAATGTGGCAATATTTACATTACATGGTATTGTATCAGCAGTAGCATCCGATGATGTGAATGTAAAGGATGCTGTTAAAACTAAGCTATGTGGAATGATTGATGAAAAATATAACCTGAATGAATGGTTATACACTATTGCCTATGAAACAAAAGCACATGATAAAGCATTATTTGAATGTATTAAATCCGGTAATCTGGATGATATGGATGCTAAGATTGATAAGGCAGTAAAAGAAGCTAACTACAAAGCATGGAAAGATGAATTAAAGGTTATTAAAAGAAACCTATCTGCTAAGGATAGAGTTGATAAAGTAACCGGTGGTGCATAATATGGTGGAAATCATAAAGGAATCTAATCCTGATTTGGATAAAAATTTATTCCTGAGAGAATTAGCTAAGGTTGATAATGGTGTTACCTTAAAAATCACCAGAATCTCAGATGCAATTGCATCACATAGGAAAAAAACAGATGATTTTATATACATAGATTTCCTAATTGTTGGTGATTTCAAAGCACCATTAGTTTTAGATGAAACTGGTGTTGCTAAAACAGATGTTGTTGATGCTACTGGTGAAATTATTGCTATACCATTTACATTAGGTGAAATTGATGAAACTGAGAATTACACTATCGGTAGAAACAGCAACCTATTCCAGATATTGAATTATGGAATGAAACAGCATAAGATGATTCCGGTGAATAACAATAGCAGTATAAGGTGTAACTATGATGAAATTGAATCTGCATTACTGGATTTGAATTTTAAAGCCACATCCAAATTATTCAACAGCAGAGATTTCAATGATTATTATAGGTTGGAAATTTTAGAAACCGGTGAGAATATGGTGTGAAAATCATGATGGAAAAACAGAATTTATTGAAAAATGATAAAAATAAAAGGAATGTGTGTTTAACATCCACCAAGCCGGAAACACACAACAAACTAAGAAACAGATATAATATAATCTGTTTTTTATCCTTTATAAATGTGCCTTTTATCATTTTTAGGAGAATATTATGAATTATGAAGATGTTGCCGATGATTTAATAATATCTGAAAATATACATGGATGTTATCTATTATACACCGGTAAAGAATACTATTTGTATAAACCGGAAAATGAAACATTTACTGCTGTTAGAATTGATATTGCTGAATCACCGGATGATGTTGAAAATGCTATAATTAATTTGGATGTTAAAACTGAAAGTGTCGATAAGGTTTCAAATAATCCTAATATCAATGGTAACCTGAAATTCCTAATGGTGCATCTTCAAATGATAGGAATGGATGTTGAAACTCAATATGATTTCCTGATTGAAGTGTTTTATGATTTAGCAGAAGTTGAATATGGTGCTAAGGATAGATATAAGCGTTTTATCGATATTGAAGATGAAACCATTATTGAATCCATTATTGATATTTCCAAAGGTATTAAAAAAGATAAATCAGCAGATACCGTTGATGGATTATATGGTGCTTTTAAAAGCCGTAAAGGTGTAAAAAAGGCACAAAGAGATTTAGGAAACTATTTAAATAAAGAATGTGGTATTGTTCTTAGAGAGAATACACATGATTTGTATAAACTGGATTTATATAGCAATGGTTACGATTCTACAACTATTGATAAAATTATTGCAGAATTAACTAATATATTTGGTGAAAGTAATCTATTCAGTACAAACGATGTAGAAACTGCTGTTGATTTCATTAGTGAGAGATTAACGCCGGAATACAATATTGTTAAATTTAGCAATGGTTTATATTCCATGAAACAGCATAAGTTGATAACACCTGAGAATCCGGTGTTTACCTTAATTGAATCACCTTATGCTTATAATCCAAATGCAGAGCCGGAATATATTATTGATTATTTATATTCAAGCTTAGAAAAAGAAACACCGGAAAAAACTGATGAATATGTTAAAGGTGTTTTAGAATATGTTGGTTACCTATTCACATCAGGAAACAGTAGAAACATATTAGGTTGGATTACCGGAATTGGTGGTGGTGGAAAATCAACATTTGCTAATATCATTCAGGCAGTATTTGGAAATAGATGTGCCGATTTGGATTTTGCTGAGATTGAAAAAAATACACATTCCACATCTATCTTAGTTGGAAATCACTTAAACATAGTAAGAGAAGCTGAAACTGGAATGGTTTACAATAATAAACCTTATAAAACCTTAGTTGGTGATGAACCTATACCGATTAATCCTAAAAATCAACATCCATATATGTTACCAAAGGAAGAAGTGCCTAAGTCTGTTATGGTAGCTAATAACATTCCACCATTTAAGAATCCAGTATTATCTATCATTCAAAGATTCCTGATTATTGAATTTAACAAAATATTCCGGAATACTGATGATGATATTAAGGATTTGGATGATTTAATTATAAATTCCGATGCAGATATGGAATGGTTGATTTATAACAGCTTAGAAGCTTATAAGGAAATGGTGGAATCTAAAAAAGGTTTCAAACTTAAATTAAGTGATGCTAAAACTAAGGAATTAATGTATAAACATTCAAAACCGGTAAACTATTTGGTGAATAAATTAATCCTGAAACATGATAAAAACGCATTTGATACCGATGTTAAGTTATATAAGGAATCTGCTAATGGTGAAACCACATTTAGTAAACCATATATTATAACTGGTGAATTAAATGAATTGATAGTTTACTATGCTAAAAAGGATGGTGTAGAGATACCATTAAGTGAAAAAACTGGTAAGGTTGATGGTAGAATATTAACCAAAGCTATCAGAGATGAATTTGATTTACATGAATACTATTTGGATGATGGTAAAAAGTATTCCAGTATAACAGATAGAGATGTTGATGGTAATGTTGTTAGATATTATCCGGAATTGATAAAGTCAGATTTATACGATGAAACACTAAAATCTGATGAATATATTGAATATTTAATGGATTTGGAAAAAGGTGATAATGGAAACAGTTAATGGTGTAACAGTTATTAGTGTTGATTCTGGAAAAATCACTAAAACACATGGTGAAAAATGTGATTTGTAACAGTTGTAACAGCTAATGAAAATTAGTTGTTACATCCATAAAAAGTAGTTATTGGTGATAATTCCAATGGAAAATGCTTATTTGGATGGTGAAAATTTTGTAACAGATAAGCATTTACTATTACACACCTATTTTAATTAACTATTTTTTGTACTCAGTCAATATATCATTAGTTGTTACAAAGAATTTTAAAAAGCATAGAATGGTCTGTTTTAGCTATAAAGAATGATTTATATGTTGTAACAGCTATTAACCCAGCTGTTACAAAAGGTGTAGACACTTTTAAAATAAGCATTCTGGATTGGTTATATTGGATTTAAAGCGATTTCCATTTGTAACAGCTATTTTTTTAACCATGTTTTTTTATGGAATTTCAACTAAGTTTCATCCAGATTTCATTAAATGATGCTGTTGTTGGTGGTCTTAAAGGTGGATGAAATGATTTTACCCCCACCCCCCATAATCATTTTTTATCAAAGTGATTTCCATGCTTTATTCTATCAATAGCTAATGGTGATGCTTTATTTGATGTGATTGTTACCGGCACATAAGAAATTCTGATGATATTAAAATTGATTATTCTGGTGGATGATTTCAGGATGCAATGTTACCACCAAAGTTTCCAGAAGTTTCCAATATTTTACAAAATTATAAAATGGATGGTGATGATTCATGAGTAAAAAGAGTAATGTTATTGATGTTTATGAAGTTGCAGTAAATAAAACCCAAGCAGGATATGATGATGATGCTATTGGAATTAGAAAATTTATGATGTATAAATTATTGATGATAATGCCTGAGATTGAAAATAAATTGTTGCATGGTAGAATCAAAGATAAGGAAACTGAGAAAATCAGGTTGGAATATTTTAAACAATACATCAATATCTGCAACTGCATCAACAATTTTACCAAAGATGCAAGTTATAGGATAAATAAGGAAATGTTGAAAGAATTTTTAGATGTGGATGTTGCTGATGATTTTGATGTGTTGGAAAATCAGGAATGATTTAGGTAGTGAAATTATAACAGTAGCAGTTGATGAAATTGCTACTGGTAATATTCCATGTGCAATTATAAGGCAACTATTAATGGAAATGGTGGTGTTATGAATGGTTACTAAAAAAGGTGGTGATTCATCTACATTAACACCGGAAATTATTGATGTTGATACCAGAGATAATTATTTGTTGCTGTTGAATGATGCTATACAATATTTACACCATAAAGCAGTTAATGGTAGAATTAGAGATGCTAAGAATGAAAAAGTCAGGATTGATTATTTTAGAGCGTTAGTTTATGCAATATCTACTGCTAATGGTGTTTATAAGGATAAGCAATTGGATAAGATGGAAAAGGATATTGAAATGTTAAAGAATATGTATATTGCAGATTCTGGTAAAAAGGATGGTAAAGAATTATCACCAACTGTTGTTGCAGAATTGGATGAAATTGATGCTAAGATTGAAAAGTTAAAGGAAAAAGCTGATTAAACTGGTGGTGATGTTATGGTGGATTTATCTGGTGTGCCTAATAAGGAATTGATTAAGGAAATTAAAGCTAATCCAAATGCTATTGCTGAGTTGAATTATAGAATGGAATGTGGTGAATTATCTACTGCTGATGAAATTAAATTGTTAAGGGAATTAGCTAATGTTATTGGTGGTGGATGATATGGTTACTGCAAATAAATTAGATAAGGATAGGATTAAAAAGTTATTGGAATTATCACCTAAGGAATGTGATGAATATATTGAATCATTAGTTTTAAAATGCTTTAAAGGATATAAAGGTGGTGATATTGTTGAAAATCCAGAATCAGCTACTGCAATTGATAAATTAAATGAATTTAGTGAAATTAGATTAAAAACATTTCCTAATTGTAATGTTGAAGAAGTTATTAAAGATAGAAAAATGCGTTATTTATCTATTGCTTATTTATCTGCTTTTTACAATATTCAACACTACAAATCCAAAGTAGTTAGTCAAATCATGTTTAATACTGATATGATAATGTTGGAAACATTTCATTTTAGATTGAAAGATTTACTCAGGTTGTATTATGATTGTTATTCCAACTATGGTAGAATGGAAAATTTACTAATGGATTTATCTGATGATGGTTTAGCTGTTGATATTGATATAAGGAATAAATATCTGTTTAGTAATGAATATGGAATGAATAAATGGTTAATGGATTATTTGGATATTAAAATTGGTGTTATTGTTAAATCAATATTGGATAAGTTGGATGAATGTGATGTGAAATATTTGGATACTGATAATGAATTGTTTAAGGAAACTATGGATGAATTGGTGGATAACATCCATGCAAACATTAAGGATTTTTATGAAAAAGCTTATATTGATTTTGAAATATCTGCATATAAGCAAACTGGATTGTTAGATGCTCAGTTGGAAACCATATCTGAGTTAAAAAATAGTAATCCTGATGAAAAACAACAGTATTTGGAAATCAAAGATGAAATAATGGAATTAATTAATGGTAATGGATTTGAAAAATTATCTGCTGATGAATTTGAAAGTTATTCTGAAAGAAATCCTGATGCAGATTTGGATGAATACATGAAAAAACAACCTAAATACGATGTAAGGAATGCTAAGTTTATTCATCCAGAAATTAGTGAATGTGAATACCTATCATTACATTAGGTGATATTATGGTTACTATTGATAAGTTAAGGAAAGAATTAAAGGAAAATATTAATTATAAAAGTAAGGATGAATTATATAGTTTAAGTGAATCATTAGTTGCAGAATTCTTTAAAGCTTATGTTAATAATGATTCGGAATTGATGAAAGATATATATGCAACTATGGATGATTTCAAAAGGAATTTAAAAAGTAAATATGATAATGTGGATGCTGTTTTTAATGGTTTAGAATTGCAGAAACAAAAGGAATATTATGTGTTGTTACAATATCAGCATAGTTTACTATATGCTAAGGATAGGATGGTGATTTACCACACTTTAATCCATGAATTGCTATCTAAGGTTAATTATTTAAAGAAATTACTATGTTTTTATTTTACCCATGCAGTTAAGGATGGTGGAAATGTTAGTGATTTAGATAGTGTAATTGCAGATATTAGAGATGATATTGTTGATTTGTCTGGTGTTGCTGATATGTATTTTAAGGATACCACACCGGATTCTGTTAATTTAGATATTGAAACTGCTAAGGAAATTATACATGATGTGTTTACTGCTGATAGCTTAGAGTTTTTAAAGGAAAATGGAATGGTGGAAATCCAGATGCAGATGATGGAAATTTATAAATTGAATCACCAATGCAACAAAGATTATAAACAGCTCAGGTTGGAAATTGATGAATTATTTGGTAAAAACAATGGATTCAAAAGAATTAGTGAAAGTTTTATTAGGATGGTTAAAACTGAAACTAAGGTTGGTGCATCAGGTGATGCTATTATGGATTATTTACCTGAATATGATATTGCTACTGCAACATTTATTCCACCAGTATTTCCGGATATTGTTGAAAATTAAATCACATCCATTTCCTTTATTTTTTTATTTTGAAAGATTAGTGTATTTCAATAGCTACATCTATATTAGATAATCTTTTTTTACTATTTTTTACAACTGTTTATGTTAGTGTTATTGATTCCACCAGATATTCAACAGCAGATGGTGATGTTGCTGAATCATTGATTGTTATTCTGGAATTAATGGTGGTGTTGGTGTGTTTTAGAATTTCACTATAATATTATAAGGTTACCAGTAGTAACCTTTATATACTAAGGTAACCATAAATATTAACATCAAAAGTAAAGGTGAATCAAATGGAAAAAACTAAAATATGTGAAAACACTATTGAAAACATGAAATTTGAGCTTTTTACAAACAACAATGAAAAATGCTATCAAACATTAAAAATATCTACTGTTGGTGCATCAAAAGGAACTAATATGATTGCACCGGTTGATTTCTTTACAATTTCATCTGCTATAATGTGTGCTGAAACCTTAGATGAATTTGTTGATGCAGTTAGTGGTGCATGGTCTGGTGAATTGTTAAAAAATATGGTTAATGATGTATTTGATATAAGTAATGGATTAATCTAAATCCATTATTTTTTATTTTATGGTGATTGATATGGTTAATGATATTTTTACTGAAAATGGTATTGATTTACCAACTATTGAATCTGCTGATGCTATGGAAAATCCAACTGCTGTTGCTAAATTTAGTAATGGAAAATGGTGTTGGTTTATCATTGGTGGTAAAGCATTAGCTAATGATGATTTTTATTTATATGGATTGGTTAATGGTATTGAAAAAGAATTAGGAATGTTTACCTTAAAACAGATATTGGAAGTTGGTGCTGAATTGGATACTGAGTTTACACCGGTTGGTGTATTTGATATTTATGATGATTTTGATTTAAGATATTAATTCCGGTGGTGTTGCAGATGGTGATGAAACAGATAAAGGTAACTGATGATGTTAAAGCAGAATTGGATGCTATTAGATATGATAAGGAAACCTATAATTTAGTTATTCATAGGTTAATCAGAGAATGCAAAAGGTTATTTATTGAAAATCAAAGGTTGTTATACGATAAAGATTTATTGTTAAAGATTATTGCCGATGATGATTCTGTTGCTGAATTAGGATTGGAATATAAATATGTGCCTTTTATTGAATCAATAGTTAATGATAATGTTTTAACCGATGCTGAAAGGTTGGATTATCTTAAAAAATACTTTACTGAAATTGATGTGGTGGATAAACAGTTATTGTTGGATTGCTTATTAATAGTGAGAGAATCCAATGATATTACCGATGGTGCGTTAATTGATTTTG
>JAZQIU010000031.1:0-10403 GCA_045541255.1 Bacilli bacterium | reverse complement strand
AAAATTACAAAAAGAAAAAGTTATTAAATCAGATTGGGAACAAGTGGATGAAATAGTAAATGATAATTCACCAGTTCCATCAATTATAAGTTATGAATATATATATCAAGATGAAGATGATAAATTAAATCAATTAACAATATTTAATCCAAAAAGTAAAGAGAAAAAAATAAATGTAACAATATGTTATGATGTTGAAAAGAAGATAGATACTAATGATCAACATGTAAGTTATTATGGTTGTGATAAAAGAAAAGATTTTACTTTTGAAAAGAAAAAAGTATTTACGATTGAATACTGGAAAATGACAGAAATAAAAGTAGATTAAAAATCTACTTTTTATGCTATAATACATATACAAAGAGGTGTAGTTATGATAAAACATGTTAGCGTAAAACCATCATATTTAGAAGCTAAAAAAAGAAGTAATAATAAAGTTAAAATATTAACAGATGAATATATAATGACAAATGAATTAAGTAAAATAGGTATTGGTAAAAAATATCATGTAATAACTTATGGATGTCAAGCAAATGAAAGAGATTCAGAAACTATAAGTGCAATACTTGAAGATATGTCATTTGAAAAAGTAGATAATATGGAAGATGCAGATTTAATTTTATTAAATACATGTGCAATTAGAGAAAATGCTCATAATAAAGTATTTGGAATGCTTGGTAGAATAAAACATTTAAGAGAGTCTAAACCAAATATAATCACATGTTTATGTGGATGTATGGCACAAGAAGAAGGGGTAATAGATAATATATTAAATAAATATAAATGGGTAAACTTTGTATTCGGTACGCACAATCTTCATCGTTTGCCTAATATTTTAGAGGAGGCTCTTAAAACAAAACATCAAGAAATAGAGGTGTTGAGCGAAGAGGGTAACATAGTAAAAGGAATGCCTGTTAAAAGGGATAGTAAATATAAAGCCTATGTCAATATCATCTATGGTTGTGATAAATTTTGTACATATTGTATAGTACCATATACTAGAGGAAAACAAAGAAGTAGAAAAAGTATAGATATTTTAAATGAAGTAAAACTTTTAAAAGAAAAAGGATATAAAGAAATAACTCTTTTAGGGCAAAATGTTAACGCATACGGTAAAGATTTAGATAATGAATTATCTTTCAGTGAATTATTAGAAAGTACTGCCAAAATAGGTATTGAAAGAATAAGATTTGTTACAAGTCATCCATGGGATTTTACTGATGATATGATAGATATTATTGCAAAATATGAAAATATTATGCCTTATATACATTTACCATTACAAAGTGGAAGTAATAGAATATTAAAACTAATGGGCAGAAGATATACACAAGATGAATATTTAACTCTATTTAATAAACTAAAAGAAAAAATAAATAACGTAGCAATAACTACAGATATAATAGTTGGTTTCCCAAATGAAACAAAAGAAGATTTTGAAGAAACATTAAAAGTAGTAAATGCTTGTAAATATGATAGTGCATTCACATTTATTTATTCACCAAGAGTTGGAACACCTGCTGCAAATATGGAAGATAAAGTATCTTTAAAAGAAAAAGAAGAAAGATTATATAAATTAAATGAAACTATTAATAAGTATTCATTAGAAAATAATTTAAAATACATAGGTAGAATTGAAAAAGTTTTATTAACAGATATAAGTGAAAAAGATAATAGCAAATTATGTGGATATACTGAAACAATGAAACTCGTTAATGTAATTTGTGATAAATCACTAATAGGAACAATACAAAATGTAAAAATTACTAATGCAAAATCATTTAGTTTAGATGGAATAATTGAATAATTATTCCTTTTTTGTTATAATACGTTTAGAGAATTGAGAGGGTAAATATGAATAATAATGAACCTATTGTATTAGGAAAAGTAAAAAAAGGTTCTGCTGGAAAACCAATGGCAGTAGTAATAATATTTTTATTCATTGGTAGTATTATACTTTTTTTACCAACTATAATTAATTATTTTGGGGATTATAATATTATTGATTTAGCAAAAAACGGTCAAATAGTTGATTTCTTTATTAATCACGATAACTATGTGAACCAACCTATAAGTAATAATAATCAAGAAATAGAACCAAAAGAAGAAGATGTATTATTAAATTCAAAAGCGAGTATATCAAAAGATAATTTTACATTAACAAATTTTACTTTAACTAAAGAAAATATTAGTTTTAATATTAATACAAATAATACAATTAATTTTGATGAAGAAAGTTATTATTTGATCTTAACAAAAAATAATAAAACAATTTCAACTATTAAATTAACAGGAACAGTAACTTCAAATACTAAATTTACATTTGAATATGCAAAACCTTTACAAGATATAATTGAGATTAAAGGGAAAATAAAAAAAGTTAATGAAAATGATTATCCAAGTTTTACAGTTTTAAGTGATGAATCTGGATTAGGTTCTCTTATATGTTCTAAAGAAAATTATAAAATAGAGTATATTCTAAGTAATAATCAATTAACTAAAATAAAAGAAACATATACTTACCTAGATAATGGTAATCAAACAGAATATTTAAATGAATTTGATAAATATTCAAAATTAATGGCTGAAATTAATAATTCTAATGCCTTATCAACAATGACAGAAACATATAGTGGTTTTACTTTTACTACATATATAGATTTAAATACTTATATAATAAAAACAAAAAATTATAATTATTATTCATTAAATACAAAAACAAATAAAATACAGTATGAAATGACTGCAAAAGGATATGATTGTAAATGACATATAATTTTAGTATAAATGATTTTGAAGGTCCTTTGGACCTTTTGCTACACTTAATAAAAGTTAATAAAATGGAGATACAAGACATAAATGTAGAAAGTATCACAAACCAATATATGAGTTTTATTAACAAAATGAAAGAAGAAAGTATAGATATAGCAAGCGAATATTTAGTTATGGCTAGCGAACTAGTACATTTAAAAAGTAAAATGTTAGTAAATGCAAAAGATGATACAGAAGACGAATATGAAATAAAAAGTGAAGAAGATTTAAAAGAAAAATTATTAGAATATGAACGTATAAAAGATATAACAAATACTTTCAAAGATTTAGAATCAACAAGAAATGAAGTGTATACAAAAATCCCTTCTAATTTAAATGAGTTTAAAAAAGAAGCGCCATTAGATAATAATATATCTTTGAGCGATTTAATAAATGCTTTTGAAAGTTTTTTAAATAGAGAAAAACTAAAACGTCCAATAAATACAAGAATAACAAAAAAAGAATTAAGTGTAGATGATAGAGTAAAAAGTATTAGAAAAATATTTCAAGAAAAGAAAAAAGTATATTTTACAGAATTATTTGAAGAATTAAATAAACCATTTGTAATAGTAACTTTTTTATCAATATTAGAAATGTCTAAAAATGATGAAATAAGTTTAAAACAAGAAAATAATTTTAGCGACATAGTAATAGAAAAGAAGTGATAACATGGAAGAAAAATTAGGAGTACTAGAAGGAATATTATTTGTAGTGGGGGATGAAGGAATAAACTTAAGTACTTTAACTGAAATAATGAGTATAAATGAGACAGAAGCAAAAGATTTATTATTAAATTTAAAGAAAAGTTATGAGGAAAAAAATAGAGGTTTAAGAATATCTTATTTAGGAGATGCTTTTAAACTAACTACAAAAACAGAACATAAAGAATATTACGAAAAATTAGTAGTAAATCCTGAAACTAATACGCTTAGTCAAGCAGCTTTGGAAGTATTAGCAATAGTAGCATATAACCAACCGATAACAAGGGTAGAAATAGATGAATTAAGAGGAGTTAGTTGTACACATGTTATAAGAAAACTTATAGCAAAAGGTTTATTAAAAGAAGCAGGTAAAAGTGATATGCCAGGTAGACCTAATCTATATAAAACAACTAGTGAATTCTTAGATTATTTTGGTTTGGCAACAATAAGTGATTTACCAGAAATAAAAATAGAAAAAGATGTTAATGATGATACTGAATTATTCACATCTATTTATAAGGAAGAGAATGAATAATATTGGTTTCAAAGAAATAGAAGATATATTAGAAGATAAATTAGATTTAACTAATGATATTATCTACAATAAGTATTTTAAAGATGAAACAATATTAGATGAAATTAAAAATATTACATTTGACGATTGTATATTTGAAAATATAACATACGAAAAAAAAATAGATAATTGCATATTTACAAATTGTAAATTTATAAATTGTGATTTAACAAATGTTGAATTTTCTAATTGTGGACTACATTATATTACAATTACTAATTCTAAATTACTTAATACATCAATAGATTCTTCTTTATTAAAAAATTCTATAATAGAAGAATCATTATGTAACTTTTTAAATATTAGTAATACAGAACTAAAAAATAGTAATCTAAAAAACTGTTCTATGAAAGAAACAAGATTATTTATAAACAAATTAGATAAAGTATTATTACAAGATAATGATTTAACTAATTTAGAAGTAATTGATACATCTTTAAATAATATAGATCTTAGCTCAAATAAAATAACTAGAATAAGAATAGATTTAAAAGATATAAAAAATGCAACAATATCTATTAATCAAATGTATGATTTGATTAATTTATTAGGTGTTAATATAAAATAAAAATATTGATAAAAAGTATCAATATTTTTTTATGTAATATAATTGTATAGTCTCTTAATGTTTGATATAATTTCAACAGGAACATTTAATAGTTGGGTGATTGCCAAACTTCAAAAAAGAAGGGAGGCGATAATATGTTTAAGAAAGATTTATTAATCTTTTCATTAATCATAATTATCTTCCTACTAGTATTATTACTATTTATAGTTTTGATATGAAAAGAAAATCACCTAACTCAGCTTTGAATTAGGTGAACCATAAATATATGGCAACACTCAACAGGCAATATTGAATGTTCCTTTTTTTATTATATGAAGTTTCCTTCATCTACATACATAATAACATAAAAACAGCTTATTTTCAAGCCGTTTTATATTTAATCTCGATAAGTTCGAGTAACAATCAATCTGGTGCCTCTGGTCGGACTCGAACCGACACGACATTGCTGCCACTGGATTTTGAGTCCAGCGCGTCTACCAATTCCGCCACAGAGGCAACTACAAGAAAATTATAACATACAAAGCATGATTATGTAAATGTTTAAAATTTATTAAAACACTATTTTATATTAAATGAATATAATAAAAAGGAGTGATTTAATGAATTACAAATATTATTATTCAAATATTAATGGACAAGACGATTATGGGTTAAAAGGGATTAATGAGAAAGGTGAAGGTTTAAAATGCACTTCATTTAAACTAACATATCCACCTCAAGAACAAGATGTTCAACCAGGGATGGAATATATAATGAAACCTAGGCCTGTTTATAATAATCCAAACTATAAAGCTTCAGAAAAATTAAAAGGAAAAGTTGCAATAATAACAGGTGGAGATTCTGGAATTGGTAGAGCAGTAGCTGTGGCATTTATAAAAGAAGGAGCAAAAGTTGTTATTAACTATCTAAATGAACATGAAGATGCAAAAGAAACAAAAATGGTACTTGATGAATTAGGCGGAGAAAGTTTATTTATAGCAGGAGATATAAAAAATAAAGAAATTAGTGATTTTATAGTAGAAGAAACTTTAAAACAATTTGGAAAAATTGATATATTAATTAACAATGCGGGAGTTCAATATCAACAAAAAAGTTTATTAGATATTACTGATGAGCAATTTGATAATACAATGAAAACAAATATTTATGGAATGTTTTATTTGACTAGAGCCGCATTAAAGCACATGAAACCCGGCTCTAATATTATTAATTTATCATCAGTTACAACTTTCTATGGGGAACCAGAACTTATTGATTATGTAACTACAAAAGGTGCAATAGTAGGATTTACAAGAGCATTAGCAACAAATTTAGCAGATAAAAATATAAGAGTTAATGCTGTAGCACCGGGATATTTTTGGACGGCATTACAACCAGCATGTTGGGAAGCTGAAAAAATTCCAACACTAGGTGCTGATGCGCCGATGAAACGCGCTGGCGAAACTTATGAAATAGCACCATTATTTGTATATTTAGCAAGTGATGATGCATCTTATGTAACAGGACAGGTTATACACATAAATGGTGGACTTTATAAAGGATAGTCAAAATAGAATCATTGGCTATTTTTTAATAAAATATAATAAATAAAAAATAATACATTTTTTTCACAAAATTATTATAAATTGTGGTATTATATTAACATAATTATATTAATTTATAACTAATGAAAGTTTGGTGACTTATGAAAGAAATTTATAATGAAATAAAAATTAATGAAAATGGAAGAAATATACTTATTGGTGGGGCTTGGCCTTATGCTAATAGTTCTTTACATTTAGGACATTTAGCAGCACTTTTACCTGGAGATATTTTAGCAAGATATCATAGATTAGTAGGAGATAATGTTATTTATGTATCTGGCTCTGATTGTCATGGGACTCCGATTACAGAAAGAGCAAAAAAAGAAGGAGTTACAGCATCTTCAATAGCAGAAAAATATCATGAAGAGTTTGTTGAATCATTTAATAAAATGAATTTCTCTTATAACTTATATTCAAAAACTGAAAGTGATTTTCACAAATCAACTGTAGAAAATTTATTTAAAAAGATGTATGATAATGGTTTTATTTTTGAACAAATAGAACCAGATAATTATTGTGAAACATGTAATAAATTTGTTGCGGATAGAGAAGTTAAATTAATTTGTCCAGAATGTGGTTTGGAAACTAAAGGTGACCAATGTGATTGTGGCCATGTGTTTACAAAAGAAGAATTAGTTGGAGCTACTTGTATAGATTGTGGTAATTCAACAACAACAAAAGATAATAAGAATTTATACATTGCACTATCTAAATTGCAAAAAGAAATAGAAATTTACGCAAAAGAAAATGAAGTTAAATGGAGAAAAAATGCTCAAAATGAAACTAATAAATATTTATTAGAAGGCCTTCCTGATAGAGCCGTTACAAGAAATCTAGACTGGGGTGTTAACATTCCTATTCCAAATTATGAAGATAAAAAAATGTACGTTTGGATAGAAGCTGTTTTAGGTTATTTAACAACAACAATGGATTATTGTGAACGTAATAATTTAGATTTTGAAAATTGGTGGAAGAAAGATAAAAATGATATTATGTACATGGTACATGGTAAAGATAATATAACATTCCATAGTATCATATTCCCAGGCTTATTATTATCTTTAAGAGATAATTATAAATTACCAGATATGATAGTTTCTAGTGAGTACCTAAACTTTAATGAACAAAAATTTTCTAAAAGTAAAGGTATTGGATTAACAATATTAGAAGCGACAGAACAATTCAATATTGATACATTAAGATTTCATTTATTAAGAAATGGTCCAGAAAAAAGAGATACATCGTTCTCAGTAGAAGATTATAATGCAACACATAATGAAGTTAATAATAAATTAGGAAACTTTATAAATAGAACTTTAAAATTTAAAGGGTTAACAAATATTCCAGAAGGAAATATGGATGAAAATATAAAAGCATTATTAGAAAGAACTTATCAAGACATTTCATTTAATATGGAAAAAATGGAATTTAGAGAAGTTACTAATATAATAATTAACTTATTAGATAGAGTGAATAAATATTATGATGAAAGTACTCCATGGATAGCGTTTAAAGAAGATATAAATAAATTCAATGATTGTATCTATACATGTTCTTGTGTTATAGCAAATATTGCTAACTACATTGAACCAATAATGCCAGATACAGCATCAAAAATAAGAAATTACTTAAATATTAATGAAAGTTCTTGGGAATTTGTAGAAGCTACTAAAAATCAAGAACTAAATAATATAGAAGCATTATTTAATAGATTATAAAATATACTTTGAATAGTATATTTTTTTTCTAAAAAAACAAAATATAGACAAATTAAGTTTTACATTTTAATGTAAATAAATATAATATATTGTATGAAATTAGACAATAATTTTTATTTATGATATAATTTTGTCTACTGAGGTGAAAATATGCATAAATCAAATAATATTAGTTTTGATAATATTGCAAAAGATATAATAAAAACAAATAAATTTAATGAATTAAAAAGAGAAAGTCATCATGGACTAACAAGATATATACATGTTATAAGAGTTTCAAAGTTTACATATAAAATAGCAAAATTCTTACATATGGATTACGTTTCTGCTACAAGAGCAGCTTTATTACATGATTACTATACAGCTAGTGATTTAAAAGATGTATCAGAACCAAAAAAATTAAACCTACATCCATCAGTTGCAAAAGAAAATGCAATGAAAGAATTTGAATTAAATAAAAAAGAAATTAATGCAATAGAAGCCCATATGTTTCCGTTAGGTAAAACATTTCCAAAATATAAAGAAAGTTGGTTATTAACTAGTGTTGATAAAACAATTTCAACTTATGAACAATATAAATTCAAATGGAAAAATGCTATTGCAGTATACATGATATTTATTATGAATATGATATTGTTTGGACAAAAATAATTGTTCAAACTTTTTTTATATGATATATTAAATTTAGTTGATGTCCTCGTAGCTCAGTAGGATAGAGCAATCGCCTCCTAAGCGATAGGTCGGCAGTTCGATTCTGCCCGGGGACACCATTTTTATTTATTATATTATATCTAAAATATAAGCAGATAGAAAACTATCTGTTTTTTTATCGTGATAGTATTTATTAAAAAAATTAAGCATACATTTACTTTAAAAAAAAGTATCATATTTAAAGAAAGGAGAAAAAATGAAAAAGGAATGTAAAAATATTTATTTAAGAAATGATGGGAGATATGAAATTAGGTATCATTATGGTTATAAGGAAGATGGTACCGCTAATTACAAATCTGTTTATGGAAAAAGTGAAGAAGATACTATAAAAAAGTATAATTTAAAAATTAACGAACTAATAAAGAAAAATGATTTGTTAATTTATGATAAGAATTATATTGGTTATGATATAAATATTTGGTTAAATAATTCTAAAATAAGAACTAAAAAGTCTACGTATTCTAATTATCAATACATAGTAAAATCAAGAATTATACCTAAATTTGCTAGCATTAAAAAAAATAATATTTCTTTAGATGTTATTAACAATTTTACTACAAGTCTATTAAATGAAGGGTTAGCAGAAAAAAGTGTAAAAGATATTCTAATAATATTACAACAGATATTAAGAATTGGTAATATTACTATAAAAATACCAATGCCAAAAGTACCTAGAAACGAAATTCAAATTTTGAAAAAAGAAGAACAAGCAAAACTTGAAAAAGAGTTATTAATAAACTTTAACGAATTTTCTTTTAGTATTTATTTTTGTTTATATACTGGATTAAGAATTGGGGAATTATGTGCTTTACAATGGAAAAATATAGATTTGGACAATAAAAGAATTTATATAAAAAAAACTTTAATAAGAATAAAATCTTTTGATAAAAATACAAATAAAAAAACAGTTGTAATTATAGATGAACCTAAATCTTCATCTTCCATTAGAGAAATACCTATACCAGACTTTATTATCCCCATATTAAAAAGAATATCATGCAATATAACATCAGATACTTTTTTTGTTTCAGGGACAGAAAGATTTATTGAAACAAGAACATATTTTAATAGATATAAAAAAATTCTTTCATCAATTAATTTAAATAATTATAATTTTCATGCATTAAGACATACATTTGCAACGAGATGCATTGAAAATGGTTGCGATCCCAAAACATTAAGTGAAATATTGGGACATTCTAGTGTAAGAATAACATTAGAAAGATATGTTCATCCGAATTATGAGAATAAAGTTATAATGATGAATCAATTAGAGCCTTTCTATAGATAAAAACACATAAACTGTTATGTGTTTTTATTTTTATATATTACTTTATTAATTCAACTTTAAATATGGTCAAAAAAAAATATATGTACAATTTTATGTGATTTTTACATTTATTCTCAAAGTTATTTACTTTATGTAAAAAAATGTACAAATAACTATATTTAGTATAACAAAGTATAACTTTTTTTTAAATAAATTTTAAAAAATATTTAAAAAAATATAAAAAATTAGTGTTTTAGATTATATTTTTTTCTTATATTAAATAACTTGAAGAAAATTAATAAATTTATTTTTCAGGGAGGAAATATGAGTTCAATAAGTGATACTAAAAAATTATTAACAGCATTAAAACCTATTATAGATAAAATATATGAAGAATATAAATTCCTTGAATTATCAAATGAACAAATAGAAAAAATAGTTAATAAAGAAATAAGTAAATTAAATGA
>JAZQIU010000030.1:0-29492 GCA_045541255.1 Bacilli bacterium | reverse complement strand
TTTATCCAAAAGTTACTACTTAATCTACTTCTAGTAAATATTATATTATTTGCTATAAATAAAGAAACTAGTATTTTTGAATAACTAAGCATATTTCTTTCAAATATTATTAATATAAAACCAATTAAAACATTACATATTAAATCTAAATATAAATTAAATTTTAATCTTCCTTTATAATAGTAAATTATCATATTTATTATTACAACGGATAATAATAAAATAATATCTTTATACATAGAATTTTTAAAATAAAATCCGCATAATATGTATAATATTATATTAGTAATAATTATAAACAAATATTTCAATAATAATTCTTTATTTTCTTTTATATATTTCATAAACTACCTCTTTATATAAAATATATTATCATATAACTTTTATTTTTTCTATTCTATTATATTATTTGATTCGGTATCATATAAAGATTTATATACTTTATTATTTTTTAATAATTCATTATGAGTCCCTGTGCCAACTAATTTTCCTTTATCAATAACATTTATTTCATCAGCATCAATTATAGTTGATAATCTATGCGCAACGATAATTATTGTATGATTTTCAACTAAATTATCTATTGTTTTCTTTATATATTTTTGAGATTCATTATCTAAAGCGCTAGTTGCTTCATCAAATAAAATTATTTTTGTATTTAAAAGTAATGTTCTAGCAATTGCAAGACGTTGTTTTTGACCACCAGATAAGTTAACTCCACCTTCTCCTATTATTGTCTCGTATCCATTTGGTAAAGACATAATATATTCATCTATATATGCTTTTTTACATACTTTTCTTATTTCATCTAGTGTTATATTTTCTTTTACTAATTTAAAATTATCTATTATGCTTAAATTAAAAAGAAACGGACTTTGTCTTATGATTGATATATTGTTTCTTAAACAATCTTCTGTTAATTCTTCTATATTAATTCCATCTAGAGTTATTGTTCCTGTTGTTGTGTCAAAATATCTTAACAATAAATTAAATAAAGTACTTTTGCCATTACCACTCTTACCTACAATAGCAATTTTTTTATTTGTATCTAATTTTAAATTTAAACCTTTTAAAGTAAAATCTTCATCATTTTTGTATTTAAATTTTACATTTTTAAATTCTATATTACCTTCTACTTTATCTAAGTTGATTTCTCCAAAGTTTTCATCTTGATATAATTTATTATTTAATATTTCATCAATTCTTTTTAATGATACACTTACTTTATTAAAACTTACTCCAAAATCACTTAATGATTCTACTACTTCATCAATTCTCCATAAATAATTTTCTATTATACTAAATAGACTAAATGTTAAACTGCCTGTAATAAATAATTTACCACAAGTTAATAATATAATAAATTGTAATATAAAATATATTAAATTATTTAAACAGTAATATAATATTTCATATTTTCTTTGTTTGCTACTATTTAAATAAAGAACATTAATTCTATTTATTATTTTATTAAGTATATTATTTTTAATACCTAAGCTTTTAATTTCTCTTATGCCTGTAATATTTTCAGTAGCCTCTTTGACATAAGCATCACTCTCTTTTTTTATTTTTTCTTGAGTTTTTTTTATTTTAGGGAAAAATTTGTATGATATGAATCCCATTATAATTGCGAAAATAACTATTTCTAAAAATAATATCCATGACACTTTGAATGAAATAACTAAAATTATTATTACAACTATACTTTTACATATCATTTTAATTAGTTTAGATAATAATTCCATTATTCTGTCAGGATCTGTATATAATCTATTTATAAATTCTCCTACGCCTATTTCTTCAAAAGAGATACTAGGTAGGTTTTGAATTTTTTGATACATATCTATGCTTACTCTTTTAATAAAATTAATTTCTAAAATATTGTATAATCTTTCTCTTGGATATTGCAAAACACAGTAAAACAATATATATAAAGAACTCCATGCTAATAAATATAATCCAAATTTTGTGAATTCATAATTTATCAAAAACTCTACTGCTAATCCCCAGAAGAAAGCAGATAATAGAGCTGGAATATAAGTAATTATTACTAAAAATAAATATGAAAATAATTTAATTTTATCTTCTTTTAAATATTTCCATAGTATTTTAAAATTTTTTATTTTTTCCATAATGTCCTCCTTAAAAAAACTACTATTATAATAGTAGTTTTAAATATCAAAAATAATTACATAATTTTATATGCAAAAAGATGTGAGTTTTTTAATATAACTACTATATAAATTTAAATTTTTTGTTTGTTTCATTTTCATTTGTCTCACTCCTTACTTTATAATATTACTTAATAATTTGTTTTTAGTCAAGAAAAAACTGAATTAAATTCAGTTTTACATTTCTTCATTATCTATAAAATCTGGATTTTCTAAATATGCATTTAATTTTGGTATTTCAACTTGTTTTTTCTTTCTAACAATTAAATAACCTACTACAATTAATTCTAAGAATATAATAATACTTATTATAATTAATATTATATTTGTGTTAGTTGAATTTGTATTATTATTACTTAAAATGAAAACTGCACCTTTTTCAATATCAAATTCTATGAATTTATTATTAATTTTCAAATTACTTTTTATTAATTCTAATGTGTTTTCACTATTTAATTTGTATAAACGCATTCTAGTTTCTTGATGATAACCTGTTGTATTTTTTATTTTTAATTTTGTGCCTGTTGGAAAGAAACCATTGTATTTATTTTCAAAATATATCATTTTTTTATCTTTTAAACTTTTTTCAATAATTTCTTTTTTTGTATTATCTAAATTTAAAGTTAAATCAACATTATTATAAGAATCATTAAATTTATTACCATCAAATATATATGTATATAAAGTATCATTATTGTTTTGAATATTATATATCAATTTTCTATCGTGAGATTTTATTATATCCAAAATTTCTCTAGTAACTATTAATTCATCTTTTGTTTTATCTAAATTAATAATTAATTCTTTGTTGCTTTTAAATGCATTTGTAATCTCTTCTACATTATTATTTACTATATTAGACACTTTTACTACTCTATTTACTTTAATTGTATAAGTACTTTTTTCTCCCGCTGTATCTGAAACTGTTACAAGGATAGAATTTTCCCCTTCATTTATATGAAGAGTACCAGTACCTGCTACTACATAGTTATTACTAGCGCTTGCAGATACTTTTAATGAATTCACTTCATATCCTACATCAATTGTATATTCAAATGTTGTTTTATTGAATGCAATATCATATCCTTCAACAACTAAATTATCTAAATATAAGACTTTTTTTCTTGTAGTTGTTATTGGAACCGGTTTTTCGATTACATTTACTATACTTGATACGCTTGTAGCAGATACATCATTATATTCTGTATCACTAGCACCTATGTTATTTAAAGTAATAGTTGCATTAGTACCAGAGGTACCATTTATGAGAACTGATAAAGTCCCTATGGCGCCTCCTACACTTCCATTTAAATTTCCTAATGCAAAACCATTTGAACCACTATTATATACACTCCAAGAACTATTTGCCGAGAAGCCTTGATATGAAGCGTTAGTGAATGAATAGTTTGCATTTATACCATTTATCATACCACCACTAACATTAGAAGTAATAGTACATTTAATAGTTGAACCACTATAAGTTGTCTTTGGACAACTTAAACCTAAGCTTAGGTTTGTAGCATTTACTTCTATTTTGCATACTAGTATCAATAATATTAATAAAATTAAACATTTTAATTTTCTCATAAGCTTCCTCCATTTACTATTCCTGATGCTATTTTCATAATATCATTCATTTTTACTTTGCCATCCCCCGTTACATCTCCTGCAGTATAATATTCATTATATAAAACATTATTATTAACTATATGATTAGCTATTTTCATAACATCATTCATTTTTATATAACCGTCTCCTGTTACATCTCCTGCTAATGCAATTTTAAATGTTCTAAATTTACTTTTATATATTAATCCAGTTTTTATATAACTTGGACTTGTTATTTTATCGTTTTCATAAAAGTTATAAATTTCAGTACTACTTACATTAGATTTAAATTTATCTACACTATATGTTGCATTAATATTATCTGTTTTAATCTCTTTAATTGTTTTATTTTCTATTACATAAGTGTATGATGATAAACCTCTAAATATCCCTTTATATTTTGCTATTAGTTTTGTTTCCTTAGTAAGTTTCATACCATCTGTATATCCTATCCAATTAGAAAATTCATAGTCAAAATTATCATTAGGTGATTTGGTAGGCGATGCGATTGGTTTTATAACAGTGTTTTCTAATAGTCTATATTTTCCTAATAATGTTATTTGATCCTCATCATAATAATATAAATTATAGTAATTATCTTCTAATTCTAACTTATATATACAATATGGTGTATCACATGTACCATTACCTGATTTGTCATAATTTCTTTTTATCCATAAATAATAATTTTCATTATTTAATGATAAATCTGTAAATGTTTTATTTAATTCATATTTTTTGAAAGTTGTTGGCATTATGCTCTTTGAACTACTTAATCCATATGAATAATCATTATTTTCACTCAATCCATTTTCATCAGTTATATTTATTTTTAATGTTTTTCTGATATTATCTGCACTATATTCAATCATAGGATTTGTTTTGTCTATATTGGTTATTTCAAAACTTTTTTCATATTTTAATTCGCAAGTATCTTTACATAAGTATAAACCTAATGAAACTATTCCGTTATTATATACAGTAAACGAGTACTTATCACTTATTACATTTTTTTCAAAAGAATGTTCATTTTCTTCTCCGTTTATGTTATATACTAATTTCAAATACTCTCCATCTAACTTAGAAAGATAATAATTATAATTTATATTTACATCTAATTTTGTTCCAGTTAATGAATTATCATATTCAATATCAAATAAATCAATAATTGTAATTGGAAAACTATATTCTTTACCTTCAACTTTAAATGTTATATAGCTACTACCTTCTTTTGTTTTAGTAATTATTTTATTGTTCTTAACTGTAAATAAATTAGTATCTTCACTAATAATTTCTACTTCATCGCTAGAACCATAAGGTACAACTTCATAAGTAAAATCATAATTATAATCAGTATTTAGGGTTTTACTAAATATATTAAAATCAATATTAGTTACTTCTACTGGATATTTTCTAAGTACTGGTGTTGCTTTGCCTTCTACAATTTTCCATACATTATAAAAATCCCAATTTAAATATGTTGCTTTCATTTTTAATTCATCTAAAGTTTTTTCCAAACTTTCTTCAACCATATTATAATTATCATCATGTAAATAATATGAATTTGTTATATGACTAAAATCATTGGTTAAACCACTTTTAAATATATATTTTGTTTCAGTGTTTGATTCTGCAGATACTATACCAGTATTATATGTGTTTTTTAAATAAGTATCAGTTGATTCTCCAATGATTCCTGATGCATAACAAGCTGTTTCTGTTTCAGTTGTGTTATCTTTTTTTATGTTTGATGTTATTTTTCCAGTATTGTAACTATCATTTATGGTTGAACCAATACTTTTACCGACAATTCCTCCTATATAAGTAATATTTTCGTCAGTAATTATCGATACATTTCCGCCATTATATGTTTCACTAATAATTGAATCAATAGCCATACCAACTACTCCACCGGCAATACTCTTACCATTTATAGTTGCTTCATTATATATACCGCTTATTATTGAATTATCTGAAACACCTACTAGACTTCCAGCAAACTCTTCTCCTGTAAACTCAGAATCCATTATTTTTATATTTCTTATCTCAGCATTTTCAATATAAGAAAATAATGCTGTATCTTTCTCTATATTTTTTAGTGTATAATAATTTCCTTCTACAATACTATTAAAAATATTTGCTAAATTATATTCTTCAAAATTTATTCCATTGAAGTCTAAATCTTTTGTTAAATAGTATGCTCTATAATTATCACCATCAACTAAAGCATCTATAAAATCATCAATTTTGTTTATTTTTTTATATACAATAATTTCTATTTCACTAGATACTTCACCAGTATATGTATCTAAAGTTAAATTAATTGTCGTTTTACCACTATTATTTAGTGTTAAATTCCCGTTATCATCCACATCAGCAACTTCTTTATTGCTACTACTCCATATATATTTGTTTATTCCGATAGTACTAGAGATTTCTGGTGTAATTCTTACATTTGAATCGTCTAAATATATAATTTCTGGTGATTTTAAACTTAACGTTATTTCTTCACCTAAAATATAAAAGTCTGTTTCGTATGTTATATCATTTGAAGATGTTTTTAAAATATATTTTCCAGAGTCTAATTCTGTTGAAGTTGTTATTTTAACTTTATCCATACCTTTTATGACATATGTTTCTGGAATACTAAATAAATTTGTTATATCTTCATTTTTGCTATTGTAAATTTTATAAGATAATTTTGTACCACTTTTTAGGTTTTGAGTTTGAGTAAAAATATTAAATGTTTTAGTACCTTCTTCGTATGTTTTTTGTTCAGTAACAGTTTCAATATTAGGTTCATTATTACAAGTGTTATCAATACTACAAGAACTCTTCGTAAATGCGTTTACTGACCCAACACTAGAATTAATAACTTTTACATAAAAATAATCTCCATCTAATTTTTTATTATCAACTGTATAAGTTCTTAATCCTGTATAGTCTACTTTGCCTTCACTTATCAAGTCATAAATTTCACCATCACTACTAATATAAACTTGATAATCACTATTATTACTATTATATGTTACATTTACACCTGTTAAATATTCTGTGTTAGAAGATTTTTTGTATCTATAAATCTTTTCATAAGCTATTTTTCCATTTAGTGTCACTCTTGAAGAAGTTTGATATAAAAGTGCTGATAAACTATTATATCCATAATCATAATTTTTAACACTTACTTCTCTTACTCCACTAATTGATAAACCTTTTGATTGGTAAGATAGATATGGATAAGTTTTTGTACTTCCCCATGAATTCTTTAATATCCATGCTCCTTTTCCTTCTGTCCAAATATTTCCAGCTGCTTCACATGTTTCTTTAGTATAATTTCCTGAAGATGTATTATTAATTTTACAATATCCGAAAGTATAATCATCATCCCATCCAATTATTTGCATTGCATGCCAACCTAAAGACCCACTTCCACAATTTCCATCGTAATTAATTAAATGTATATATTGTTTTTGTCCATCTATATTATATTTTGTATCATAATAATAGCATGATCTAGCTGATGACGATTGTGGAGCTACGGTGCTAACATACACAGAGCCATATTTCATAACATTCTTTTTTAAATTCTCTATCCATTCTTCTTTTGCTGTTGCATTACTTGGAGCACTAGGATAATTATAATAATCAGTCACTTGATAAATATTATCTACACTATCATATACTTGACTTAAAGACATTTCTGTTAAGTTAGTGTTGTAACTAGCCCATTCATTTAAAGTTCGAGTTGGTGAAATACCATAAGAATATAACTTCCCAACAGTTGAAAAATTTCCTCCAGAACCAAAAGTTCTATTTGTAGTATAAGGATTATATCCTTCTGTAATTACTGTATAAGTCCCTGTTCTATTATATGCTTTTGCGTCTTTAGGTTTAGAAGTTATATAGTCAGCAATACGATCTGAAAATGTCGCAAGTTCTGTTGCCGTACCTGAAGAATAAGCATCATTAGTTTCTTTATCTTTTTTATAAGCGCATGCTAAACTTGTTATATCATTTTCGTCACATGATTCAATTGCTTCCTCTAAACCTTTAACACCATTTAAAAGCATGTTAGATTCTGCGCTTCCTATTGCTCCAAATGACCAGCACAACCCTAAAGAGCTTTGATTTTTTTTAGATGAGTTAACATACTTTTTATCATTATAATCTAAAAGAGTAAAATAATTTGATAATGTTTCATCTGCAAATACATAATCTCTGACACTGTATGTTTTTAATATGTTTTTATTATCATTTACATAATCATAAATATATTTTTCTGGAATAGCTTCATATTTTTCTTTGTCTTCGTTACTCAATTTCATATAATTAAGCCATTCAGGATTTATTTTCATTTCATTTTCTAAAGCATACACATTTATATTAAAAACAAATAAACATATAATTAAAACACTTATTTTTTTTACCATATTAAATCACTACCATACTATAACAATTATACTAAAAAATTAATGTATGGTAAATAAAAAAATAGTATTTTTCTATACTATTTTTTATATATTTTCTTCTAAATATTCTAGTAACTTTAAGAACATATTTATATATCTTGGATTTAAACCATTCTTCTTTAATTTTCTTATTTCTATTCTTTTTCTTTTTATTTCTTGATCGCTAAACATAATGCTAGCAACTTTACTTTTTAGAGTTGTTTCTATTTTTAAATCACTAATAATATCATCTATATCTTTATTTATTATTCTTACTGAATCTATTTCTATATCTTGACCTTTACAATTTATCGTAATTTGTTTATAAGAATTTACCCTATTAATTTCAAGTATAAAATCATTTTCATCTAAATAATATTCATAACTTTCTAATCTATCTTCACCTAAATATATACTTATATCATTTGGTAATCTTGTATTTCTAAACTTAATTTTATACGATCTTATATTAGGAATTATTGTAGAATCAGTTATATCCTGTCTAATTATAACTGTATAATTATTTAACATATAATTATAATCTATTATTGTTTTTACATATTTTTCTTTAGTTGTTGTTATTCCATCATCTTCATATAAAGTATAAGTGTTTGATTTGCCAGGGAATATATGAATTTCAAATCCATCTGGATTTTTAGAACTATTTAAATTATCTTCATTTAACATAGCAAGAGGTATTATACTTCCTTGTGTTGCAAATACCGGATAATCTTCATCTTTATAAAATGATATATATCTTTTATTACCTATATATTTTATCCCTGTTTTAAAATCATACCAAATTCCATTTGGTAAAAACATTTTTTGTATAGTCCTATTCATTATTAAATCTTTCGGTTTTGTTATAGGACATACGAATAAGCTTTTTCCTAGATAGTATTCATTTCTATATTCTATTTCGTCATATACTTCTGGATAATTATAATATATTGGTTGTATTAATGGAATACCAGTTTCAGTATAATGATATGCTTCTGTATATAAATAAGGTATTAACATCGCTCTAAATCTTAAATAATAAGAAACAATACTAAGTGTATGCATATCCCAATTCCAAGGTTCTCTTTTATAATAATGACTGCTTGCACTTGATAATCTTAATATTGGACTATATGTTCCGAATTGTATATATCTTCTATATAATTCATCATCTTCTATACCGCCATGATATCCACCTATATCATTTGATATAAAACTTATTCCATTATTACAAGCACTAGAAATATATTCTGGTAAAGAATTTAATACTTTCCAACTAACTAAAGTTTTACCTGTATAAATACTATTAGAAGTATGTGTATTAACTAAACCATTTCTACTTAATAAAGGGTTTTTTAATTTTTTATTTTTAAAATATAATGAGTGATAATAATTTAATACTCTTAAAGTATATAAATCTTTTATATTGTTATAATCAATTAATAAACCATTAACACCATTATTAATTAGTGGTTCAATAAAGGAATTAAAATAGTTATCCATTATATTTTTATTATATACATTTAACGGAATTAATTCTTTATTCTCACCTTTTGTATTATTAATGAATTCTTCAAAGTTTTTTTCTTTGTTACTAATAATATTAGGATTAATAGTTATACCTAAATATATATTTTTTATTTTTAAATAATCTATAAATTTAGTGAAATCTATAAATAAATCATTATTCCAACTTAAACCATATTCATGTCCTGTTTTGCTATGCCAGTTATTCCCAAGTAAAATGTAATTAATTGGTATATTATTTTTATTAAATTTATTTATTAAATCTTTTATATTTTGATCTGTATAATAGGTATCTTTATTCCATATATTACCAAACATATATCGAGGTATCATAGTAGGTTTATTAGTTAATGTAAAGTAATCTCTTAAAACTAGACCAAAATCTCTTTTATACATAAATAAATATAAATCTATTTCTTTTACATTTCTTTGATAGAATTCATCATTTTTTATAATTAAAGAATTGGAATCATCTATACTTACAAAACCATCTGTAGAATATAATCCTTTATTATTTAAAGTAACATTTTCAATATTATCTAAACTATAACCTATCGATTTAAAATTTCTTGCTTCTATATGATTATAATACCAATATTTATCTGTCCCTTTTAATAATACTTTTAAATTTTGTTCTGGAACTAATTTAGTACCTCCAAAGCTTTTCTCTTTTGCATATTCTAATCTAAAATAGTCCGTTTCTATTATTAAAAATCTTTCATCTTGCTCTACTTTAAATTTAGGTACAGAAAAATTCCTATTTCGTACAAGTTCTGTATATTCATCTAAGAATTCTCCTGTTTCACTATATTCCATTCTTACTAATATTTCACTAAGTATTGTAAATCTATAATTTTTACCTTGTATAATATTTGTACTATTCATATTATCACCTTTATTATATTAATTTTATCATATAAAAAAAAAAGAATAAATATTATTTTTGGATTTTACCTAAACAATATATATTTTCTCTTTTTAATAATATTTCTTTTTTATTTAAAGAATCTAATAACGTTTTAACTAATTCACTAAATTCTTCTTTATCTTTATAAACATTTACTTCTTTATATTTTTTTAATAATTTGTCATTAGTATTTATAAAATAATAAATTGTTTTGTTTAATTTTTTTGCTGCCTTTAATTCTAAATTTGCAAAGAAATTAAAACTTGTTAAATCGCATATAACTAAATCACTATCAGTTAACAATTCTTTTATATAACTAGCCTTATATTTTTCACTTAATGGCAGTATTAGAAAATAATCATTCATTAAACCTTTTTCAAGAAGAGGTTTATAAATTTCTTCTTTGTAATCAATCTTTTCAGAATGCATTATGTAAACTTTTATTTTCATATCCACCTATTTTATTGTATAAGGATTATTTATACTTCCATCTCCACTTAATATTAATGTACTAGATACTAAAGAAACGGCGGGACGTAAATTATATTCAGTAGTCACATAGTCGCCAGGGCTTAAACAGCCATCGTAATCAACGCGGAATATGTAATCAACGTTACCATTAAAACCAACTGGTGAGAGCGTCCACCAATAATCACTTGTTGCATTTTCTATTAAAAAATAAGTATAATTTGTTTCTTGTATTTTTCCTCCTGCATAAACTACTTCATCTGCTGTCAACGGGTAGATTTGTGTACTGGTTGTTCTGCCACCATGAGAATTACATACTAGTGAGGCTGTTTTATCATTATTTAATCTCTTATAATTATCATAATACCAATACCCTAATTCATTGGCTTGCGAGTCAGTTAATAAGTTTCCACTATCATCATATTTATTTGATGTTTCTCCTATACATATTGTTGTTGTTTTTAATTTATTTGATACATTTGATAAATTAGTATTAAACCATTCGTTAAATTTATATTTCATACTTGTTGTTCTATTTTGACTATTTTCATAATCTGCTTTATTGTTCTCATCGTATCCATAGTTTCCAGCACCTATAAAGGCACTGTCTGTTTTAGTCAATGTTGATGCACTACAACCTGCTTCATCATCAGCTAGGACAATTTTTATTGCACCATCGCCTTCGATACGTACAATTCTCCAACACATATTATTAAATGTTAAGTAGTTATTTTTTACTGCTCCTCTATAATAATATGATGTTCCATATTCATCGTTAGTTGATGATAATATTGACTCGGTTTCATTGTTTATTTCAAATGCAACTTGCGTTAATGTTGGAGCGGTAAATGTTGCATATCCTTTATTTACTTCTTCTGTTGTTGGTTTTACCGAATTGTTAAAAATTGCATTTGCTAAAGTTCCTGTTTCATAAGGACTTGTTGGTATTGCATGTATTTCTACTTTACCACTAAAAGTATGACCTTGATCTTCATTTTGATTTTCTGTTGAATTTATATAAGTTATTTTAAGAGCGTATGTATAATAATCATTAGGATTTTCTAAAATTTCATTTGTTATAATATAAGCATTTGTTTTTGGAAATTTACCAGTCGCAATTATATCTTCATCATTTAATTCTTCAATAGAATCATTTAGTTTTCTATACAAAGTATATTCTATATCATCTGTTCTTACGAACTCATTTATAACATCTGTTAAATATATAGAATAAATTCCTCGCACATTACCTGTATTTTCTACAGTAAACATTTTATATGTTTCATAACCAGGTTCTATTATAGCACTTAATGTTTCTTGAGATAAATCAGTATAGTTAACACTCATCTCTCCTATTGTAATACTAACACTTTTAGAGTTTTCATTACCATCTATTCTCGTTAAATAATAGCCGTATGTAAAACTTATTAATATTAGTGCAATTATTGTGATACCTGTTATGCTAATAATAATTGAAGTTTTTCTATTCATATTATCACACTCTTATACTATATCAATAATAACATATTTTTTATGTGATAGTCAATTTATATAGAATACTTTTTTTAAAATTTGTAAATAAAAAAGTATTATTTTTTCAATAACACTTTCATTGTTTTTATCATTTGTGAAGTATAACTCATTTCATTATCATACCAAGCTACTACTTTTACTAATTGTTTATCATCTACATTTAATACTTTTGTTGATAAACCATCAACTAATGAACCACATCTTGCTCCTAATATATCACTCGAAACAACTGGATCCATTGTAAATTTTATATAATCAGTTGCTTTATTCTCGAATAATTTATTTATTTCTTCAGCAGTGGTATTCTTTTCCAACTCAAGAGTTAAATCAACTACTGAGCCATCCCCTACTGGAACCCTAAATGCACCACCATCTAATTTCCCTTCAAGTTCTGGAATAACTTTTCCTATCGCACTTGCTGCTCCAGTGCTAGCTGGAATTATATTTAAACTTGCTGCTCTGCCTCTTCTAGAGTTTATACCTTTTTTATGAGGAACATCTAGTGTGGATTGATCATTAGTAATAGCATGAACAGTTGTCATAAATCCTTTAACTATTCCATATTCTTTGTTTAAAATATCAACTATCGGTGCTAAACAATTAGTTGTACAACTTGCCGCACTTATAACTGTTTCAGTTCCGTCTAATATATCATCATTTACACCATATACTATAGTTTTTATATTACCTTTTCCAGGGGCTGAAATTATAACATGTTTTGCACCTGCTACTATATGTTTATATGCATCTTCTAACTTAGTAAATAGCCCTGTACATTCTAGTACAACATCAATATTTTCTTCTCTCCATGGTAGTAAACTTGGGTCTTTTTCACTATAAACTTTAATTTTTTTATTTTTATAAATAATATAATTATCTTCAAAACTTATATTTTCAACTTCAAAACTTCTATGATTAGTATCATATTTTAAGTAATACGCCAATTCTTCTGCATTTGTCAAATCATTTATTGCAACTACTTCTATATCACTTTCTTCAGCGATTAATCTAAATGCAAGTCTTCCAATTCTTCCAAATCCATTTATTGCTACTTTTTTCATTTCATCACCTTATCCTTCGTTAAATTCTGATTTACCTATAAATTCTCTTAAAACATTATCACTAGCTAAATATTCACTACTAATTGGGAAAAATATTTTTAAACTATCTAATAATTGTCTTGCCCTTCTATAATATGGACTATCCATTTTAACAGTATATAGTAATGGTTCTACATATACCTTTAATACCCCTATTTCATATATATAACTTGTATTTAAAACAACATCTGCTTCATCTGTATGAGGGAAAATATATTTTTCTTCACCATCTCTAACTTTTTCCCACATTTCTAAAGTTTTTTCTACATTTACTCCTCTAGTTCTATTATCTCTAACTATTCTTCTAAGTAATCTATTTTCAGTAGTAGAAATATAATTATGTCTATCCAATGTAAGCGGGGTAAATGGACTAACATAGACTTTATATTTGTCTTTTTTCTCTATATTTTTACTAACTACTTCATTTAAGCAATGTAAGCCTTCAATAATAAGAATTGTATCTTTATTTAAACTAACAGAATCTGAATCAAAAGATTTAGAAGCCGTTGCAAAATTATATTTAGGTAAAACGATATTCTTACCATTTAATAATTCAGCCATTTGATGTCTAAATAAACTTAAATCTAAAGCATTCAAACTTTCAAAATCTCTTTTGCCTGATTCGTCAGGTTTAATATCTTCTAATTCTTTATAATAATCATCTAAGCTTATTTTGATAGTTTTTTTACCTAATGCATTTAAATATAAAGCTAATTTTCTTGAACTGGTTGTTTTACCACTACTAGATGGTCCACCTAAGAATATTATTTTTTTCTTTAATCTTACAATGTTTTCTGCTATTTCCATTATAGAATCATCTATTATGATATCATTTTTCTTTATAAAATCTTCTATTTTTCCATCACTTATAATTTTATTTAAATCGCATACATAATGAATATCTTGTTTATTTAGCCAATCGTTATATTTATTAAATTCATTAAATATATTTTTTTTATGAATATATTCTCTTTTTATATCACAATTATCTACAAGTACAAAGTCGTTATTATTTAAATTTATAATCTTAAAATTATTTATTTCACTTGTATTAGAAACTATTGGTGTATAAAAATAATTATATCGACCTAATAATTCGTTAAATATAATAGTTTCGTTTATTATATTATCTATACTTCTAGCTTTTTCTTCCTCATTATATCTTTTATAATAATTTATTGCATCTTGACTACTAACATTAAGTTTTAATATAGGAAACTTTCCTTCTATATATTCTTTCATTTTATTAGTTATTAATTTTATATCATTAGTAGTAACTTTATGTTTTGTTAAAAATTTTCCTCTAATACCAGTATCTAAACTATGGCAAAATTTTATTTCACAATTTAATATTTCTTTAGAAGCAATAACCATCAGAAATTTTAATCCAGCTTTTTCTTCTTTCATATTATCCCTCTTTACTATTCTATTTATATTCTAACAAATGATACTTTAAAAGTAAACTTTTTGAATATTTAATTTACAACAATTTTTTTAAATATTTTGTCAAATACTTTATAGTATTAATTATGAAGTATTTTATAAAATAATATTAGGTGATAAAATGTTTATTCCAACAATTCAAGAAAGTACAACTAATGGCGATAAAGTTTTTGATATTTATTCTAAGTTGTTAGAAAATAGAATAATTTTTATAAATGGAGAAATAAACGATATAATGAGTAATTTAGTTATAAGTGAATTATTATATTTAGATTCTTTAAATAATAATACTATAGATATTTATATTAATTCTCCTGGTGGTAGCGTTACAAGTGGGCTTGCTATAATCGATACTATGAATTTTATAAAAAGTGATGTCAGAACTACAGTAACTGGCATAGCTGCTAGTATGGCTTCTTTAATTCTTGCAAGTGGTACCAAAGGAATGAGACATTCTTTAAAAAATAGTGAGGTTATGATACATCAACCTCTTGGAAATGTCGGTGGACAAGCAACAGATATCGAAATTCAAGCTAAAAGAATAATAAGCAAAAAAAAGATGCTAAACAATATGTTAGCAACTTTAACTAATCAATCATTAAAGAAAATTGAACGCGATACTGAGCGAGATAAATACTTATCGAGTGAAGAAGCATTAGAATACGGTTTAATTGATAGTATTATTTAATTTATTATTTTGGACTAATAAGCTAACCAAACTAATATAGTGTTAGCTTTTATTGTATCTTTTTCCTATAATCTAACTAATTACTTATAAATACAAAAAGACCTATAAGGTCCTAGTAAGCATACACACCATGAATTTTTTCTAGTTGTTCATTTGTTAAATCATTTACTACCCATTCGTTATCTACTTTAGTTAAAGTAAAATCAATTGTATAGTCTACTGTATCAGTAACCTTATCTAATTGTTCTAACTTATAATCAGTAAATAATGATTCATCATATACTTCATCTGTTTTAAATTTATCTGGATTATTAGTTAAATAAGTATTAGCTTCTTTTTCGGCATTATAATAATCATATACAGTTATTTGTGCTGTAACTACTGCATTATCTCCATCTATTTTTTCTTCTTTAATTTCATACTTCATATCTTTAAATTGTTTTAAATAAACATTTTTATACTTAGTACTTTGTTTATCAGTTAAATTACTTTCATTAACATAATCATCTAATTCTACTAATATTTCTTCATCATTTGTATTATATTTAGTTAAAACTCTTTCTACTGCGCTAGTTGGAGTATTACCTAATGTACATGCAGTAGTAATTAAAATAAGTATTAAACAAGCACAAAACATACATATTTTTTTCTTCATGTTTTTCCTCCTCATTATTAATATGGATAAAAATTATAATAATATACAAAAAAACACTTTTTTTAAAGTGTTTAATTTATTACATAAGGATTTGTTTTTGTTCCATTTGTTGTTGTGTTTATTACTACATTATTTTTTAATACAATTGCTGGTCTAAAAGAACCATAATTGTCTGATACTCCTGTTGTTCCAACATATCCACTTGATTCAACTTTATACACATTATTTTGAACTCCATTATAGAAAACGTTTGGAGATAAAGTATAAAAATAATGATTTTTATTATAAATTGGAGAATCGATTGATTCAAATCCGTTAATTAAATAATAATTTTCGTTAACTATTTCACTAGCTCCACCTGCAAATACTGCTTCATCTATAGTAATAGTACCTGCGTATAATGGAGTTTTAGAAGTATCGTCCCAGTCGTTCATTATTTTTCCATAACATTTTAATGATGGTTTTTGAATTCCATCAAAATCAATTCTTACATAAGGTCCATACCAAAATTTTGAAGTGTTTTTTGCTGCTGGTTGTGGATTTATTTTACCTTTAAAATATTCCATTTTTTCATCTTCACTTAATAGAATTCCAGTTTTTGTTTCGTATCCACTCTCGTCTAAACACCAATTTCCTGTAGCTAAATCATCTGAATATCCAGATAATTTTGTTGATTGGAATAATTTTAATGCAGTGCCTAAAGAATTATAATTGCCAGTAGTATATCCATCTATTCCATGTCTAAAGCTTATTACATTTACTGTTTTACCAGATTGAAGTTCAGTATTTTGTTGGAATCCAAATGTACCATTAGTTCCTGTTCCATCTGCACGAGAAGGTATATTCCAACTAGCTGATGATGTTACACTATTTTGACATAATGCATTTTGATCTTCTAATATTAATTTAACTGTTCCATCACCCATAACACGTACAATTCTCCAACACATATTAGCGAAATTTACATAATTATCTACTACGTTACCTCTATAATAATAACTTACACCATAATCATCATTTACAGTAGATAAAGTCCTTTCATCTGCTCCACTTATTTCTGCTGATGGTGTTGTTAATGGTGTTGGACTATATATAGTACTAGTTTCTACACCAGGATTAATTGCGTTATTAAGTATAGCATAAGCAAGCGTACCTTTGCTATAAGGATTATATTTTTCAAAACTTTCATCAATTGTTATAGATTGTGCCTGTGCATCAATACTAATTTTAACACCTCTTGAATCTGCTGTTTTTGTTATTGTATTTCCAGATACATTTTCTTCATTTCCAGGATTTATAATAATTGTTTCACTCATCTTTGGATTGCTACAGTCAGTATCTTCTTTGCCACATACTTTTAGTAAATGTGTCCCATTTTCTAATCCAACTATTTTATAAGAGCCATCTGGATTTATATATGAAATTCTTTTTGTACTATTTGTTTCAATATAATCTCCTGTTGTATAATTTGCTATAGTACCAGATATATCAAGTGTATTTTTTGTATCTATTAAATTTATTCTACCAGTAATAGTCTTGTTCATATCTCTTGATTGATCAATTCCTGTTTCTAAATATTGAAGAGTTAGTTGGTATTCATGAGTTTTTCCAACTTCTATAGAATTTGTTTTTAATATATCATTTGTTGTTGGTAATGCTTTTTCTACACCATTGCATGTTCCACTTTCTATTTGATTTGCTTGACCATAATTTTCATATGATTTACAGCTAATATTCATGATTATATCATTAGGGAATACAAAGCTTGTAACTTCACCTTCTGTATATGTTACTGTATTTCCACTATCATCTTTTGTTGTTCCATTACTTGCGTATGTCACACTAAAATTGTCTAAAACTATAGCATATTCATCTATTGTTGAGTTACCTTTATTTGTAACGGTAAATATTTTTGAGTCAACTATATTACCATTTACATCTTTAAATTTAATATCTTTGCCTGGTTCGATTAACTCAGCAGCCTCTAAAATTCCATTGCCATCTCCATATACTAATTCTAAATTAGCAGTTGTAATTGATATAGATTTTTCTTCTGTATTACCGTTTATTTGAGTTAAAAAGTATGCATATGTTAATCCAACAATAATTAATAGAACCAAAAATATACCTGTTACACTTACTATAATCTTTTGTCTTCTATTCATTTTTTATTTCTCCATTTCCTTTTCTATTTTTTACAATTTTATATTAGCATATTAAAAAAATAATTAACACGAGCTGTGAGTTCTATATATTTTAATAAAGAAAAAAAGTAGTATTTTTCAACTACTTATTCAATATATTTATAAACTTATTATAAAGTTCATTACATTTATTTTTATCCATTTCTGGGATATTTTCGCAAGGATAAGGTATTCCAAGCTTTATATATTTTTCTCTACCCAATTTGTGATAAGGTAAGAATTCAATTCGTTCTATATTTTTTATTTGCTTTATATATTTTTTTAATGAATATAAGTATTCTTCATTATCCGTTATTCCTGGTACTACTACTTGTCTTATCCAAAAAGTTTTATTTAATTTATTTGCTACTTCTATAAATTTCATGGGTTCATCAGAATTTATTTGAGTAATTTTTTTAAAACCATCTTTTGTAGTATGTTTTACATCAAATATAATTAAATCTATATATTTTAATAATTCTTCATAATTACCTAAACCTACTCCTGCAGTATCTAGTGCAATATGTATATTATATTTCTTTAATTCTTTTGATACATCAATTATGTAATCAGCGTGTAATAATGGTTCTCCACCAGAGAAGGTTACTCCTCCGGCATCACCAAAATATTCTTTATTTTTTATTATTTTAGAAACTAATTCATTTACTGTCATATTATTTTCTTGTTTAGACCACATTTCAGGATTATGACAATATATGCATCTTAAGTGGCATCCGTTAAAGAATACTACTGTTCTTATTCCTGGACCGTCTACTGTTCCAAAAGTTTCTATACTTGCTATACTCGACTTCATAGTTTTGTATGGAAAGTTCTTGATATAACTTCCTCTTGTTGTTTTCTAGTTAATCGATTAAATCTAACACTATATCCTGATACTCTTATAGTTAGTAATGGATATTTATCTGGATTATTCATTGCATCAATTAACATTTCTCTATTTAATACATTTACATTTAAATGATGTGCTCCTTTTTTAAAGTATCCATCTAATAAACTTACTAAATTATCTATTCTTGATTCTTCATCTTTGCCTAATGAATCTGGAATAATTGTAAATGTATTAGATACTCCATCTTTACAACATTTTTCATAGTTTAATTTAGCAACTGAGTTTAATGAAGCTATTGCTCCATTTTCATCTCTTCCATGCATTGGATTAGCTCCTGGTGCAAATGCAACTCCTTTTTTTCTTCCATCTGGAGTAGCACCAGTTTTAGAACCATATACTACATTTGATGTAATTGTAAGTACTGACATAGTAGGCTCTGCATCTTTATAACATCTATGTTTCTTTAATTCATTGAAGAAGTATTCTGTTAATTCTTGAGCGATACAATCTACTCTATCGTCATCATTACCATACTTAGGATAATCTCCAACAATATCAAAATCTATTGTAATTCCTTTTTCATCTCTTATAGGTTTAACACATGCATATTTAATTGCTGATAATGAATCTGTTGCAACTGATAATCCTGCTATACCATAAGCCATATATCTATGTACTTCAGTATCATGTAGAGCCATTAATCCTGCTTCGTATGCATATTTATCATGCATGTAATGTATTGTATTCATTGCATTACTATAAATCTCGGCAACTTTACTTAATACTTTGAAATAATTCTCTTTTACAGTTTCGTAGTTTAATACTTCATCAGTATTTGGTTCAATACCTTCTATTACTTTTAAACCTTTTATTTCATCTATTCCACCATTTAATGAATATAGTAATGATTTCGCTAAATTACAACGTGCACCAAAGAATTGCATGTCTTTACCTAATCTCATTGCTGATACACAACAAGCGATTGCATAATCATCACCATAAATAGGTCTCATTACATCATCATTTTCATATTGAATTGCATCTGTTGTAATACTTACTTTAGCACAATATTTTTTGAATTTTTCTGGTAATTTATTACTCCAAAGTATTGTCATATTTGGTTCAGGTGCAGTATCTAAATTTTCTAATGTATGAACAATTCTAAATGATGTTTTACTAACTAACGATCTTCCATCATCATTCATACCTCCTATTGAACATGTAACCCAAGTTGGATCTCCTGAAAATAATTCATCATAATCTGGTGTACGTAAATGTCTAACTAATCTTAATTTAATGACAAATTGATCAATAAGTTCTTGTACTTCGCTTTCTGTGATCGTTCCATTTGCTAGGTCTCTTTCGAAATATATATCGAAGAATGTATCTACTCTTCCTAAAGACATTGCTGCACCATTATTTTCTTTAACACCTGCTAAGTATGCTAAATAAGTCCATTCTACAGCTTCAAATGAGTTGCGAGCTGGTTTTGAAATATCAAATCCATAGGAAAGAGCCATTTTTTTCATTTCTTCTAATGCTCTATATTGCATTGATAATTCTTCTCTTAAACGAATTAAGTTATCGTCCATCGCTCCAACATATTTATTATTCCATTCATCCATTTTTTGTTGTTGTAAAGCATCTATACCATAAAGAGCAACACGTCTAAAGTCACCTATTATTCTTCCTCTTCCATAAGCATCTGGAAGTCCAGTTAAAAGTCCTACATGTCTAGCAGTTCTTATATCTTTAGTATAAGCATCAAATACTCCTTGGTTATGTGTTTTTCTATATTTATTAAAATATTTATCAACTTCAGGATTTAATGTATATCCATAAGCTTCTAATTCTTGATAAACCATTCTTATTCCACCATATGGATTTACCATACGTTTTAACGGAGCATCAGTTTGCAATCCAAATATTACTTCATTTTCTTTATCAATATATCCAGGTTTAAATTCATTTATTCCAGACATATTATCAACATCAATATCTAATACATGTTTCTCTAATTCTTCATCTAATAGATTTAAACATCTATCCCAAACTTTACGAGTTTTTTCTGTAGTACCTACTAAAAACTCTTCTCCATCTTTATATTCTTTGTAGTTTATATCAATAAAATTTTCTACATCTATCGTTGTAGTCCATTTACCTTCTTTAAAATTTTTCCATTCTTCTCTCATTATTACCTCTCCTTAAAGAACATAAAAGAAGTTATGTACTTCTTTTTTCTTTTAATTTTTCATCGATTGCTACCGCAATATTTACTGTAGCACCTACCATTGGGTTGTTCCCCATTCCGACAAATCCCATCATTTCTACATGAGCCGGTACTGATGATGAACCAGCGAATTGTACATCTCCATGCATTCTTCCCATAGTATCTGTTAATCCATAACTACTAGGTCCTGCAGCCATATTATCTGGATGTAATGTTCTTCCTGTTCCACCACCACTTGCTACTGAGAAATAAGCTTTACCTTCGGCAACTCTTTCCTTTTTATATATTCCTGCAACTGGGTGTTGAAATCTAGTTGGATTAGTAGAATTTCCTGTTATTGAAACATCTACATTTTCATGATGCATTATCGCTACACCTTCTCTAGTATCAAATGCTCCATAACATTTTACTAAACTTCTTTCGCCATCACTATATTTTTTTTCATTTATAATATTTAAATTCCCTGAATCATAATCATATTCTGTTTCTACATAAGTAAATCCATTTATTCTACTTATTATAAGTGCAGCATCTTTTCCTAAACCATTTAATATTACTCTTAATGGTTTTGTTCTTACTTTATTAGCACTTTTTGCAATACCAATTGCTCCTTCTGCTGCTGCAAAAGATTCATGCCCTGCTAAAAATGCAAAGCATTCTGTTTTTTCGTCTAAAAGACGAGCGCCTAATTCTCCGTGACCAATACCGATTTGTCTTGTTTCTGCAACACTACCATCAATACAGAAAGCTTGTAACGCTTCCCCTAAATATAATGAAACAGTTGATGCACTTTCACAATTTTCTTTTAGTGCTATTGCTGCACCAACTATATATGCGAAACATGCATCCTCAAAACAAATTGGTTGTATAGATTTTACAAGGTTATAAACATCTAAACCAAAACTATCACAAATACTTTTTGCTTCTTCAATACTATTAATTCCATATTTATTTAATAATTTATTTATTTTATTTATTCTTAGTTCATAATTTTCAAACATATTAGGCCTCCCTATTATTCTTCCCTAGGATCTATTATTTTAACTGCTTCATTGAATCTACCATATGTTCCACTAGCTTTTTCAATAGATTCCATTGGCTCTATACCTTGCTTAATGAATTTCATCATTTTACCCAAGTTTACATATTTATATCCAATTATACTATCATTTTCATCTAAACCAATTTCTACTACATAACCTTCTGCCAATTCTAAATATCTAGGTCCTTTATCTTTTGTTGAATAAATAGTTCCTACTTGACTTCTCTTAGTACTTCCTAAATCTTCTAATCCAGTTCCAATAGTTAATCCACCTTTTGAAAATGCTGATTGACTTCTTCCATAAACTATTTGTAAAAATAGTTGTCTCATTGCTGTATTAATTGCATCACAAACTAAGTCTGTATTTAATGCTTCTAATATAGTTTTACCTACTAATATTTCACCAGCCATTGCAGCACTGTGAGTCATACCAGAACATCCTAATGTTTCTACTAATGCTTCTTCTATTATTCCATTTTTTATATTAAGTGTTAATTTACATGCACCTTGTTGTGGAGCACACCAACCTACTCCATGAGTCAATCCTGAAATATCTTTTATTTCTTTAGCTTGTATCCATTTACCTTCTTCTGGAATTGGTGAAGGTCCACTTTTGGCATCATTATTTACATAACACATATTTTCTATTTCTTTATTCATACCAGTACCTATCTTTCTATACATATTTATTATAAAGTAAATTAATTTCTTTTTAAACACTTATTGACATAATTTACATATTTTTTCAAAAATAAAAGTCCAATAATTGGACTACTCTATTACATATTGTTTTATTTCTTCATTTTTACTTTTTTGAGTTATTATTTTTTTATTTATAGATTTAATATCTTTTTCAAGTTCGGCAATTTCTTCTTTTTTTGTTGTTAATTCTGTTTCTAATTCTTTTTTATAAGTTTCTGCATTTTCTATAAATTTAGAATTTTCTTCTAATTTATTTATTTTAATCGTTATATCATTTATTTCATTTAATAATATTTTGTTCTTCTCTACTAACTTTATGTATTCTTTTTCTTGTTTTGTTACATTAATCATATTTTTAATATTAGGTATACATATAAGAGATGCGATTATTATAGTTATTATAATTATAAATACAATTCTATTTCTATGCTTCATAATATATCGCTCTCTTTCCATATGTATTATACATCTTTTCAAATTGAGTTTTTGAATAGTATTCTATACTTCCTGTATACGGATCAGAAGTTATTATTTTGTTATAAGTGTATCCAATAATAACTAAGCTATGTAATCCACATTTCCATTCTACAATTCTATCTGTCGATGTAGATTGCCACTTAGCACATATGTAAGTATTTCTTAAATTAATAGATGCCCATACTTGCACTGGTAATCCTTTAGATACAATACTTAGCATATCATTTAAGCTTGAACCTGTAATATTTTTTATACCACTTTTGAAAGTCTTAGCAACATCTAATATAGGGCCTTCATAAACTCCATATCCACTTTTTAATCTTGGGTCACCAACAAATTCTACTTCTGGATCTCCTCCGTAAAGTGTACCATTTTTTCTAAATGGTGCATCTCCTTTTTTTAATTTTTCTACTATATTCTCTACTGTTATATCTACGTTATGGTATTTTAACATTAAATATAGTGCAACACTTTCACATCCATTAGGATAGTTTGGAAACTGTTTATATGTTGGAAAGTCTTTTATCTTATACTCAGTTTTTGCTTCTAAAATTTCATATTCTTTTTTCAAGGTATCTAACTCATTATTTTTGTTTTCTTTTTCGTTAGTTAATACTTCTATAGCTAATGTTAAATCACTAATTTCTTTTTCTAATTCTTCACTTTCTGTTTTTAATTTCATATATTGTGTATTATCTATATTTTCATTTAATTTTATTTTTATCTCATCTAATTTTTTTATAGTTTCTTTATTTGAATTTATTTCTTTTTCTAATATTTTTATAGTGATATTATTTTCTCTATTTTCAAAATAATTATAATCTAATATTTTTATTGTAATTATATTAAATAATATTATTGCACTGTAAAAGAATAAGTTTAATATATATTTTATTGTTTTATTTAAACCTTTCTTTTGATATAGGTAATTATAACCTAATATAAAAAATAATAATTCTATAATAAAAATACTTATTAAAAAAATCATAAACTACCTCTTTTAATATTTTAAACTTCCATCATCTAAATTACAATCTTTAATTTTTTCTTTAAATTCCATTAATTCTTTTATTTTTTTACTAATTTTATTATTTGATCTAGAATCAATATATTGTATTCCAGAACACGCTTTTTGATATGCGCTTAGTAGAGTTTCATTCTCACTTACACAATCATTTATATCATTTGATAATAAACTTAAACATGAATTTAATATTATATTTTTACTATATTCGTCTGCATTACTATTTAAATAATATTCACCATTTATGATATCAAATACTTCATATATACCTTGACTTGCTAAATAATTCATTAATACATCTGGCATTAGTAATTCTACTTTTAAATCATCGATGTGTATCATGTAAATCACCAATTAAAGTATAGCATATATTTTATTTTAATTAATAAAAATATTATAAGGGTATCCATTATATTTACAAGTTGATTAATATAAATAAAAATAATATAATATTTTTAATAAAATTAGTTATAAGGTGAGTTTATATGCAATTAAAAAAATTAGAGAATGAATTAAAAGATATGAAATTAATCGCGCATAGATTGGGATTTATTATGACAAAATATCCAGAAAATTCTTTAGATGCCATTAAAGATATTTTTAAAAATCAAACATTATTAAATTGTTGTGATGGTTTTGAATTTGATATATGTTTTACAAAAGATAATATACCTATTTTAGTTCATGATAAATACATTGATGATATAACTGATAATGTGGGTTATGTAAGGAATTTCAGTTTATCAGAACTAAAAAAAATGAATTTCACTTTTAGAAAAACATTATATAGAAGCGAAAAGAAAAGTTATACATATACAATTTTAACATTAGATGATGCTTTAGAGTTTTTCAAACAAAATATAGAACTTTTAAAAGATAAAATAATAAAAATTGAAACAAAAGAAGCTTATAAAATAAGTAAAAAAAATATGTTTTCTTTAGCGCAAATAATTAACAAATTTCCAGAATTACAAAATAATTTAATCCACCTTTCATATTGGCCACAAAATTTACGGACATTAAAAAGAGTTCAAAAAAAATACGATTTTTTAGAAATTCAAAACGACTTATTATGCGACTATAAAATTATGGTTTATGTTGCTAAAATTATGAAATCTATTGATAATATTTCATTAAGAATAAAAACAACATCTTTACCTAATAAAAATGAACATAATACAAAAAGAGTAAATAGAAAAATATTTGTTGATAAACTTTTTATGAGTTTAAGTAATACTATAGATGAGAAATTAATAAATAATATTATAAAAAAATATGGTAGTGTTGGTTTATTTGTTTTAAATGATGTTAATGAAATGAATATATTATGCAAAAAATTAAGTTATTCTTTTTTTAAAAATAATAAAGAAAATATAGTAATTACAACTGATAATCCTTTATTAATAAAAAAACAAAACATTCAAAAATGAATGTTTTTTTAATCTTTAACTTTATTTGGTATTGCAAATAGAAATGAGAATACTACTGCACTTACTATTCCTAAACTTACATTTCCTAACATATTTTCTAACACTCCCATAAAGCCACCATTTTTAAAACCGGTATATGCGCCATTAAATAAAGTGTTCCCAAATGATGTTATTGGAATGTTGGCTCCCGCTCCTACACAGTCTATGATTTTATCATATATTCCCAACATACCAAGAAATGCACCTATTACTACAAATAAACTTGTAATGTGGCCTGGTGTTAATTTTGAATTATCTAGTATTATTTGTCCTACAAGACAAACAAAACCACAGAATAAAAATGAATAAAATATTGTCATTATATTACCTCCAAACTTATTAGGTGTGCAATACTTGGGATTGAATGCTTTTGATTAACTAATAATGGACTATGTAATGAACCTGTTGCTATTACCAATATTTTTTTATATTTTTTATTTTTTAGTATGTTATTAAATAATACAAGTGGCAAACATACCGGTCCACTTCCACCACTGTATTTTTCTTGTTCATCATTATATATAATACTTCCCGCATCTATATATCTTTTTAAAATAATACCATAATCTTTTTCTAATAATATTTTAAAAAGTTTAGCACCATATTTACCTAAGTCTCCTGTTAAAATTAAATCATAATCATTTGGTGTTGTATTTGTATATTTTAAATGATCCATAAGTGTTTTCACTGCAGCTGGTGCCATAACAGCTCCCATATTATTTGCATCTTTTATTCCCATATCAACTACGCTTCCTAGTGTTGATGCAACAACTTTAATATTTGATGGAACTTTCGAGACTGTTACCCCTACACTTCCTGTGGTAGTAAACGTTGTATATGAGGGTTTTTGCGCCCCATACTCCACTGGGAATCTAAACTGCTTTTCACTAGATAAATTATGACTACTTACAATACTTATACCCTCTTTTATACTTCTTCCTTGTATAAAGTTTGAAAGTGTTATTATACTTCCGCAAAATGTTGCACAAGCACAATATATACCCAGAAAAGAAATATTATTATCTACTACACTTGAACTAGTTGTTGTTAACTGATTCATTAAATCACCGCCAACTACTAATTCTGTTTTAGGATTTATTAAATTCTCTAGAACTTCTTTTTGCATTTTTATTTCACAATCTTCTATTGTTTTTTCTTCATCGTAGAAATCTTTTAAGTATCTATTTACTCCTTTTAAATTCCCATTATTTTCATTGGTTCCTGCTATACTATAAATATTATTTAAATATACATCTTTATATCTAAAACTAGCCATAGAACACCACCTTAAGCAAACAAAATATAAATGCGCTTACTATACCATATAATATTACACTACCAGCAAGTTTAAAAAAGTTTGCACCTAGTCCTGTTATAAGTCCATCTTTTTTATAATCTAATGCGCTACTTTGTATAGAATGAGCAAATCCTGTAATAGGTATAATAAGTCCTGCTTTAAATTTTATTACCCATTTATCAAAATCAAAGAAAGAAGTTAAAAAACAAGCTGTAACTATTAAAATTAATAATATTATAGAAACAGCATCATTTGATTTTATATTGTAATAATTAACTAATAAAGCTCTTAATATTTCACAACCTGCTCCTAATAAACCTCCTGATAAAAATGCTAATACTGAATGACACATTTTTTTTGGTTTAGGTGTAGTTTTTTTTACTAGTTCCTGATATTCACGTTTTTCCATTAAAAAACCTCCATTTTTATTATGAAGGTTTTAATAAATTTTATGCACAAATATATTCTTTGATTTTTCTTTTTGAACTACTTTCTAATCGTGATACTTTAACTTGATTAATTCCCATTTCTTCGGCCGTTTCTTGTTGGGTATAGTCTTTAAAATATCTAAAATCAATTACTTTTCTTTCTAATTCATTTAATTCTTCTAATGAATCTTGTACAAGAATCTTAGTATCATAGTCGACATGTTTACCAGTGACAGCATAAAGGGTACTATCATTTAAGGTTTCACTTTCTTCGTCTAATGATATTACTTCTTTACAAGTAATTATTACATCATTGAGTAAATTTATGTCAATTTCTAAAAACATACTTATTTCTTCTAGTGATGGTTCTTTGTTAAATTTTTGTGCTAATAAACTTCTAGCATTTTCTATTTGTTTATATATTTTAAAGTATGTTTTATCAATTTTTATATTACGATTATTTTTGGCAAAAGTATACATTTCTCCAAAGATATACATATTGGCATAAGTACTGAACTGAACATTAGAATTAAAATCATATTTTTTTAATGCTTTTAATGCTCCAAAATAGCCAGCTTGATATAAGTCTTTTTTATCAACATTATAAAACTTTTTTGCATTAGCCATTATTCTCAACTTTAATTCTTCACTACTGAGTATTTTATCAATTATTTTTTCCATGACCCATTTCCTTAAACTTGTAATATTTTAAGTGCACTTAACTCATTATTCACTTCTTTAAAATATTCTAAATTAAATCGATTGTTTACTACCAACACATTTCCATTATTATTTAGAATTGCATTATATCCTAAAAGAAGTGTTTTGAAACCGGTCTCATCAATACTTTGTAATTCATTAAAATTATATACTAAATTTTTTATCCCCTGACTAATTATAATAGGAATTAAAGTATCTGTTAACTTATTTGCAGTTAATTTATTTAAGGATCCTATTAATCTAACAAAAAGAACACCACTTTTATATTCCATATTTAAATTTAACATAATCACCATCACCTTTAATATAAATTATTTTGAATTTTTTTAAAATATTTTCGACACTATCTCTTTTTCTTTTTATATATAATTATTATTTCTATTATTATAAAAATTATTAATATCATTACTTTTATTATATTTTTATTATAATTTTGTTTTTTAATTTCTTTTTCTTTTAATTCTGTTGGTTTTGTTATTATTTCTTTTGTTTGTAATTTTCTTGTTGTTTTCTTTTTTTCCT
>JAZQIU010000029.1:0-6786 GCA_045541255.1 Bacilli bacterium | reverse complement strand
ACTGTACATAACTCCCTTACAAATTACTATTTATCTGTTAAATATATTATACCATATAACATTTAAAAACTGACAAATTTGCAACAAAAATATTCAACATTTTTATTTTATGTTATAACAAAAAAGAACTACACAAAGTGTAGCTCATCTCTTTTTAATTAAATTTTTTAATTCTTTAACTTTTAACCTTAACCTTTTATTTTCATCTCTTAGTCTTTTAATTTCTATAGGTTCACCCAACTTTATTAATAATTGTTTGAAACAATCTTCCTTTACGGTTTCTTCTAATACTTTATATCTAGATTCAAGTGTATTATACTTCCTTAATAATTTTAAATAGTTAAACATTTTTAATCTCCTTGAAAAACTGACTATGTTTTCTAAAAACTGTCCTTTCAGACATATGCATTTCTAAAGCTATCTTTTCCCATTTTTTTAATTCAATATATCGTTTATTAAAAATCATCCTGGTTTCGATATCTTTTATTTCTGATATATATGCTTCTATTTTTGCAATTTCTTCTAAAGCTTGAATTTTTTTGTTTTCGAGTTTATTTGTATATTTTAATATCATAGTGACCTGTTTTTCAGTAGGGTTACTTACATTTGAGCTAAACGGCATTCCTGTCATCCTTGCTATACCTACTGACTGTCCTCTTATTTCACTTAACTTAGATTCGATATCCTTTATTTCTAATGTTAAGTAATAATACTTAGATAATTCTTTCTTGTTCATTTAAAACCTTTATTTCTTTTTTTCTTAGGATGTCACACATTATATGCATTTGGTCAGCCCTGTGTTCTATATTTTTTATAGTATTTTGTATTTCTTCTTTTGTATGGCATATATAGAAACCTCCGGTTTTACCACTTATACTACCAACAATTAAATAATAGTCTTCATTTTCCCGAATGTTTTGTATAACTTTCCTCATTGACTTATCACTATTAATATTAAACATTTTTCTAAGCTCTTTATTCTTTATCAAATTTTCTTTTCCTATGTGATTAGTAATTAAATAATTATATACTTTACTTTCTACCATTTATTCACCCAGCAATAATTGATTGCCAGCTTTTAACATAGGCTTATAGCCATATTCCATCATGTCTTTTAATAGCCATTCTGGGATAATGCCTTTACTAACCCACATATTAGCTTTTTCATAGTTTCTTGATGCATGATCATTATCCAACAAATTTACACCTTGATGGAAATAACCATTATCATACATTTTCTTTAACAAGTCTATTTCATAATTACTAACACAAACTTGACATTCCTCTTTTATATCAGAAATACTTGGCATATATTTTGATTTACCAATTAAATTATATATAGCTTTATTTACAACTTCATATGGGTACCCATCAAATTGGTTAGCATACAAATTTACCAATGCAACAATATCCATTTGTTTATAATCTTTAAAATGACTAGGATAAGCAATTTTTAAAGTGGCTATTAACTTACTTAATTCTGATTGTTCCATTATATATCGCCTCCAATGTATCCATCACTTCACCTTTACTTTCAATTTTATTTTTTTGATTTAAATACCATTCAAATTTTGTACCAAATAATGTTGTGGGCCTTAAATAAGTTTCCCATTTAGTACCAGACCATTCTTCAACCTTATTATCTATAACTTTTTTAAAATCTTCTAAATTAAAACCTTCTTTAAACCTTGCCCTTATAAGTTGTTGTGTTTTAGTAGAATTTTTTCTGTAATTTGTTCCTATTTTTAAGTTTAAATAATCAATAATTTCATCATACGGAATAATATTTTTTTCTGGTTCAACTAGATTTATAATATTATTTATACTATCCTGTTCTTTACTATCCTTACCTAAACTAACCTTACCTAAACTAATCTGTGTCGACGGTCCGTCCACGAGTTCTATATTTTGTGAACTGTTTAATCTATATGATTTATTTTCGTCTAATTCTAACATTGCTTTTTCTTGCTTATAAGCTGTTTCATTATAAGTATCTTTTCTTATATAGTTATGTATCCTCCAATGTTTTACAACAACAACACCAGATTCAAATGGTATTATAAATTTTCTTAATATTAAAATATTCATATCATCTCTTGTAGCACCTATAAAATTCATTATTTTTTTGGGTGAATTTATAAACCCATCATCATCAGCCCTCATACCTAAATCATAGTATAAAAGCCTTGCACTCATAGGCATATCAATAAATGCATCACTATCTATAATAGTTTTTGCAAACATCCTTCTTTCAGCCATAGTTATATCACCTTTTATTTCTATTACTTACAATAGATATTAATATTATTGTTATACAAATAATAATTGTTATTATTACATTATCACTCATAACTGATTCTCCTTTTCATATAAATAATTTTTACCAATTAAATTCATAAACTGTTCCCTAGTATGTTTATATTCATATTTTGTTTGACAAATCTTTTTTAAAAATAAATCTAGTTCATGGCCATTTTTACCATGGACACCAAAAGTCCCTTCATGATGCTCATAACACAACCATACTTTAAAACCGTGCTTTTCACTTATCTTTCTTTTTGCTGTCCCAAAATATATATGATGGTCATGTAAGCCGGTTTCTTTTCTACAAATAAAACACTTTTTTTTAGTCTGTAAAATACTCTTCATCAGTATTTATACCCAGGTCTTCTGCCCAATATTTAATTATTTCCAACAGTTGTGTCATTTCTTTTGTATTTAATTTAGAACTGCCTAAAAAACACTTATAAACAATCATTTTTCTACCTTTAAATATTTCTGGCCTTACAACTTTAACTGCTCTAAAATTTTTTCTTAATTCTTCTTCGGCTTCTTCTGGTGCTAATATATAAGTGCTTTTTAAATTGGCTTCTTCTAAAGCTGAAACATATATTTCAATAGGTTCCTGTAGCATATCTTCGTGGGTTGCAATTTTTTTTATTAAAGCCCACATCATTTTATTTTGCTTTAAAGTCCTTTTAGATTTTTGTTCTTTTAGTTCAAGTATATATGTTTTAGAAATATCTATATCTAAATCCATATATAAATTTTCAATCAACAACATTTGGCTTTTAATATTCTTAAAAATTTGTCTTATTTTTACAGTAGTTTTCATTAAAATGGTAAATCATCATCAGTTATTTCAATATCATCACTAAAATCAGCAAATGGATCTGATTCTTCTACTTCTGGATAATCCGGTGCCGGTGCTTCTTCTTTCGGCTTAGATTCTAAAAAATCATAATCATCAATTATTACATCTGTTATGTATGCTATAGTACCATCTTCTTTTTCATAACTTCTATTTTGTAGCCTACCTGCAACACCAAATCTATTACCTTTTTTTACATGCTTACAAATTGTTTCAGCTCTTTTATCCCAAGCAACAATGTTAAAAAAATCAGCATCATATTCTCCTTCTTGGTTTTTAAAATTTCTATTTACTGCTAATGAAAATCTTGTATAATTTTTACCACTATTTGTACTTTTTAATTCAGGATTAGCCGTTACCCTTCCTGTTAATTCAACTCTATTCATATATAATTTTCCTTTCTTATTATTTGTTTTTTTCTAAATATTTTTTTACCAATTCTAAGCTCATTTCTTCATTTATTGGTAAATCAATATATTTTCTAATGTCTTCCCTTAAATGTAACCCTTTTAAAAATGATATTTCTACACCATATGTTTGTTGGTATCCAATCCTATATAAATTTGTTTGATAAGCAACATATTCTTTATCGAATACACTGGTTCTCTTTATGTCACCTATACCAATTTTTTCATTTTCCTTTAATATTAAATCGATTCTTCCTGCTGATATAGGGACCCCCTCAAGGAATAATACAATAGGTACCTCATTACCTAAACATTCAAAATTGAATTTATTTTTTAAAAACTTATAGTTTCTTAATTCCTTTATCCCTGATGTTTCAATATTATTTTTTTCATAATTTTCAATTGCTTCATGAACAGCATTCCCTCTTTTGGAAGCCTTTTCAAGTATTTCTTTTGAAACCCCAGTATATTTATTACCAAACTTTATTTTTAATATTTGTGTAATGCTAGGAAGGATTACACCATCAAATAAATATGTATGACTTTCATCAATATATTCTAGTAATCCCCCAGCAATTTCCCAAGTCTCTATCATTTTTGTTTAATTGTTATATAGGCTTTTCTAATACCATCCATAGTTATACATTCATCATATAAATCAGGGTTAATTTCTCTTAAAAGTTTTTTATTAAATTTTTCTATGTTTTTTTGTTCTGGTGAATAGTTTATTAATAATTTATCAGTTACTATTTTTACAATTCCCCTTTTTTCCATTTCTTGTTGTAAAGCTTCTTTCATCTTTTCTTCTAAATCAGTTATTTCTTTTTTTCTGTTTTCAATGCCAACAATTAATTCTTCAGCATTAATTGACAACAACCCATAACCATTTTCATCTATACCTTCAATTAATGGATAACAGTTATCAAAATTATTAGAAATTATTATTTTATTTTCCATTTAATTATTTCCTTTCTTTTTTGCTATTATTTCTGATGCTTCTTTTAAATCCAATTCTTCTATTTTTTTCTTTTTATATTTGGACATTATAGTTTTTAGCTCATCAACATTATCTTTAAATAAATGTTTTAATTGTTTTAATTGGACTTCTGTAACACTACCTTTATTTACTGTTTTTTTTGAGCTCGTTACTTTAGTTTTTTTCCCAATATTTTTTTCTTCCTCTCGTTCTGGGTCATCTTTTGTAGCAACTAAAAATGTTGATGATAAAAATCTTTTTAATGCACCTGTTGTTGCTTTATAACCAGCTTTATCCCCACGATCTAATCCTTCACCTGTATGATTGCTTATTTCAGAATAACCAGTATCAATATCTATCAACCTACATGCAAGTGTAACTGTACGGCCAAACGGTTGTTTATCAGTACCCTCGAATGTACCATAGTCTATTTCAGTTACAAATAATTCAATACCAAATTCACTTAAAAGCTCTGTAAATAGTTCTTTATATTGGGCTTCACTAAAGTATTCATAATTGTCATATTCATTAACAGCACCTTTAGGAAGTATCCCTCTTTTTTTCAATTCTTTCCTAATTTTATTTTTTTTCTTTTGTAATGAAGAAATTAATTTCAATTCTTCAGAATTTACTATAATATTTGTTTTTTCTACCTGTGGGTTGAACAACTCTCTTGGTAAGTTGTTGACTTGTACATTGTTATCCATGGTTACACCCACTCTCATTAATAATTATTGTAGTTGGGTTTTCAATAATATCAGATAATTTATTTCCAATAATAATTAATTGGCAAATAATAATAAGTTCTGGTAATAACAATAAAAATGTTTTCACCCATGGTTTTAATTTTCTTTTAGTTTTCAATTCAATCCCTCTTTCTTTTCTAATTTAACTTTTAACTTTATCTTTTCTTGATGTTCATAAAGTTTTAATAATTTTTTTAAGAGGTCTTTTTCGTTTGACATAAAAATCCTCCTTATTTTGTTACTTTAGTTTGCCGACTAAATCAAATCTTCCTTTATCATGTTTGTCTCCTTTTTACGATATTGCCGTAATGAAAGAATAAAAAAAATATCATACTTCTACCTGATACTTCTTCTTTTTTTTTACTTCTTTACTACTTACTGCAACAACTATCTTTACCACTTAATACTTCTTCTGGTGTTAATGCTAACATATCATAATCAGCATCGTATAATTCAATTATCCTTTTAAATGTTTTGATATCTGGATATGTTTTAAAATTTTCATAATTTCTTAATGTATCTACTGAGATTTTTAATTTATCAGCAACATCTTTAATTTTTAAATTTTTACTTACCCTAATACCCTTTAGTGTTGCTTTCAGCACTTTCTTTTGACCTCCTTCCTAGTATAAATATATTACGATATTACCGTAATGTCAAGATATTTTAGAAACAAATTACGATAATGTCGTAAAAATTTACACTTTCTTATTGTATTTTTATTTTTTTTAATTTATAATGGGTTATGAGAGGAGAATAGTTATGGAAGAAGAAAAAAGAATATTTTCTGCTAATCTTAGGAAGTACATGGAATTATACGACATTGATAGAAATAAATTAGCCAATGATCTTGGATTACCATACACTACTATTAATGAATGGTATTATGCTAAAGTATATCCACGACTTGACAGAATAACTAAACTTGCTGAATATTTAGGTGTCCCAAAATCTGCATTAATAGAAGATGAAAACAGCCCTAAATTTAAAGGCATCCCTATTTTAGGGAAAATCCCAGCAGGTGTACCTATTGAAGTTGCTCAAAGAGAATACACCATTGACCATCTTAAACCACCTAAAAATTGGAACCATGATGTAAACAATTATTTTGCTCTTATCGTTATGGGGGATTCAATGGCCACAAGTTATAATGATGGTGACATTGTTGTATTTAAAAAAGATGTAGCAGAATTTTCTGGTAAGGATTGCTGTGTATTAATAGATAAAGATGATGCCACATTTAAAAGGGTTACAACAACAAATGATGGTGGTATATTATTACAACCACTTAACATTAATAATAGCTCTGGATTTTTACCAGAACATTTAACGGTTGAACAATGTATTTCTAGATCGGTAAAAATATTAGGAGTTGCAGTTAATTGTTTTAAAGAAATAAAATATTAAAAAAAAGATTTACTGCTGGTAACAGTAAATCTATAATGAAAAATCACATTTAGTCGGCAAACTAAAAAAACAAAATAAGGTTATAATGTTTTGGATTTT
>JAZQIU010000028.1:0-11655 GCA_045541255.1 Bacilli bacterium | reverse complement strand
ATAATATTGGACAATACTTAGATGAAAAACTAAAAGATAGTAAAAAGAAAGATATGGAAAGGTAGGATAAGATGAAAGGTTATTTTAAATTTGAATTTAATGATGATGAAAGAATAATCATAATTAAATCATTAAGTTTAATGAGAGATACTATACAACAAGAAGGTAGAGAAACAGGTGCTATTGATGATATTTTATTAAAGATAGATAATAAAAATAAAATAGAAATTGATAGATATGAAATAGGTATTGTTATTAACTCATTGAATACTATGAGAAATAAGATTAAAGAAGAACAAAAAGCACCAACAGAGATAAACGAAATATTATTAAAAATAATTGATGAAACTGATAAAAAAAAAGTATTTTCAAGGACACTAACGAGAGGTAATGGCAGAAGATACTAAAAATACCATAATTACTTTTAGTATTATTGGTATTATTCCTGTTGTATGGATAGCACTTTTATTAGCACCATATCTAAATGATGGTTTAGTAGGTATTATAAATAATATTAGCAAGATTACTGAAAATCCATTTAATATTATATTATGTGAGAACAGTTTAAAAACTGTTTTCTTTTTTTTACTAGTTTATGGTTTAGGTATTGGAGTTTATTTATCCACAAGAAAAAATTATAGAAAGACAGAAGAACATGGCAGTGCTAAATGGGGTAGTGCAAAAAAAGTTAATAAGAAATATAAAGATAATACTGATATATATAAGAATAAAGTATTAACTCAAAATGTGTGTATTGGATTAGATGGTAGAAAACATAGAAGAAATCTAAACACCCTGGTGTGTGGTGGAAGTGGAGCAGGAAAAACAAGGTTTTACTGCAAAATTAATTTAATGCAATGTAACACTTCTTTTGTAGTATTAGACCCTAAAGGCGAAATGTTGAGAGATACAGGAAAATTACTTGAAAAAAATGGATATGTGGTTAAGGTATTAGATTTAATAAATATGGAAAAAAGTCATTGTTATAATCCTTTTGTATATTTAAAGAATGATAATGATGTTCAAAAATTAGTAACTAATCTTTTTAAATCTACTACTCCAAAAGGTAGTCAAAGTAATGATCCATTTTGGGATACTGCAGCGAGTATGCTTTTGTTATCTCTTGTTTTCTATTTAAAATATGAAGCACCTGAAGATGAACAAAACTTTACTATGGTAATGGAAATGTTAAGAGCAGGAGAAGTTAAAGAAGATGATGATATGTATTTAAGTCCATTAGATATATTATTTGATAGATTAGAAACTAAAGACCCAGAGCATATAGCAGTTAAATACTATCGTGATTATCATAGTGGCTCTGCTAAAACATTGAAATCTATTCAAATAACATTAGCTTCAAGATTAGAAAAGTTTAATCTACAAAGTTTATCATCATTAACTATAACTGATGAATTAGAGTTATCAACATTAGGAGAAAAGAAAACTGCATTATTTGCACTTATTCCTGATAATGATACCTCTTTTAATTTTATAGTTAGTATTTTATACACACAATTATTTCAACAGTTATTTTATACTGCAGACCATAAATACAAAGGTAGATTACCTGTTCATGTTCATTTTGTAATGGATGAATTTGCTAATGTAAGTTTACCAGATGATTTTGACAAGATTTTATCAGTAATGAGGTCTAGGGAAGTATCTGTATCAATTATTTTACAAAATCTAGCACAATTAAAAGCATTGTTTGAAAAACAATGGGAGTCAATAGTTGGTAACTGTGATGAGTTTTTGTATTTAGGTGGAAACGAACAATCCACTCATAAGTATGTTAGTGAATTGCTAGGAAAAGAAACAATAGATATGAATACTTATGGAAAGAGTACAGGACATAGTGGCAGTTATTCTACAAACTATCAAATTGGTGGTAGAGAGTTAATGACACCTGATGAAGTACGAATGTTAGATAACAAGTATGCAATTCTTTTTATAAGAGGAGAAAGACCTGTTAAAGATTTAAAATATGATATTTTAAAACATCCAAATGTTGTATATACAACTGATGGAAAAGAAAAGGCATACGAACATGGAAGTATCAACAATTCTGTTGCTTCATTAGTAGTTGATTATAATGTTGAAAATTATAATTTCAAAGATATTGAAGAAATAGCAAAAGATTATGAAGTTATCTATTGTGAAGATATGGATAACTATTTAAATGGAAAGGATGAAGAAAATGAAAAAGGAAATTAAAGAAACAAAATTTGAAAGAGGATTAAAAAAGTTTAGAAAGGTAAGTACTATATTAGTTTGTATAGGTACATTTATATCTATTACAACTCCAAGTGTTTATGCTGCTGAAGACCCATTAGCAGTAGTAAATAATTTATCAAACTTTATATTTGAAATAGTACAAGCAGTTGGAGTTATTATGGTATTGTTTGGATTAGTTCAATTTGGACTAGCTTTAAAAAGCCACGATCCTAGTCAAAGAGCCAATAGTTTATTAACTATTGTTGGTGGTTTGGTAATTGCATTTGCAAAAGTAATTTTAAACTCAATTATGGGATAGGGGCAAGATAACTTGTCCCTTTAATTATTTTGGAGGTGATTAAATGTCTGGTAGCGATAATTGGGTTGTACAGAATTTAGAAAATGCACTAGAAACTTGGAATGGTAAGATTACTGAAATATGGGGTTTAATTACTCAATCGCCTGAACAATTCAAAGGTGGAGTTATATGGGATGTAATTTTAAATATACATGGTGCATTACAAGCAATAGGTTTTGCATTACTTGTTTTATTCTTTGTAGTTGGTGTTGTTAAAACTTGTGGAAGTTTTGCAGAAATAAAAAGACCAGAACAAGCATTTAAATTATTTATAAGATTTGCACTAGCAAAGATGGTAGTAACTTATGGATTAGATTTAATGTTAGCAATATTTAAAATAATACAGGGTGTAGTATCAACAATAATTACATCTGCAGGTTTTGGTAGTCCAGGACAAACAGTCTTACCAACAGAGATTATAACTGCAATAGAGAATACAGGATTTTTAGCAAGTATTCCATTATGGGCAGTAACCTTAATAGGTGGATTATTTGTTACTGTTTTATCATTTATTATGATATTAACTGTTTATGGTAGATTCTTCAAAATGTATTTATATACTGCAATAGCACCAATCCCTTTATCAACATTTGCAGGAGAGCCAACAAGTCAAGTTGGTAAGAGTTTTATAAAATCATTTACTGCAGTATGTTTGGAGGGTGCAATTATAGTTTTAGGCTGTATTATCTTCTCTCTTTTTGCAGCATCTCCACCTGTTGTTGATACGAGTGCAGCTGCAGTTACTATGGTATGGAAGTATATAGGAGAATTGATATTCAATATGCTTGTTTTAGTTGGAACAGTTAAAATGGCAGATAGAATAGTTAGAGAAATGATGGGATTATAGGAGGAAAATATGAGTGAAAAGAAATTTGAATTTTATAATAAAAATGAAATAAAAAAACTTTTGTTAAATGAAGAAAAATTGGTGTATGCAGATAATGGTATAGATGAAGTTGTTGTTAGGTATAAAGATTTACCTGATTTTATAGTAGATATGAGTAGGAGTATGGAACATAAGTGTAATTTAAAAGTTTATAAATATCCTATTGAAAATATGACTCCTATATTAACAACTATTGGAGAGTTTTTAGATAAATGTGATAAAGATGTTAGAGCAGATATCATAGAAAGACTTATCAAAGTTCAAACAGAAGAAGATACTAAAAATTATAAAATTATTGATGAAAATGAACTAGAAGAAGTTAAAGAAGAAATCAAAAAAAGTGTAAATGTAAAGTTATTGAATGTTTGGAAAAGTGATTTTGGGGATATGAGATGTAATGCAATTATTTCTATAAATGGAAGAGAAAAAAGTAATATTATTGCAAGATTTAACCTTTATGAAATAGAAAACTTGCAACATCCAAACAATGAAATAAAAACTTTAATAAAAGATGATTGGGAAAAGTATGTATATTTACCTAAAATATCAAAGTGTTCAAAATTACTACAAGCGATTTATGATACAGTATGCAATTCACATTCTAAAATGTGTCATATAGATTTTAATGATTGGAAAGAACAATATGCTGATGAATATACAAAAGAAGATTTAGATGTATTATATGGTGAAATAAAAAAATATAAGCTAGAAGATATTGTGGATTTAAATGATATGGAATATTTATTAAAGGATGGTTATTCAACGAAGGAAGAACTCAAAGATTATAAACCAGAGTATAAGATAGTGGGTTATGGAGATTTAGAAACTTGTTTCAATGATGATCGTAATTTAAGTAGGAGTAGAGATTATGAAAGATAATAAAGATTATAATAATGTAAATGAGAATTCAGATATAGAAATGGGTTCTCTTTTTAAATTTGGAAATTATATTTGCGAAGTAGATGATTTTAATGATGATAACATTGATGAGTCTATTGTTTTTATATATGAATCTAAAGATAAATTTAATCAAAGAGAATATATAGAACAAATATCTTTAAATAATAAAAATATTAAAGAGAATATAGAAGATTATATGATACAAAATTATACATCAAAAATATCAAGATTAAGTTTGCTTTTAGAAATACAAGACCAACTTAATTATAATTTGTTTGTATATTCAAAAAATTATTTAATGACTGCACCAAGAGAAGATTGCAAAGCAGAGTGGGCTGTTGCTAATCAAAAATGTAAATTAATAAGTGAAATGATAAAAGAAGAAAAAAACAGAAGTAAAAGAATACAAAAAATAAGTATGGAAAGGTAGGTATATATGGGTAAAGTTTTTACAGATACAGAAGTTATTATTTCAAAAGATGAATACAATGAAGAATGCGAAATAAGTTATTTAAACTTTGTATTAGGATATGATTTATTAAATGATATGTTAAAAAACTCTAAATCTCCTGAATGTGATATTAGTTATGATTTTTGCGATTACTTATCAAGACATTTTATAAAAAGTGAAGAATACCAAAACACTAATTATTCAACTTATGAAATGTTAGAAAGTTGGCTTAAGACTAATAAAAGTAAAATAAAAAAAGAATATACTAAATATCTTAATGGAGAGTCAAAAAACAAAGAACAAGAAAGGTAATATATTTTGGAAGAAATAATATTGTTAGAAATAGCTAATTATTGTGAAGAATGTCCAATACACGATAAATGTATAGATGATGAATGTGTACTTTATAGAATTGAAATAATAATTTTAAAAGAAGAAAAAAGAAAGGAAGATAATATTGGAAGTAAAGATAAATAAAGAAATAAGAAATTATACAGAAAATATTTATTTTGGACTGTCATTAAGGCAGTTCTTTTTTTCTGTATGTGCTTGTATAACGACAGTTATTTTATATTTTATAGGTAAAAAGTTTTTTGGAATAGAAACTATATCGTGGGTTTGTATGCTTGGTGCATTACCATTCGCAATATTAGGATTTTATAAATACAATGGTATGCCAGCAGAACAATTTATTATGGCTTGGTTAAGAACAGAGTTTATAATTCCTAAAAGAATGACTTTTAAACCTACTAATTATTATTATGAATTATTAAAAGATAAGATTGAAAATACAGAACAAAAAGGAAAGGAGAAAGTTAATGAAATCGTTGAGAACGCTATTTAAACAAGATAAAGAAGAATTTGTTGTTCCTAATAATGTTCAAGATGTTATACCTGTTAAGAGAATATGGGAAGATGGTATATTTCTAGTAGGAAAAAACAAATATTCTAAATGTTATAGATTTAGTGATATAAATTATGCAGTAGCAAGTAAAAATGATAAGGAAGGAATGTTTTTAGAATATAGTGAACTTTTAAATTCATTTGAAGTTGGTGCTACCACAAAAATAACTATATTAAATAGAAGATTAAATAAAATAGATTTTGAAAATACTATTTTATTACCAAAGAATAATGATGATTTAGATATTTATAGAGAAGAATATAATAAAATGCTATTAGATAAAACAGTAGGTGCTAATAGTATTACACAAGAAAAATATATAACTGTATCAGTAAATAAAAAAGATATTGAAGAAGCTAGAAGTTATTTTAATCGTGTTGGTGCAGATTTAATAAATCATTTTTCAAGATTAGGTAGTAAATGTGTAGAATTAGATGCAGTAGATAGATTAAGAATATTTCATAGTTTTTATAGAACAGGCGAAGAAAACTTATTTGAGTTTGATACTATTAAAACAATGAGAAAAGGACATAGTTTTAAAGATTATATATGTCCTGATACTTTTGAGTGGGATAAAGATTATTTTAAAATGGGTAATAAGTATGGTAGAGTTTTATTCTTAAAAGAATATGCAAACTATATCAAAGATACTATGGTAGCAGAATTAACTGATATAAATAGAAATCTTATGATGAGTTTAGATGTAATACCTATTCCTATGGATGAAGCAGTAAGGGAAGTAGAGAATAGAAGATTAGGGGTAGAAACAAATATTACTAATTGGCAACGAAGACAAAATGCTAATAATAATTTTAGTGCAGTTATTCCTTATGATTTAGAACAACAAAGAAATGAAAGTAAGGAGTTTTTAGATGATTTAACAACACGAGATCAGAGAATGTTTGTATCGGTATTAACTTTAGTTCATACTGCAGATACTAAAGAACAATTAGATACTGATACTGAAAGTATATTAACAACTGCAAGAAAGCATTTATGTCAGTTAGCAATATTGAAATGGCAACAAATGGATGGACTAAATACTGCTATGCCTTTTGGTGTTAGAAAGATAAATACATTAAGAACATTAACAACTGAATCACTTGCAGTATTTATACCTTTTAGAGTTCAAGAGATTAACCACGAAGATGGTATATATTATGGACAAAATGTTATAAGTAAAAATATGATAGTTGCAGATAGAAAACAACTATTAAATGGTAATAGTTTTATATTAGGTGTTTCTGGTAGTGGTAAATCATTTATGGGTAAGAATGAAATAGTTAATATAATGTTAAGAAATCCAAATGCAGATGTTATAGTAATTGACCCTGAAAGAGAATATAGTTCACTTATAAATGCTTTAGGTGGGGAAGTAATTAAAATATCTTCTACAAGTGATAATCATATAAATGCTATGGACTTAAATAGCGAGTATGGAGATGGTGCAAACCCTGTAATACTTAAATCAGAGTTTATATTATCTTTATGTGAGCAGTTAATTGGAACTAATAATTTAGGTCCAAAGCAAAAGAGTATAATTGATAGATGTACTGCTAGTGTTTATAGACATTATCAACAAGGAAATTATCAAGGAACTCCACCTACATTACAAGATTTTAGAGAAGAATTATTAAAACAAAATGAGCCAGAAGCAAAAGAAATTGCACTAGCAATAGAATTATTTACTGATGGTAGTTTAAATACATTTGCTAAAAATACAAATGTAGATACAGATAATAGATTGATTTGTTATGATATTTTAGATTTAGGGAAACAGTTGTTACCAATAGGTATGTTAGTAGTATTAGATAGTATTTTAAATAGAATTACAAAGAATAGAGCAAGTGGTAGAAATACATTTATATTTATTGATGAAATATATTTATTATTTCAACACGAGTATTCTGCGAACTTCTTATTTACTTTATGGAAAAGAGTAAGAAAGTATGGTGCATATTGTAGTGGTATAACTCAAAATGTAGATGATTTATTGCAATCACATACTGCTAGAACTATGTTAGCAAACTCTGAATTTATAGTTATGTTAAATCAAGCAAGTACTGATAGATTAGAACTTGCTAAATTATTAAATATATCAGAATTACAAATGAATTATATTACAAATGTAGGTGCAGGATGTGGACTTATTAAAGTAGGTAGTTCATTAGTTCCTTTTGTTAATAAGTTCCCAAAAAATACTAAATTATATAAACTTATGACAACTAAACCTGGAGAACAATAATGTCTAAAATAAAAGCAAAAGATGTAATTAAAGGAACTATTAAGTCAATAGATAAAAGTGCTATTGCAATAGAAAGAACAAAAGATGTACTTGTTAATGTTAAAGAAAAATCAGAGAATGCTTATAATAGTGATAATAACATTAATGAATATGCTAGTAACAAAGTATCATTTACTTCTAATAGAATAGCAGATGAAACTATTTCAAAGTTTAATATAAAAGGTAAAGAGTCAGTTATTGAAACAAAAGTAAATATAAAAAAAGCAAAGACAAAAGTTAAAACTATTAAATCAAAACTAACTGAAATAAGAAAATTGAAAAAGGCAACAAAGGGTATTAAAAATACAAAACAAGTAATAAAAAATACACAAAAGGTTGCAACACAGACTGTTAAAACATCTAATCGTGCTATAAAACTGGCACAGGAAACTGTTAGAAAAACAGTTGTAGGTATTAAAGCTGCAGTTAAAGTGACAGTATCTTCGATTAAAGCAATTATTGCAGGTACTAAAGCATTGATATCTGCTCTTATTGCAGGAGGATGGATAGCATTAGTTATTATAATTCTTATATGCTTAATAGGTCTTTTATGTAATTCTATTTTTGGAATATTTCTTTCTAATGAAAAATTAAATTCAAATTCAATAACAATGCGAGATGCTATTATGGAGTGTAATCAAGAATTTGCTGATGCGTTACAAAAAATTCAAGATGCTAATCCGCATGATGAATATGTATTAGATGGTAGTATGGCAATATGGAAAGATATATTACTTGTTTATACCATTAAACAATCAAATGGAACAAATCAACAAGAAGTTTTAACTATGAATAATAGTAAAAAGCAGATTTTGAAAGATATCTTTTGGGAAATGAATAAAATTACATCAGAAGTTAAAGATGAAATAGCAATAGAGCAGGGAACAAATAGTTTAGAAATGCCAAAAGAGGTGCAAAAAAAGGTACTTCATATAAAAGTATTTTCAAAAACATTTGAACAAATGAAAAAAGAATATCATTTTAGTCCATTGCAAATATCTCAATACAATGAATTAGCAAGTGATAACTATTCTTCATTATGGAATAATGTTATATATGGGATGGATTCTGGTGAATACATTAGTTGGAGGCAAAAGAATGCTCCGTGGTCTAACATTAGAATTGGTACGACATCAAGTACAATTGGTGATATAGGATGTTTAGTGACATCAATAGCTATTTTAATACAAAAATCAGGAGTTGATACTTCAATGATAATTCCATTTAATCCTGGAACTTTTGTTGAAGAACTTAATAAAAATTTAGGATTTGATAATATTGGTAATTTACAATATTCTTCGATTAATAAAGTTGTTCCTTGTTTTAAATATGTTGGGAATATTAATTTGAGAGGTAAAACAAGAAGTGAAAAGTTATCTCTTATTTCGCAGTATTTTAATCTTGGCTATTATCTTACTGTAGAAGTTAAAGGAGCAACTGAAGGCAATCAACATTGGGTAGCAGTAACAGGCATAGATGGAAATAACGTAGTTATTGTTGATCCTGCTACAAATCATACAGATATGTGGAGTGCTTATGAGTTTGAAAAAACCTCTCAATTCAATTATTTTCAAGCAAATTAATAAAAGAATGATTTTGTTATATTCTTTATTTTATATAAATTTTGAATTTTTCTATTTTTTCTATTTTTTTACTATAAAACTATATACAAATTAACAAAAATTTGATAAAATATAAGACAACTAATAGGAATGGCAGTATTTCATTTTATTAAATAATGGTCGTTACTTTAAAATTTGATCTAGTTCATATTAGTAAAAAAGGAAGGAGGTGCAAAATGAAAAAAATTAGTAAATATTTGAAAATATCTACATTTGCATTTGTATTGGCAATGATGTGCTTTGTATCAGTAAGTGCTGGAACTTTGGCTTTTACCGAAGCTACTCCAATTTTACAAGGATGGAAAGAATTATCTGAAAGAACAAAAGACCAAAGTTCATCTATGTCTGGTATTATTTTAAGTAGAAAAGATAATGATGCGTTACAATTTCAAGCAAGAGGAAAAAACTCTAGTGATAAATGGAATTCTTGGCACACAACTACTGTTGTAACACAGACTAATCAAAATTTCGTTGTACATTTCGATAATAATTATGGTACAGGTACAAAAGTTCAAGCACGTTTCCGTAACAATTCATGGAATTTAAATACTGGCACAACAATTGGTAATTGGCAATACTTTTAGTGTTGTGTAATTAAGGTCTTACGACCGGACCTTAATTTTTTATTTTAATAGAAAGGAAATATATGAAAGAATTGAAGTTTAATATAAATTATTTATTTCATAAACGAGAGTTCTATTTTGCTATTTTTATTGCAATTTTTGTAAATCTTATTCATGTGATTTTATGCGTGAATGAATCAATACGAATAGGCGCATTTTACGAAAAAATGCATTCTGGTGAATATCAATTTATTTTATATAATCCAATAGTTACTTTAAATGCATTACTTATAATTGTTTTTCCTATAGTTTTTTCAATGATTTTCGCCGACTCCAATTTTTTGGAAAATAAACGAAAGACAGCTAACATGCTAACAATGCGAATAAATAATAAAAAAAATATATTTTCAAGAATCCTACTATCTATAATCGTTACTTTTTTGATTTGCTTTTTTAGTTTTTTGTTTAATTATATTTTATTATTATTAATTTACGGTTCTGGAAATACAATAACGTATTATCAAGAAACAGCATTTCATTTAACGTTGCAACCAACATGGTTTTTGGATAATATAAGATTAAGTAATCCAATTATTTTTATATTAGCTATAAATTTTTTTGTATCTCTTATGTATGGATTACTTGTCGCTTTTTCGTACATTGTATCTTTTTTTGTAAAAAATAAAATTGTAGTTTACTTTATACCTTTATGTTTTGTCATTTTAACTGAATTATTATTTCCACTTATTGGTCTGGGAAATATTTCATTTATAAAATGTCTTCAACCTTTTTCACAATATAGTTTGTTATCATATGCTTGTTGTGTTGGATTAATTGTTATATTTAGTTCAATTTTGTTAATTGTATATCTAAAAAGAAAGGATACATTAATATGAAATACATTTTAAAAGATCCATTATTAGTTTTATCTTTTTTAATTGTAATTATTCTTGGATGTTTTATAGGTAATGATATTTCAAATGATTTTGTCGTATTATATGTATCTAAGTTAACACAAATACCGGCTAGATATCTTTTAATAGTAGTAATTTTATTCAGTAATTTATTGATATTTAAACATCAAAATTGTATGGCTATATCACTTAGAAAGAAAAATTTTTTTAGTGCGATGTTAAGCATTAATAAATATGAAATTTCAGTAACATTATTGCTATGTGCTTTTTTAAATTTTCCAATTATGGTACAGAACTTCAATCTTTTTTTTGAAAACATAGGCATTATAATAAAACTATATATTAATTATGTAATGGTCTCACTGCTTATTTTGTCGATTGTTAAATTTATTGATGTAAAGATTAACAATAGGTCTATTTCTTGTGCTATATTCTTAATTATATTGGCGATAATTGATGTTTTGTTAGAGCATAGTAATTACTTTATTTTTGACAATATTTATTTTGATATGAGTTATATTTTTAACTTACCATATCTTTATAGTCATTATTATATTAT
>JAZQIU010000027.1:0-68577 GCA_045541255.1 Bacilli bacterium | reverse complement strand
CAATATAAAAAATAAATAAAAAGGTGACGATAGCTGAGTGGGAACACCTGTACCCATCCCGAACACAGAAGTTAAGCACTCAAACGCTGAAGATAGTGGCAACGCGAAAATAAGAAGTTGCCTTTTTTTGTGCAATAAATTCCAAGTATATAAAAATATTTGGAATTTTTTTAACGCATAGAATCCTTTTTTCTTATAAATAAAAATTTTTATGCTATAATGAATTTAGTAAATAATATAAGAGGTAAACATGAAAAAAGGATTTAATAACAAAAAATATGTTAGTATTCAAAGTAAAAAAATAAAAGAAAGATTTAAGATGTTTGATAAATTATATCTAGAAGTAGGTGGAAAATTATTTTGTGATAACCATGCTTCTAGAGTATTACCAGGTTTTGAAAAAGATGCAAAAATCAAAATGTTTTTAGAATTAAAAAAAGATTTAGAGATAATATTTTGTATTAATGCAAGTGATATAGAAAAAAATAAAATAAGATCAGAATTTGGAATAACTTATGATATAGAAATGTTAAATATTATAAATAATGCAACAAGTTTAGGTTTTACAGTAAATTCAGTAGTAATAACTCTATACAATAATCAAGAAAGTGTAGATAAATTTATTAAAAGATTAGAAAGACAAAATATAAAAACATATATTCACACTTTTACAAAAGGTTATCCCACTGATATAGAAACTATAGTAAGTGATGAAGGGTATGGAGCAAATCCATATATTGAAACGACTAAGAAACTTATACTTGTTAATGCTCCAGGACCAGGGTCTGGGAAACTAGCAACATGCTTAAGTCAACTTTATCATGAACATAAAAGAGGAATTAATTCAGGTTATGCAAAATTTGAAACATTCCCAGTATGGAATTTATCTTTAAAACATCCAGTTAATTTAGCATATGAAGCTGCAACAATAGATTTAAAAGATATAAATATGATAGATTCTTTTCATTTAGAAAAATACAATATTCCAGCAGTAAATTATAATAGAGATGTAGAAACTTTTCCTATTTTAAAAAATATAATAAATAAAATTTCTGGAAAAGATATATATTATTCACCAACTGATATGGGTGTTAATATGGTAGGATTTTGTATAAGCAATGAGAATGTTGTAGAAGAAGCAGCAAAAAAAGAAATAGTAAGAAGATACTTTAATGAATTAAAAAATTATAAATTTGGTTTAAGTGAATATGAAACAGTTCAAAAATTAAATTTATTAATGAATGAATTAAATATAGATGAAAACTATTTAAAAGTAGTTCCATATTCTAAAAAACAAGCAAAAATAAAAGGTGCACATGTTATAGCATTAGAACTACCAAATAAAAAAATTATAACAGGTAAACAAACAGAATTATTAAGTCCTGCAAGTTCATTAATAATTAATGCAATAAAAGAATTATCTAAAATACCTGATGATATTAAATTATTAAGTCCTTCAGTATTAGAACCAATATCTAGATTAAGAAATAAAAATAAACCTCTTACTTTGCAAGAAGTTATGATAGCATTATCTATTTGTAGTGTAACAAATCCAGTTATTGAAAAGGCTTTAAGTAATATAACTAAATTAGAAGGATGCGAAGCACATTCAACATTTATAGTGGATAATGAAGATACAAAATCATTAAAAGAATTAAATATAAATATTACATGTGAACCAGAATTTTTTTCAAATGAATTAGTTTAATGTAAAGTATAAAAAAAGGATAAAAAATATGTTGATATCAGCATATTTTTTTTTTATAATTAATCTAGGTGATAAAGAATGGATTACAAAATAACATCAAGAAGTATTGAAGATACAATGGAATTAGCAGAAAACATCGAATCAGAAAAATTTCCAGGAATGATTATTTGCTTAGATGGTGAGTTAGGTAGTGGGAAAACAGTATTTGTAAAAGGTTTTGCAAAGTCTTTAGGTATAGAAGAAAATATAACAAGTCCAACATTTAATATCGTTAAAGAATATAACATAGGAGAAATGCCTTTATATCATATGGATGTATATAGATTAGAAGAGGATGATGAAAGTATAGGATTTCAAGACTACTTTAATGGTGGAGGTATAACTATTATAGAGTGGTCTGAACTTATAGAAGATTCTTTACCAGACGAAAGATTAGATATTAAATTTAAAGTAATTGATGAAGATACAAGAATAATAAAACTTACTCCACACGGCCAAAAATACGAAGATATCGTCAATTATGTAATATAATTAAAGAAATTAGTAAGTTAAGCACGAAAATGTTTGACTTTTTTTAATCTTTAACATATAATTTTAAATGGTACATTTTATTTATTCTTTATATAATTTAATGTGGGAAGTTGATTTATAAAAAGAATAGTGAAAGGAAATTATTTATGAAAACATTTATGGAAAAAAAGGAAACAGTTAATCGTAAATGGTATGTAATCGATGCTGAAAATTTACCTTTAGGTAGAGTTGCAACTAAAGCTGCTAACTTATTAAGAGGTAAACATAAAGTAACTTTTACACCTCATATAGATTGTGGAGATTATGTAATTATCGTTAATGCTGATAAAGTTAAATTAACAGGTAATAAATTAGAGGACAAAATGTATTATAATCATTCTGGATTCCCAGGAGGATTAAGAGAACGTAATGCTAAAACTATGATAGAAAAATATCCAGTTGAAATGGTTGAAAGAGCAGTTAAAGGTATGCTTCCTCATAATAGATTAGGAAGAGCTACTGCAAAAAAATTATTCGTTTATGCAGGTGCTGAACATAAACACAGCGCACAACAACCAGAAAGTATAACAATTGATTAGGAGGAATAATATGGATAAAAAAGTATTCGCTGCTACAGGAAAAAGAAAACGTTCTGTTGCTCAAGTAAGAATGGTTCCAGGAACAGGTAAAATTACTGTTAATGGTAAAGATGTTAATGAATATATGCCATTCCCAACTTTAGTAATGGATTTAAAACAACCATTAGTTGCTACTAATAATGAAAAAACTTTCGATATAACAGTTACTGTTAAAGGTGGAGGTTTTTCAGGACAAACTGGAGCTATTAGATTAGGTATTACAAGAGCATTATTACTAGTTGATGCTGGTAATGAAGTAAATGAAGATTCATATAGAAAAATTCTTAAAGCTGCTGGATTCATTACACGTGATCCAAGAGTTAAAGAACGTAAGAAATATGGTCTTAAAAAAGCTCGTAGAGCACCACAATTCTCAAAACGTTAATTTGTTTTCACAAAGCCCTATATGGGCTTTTTTGTTTAGATAAAAAACATATAAAATATGATATAATAAAACTATAAATAAAAAGAAATAGTAATTTTTAAGGGAGTAAATTATGAAAAGAATTATTAAAATTATTGTTCCAAGTGTATTAATGTTATTACTAATTTATTTATGGAGAGATGATAAAGATATATTAAATGGAATATATATTTTCTTCCCAATTATATATATATCAAATAGTTTAATTTATTCTCATATAAATAAAGAGTTAATACTGAGTTTAATATTATTATCTATTTCTTTTTTAATTCCAATTAATTTATGGTTTCACATGGGGAGTTGTGTGGGACTGGTAATATTTTATAGTATTTTAAGTTGTATAAGTTTTTTTATTAAAAAGTTAATTGAAAAAAGAAAAGATAGGAAATAAATATGGAAAAAAGTTTATTACAAGAACCTTTAACAATTGAAGATATAGAAAGATTCAAAAAGATAAAAGAAAATTATAAAAATGATAAAATATATGAAACTGAAAATGAATTTGTATTTATTCATAAAACAAATTATGCACCTATAAATAATGAGATAAAATCAAAATTCAAAGCAGGAGCTACATATAAAGAAACAGGAAAATTATTTGAAGAAAGTTTTGAATTTACATATCCACAAAGTGATAATTATATCCATTTTTCTATAAACTGTGAAACAAGAGGTGATGAATATGACATTTACGGTTTCAATAATAAAAAGTATGCAGTAGTAATACCAGCAACTGAAAAAGAGTTTAAAAATATAAGTTTTTTTCATGCTAATGATGTAGAATTCAAAAGTGTTAAAAATATTGAAAATGGATATATTTTATGTCCTGTTAAAGAATTTGAAATAATAAAAAAATATAATCCAATGGCTAATGTAGTACCATATATAGGAGAAAGTGTAGATGGTTATGCTGAAGTACTAGCTTATAATTTAGGGTTTACTATAGAAAATATCGAAGGTAGAGAATGCATGTGGATTAATTGTTCTAACAATAGAGTCTCAAAAGTATTAGAAAAATATGATTTTAGTTTTATCCCATATGGACTTGATAGGTGGCTTAGCGAGCGTAAAATTCAAGAGTCTATAGAATATACATACTTATTGAAAAATATAATAGATTTATCATTAAAAAAACAAATAAATATTTTTTTAGTGTTAGAAGAATTAGATAATATTATTACTTCTAATTTAATGAATGTTCCACAACAATTAAATGGTCTAAGTATGAATAATAATGAACCAACAGAAGAAGAAAATAATTTTTGGGAGAAGATTATATCAACAGAATTGTCATATAATCAGCGTTTATTTATAAGTATGTTACAACATACATTACCATTTGAAATAGTTAAAGAAGAATATAAAAAACATATAGGTAAAATTCTATAAAGAATAATCAAATTTTTATTAAGAGAATAGAGGTTTTAGCATATGATAAATTTAACTGGTAAATGGATATCATCATTTATTCAAAATAACAAAATATATAATGAAGAAGTTTTATTTAAACAAAAAGACAAGAAAATTTCTGCTACTATTAAATTGAATTTTGAAGGAGAAATATGTGAATATAAATTTAATGGAACAATTAACAAAAATCTTATAAATGGTACTTATGAATATATCAACGATTGCGATATAGAAAGTGGAACAATTAGTTTAAAAATTATAAATGATAATTTCTTATATGGTGTTACAACATATATCTCAACAGACAAAAATAATGATGATATAATACAAAGTCCATATGCTCTATTTAGAAATACCAAGAATAATTTAGGAACATTTAATTTATGTCATAAATGTGTTAACGCTAAAGCAACATGTTGTTCTAATCCGTCAGTAGATTCTCCTATGTTGCTTCCAAACGAAGCAAAAGAAATTTCAAAAGTAACTAACAAAGAAATTGAAGAATTTGCTGAAAATATAGACTTTGCTTCAATACATAATGATAAAACTTTAAAAAATCTATATCAAATGAAAAGACAAGATAATAGTTCAGCATGTCACTTTTACAAAAATTGCAAATGTAGTATTTATGATATAAGACCAATAGATTGCAGAATATTCCCATATGATATAAAATTAGAAAAAGATGGAAATTATTATTTAGTATATTACTTAGCAAATAACTGTGAAGTAAAAAATGTTGATATAAAAAGTTTAAAAATGGTTTCATATAATACAAGATTATTTTTAAGATTATTATATCCATATATTAGAGAATGGTCTGATCCATATTGTTCTTCTAAATTAGTGGAAAATGAAGATTATAAAATCATATGTAAAATAGAAGATTTATTTTAATATAGTTAAAAGTCTTGTTTAATCAAGATTTTTTCTTTTTATTAAATAATAATGTTATAATATATTTTATAAATTAGGTGGTTTTATGGTAAAAGATTTGTGTTTTGAAATAATTGAATCATGTCCAAATGAATGTAAGTTTTGTTCATCTAATTCATGTATTAATAAGAAACAAATTATTTCATTTGATGATTATAAAAGAGTAATAGATTATTTTATAAGTGAAGGTGGAATAGAAGAGTTGTCTTTAAGTGGTGGAGAACCTTTTTTACATCCTGAATTATATCAAATGGTTAAATATGCAAAAACATTTGGAATAAGAACTGTAATATTTTCAAGTGGTATAAAAAAATCTGTACCTTTAAGTACTGAAACTAAAAAACTTTATTTAGAAGAAATGCATAAAAAGTTAAAAGATATAAATCAAAATGAACCATGGAATGATAGACTTAAAAATAATATAAAAAACTTTTATGAAAATTTAATTTCACCACCTGCATTTAATCCTATAACAAAACAAGAATTAAGTTTATTAAAAGAAATAGGTTTAGACAAAATTGTTTTTGATTATCAAGCATATGAACATGAAACTGATGAATATTTAATGGGAAGAGATAGACAAAAGCATGCATGCTTATTAACCTCATTAATGAATGCTTCAACAGTAGGATTAGAAACTGATGTTCATTTCATTCCAATGAAACCAAATTATAAAGAAATAAAAGATATATTAGAACTATTAGAAATAGCTAGTATAAACAATATAAGTATATTAAACTTTGTACCACAAGGTAGAGGATTAAAAAATAAAAGTGATTTAATGTTAGATGAAAAAGAATTATTAGAATTCATGGATATACTAGAAAAATCTAAACAAATATATAATGGTAAAATTAGAATAGGTATTCCTTTAATGGGAGATAATACTCACAAGTGTAATGCAGGATTAGAAAAATTAGATATAAAGTTTGATGGTACTATATTACCTTGTCCTGCATTTAAAGAATTAGATGTAGAAACCATGAAAAAATATGGAATAAAACATTATAATATATATGAAAATTTAGAAGAAGTTAAAACACCTGGTGGTAAAAGAGTTGAACCACTATGTAGTAAAATATATAAAAAGGTAGGTAGATAAAAATGATATGTTTTGATAATGAATTTAAATATCTTACTTATGAAATATTAGATTATACAGAAGAACTAGATTATGATTTATTAAACTATATCGCATCCAATATAAGTATGCTGGGAATGTACTTATCTTATTTAGAAACTCAAGGAATAAAATATAAAGTAGAATGTAAACCAAACAATAAATTTTATATAAATAAATGTTATTATCATACCCCAGGGAACGATTATCCCTTTGTAATATTAGACAATAAAGGGCAATTTATATGTCATGCTTGTGGAACAGCTGGTTCAATTATTCATTTTATAATGGAAATTTATAAAATAGATTTTAACAATGCTTTAGAAATAATCAAAAGTTTTATTTCGAAAACTAAAGAAAATTTATCAATAGAAAACCAAAATATATACAAAGAATTATTTGAATTTTATAACCTAAAAGATGAGTATATTAATATTAGCAAGGAAAAAACAATATATTTAGAAAAAAGAATAATTACATATTTAAAATATTTAGAATCCAAAAATAAACCAATTGATATAGAGAAAATTGCTAAAAAAATGTGCTGTTCAAAAAAATATGTAAAATACTTATATAACAAACAAAAATAAAAGGTGTTTAAGCCTTTTTTATTTGCATAAAAACTATTAATAGTATAAAATATTCAATGTGATGAAATGTGAAAGAAAGTCTAGATTTTTTAAAACAATTAAACATTGATAATAATAAATTTTTAGTCGTAGCAACCTCTGGTGGACCAGATTCTATGGCTCTTTTGCATTTATTAAAAACTAATAATTATAATGTAATATGTGCACATGTAAATCATAATTTAAGGGCTGTTAGCGATGAAGAGTATATCTTTGTTGAAAACTATTGTAAAGAAAATAATATTATCTTCGAAGGAATGAAAATTAAAGGTTATAAAAACAATAAATTTACTGAGTTTGAAGCTAGAGAAAAAAGATATAGCTTCTTTGAAACTATATTAAAAAAATATAATACTGATATACTATTAACAGCACATCACGGTGATGACTTAATAGAAACTATATTAATGAGAATAATAAGAGGAAGTAACTTAAATGGTTATAAAGGTTTCTCAAAATTATCAACATATAAAGATTTTAAAATAATTAGACCACTAGTATATTACACAAAAAAAGATATAGAAAATTATATTAAAAATAATAATATACCATGTGTATATGATGAATCAAATAAATCAAAAAAATATACTAGAAATAGAATACGTTTAGATATATTACCTCTTTTAAAACAAGAAGATAAAAATATTCATAAAAAGTTTTTAACACTTAATGAAGAATTAGAAAGTACACAAGATTATATAAATCAAGAAGTAGAAAAAAATATAAATGATAATTTTAAAGATAACAAATTAGATTTAATTAAGTTTAATAAACTACATAATTTTATACAAAAAAAAGAAATAGAAGAAATATTATTTCAAATATATAAAGAAAATATTACATTAATTAATAAAAAACATATTGAAAGTATTTTTAAAATAATAAACGACAAAAACAACAAAAAAATTCAATTACCACTTGATATTATAGTGTCAAAGGAGTACTCATATTTAGTATTTAAAAAAGATAATAAAATAGAGTTAAATAAATATAATTATATTTTAAAAGATAAAGTAAATATAGAAAACTTTGGAACAATAGAATATATTGAAGATACTATAGAAAAAAGTAACTATGTAATTAAGTTGAATAGTAAAGAAATTACATTGCCAATTATCATAAGAACTAAAGAAGAAAGTGATGTAATAGAAGTAAAAAACTTAAATGGTAGTAAAAAAATAAAGAAAATATTTATTGATGAAAAGATAAATAAAGACTTAAGAGATAGTTGGCCAATAGTAACTGATAGTAAAAATAATGTACTATGGATACCAGGTATAAAGAAGAGTAAATTTGATTGTTATAATAAATCTTTTTATGATATAATTATAAAGTACACAAAAAAGGAGAATAAAAATGAAGAAAAATAATGTAACAAAACAAACAATGCCTTATTTAGTACTATTGCTTGTTATATTAGGTACTTTAGTATTTTATAATATAGGGCAAACAAAAGTTAATAAACTTACTTATGATGAACTAATTACTGAATTAAGTAAAGATACTGTAGAAAAAATTGAAGTAACTCCAAAATCAAACGCAGGAGTATATTATATTACCGGTAAATTAGAAGATTATTCTAAAAACGAAGAATTTAGAGTTAACGTACCTTTATCAGAATCTGTTATTGATAAAATTTTATCATATGCAGATAATAATGAATTTGAAGTAAAAACAAATACTAATCCAGAAAATTCAAGTATTGTAACAATATTAGTTAATGTTGTTCCATTTATATTGTTAATTGCAGCGACATTCTACTTATTCTCTAAAATATCTGGTGGAAATAAAAATTCAATGGATTTTGGTAAGAGTAGAGCAAAACTTAGTGAAGATGGTGGAAGAGTTAGATTTACTGATGTTGCAGGATTAAATGAAGAAAAAGAAGAAGTTGCAGAACTTATTGATTTCTTAAAGAATCCTAAAAAATTCCAAAAATTAGGAGCAAGAATCCCAAAAGGAGTATTATTAGTTGGTCCTCCAGGAACAGGTAAAACATTACTTGCAAAAGCAGTTGCGGGTGAAGCAAACGTTCCATTCTATTACATAAGTGGTTCAGATTTCGTAGAATTGTTCGTTGGTATTGGTGCAAGCCGTGTTAGAGATATGTTTAAACAAGCAAAACAATCTGCACCATGCTTAATATTTATTGATGAAATAGATGCTGTTGGACGTCAAAGAGGAACAGGTTTAGGTGGTGGACATGATGAAAGAGAACAAACTCTAAACCAATTACTAACTGAAATGGATGGTTTCGGTGCAAATGAAGGAATCATTATTATAGCAGCAACAAACAGACCAGACGTATTAGACCCAGCATTATTAAGACCAGGAAGATTTGATAGACAAGTAACAGTAAGTTTACCTGATCAAAAAGAAAGAGAAGCAATATTAAAAGTTCATGCTAAAGATAAAACTTTTGCTGAAGATGTTAATTTAGAAAATATATCTAAACGTACTCCAGGATTTAGTGGAGCAGATTTAGAAAATCTTCTTAATGAATCTGCATTATTAGCAGTTAGAAGAAATAAAAATGCTATTACTATGGATGAAATAGATGAAGCTACTGATAGAGTATTAATGGGACCTGCTAAAACAAGTAGAAAAATTACAGATAAAGAAAAGAAACTTGTTTCATTACATGAAGCGGGACATGCTGTTATTGGTTTGAAATTAGAAGATGCAAACGAAGTTCATAAAATAACAATCATACCAAGAGGTATGGCTGGTGGATATACAATGATGTTACCTAAAGAAGAAAAAATTTCTATAGCTACAAAAAATGAATTATTAGCAAGTATTACAGGACTTTTAGGTGGTCGTGTAAGTGAAGAATTATTCTTTGGTGAAATATCTACTGGTGCAAGTGATGACTTCTCAAGAGCAACAAAAATTGCAAGAAGTATGGTTACTGAATATGGTATGAGTGATTTAGGTCCAGTTCAATTAGAACATAAAGAAGAAGGAGTATTCTTAGGTAGAGATTATAATAAATCAAGAAACTTCTCTGATAAAGTTGCATTAGAAATAGACCAAGAAGTTAGAAAAATTATTAATGAGTGTTATGAAAAAGCAACTAAAATTTTAAAAGATAACGAAAAATTAGTTAAATTATTAAGTGACACATTAATTGAAAAAGAAACTATAACTAAAGAAGAAATAGATGAATTAGTTACAACTGGAAAACTAACTTCAAAAACTACTGAAGAAAAATCAGAAGCAAAAGAAGAAAAAAAGAAAGTTACAAAAAGAACTAAAAAAGAAGATGTAAAAGAAACTAAAGAAAAATAGTTTCTTTTTATTTTCTAAAAATCTGCTAAAAACATTTAGACAATTAAATATATATATGATAAAATTAGATATGTATAAGAAGTAAAAAAAGGCAGTGATAAAATGACAAAAATAATATCTTTAGTAAATCAAAAAGGTGGTGTAGGTAAAACTACTTCAAGTATAAATTTATCAGCATCATTAGGTAAACTTGGTAAGAAAACTCTTTTAATAGATTTAGACCCTCAAGGAAATGCAACTACTGGTTTAGGTATTAATAAAGGAGAAATTGCTTATAGTGTATATGATGTTTTAAGTGAAAAATGTGATATTAAAAAAGCGATTATAAAAACTAAGTTTACAAACCTTTCTATTTTACCAGCAACAATTAACTTAGCAGGCATAGATATTGAATTAGTAGAAAAAGCTTATCAAGATTCAACATTCAAAAAAAATGAACAATTAAAAGAATCTTTAAAAGAGGTTGAAGACAAATATGATTATGTAATTATTGATTGTCCTCCTTCATTAGGATTATTAACAACTAATGCTTTAGTAAGTAGTAATTCAGTTATCATACCAGTTCAATGTGAATTCTTTGCGCTAGAAGGTATTACACAATTATTAAATACAATAATAATGACACAAACAAGATTAAATCCTGGATTAAAAATAGAAGGTGTATTATTAACGCTGTTAGATTCTAGAACAGTATTAGGATTAGAAGTAGTAGAAGAAGTAAGAAAATTCTTTAAGGAAAAAGTATTCAATACTATTATCCCTAGACTTATAAGATTAGTTGAAGCACCAAGCCATGGAGAACCTATTATTGAATACGACCCACTAAGTAGAGCAGCTGAAGCATATTTAAATTTGGCTAAGGAGGTCATATTAAGAGATGGAGAATAAAAGAAAAGCATTAGGAAAAGGATTAGAACAATTATTTAATAGTGAACCATTAAATATAGACACATTAAATAATTATGAAAAAGAAATTGTTGAAACAACAAGTAAAAGTGATATAGTTGAAATTCCAATTAAAGATATTAGAAGTAATCCACATCAACCAAGAGAATATTTTGATGAAGAAGCTTTAAGAGAATTAGCTGAATCAATTAAAGATCATGGAATAATAGAACCAATTATAGTTAAAAAAAGTATTAAAGGCTATGATTTAGTAGCTGGTGAAAGAAGAACAAAAGCAGCTAGCATTGCTGGTCTAGAAACAATACCAGCAATAATTAGAGATTTTACTGATCAACAAATGATGGAAATAGCTCTTATTGAAAATATTCAAAGAGAAGATTTATCACCAATTGAAGAAGCTCAAGCTTATAAAAACTATATTGATGCAACTGGTTTAACTCAAGAAGAAGTTGCTAATAAATTTGGAAAATCAAGAAGTTATATAACAAATCTTTTAGGATTATTATCACTTCCAAAATATGTTCAAAAAGAAGTTATCAACGGAACAATAAGTATGTCACATGCTAGAGTATTAAGTAAAATTGACGATGTTGATATGATACTTAATCTAGCACAAAAAGTAATAGATGAAGGAATAAGTGTTAGAGAACTAGAAACATTAAGTAGAGAAGAAGATGTTATCAAGAAAAATAAAATAGTTAGAACTGTAGTGCTTAATCCAAGATTCAAAATATATGAAACTGTTATGAGAGATGTAGTTGGAACTAAAGTACAAATATCAAAAAATAAAATTTCTATACCTTTCGATTCTGATAAAGACTTAGAAAGAATATTAGAAATATTAAATATAGATATTGAAGGAGAATAATTATGTTATCAATTTTAAAGTTTCTTTCAAAAAAAGAAGTATATGGAACTTTATTAATAATAGGTATAACTTTAATATTATATAAAATTATAAATTCTACTTTAGATAAAATAGTAATTAAAGGAAAAGATGAATTAGACAAAAAAAGAAGAAAAACAATGGTACATATATTTAAAAATGTATTCAAATATGTTTTATTCATTTTTATGGCAATATTTTTATTAAATTTATATGGAGTAAATACAACTAGTGTTATCGCTGGTTTAGGAGTAGCCGGAGTTGTATTAGGTTTTGCTCTACAAGAAGCATTAAAAGATATAATAAGTGGAATAAGTATTATATTTGATGACTATTTTGTAGTAGGAGATATTGTAGATTATAATGGATTTGCAGGAACTGTAATAGAGTTTGGTTTAAAAACAACTAAAATAAAAAAAGCAACCGGCGAAGTTATGGTTGTCGCTAATAGAAATATAGATAAAATAATAAATATTAGTAAAGAAAGATCAACATTATTATTAAATATTCCAACTGCATATGAAGAAAAATATGAGAAAGTAGAAAAAGTTTTAAAAGAAGTATTAGAAAAAGTAAAAGAAACTTATAAAGATATTACTGAGGTAGAATATTTAGGAATAAATAATTTTAATGATTCTTCTATAGACTATTTAATAAAAATAACATGTCATAGAGAAACACATTGGAATATAAAGAGACAAGTTTTAAAAGAAATAAAACTTGCATATGATAAAAATAAAATTAAGATACCTTATAATCAGTTGGAGGTACATAATGGAACAAAAATATAAATTAGGTAGCATTGTTGTTATGAAAAAACCTCATGCATGTAAAACTAATGAGTGGATGATTACTCGAGTAGGAGTAGATATAAAGTTAAAATGTATGGGATGTAATAGAGAAATAATGCTTGATAGATTAGAATTTGAAAAGAAATTGAGGAGAATATTAAATGAAGAAAATAAAGAGAATTAGAGATAAAATAGTTCTTCATCCAATAATGTCATTCTTAATACTTATATTAATAACTATAGTAATAAGTGGTATATTATCATTATTTGATATAACAGGAACTTATAGTACTGTAAATACTAAAACAAATACATTAGAAACAACTATGGTTGCTGTAGAAAACTTATTTAGCTTAAGAGGTTTAAAATATATATTTAGTAATACAGTATCAAATTTTGCATCGTTTACACCACTTAGTATGTTACTAATAACTTTATTAGGTATTGGTATTATGGATAAGACAGGGTTTTTAGATACTTTATTTTATGTATTGACTCATAAATTAAGAAAAAATGTAGTAACATTTATATTAGTATTTTTAAGTATATTATCTAGTATAGGTGGAGACTTATCATATATAGTTATTATACCAATAGCGGCGTTATTATTTAAATATGGGAAAAGAAACCCACAAGCCGGTATAATAACTGCATTTGCTGCAATAAGTTGTGGTATAGGAATTAATGTATTTATAAATTCAATAGATTCATCATTATTGACCTATAGTACTAGTGCAGCAGCATTATTAAAAGAAGGTTATACTGTAAATACAAATAGTTTTATCCTTATAATGTCTATAGCAACTATAGCATTATCATTTATATTAACAAATATAACAGAAAAAAATATAATACCAAGATTAGGTAAATATGAAATTGAAGAAGAAACAGAAGAAAAGTATGTTTCAAAAAAAGAATTAAGAAGTCTATATGTTTCATTAATAATTGGTGGAATATATGTATTAATATTTATATATAATATTATTCCAGGAGTACCTTTTGGTGGAAATCTTTTAGATTATTCACAAAAATTATATATAGATAAATTATTTGGGTATAATTCATTCTTTAATTCTGGATTCGTATTTGTAATAACTATGCTATTCTTTATATTAGGACTAGTATATGGTATATTAACAAATAAAATAAAAAATCAAAGAGATGTATGTGATGATTTAAGCCATTCATTAGATGCAATGGGTAAAGTTTTAGTTCTTATATTTTTTGCTTCAACTTTTATATCAATTTTAAAATATTCTAACATTGGAGTATTATTCACAAGTTGGATAGCAAATATAATATCAACTACTAAATTTACAGGTCTTCCATTAATATTATTGGTAATTGTATTATTTGCAATTTCAACATTATTATTACCATCATCAATTCATAGATGGTCAATACTAAGTCCTGTCGCTGTGCCAGTATTAATGAATTCAGGAATATCTCCAGAATTTGCACAAGTAATATTTAGAGGAGCAGAATCTGTTACTTATTGCTTAACACCAACGATGGCATATTTTGTAATATATTTAGCATTTATGGAATTATATAATCAAGATAAAAGAGGTACAGGATTATTTAGTTCATTAAAATATATGATACCTTATGCATTAGGAACATTATGTATGTGGTTAGTAATTATAATTTTATGGTATTTAGTTGGAATTCCTCTAGGAATAGGAGCATTCCCAACTTTGTAAAGAAGTGTGTAAAACTCTTCTTTTTTTGTTAAAATTTCATAAAAAAATGTTATATTAGGTCTTGCACCGAAAGGAGTATAGTATATGCATTTATTAAAAACAATAGATTATATAGTAAGCTTAAATATAAATAATAAATATTTAATCTTAATTATTTTAACCATATTAACATTAGGGTTAGGTAGACTAATTATTCACTTCATAAAAAAACAATTAATAAAAATAAATAATAATAGAGTAAAGTATAAAGTTTTACAATTCGTAAAAATAATAATAAATATAAGTGAATTTCTAATAATATATCTATTATGGGAAAATAATATAAAAAATGTTATTACACTAATTAGTTTTATATCAGCAGCGATAACATTATCTTTAAAAGATATTATATTTAATTTATTTGCTGGTATTTATATTAAAATTAACAAACCATTTAAACTAGAAGATAGAATAGAAATAAATGGAAATAAAGGTGATGTAATTAATATAGGAACATTTACATTTGAATTATTAGAAACTAATGAAGAATATGGAAACCAAAGTACTGGAATTGTATTAACTATTCCAAATTCACATATATTTGCACATCCGATAAAAAATTTAAATAAAGGTTTTAAATATATATGGGATGAAATAAATATTAATTTACCTTTAGATGCAGATGTTATAGAATCAAAAAAATTATTATATAAAATAATAAATAATATAGATTTAATAAAAGTTATACCAACTAAAATGAAAAATGAACTAAAAAACAATACAACGTATAGAATGTATTTTAATAAATATGATCCAGTAATATATACTGAAGTTAAAGATAATCATATAATATTAAAATTAAGATACTTAGTTAATCCTAAAAAAGCAAGAATCGTAGAATCATATATATGGAATGAAATTTTAAAAGAATATAAAAATAATAATATACAGTTACTTAATAAATAAAAAGTATAATGTTAAAAAAATTATGTTAAAATATATATGAGGAGAATAAGTATGAATCATATAATAAATATAGAATTAAATAAAAAAGAAGATTATATAAATAAATTTAATAATAAAAGAATATCTTTAGATTTAGATAATTATATTTTAAATGAAGCAAAGACAGTTAAATTAACTGATAAGATTACAATAGAAATAGATTCAAAATTTAAATTAACTGAAGAAGAGCAAAAAGATTTGATATCAATGATAAAATTGAGCTATAAAGAAGATTTGGATGAATTATTAATGTACGAAAAAAAGATTATGTCTAAAGCAATAATCTTAATGCTGATAGGAGTAATAATATTATTAGCATATTATTTATCAAATAATTTATTCTTTATAAGTGAATTTATTTTAATAATTGGATGGTTAATGATATGGGAAGCAGCAGATGGCTTAATATTTTCAAGAACAGAGAATAGGGTAAAACAAACAAGAAGAAGACAACTAATACATAGTAATATATATTTTAGATAAAATTGACATAATTAATGTTTTAATATATACTAAAAGTGTATGCAACTGCTATTGCATACACTTAATTAAGAAGATATAAAAGTCTTTTTATTAATCAGTTACTAACTTTATAAAAAGTTAGTATTTTTTTTTATTTATTTGAAAATGCTATAGCATTTATAAGTAACATAATTACTATTATAGAAAACAATGTTGCCTCCATATCAATCCTTTCTACTTATATCTTCTTATCTAAAACTACTATATATAGTAATCTTAGATAAAAAGATATTAAGATAATATATCTGAATATTCTTTTGCTTTTAATAACTTATCTAAAGTAGTATATTTAATACCTCTTGTAGTAACTGGATTTAAATCTCCAAGTTTAATAGGTTTAATATGATGAATTGGACCTTTTAAATGAACTATATATTGTTTTTGATTATTTGGTCTAACTTCTGGTTCAAATCTTTCAACTTCAGCATAAACCATTATAGCTGAAAGAGGAGCACCTACATATAATGCAATATATTTAATAAAAGGTATTTTCTTTGCATCAACTTTAATATATTGCCATTTATGTTCATGTTCTATAAAAGATAAACCACTTGGCATACTTGGACAAACAATAGTATCAAAACCAACATCTATAGGTTCTTCTTCTGCTTTTTCATATTCTAGAATTATATTAGGTAAAACTTTAATTAAATTATCTACTGCTTTTTCTATTAAAACATTACGATTAACGCGACCATTTGAATATTGTGATAATTCTTTAACTAATTCATCTAATTTTTCAATTTTATGAGGTGGCAAGAATAAAGCAACTTGTTTTCTATCTCTTTCAGTTTTTGGTATTAATAAACTTTTAATATCATTTTCAAAATCCTTATTCATAATATTACTTCCTTTCCTGATTTAATTATACAATATGATATTCACTATTGCAAGTTAAAATTTAAATATATAATTTAAACATATACCAATATATTGTAAGTATAAAAATTGTAGTTAAATACATATTATATAATAAGTATATTTTTATTGACAAAATAAGAATATTTATGATATATTAATAACGCGTTGAAGAGGAAAAGTAACTTTATAAGTTTATACAAGTGAGTCAGGTATAGTGGAAACTGATTATAGACATTTAGTGAAAGAACACCTTGGAGCAAACTACCGAAAAGATTATTCTTAGTAGATTAGTTCGGAAGCAAACCGTTATCATACTGCTATTGCTTAAAGGAGCATAAAAGGTTACTAAAAATAATAAGTTTAAAAAACTTTAGTAATAAATTAAGGTGGCACCACGGATACCCGTATTCGTCCTTATGTATAGGATGATACGGGTATTTTTATATAAGAAAGGAAATTTAAAATGAAAACAAATATTTATCATACACATCAATGTAAAGATTTAGATGTTAATAATGTAGGAGAAAGTGTAATTGTTTCTGGTTGGATAGAAAATATAAGAGATCACGGTGGAGTATTATTTTTAGACTTAAGAGACAATACTGATACAATACAAGTAGTAAGTAATGATGATTCTATATTTAAAAATTTAACTAAAGAAAGCGTTATAAAAGTAACTGGAACAATTAGAAAAAGAAATGAAGAAACTTATAATACAAAAATTCATACAGGAGAAATAGAATTATTAGTAAGTGAATTAGAAGTATTAGGTAAATCAAAAAATGAATTACCATTTGAAATAATAACTTCTAAAAATACTAAAGAAGATGTAAGACTTAAATATCGTTATTTAGATATGCGTAATAAAAAAGTAAAAGATAATATATTATTACGTTCTGAAATATTACATTTCTTAAGAAATAAAATGTATGATTTAGGATTTACAGAAGTTCAAACTCCAATATTAACAGCATCTAGTCCAGAAGGAGCAAGAGACTTTGTAGTTCCTTCAAGATTATTTAAAGGTAAATTTTATGCATTACCACAAGCACCACAAATATATAAAGAATTATTAATGGTAGGTGGATTTGAAAAATATTTCCAAATAGCACCATGCTTTAGAGATGAAGACGCTCGTGCTGATAGAACATTAGAATTTTATCAATTAGATTTAGAAATGAGTTTTGTTGAAGAAGAAGAAATATTAAATATTGGAGAAGAAATCTTCTATGATACATTCACTAAATTCTCTGATAAAATTGTGTCACCTAGACCGTTTAGAAGAATAGCATATAAAGATGCTATGGAGAGCTTCGGTACTGATAAACCAGATTTAAGAAACCCATTAATTATAAAAGATGCTTCTGTTGTATTAAAAGATACAACATTTGGACCATTTAAAAAATCTACAATTAAAGTTATTGTAGTAGATGATATTGGAACACATTCTAATTCATGGTTTAATGAAATAGTTGACTATGCTTCTAGTATAGGAATGCCAGGAATAGGATATGTAACATTAATGGAAGACGGAACATTAAAAGGACCTATAGATAAATTCTTAAGTGAAGAAGAAAGAACTAACTTAATTAAAGAATTCGATATGAAAACAAATTCAGTAATGTTTTTTATAGCAAACAGAAATAAAAAGATAGCACAAAAATTTGCAGGACAAATACGTACAGAACTAGGTAAAAAATGTGAACTAATAGATAATAACAAATTAGAATTATGTATTATTAACGATTTCCCTATGTTTGAATATGATGATGCTACTAAAAAATATGAATTCTGTCATAATCCATTCAGTTTACCACATGGGGGAATTAAAGACTATGAAGAAAAAACTCCAGATGAAATTTTAGCATATCAATTTGACTTTGTATGTAATGGAAACGAAATGGCATCAGGTGCTGTTAGAAACCATGATTTAGATAGTTTAGCAAAAGGATTTGAAATAGTTGGATATACACGTGATGAAGTAGAAGAAAAATTCAAATCAATATTTACTGCATTTAAATACGGATGTCCTCCACATGGTGGTATGGCTCCTGGAATTGATAGATTAATTATGCTAATTCAAGATGAACCAAACTTAAGAGAAGTTCAAGCTTTCCCAACAAGTGCAAGTGGACAAGATTTAATGATGGGTTCACCAAGTGAACTAACAGATAAACAATTAGAAGAATTAGGATTAATTATTAAAAAGGAGGAAGACAATGAGTAAATTTACAAAAGAAATGGTAGATGATTACGCAAATAAATTGCTTATTGGATTAACAGACGAAGAAAATAAAAATGTATTAGATGAATTTGAAGAAATAGATAGAGAAATTGATTTAATAAATGAAATTCCAAATATTGAAACAGTTAAACCTATGACTCATACATTAGATGATTTTGAATTCGTTTTAAGAGAAGATGAAGCTTCTATTTCTGAAGATATAGAAGATATATTATCTAATAGTGATGAACATACAGAAAGAGAAATAGAAGTACCAAAGGTGGTGGGATAATGGAATACATGAATAAAAGTATTACAGAATTACATGAATTATTAAAAAATAATGAAGTAACTAGCCAAGAATTAATAGAAGAATCATTAAAAAAATCACATGAAGTTCAAGAAAAATATAACGCTTTTGTAACTATCTTAGATGATGCAAAAGCAGAAGAAATAACTGATGATTTACTATCAGGAATTCCTTATGGAGTAAAAGATAATTATAGTACAAAAGGATTATTAACAACTGGGTCTTCAAATACTTTAAAAGACTATGTTCCATTCTTTAATGCAACTGCAATTGAAAAATTAAACGCTGCTGGTGCAGTAAAAGTTAATAAAACAGTTATGGATGAATTTGGTATGGGTGGAACTGGAACAACTGGACATACTGGAACAGTATTAAATCCATGGGATAGAACTAGAATATGTGCAGGTTCATCATCAGGAAGTGCATGTGCTGTAGCAGCTGGAGTTTATCCTTATGCACTAGGAACAGATACAGGTGATTCAATAAGAAAACCAGCTGCATATTGTGGTATAGTAGGTTATAAACCAACATATGGAATGATAAGCCGTTATGGAGTATTTCCATTCGCTTCAAGTTTAGATCACTTAGGAGTTTTAGCTCGTTCTGTAAAAGATTGTGCAATAGTTGTTGATACAATGAAAGGTATCGATAAAAATGATATGACATCTTGGGATAGTGAAGACATACATTTAGCAGATAGTTTAACAACTGATTCAAAAGGAAAGAAATTATGCTATGTAAAAGAATTATGTGATATATCTAATTATCCTAATGCAGATGAAGAACTAAAATTACATTTAGAAAACTTCCATAAAACAGTTGAATTATGTAAATCTTTAGGAATGGAAGTAGAAGAAGTAAGTATAGATAGAAAACTTCTAAATGCTTCATATAGTACTTATGTGGTAATACATTCAGCAGAAGCTACAAGTAATATGAGTAACTTAACAGGTATTATTTTTGGACCAAGAGGAGAAGGAGATAATTATATAGAAATGATAAAAGATCATAGAACAAAAGGATTCTCTCCATTAATTAAAAGACGTTTCATAATAGGTTCATATGTATTACAAAAAGAAAACAAAGATAGATATTTCAATAATGCTCAAAGAGTAAGAAGATTACTAGTAGATTCATGGAAAGAATTATTTAAAACTTATGATGCAGTTATATCACCAGTTGGTATAGGACCTGCTAAAAAATTAGAAGATTTAAATAAAAAATACGATACAAATACAATAGCGTTAGATGAACAATTACAAATAGGTAACTTCGGTGGATTCCCATCAATTACAATCCCAAATGGATTTGTAAATAACTTACCAGTAGGTATGAACATTACAGGTAATTGTTATGATGATATAAACGTATTAAATATAGCAGCTACTTTAGAAAATGCTATGGAATACAAAAATCAAATTGCTAAGGAGGTTAAATAATGGGTAAATATAAAGCAGTTATTGGACTTGAAATGCATTGCGAACTAAAATCAAATTCAAAAGTATTTTCAAGCGCTGAAAATTCATATTCAGAAATAGCTAACTCAAATATCAAACCAGTTGATATGGCTTTTCCTGGAACGCTTCCTGTAGCAAATAAAAAATGTATAAAAGATGCATTAAAAATGGCAATGGTATTAAATTGTGAAATACCAGAATATATGTATTTCGATAGAAAAAATTACTACTATCCAGACTTACCAAAAGGTTATCAAATAACACAATTTGATTCACCAGTAGGAGTTAATGGACATATAGAAATAGAATGTAATGATAGAATTATACCAGTTGATATACATGATATTCACTTAGAAGAAGATGCTGCATCAATGGACCATTTATATGATACATCTGTAATAGATTATAATAGAGCAGGAGTACCATTATTAGAATTAGTTACAGAACCATGTCTACATTCAGCAGAAGAAGCAGTAGCTTTCTTAGAACATATGAGAAGTGCATATAAATATTGTGATGTATCAGAAGCTGATACTAAAAAAGGACAAATTAGATGTGACGTAAACGTATCAATAATGGAAGAAGATGCAACAGAATTTGGAACAAGAGTTGAAATAAAAAATATAAACTCTTTTGGTAATGTTTACGATGCAATCAACTATGAAATAAAAAGACAAAGCGAATTAAAAGACGCTGGAAGATATGAAGAAGTAGAACAAGAAACAAGAAGATTTGATGAAGAATCAGGTACTACAATAAGAATGCGTTCAAAAGCAGATGCAATAGATTACAAATATTTCGTAGATCCAAATCTACCTAAATATAAAATAGCAAACGAATGGATTGAAGAAATCAAAAAAGAAATACCTAAACTAAGAAACGAAAGAAAAGCAGATTATATAGAAAAATATTCTTTATCAGATTATGATGCAACTATCTTAGTAAAAGAAAAAGAAATATCTGACTATTTTGAAAAATGTTTAGAACTAGGTATGGATCCTAAAGAATCTTGTAACTGGATTACAGTAAATGTAATAGCATATATAAATAAATATGAATTAAGCATTAATGATATTTATTTAACACCAGAAAGATTAAAATTTATTGTAGATAATATAAAAAATGGTACTATCTCATCTAAACAAGCTAAAGAAGTGTTCTTCAAAGTATTAGAAGAAGAAAAAGAACCAAGTAATTATATTAGTAAAGAAAACGCTCAAATATCTGACGAAGCAGAACTAGAAAAAATAATAGATGAAATAATATCTAATAGTCCAAGCCAAGTAGAAGAATATAGAAGTGGTAAAGATAGATTATTCGACTACTTCGTAGGACAAGTTATGAAAAATACAAGAGGTAAAGCAAACCCTATAATAACAAAAGAATTATTACATAAAAAATTAAATTAAACAAAAAATAGTATAAAGATTTATACTATTTTTTTATAATGTTAACAAATATTGCTAAACTTCAAACTAAAATTGGTAGAATAATAATATAAAAAATATTAAATTATACTTGAAAGGAGAATAAAAATGGAAATAGGTAAAAATATATTAAAATTAAGAAAAAGTAATAATATGAGTCAAGAACAATTAGCAGAACTAATTAATGTTACTAGACAAACAATAAGTAAATGGGAACTAGGAGAAACATATCCAGATTTAAATCAAGCAAAAAAACTATCACAAATATTTAAAATAAGTTTAGATGAATTAACAAACAACGATTTAAAAGAAATACTTATTACAAAAGTTAGTAACACTGAAAGACTAGCTGGTATAATTATAAAAATACTAAAATATATAGGACTATTACTCTTAATATCATTACTTATAACTATATTTATATTAATAAGTAGAAAATACTTTGAAGTAAAACCTAATAACATGGTATCAGACTCTTATGGAGTATATTGTATAGTTAATAGTAAAAAAGAATATTATGAAGCCACAACAACTAGAGATAATCCAAACATAGAATTCTATACTACAGATAATATAACATTAGAAGATATGAATATTGATATAAATAAATATAAAAGTAAAAAGAAACTAATAAACGATGTTAAAAAATATATTATTTCACATAATGGAACTTGTAACTAAAAACGCTATTTATCTTTAAATAGTGTTTTTATTATATTATAATATAATTATAAAGTATGGAGGTATTATGAAAAAAATCTATAAAACATTTACATTTTATTTTATATTACTAAGTATAATTATAGTTGTATTAAATATTTTAAAAAAAGATGATATGAATATCTTATTGATAGGATTAAATCCAATACTAAACTTACTAGATGATAGTAAAATATTTTGTGATTTCATGAACTCTAATAATTATCTATGGTATATATCAAACATATTAACAAATACCTTTTATGGATTAATATTAGATTTCATAAAACTAAAAAGTAGGAGGATAAAATGAAAAAGATAATAATTTTAACAATAACTCTATTAATAACTCTTATAACTTTTGAATTAATGAGTTGGTATCATATAGGAGATATTCCTACCAAATTAGTTTTAATTAGATTAATAATATTTTTTACAGTAATATTTATAACACTATTACTTGTATATAAGAAATTTTTAACAAAAAAATAAATAGTATCATACAATATCTTAGGTGATTAAAATGAACTATTTAAGAGCATTAACAGGAGTGGTTATAGACGCTGGTCACGGTGGAGAAGACAGCGGAGCTTCTGGTAATGGAATAATAGAAAAAGATTTAACTTTAGATATTAGTAAATATATGTATGATAGATTTAAAGAACTAGGAATACCTGTTGCTCTAACAAGAGATAGTGATGTTACTCTAACTAGTGATAATAGACCTGGAGTAGCATTATCTAAATATGGTAACGGAGAAAATGTAATAATTATATCTAATCACATAAATGCAGGAGGTGGGGAAGGTGCTGAAGTAATCTATGCCCTTCGTGATAAAGACACTTTTGCTAGTAAAATTCTTAATAACATATCAGAAAAAGGACAAACTATAAGAAAGTATTATCAAAGACGTTTACCTAGTGATACATCTAAAGATTATTATTATATGTTAAGAAATACTCCTAATGCAGAAACAGTTATAGTAGAATATGGTTTTCTAGATAATGCAAGTGATGCTGCTAGATTAAAAGCTAATTATAAAGAATATGCTGATGCTGTAGTAGAAGCAGTATTAGATTATAAAAATATACCATATGAAAAGAAAGGTTATTATACAGTAAAAAAAGGAGATTCATTATGGAGTATAGCAAATGCTAATAATACTACTGTAAATAAAATAAAAGAATTAAATAATCTTACATCTAATACTTTATCTATAGGACAACAGCTAAAATTACCAACAGAAGAAATAGAAGAAGAATCTCCACTATATTCAAATACATACACTGTTAAATCAGGAGATACATTATATTCTATTGCTAAAAAATATGATATTACAGTAGATGAATTAAAAACTACAAACAATTTAACATCTAATACATTATCATTAGGTCAAATACTTAAAATACCTGGAACTAGTATAGAACAACCAAATACACATACAGTTTCAAAAGGGGAATCTTTATATTCTATAGCAAATAAATATGGTACAACAGTAAGTGAATTAAAATCTTTAAATAACTTAACAACAAATAATCTATCTATAGGACAAGTACTATTATTACCAGGTACTACAGAAGAAAGTACAATAAATACATATACTGTTAAATCAGGAGATACATTATATTCTATTGCATCTAAATATAACTTAACTGTAAACGAATTAAAAGAGTTGAATAACTTATCATCCAATACTTTATCTATAGGACAAACATTAAAAATAAGAGAAACAACAAGTGATATAGTTACAGAAGATTTTGATTACTATACAGTTAAAGCAGGGGATACTTTATATTTTCTAGCAAATAAATACAATACAACAGTAAATGAAATAAAAAATTTAAATAACTTAACAAGTAACACATTATCAGTAGGACAATTATTAAAAATACCAGGTACATTAGATACTGTATATACAGTAAAAAAAGGTGATACTCTATGGAGTATAGCTAAAGATAATAACTTATCAGTAAATGAACTAAAAGAAATAAACAACTTAATAGATAATTCTTTAACTATAGGTCAACAATTACTAATAACAAAATAGTTTCTAAAAATGAAACTATTTTTTATATGTAAACTATTATTTATAATTTCTTGAAAAATTCATACTCAGATGCTATATTTTAAAATGAAAGGTGTGATAAATAATGCCACAATACGATATTAATAGTGGAATAACAAATACAATATCAAATACTACAACATCATTTTCAATTAGTGAGGTATGGACTATTATAAGTATATTATTAGCAGTAATAGGAGGTATATTCTTATATACAACATATTTTAGTAAAGATAAAGAAAATACATACACAGGTTTCAAAAAAGTATTATATGATTTTTTAAACTTTAAAATAACTATAATTGAACCTATATTTAGAGTTGCATATTTAATTACAGCAATAGCAATAACTCTATGTTCATTCACATACTTAACTACAAATTTCTTTACATTCTTAAGTATTTTAGTATTTGGAAATATAATAGCACGTTTATCTTTTGAATTCTTTTTACTTATTCTAAAACTATTCAAAGATGTTGCTGAAATAAATTCTAAATTATCTAAAAAAGATAAACAACCTAAAATAGAATTTATTAAGAAAACTAAAAAAACTAAAAAAGAAAATGATGAACTTATTGAAATATAAAAAAACAGACTTAAATCTGTTTTTTAATTTTCTTCATTTTCTAAATTGTTATTGTCATTATTATCTATATTTTCATTTTTATCAAGTTTATTATCTGTTGTATTATTAGAATTATTATTTTCAATATTATTATTTTCTTCTTTTGGTTTTTCAACATTTTCATTATTACTATTATTTTCTATAGTAACATTATTTGAATTATTGTTGGTAACATCATTATCATCTTTCTCACTAGATACAGTTTTATCAACCTTAACTACATTTACTGTAATACTATTTATAGTAGAAACTAAAGTACCTTTACTTACATTTTGACTAATAATAACACCATCTTTATTTTCATCATATCCATCCATACCTTCTGTTATATATTTTGTATTAACAGTTATATTTCTGCTAGATGCCCAAGTATTTAACGAACTTAAACTTTTATCAACAAAACTAGGTAAGGCCTCATTTCTTTTAACACTATAATATTGTTTTCCAATAACAGGAACCTCATAAATATAATTAACTGAGAAATTAAATGTTTTAGTCATCTCAGGTTCAATTAATCCTAAATTAACTTTCATAGCTTTAACAATTTCATCTAAACTTTCTTCATAATATTGGAAAGTATAAACATTACCTAGACCTGGAATTAACATTGTTAAATCATATCCTGTTAAATATGTTTTTTCTATATTTATAGAAGCATTATTTTCAAATAACATTCTTTTACCAACATTATATAAATTAAGTATTTCATCAGTTTTAATATTAGTTTCTATATTCTTACTAACAACACCTAAAATATCATATAAAGTACTAACACTTCTAATACTCTTAGCTTTCTTAGTCATTGCTTCAACAACTAATTGTTGATGTTGAACTCTTTGGAAATCACCGGTTGCTAATGTTTTTCTATGACGAGCTAACGCAAGTGCTTGTTCACCATTTAAAGTTTGTTCACCAGTCTCTAAACAAATTTCACTCTTACCAAAATTTCTGTTGCTATCTTGTTCACAAAACTTAATAGGAACATTTACATCAACACCACCTAAAGCATCGACTAAATCAACAACACCTTTAAAATTAATCTTAACGTAATAATCTATATCAATATCAATTAAATCTTCAATAGTATTAATAACGCAAGTAGCACCACCAACAGCACTTGAATTAATCTTATTAGATTTTTTGCCATTACAAGCAATAGGAACATAAGTATCTCTTGGAATACTAAATACAGTAGTATTTAATGTTTTAGGATTAAATGTTATTAACATCATAGTATCTCCATTAAATACTGTATTACTCTTTAAACCGTCTTGAGTAGAGTCAACTCCCAATAACAAAATAGTAAAAGGTTCTGTTAAACTCTTATTAGTACTTAACTTAATATCTTGATTCTCCATATCTTCTTTATAAGAATAAATAATCTTAGTTTCAGTACCAATATTAGAATAATTATCATATCCTGAATAACTTAATACATAACTACTACTTATCATAACACCATTAATAGTATCATTATATAAATCACCAAGCATCTCCAAATAATTATCATAATACTTTATATCAATCTTATCTAACTTCTTCTTATCTAACAATTTATTAGCTAGAACATTACCCTCTATATCAGTCTCATCACTAATCATACCAACAATAAAATCTTTATCATTTTTAAAATTAGTATCCTTCATAACAACCAAACTACCAGAGTAGGTAACCATCTTTTTATTCATATTATCAACAATATTATAAGTTTTATTAATATATATACTAATTATTATAAACAATATACTAAGTATACTAATAAATATTGAATTACCAATATAAGCTTTATTCTTTTTACTAAACAGTAACAATATACTTATAAATAAATATATTAAATAACTAATATAAACAAATATCAAAAATATAACTCTTAAACCGGTTTCTATATTTTTTAATAATAATAACCCTTGACTAATAAAAATAATACTAATCAAAAATAATATACTAACTATAAAAAACATTATTTGATAACTCTTATTTAATTTTTTAAACTTTCTTATAATACTCTTCATAATACCATTCCTATTTTATAATTATACAATAATTATAAAATTCTGTATAGTTTTTATTTTTGCTTATTATACTCTAATTATTTTATGTTATACTTATAGCTCTAACAATGATAGAAGAATAAAATTATATAAAGAGATGAATTCACAAAACTAATAATTATTAGTAAACAAAATTATAATTTACAACATATCTAAAGTATGATAAACTCAATTTAGTAGAGCGTTAGGACTAAATGCCTACTTATGTTTAAAAGTGACATTTACAATAGTTATTTTTGTAACTATATTTGTAGATGTCTTTTTATTTTGTCTACTAAGTAGACTTTTTAATATTGTTAAAATTGCTTCTAACAAAACTATATACACCTCCGCACTACTTACCAAAACCCCGTTATACGAAAGAATAAGAAAGATAGAACACAAGTATAATAGTAGACACCTGTCCTAACACCAAAAAGATATAATAAAGATTATTTTTACTTTTACAAGTTATACGACAAAAATAGATAAAACATTACAATATTAAATTTAAAAAATCTATATTTATGATATACTTATAAAGTAGATAGAGGTAATATGAATAGTAAAAAGTTAAATAAAATTTTAAATAAATTAATTGTATTTTTAATAATTGCTATAATAGGTTTATTAGGTAAAGAAAAAATATTAGATAAAAAAGAAGAAAAAAAACCTACTACAAATATAGTAGATTCTAAATTAGAAATATATTTTTTTGATGTAGGCCAAGCAGATTCTATTTTAATAAAAGAAAAAGATTATACAATGTTAATAGATGGTGGAAATCAAAGTGATGGAGAAAACTTAGTTAAATATTTACAAGAAGAATTAAATATTAATGATATAGATATATTAGTTGGTACACATCCGCATGAAGATCATATAGGTGGTTTACCAGATGTGATAAACGCTTTAGATATTGGTACAATATATTTACCAAATGCTACAACCACAGCTAATATATTTGAAAAATTATTAGATACAATAGCAGAAAAAAATTATAAAATAACTATTCCAAAAATAGATGAAGAAATTAAACTTAATAACATGAATTTCAAAGTTATATATACAGGAACAGATGAAAGCGATTTAAACAATACTTCAATAGTATTAAAACTAGAATATGGTAAAACTAGTTACTTATTCACAGGAGATGCAACTGATAAAACTGAAGAAAAAATACTTAATAAAGATATTGAATCAAATGTATTAAAAGTAGGACATCATGGTTCTAGTTATAGTAGTACAGAAAGTTTCATAAATAAAGTTAATCCACAATACGCAATAATACAAGTAGGTACAAATAATAAATATGACCATCCAACAAAAACTGCTTTAGATAAATTAAAAGAAAAAAATATAAAAGTTTATAGAACTGATTTAAATGGTACTATAAAATTAACAAGCGATGGAAAAAATATAAATTTTGAAACTATAGATACAAATATAGATGGGTGATATAATGTTTACAATAGAAAAAATAGAAGATAATATTGTTATTTTAGAAGATAGAAATAAAAATACTTTCTTTAATATAGATAAAAGTATGTTACCAAATAATATTAAAGAAGGAGATATATTAGATTTAAAAGATAATAAATATATAATAAATAAAGATTTAACTAAAAAGATTAAAGAGGATATAAGAAATAAATTTAATTCACTAATGAATTAATAATTGGAGTTGGTAGTGTGAAAAAAATAATAGGAACAATAATAGGTATAATTATGTTATTTATAGTAGCAACTTTTATAATAGCATATTTTATACTTAATAATGGTTCTTTCTTAACTAATTTTGAATTTAAAAATGTATCAAATACAGGACTTAATTTCTATGTTTACTTTGATAAAGTTAAAGCTGCAGATAATTATGATATTTTAGTATATGATAGTGAAAATATAATTATATACAGAGACAATATAAAAGATTGTAGTGCTACTTTAGAATTTGACGCTTTAAATTTTAATGAAGTATATAAAATAGTAGTAATAGCAAAAGATAAAGAAGGTAATACAAAAAGTATTAAAGAACCATATACATTCCTTTGGGATGAATTAACATTTTCTAAATCTAACTTAGTAGTAATGGATAATGAAAATGACTATAACCTATATTTTAGCGGAGATTATAAAAAGAAAGATTATAAACTGAATATAAAACAAAATGATACTTTAGTTGAAACGGTAGATATAACAAGTGATGAATATATAATAAAGAATAGTGAATTCAAAGATAATAAGGTATGTTATACATTAGAAATAATAGAAAATAGTGTAATAATATCAACATTAAAAATTTATAACTTAATGAGTCCAATAAGTGAAATTAGTTTTACTAATCCAAATGATGGTGATATGAAAGATTATGATGACATACCAATATCATTTACTGGTGGTGATAATGCTACTAACTATTTATTAGAATTATATAATGGAACTAAACTAATAAGAAGAAAAGAGATAAAAGATAAAAATGTTATATTATCTAATAATTTATTTGAAAAAGCAGCAACATATAAATTGAAAATAACAGCATCATATTTAGATTATATAGACTATTCTAAAACAGCAGAAATCAACTTTTCTATAAATGAAAAAGAAACATTAAAACCAGTATATACGAATTATAATTATAAATTAATTAAAAGTGGTACAAAGATAAAATTGTTATCACCTAATGAAAATGCAACAATATATTATACAACAGATGGTAGTGACCCAATAGAATATGGTAGTGTTTATACTAATGAAATAGAAATTAAAAATGATATGACCGTCAAAGCAGTAGCAAAAGAAGAAAAGAAAAATAATTCAATAGTAAGTACATTTGATTTTAAAGTAGGTTCCAAAAATCAATATAAAGTATATTTAAGTGCTTCAAACCAATACAATAACTTAGGTGTAAGTGAAGTAGGGTATACAAACGAAAAGAAAGAAATGAATGATTTAACAAACTATATAGAAAAACGTTTAGAAAGTTATGGTGTAACTACTTATAGAAATGAATATGGCGATATAAATAGATGGACAGCAGATAGCACATATCTAGGAGTAGATTTACACTTAGCAATACATTCAAATGCTAGTGAAGAACATACTGCATATGGAATAGAAACTTGGATACATGATGCAACTTCAAATACATATTCTCTTGCACAAAATATACAAAATAGTTTAATGAATATTTATTATAATAAAGATGATGAACTAGCTAATCGTGGTGTAAAATATGCAAATGGTTCATTAGGAGAAGTAAATCCAGCATATACTCCTTGTGGAATACTTTTAGAAATCGCACATCATGATTATAAAGATGATGCAAAATGGATAATGGAAAAAAAAGAAACTATTGGTAATGCTATAGCAGATACAATATTAGAATACTTTCAAATAAAGTAATGTTTTGTCGAATTTATTGTAATATTCCTCACTTTTGGTAAAATAATGCCGAAAGAAGGGATATTTATAAGAATAGATTTTTTAATAGATCAAATAATAAAAGAAATCGATCTTGCAAATATTAAGTCTTACAAAACGCATGTGTATTTAAAATAAACCCACAGAACAGTGTGGGTTTTATTTACATAATTTGACATTTCATATATGATATGCTATAATTCTTGTACTAATGGGGTTGAGGTATATATTTTTTAATAACAAAATAATTGACTCCTTTAGGAGTCTTTTTACTTTTAAAAGGGGGATTTGGAAGTATGAGATTATTAAATGATAAAAATAATTATGATTTATCTAAACAAGTATGCAATCTTGATTGCAAAGTGAAGGTTAAAGATATAAGAAATGCTTTATTAATAATATTAATACCTGGGTTATTATCAGCAATTACATTTGGAATATTATTAGGTTATGGTGGATTAGTATTAGGAACATTAATAGGAATGTTATATTCAGTTCCTATGAGTATAGTAATGACTACTTTACTTTTAATCCAACATGGCTTTTATAAAAAAGCATTAAAAAATGTAAAAAATATACTAGCATTAAATAAATTAGATTTAGATAAAAAAGATATAGAAAATTGTGATGTTTTAGAAATTGAAAATAACAAAGATGAAGTGACTTTAAAAAATGGAAAAAGAGCAACAAGAAAAAAAGTTATAGATTATATAGTTATAAATAAAAATAAAAAACTAAAAATAATTAGACAAATGACTAAAGAGATAAAAAATAAATTCTATAAAGAAAAAGAAACTAAAATAGAATTCTTAAATGATAGAGATTTGATAAATGAAGGGTTAATTACTGAAGATGGTAAATTAACTGAAAAAGCTAAAACATTAGGTTTAAGTTTATATTAAGGAGGTAATTTATGAAAATATTTAAAAATCCAAAGAAATTAAATATTGGTAATACAATAAGGAGTTTTAAAGATAAAATAACATTTAAGAAATGTTTGAAAGTATTAGCTAAAAATGCTTCTTTAGTATTATTATCTAGCGTACTAGCAAGTTTAATAACAACTATTATAATGCAACCTTTAGGAGCTGTAGTTTTAACTTTTTATCTTTCTGCATTAATTTATGTTCCTGCATTTTTATTAGCAACAATATATGAACTTATGATAAGACACATAGCAAATAAAAAAGCTAATAAAGAAATAGATTCTATTGTAGAAACAATAAATCAAAATGATATAGATTTAACAAAAGAAGAAATAAAAGATAAAGTTGAAGTAATTGAAATAGAAAACAGTAAAGGTTTTGAATATTTAGATAATGGTAAATATAAAAAACGTAAAAAAGTAATAAATTATATTACTATAAATAATAATGATAAATATAAAATAATAAAAGAAGTTACAACATATATTAAAAATGTTTTCTATAAAAAATATAATAATAAAACTTATGTAATAGATGAAAAAGATTTAATTACTGAAGGTTTTATAGATGAATTAGGTAATGTAACTGAAAAAGGAAAAATTTTAAATTTAAAGAAGAAATAAAAAGGAGAGATTTAAGATGAAAGAAGTAATATTTGATTATAATTTTGATTTAGAAAGAACAATAAAACAATCAAAAGCAAAAAATAATTTTAAAGGAGCTAAAGAAGCATATATAGGAGCAAACTATATATTAGATAATTTTGCTAAAAATAATTTAGGTGAATATTTAGATGTAACTAAAAAAGAATTACAAAAAGCAACAATAAAAACTACAGAAAAAACTAATACAACAATTACTAGAACAGATGGGAAAAAAATAAAAAGAAGAAAAGTAGTAAAATATTATGTAATGCCTAAAAAAGATGAATTACAAATTATTAGACAAATTACAGAATATATGATTGCTAATGGTAAGAAAACAATGAATAGAACTACATCTTATTTAGAACAAGCTGATTTAATTGAAGAAGGAATATTATATGATAATGGAGAATTAAATAGAGAACATCCATTAGTAAAAAAATTAATTCCTAAAGAGAAAAAATCAAAAAAACAAAAAGCTACTAAATAATTAGTAGTTTTTTTAATATTTTATCTTTCTTGACAATAAAGAACAATAATTATAAAATATTGATATAAGAAGGGTGATATTCTATGTATAATGAAAAGTTTTATTTAACTACACAAGATATTTTAGATAAAGAATTTAAAATTGATGCAAGAGGATATAGACCTCAAGAAGTAGATAAATTTTTAGATATGATAATGAGAGATTATACTGAGTTTATGAATATCATAAAAAAATTAGAAAAAGAAAACAGAAGTTTAACAGAAGATTATAATAAACTTAAAAGTGAATATAGAAAACTTAGAGATAATATAGAATCTGCTGGAACTACTTCAAATGGAACATCTAATAATGTTGACCTTCTTAGAAGATTAAGTAATCTTGAAAAAATAGTTTATGGAAAAGATAATTAAAATCTAGGCAAACGCTGCATATATTTATATGTAGAGGAAAGTCCATGCTCGCACTATCCTGAAATGGTAGTAGTGTTCGTGCTAGAGGAACAAATAACTCTAGGTAGTTTATACTAACGGCTTCGAAATAACCTTAAATGGTTAGATTAGATATAAAAGTGCCAAAGAGACGAGTACATTTGGAAACGAATGTAGTGGAACGTGGTAAACCCCGCGAGCGAGAAACCCAAAATATGGTAGGGGAGTCTTTACGAAAGAATTTTAATGGAGTAAAGGACAGAATATTCTGTAGATAAATGTTTGCCACCTAGTAATAGGTACAGAACATGGCTTATTAGATTTTAATTTTTTTTAATTAAAAGGAGTGAGAAAACTTTGATCGAAGTTGGTGATACTTTAAGAAATTCTAGAGAAGTATCAGGGGTGACTTTAGAAGAAGTTAGTACAGATTTAGATATTCCTGTCATATTACTAGAACAAATAGAAGATGGTAATATGGGAGCATTTAAAGATGTATTTGAATTAAAAGAATATATAAGAAAATATGCTAAATATATAGGTTTAGATCCAGACGAAATTATTGATATATTTAATGGGGATATGTTTGAAAGAACAAGTAAAATACCTATGGATAAAATAGAGGAAGCAGTAAAAGAAAATGCAATAGAGGAAGAAAAAGATACAAGAGTTGCATCGCCTTATACAAAAGCTATTCCAAAGTTAAAAACAACACCTTATATAATAGCATTAGTAATAGCTATAATAATTATGGTTGTTGCACTTATATGGAGTATTAGACAAATAACTATAATGAATACAACTGATTTTTTAATATTTAGATAGGAGATATATTATGAATTTACCAAATAAAATAACAATGTGTAGATTAGTGTTAGCAGCAATGGTTCTTATATTATTAATGTTCCCTTATGGAGCAGTAGGATTAAATGTACCAATATATAAAATAGGAGCAAATGTAACTATAAGCTTAAATTATATTATAGCTGGAATATTATTTATAATTGCATCATTTACAGACTTTTTAGATGGTAATATTGCAAGAAAGAATAATATAGTAACAGATTTTGGGAAAGTTATGGATGCTATAGCAGATAAAGTATTAGTTAATGGAGTGTTAATCATATTAGCTTATAATGGAAATATTCCTTTAGTAATACCTGTTGTAATTATCACAAGAGATACAATTGTTGATTCAATAAAAATGGTAGCTGGTTCTAAAAGTGGAGCAGTTGGAGCTAGTATTTGGGGTAAAATAAAAACAATATGTATGATGGTTGGTTTATCACTAGTATTCTTTTCTAACTTACCATTTGAATTAGTAGGATTTAGACTTGATTATATTTTATTAGTTATTGCAACTATATTATCAATATATTCTGGAATTCAATATTTTATAGTAAATAAAAAGTACTTTTTAGAAGACAAATAATTTTGTCTTCTTTTTACTTTTACAAAAATTAAATATTTGCAATACATTTGTTCGATAAAAGTGTTGACAAACATTTTTTTAATTGTTACAATTATTTTGTAAGGAAATAGGGAGGATATATGAAAACTATCAAAGATACTACAGATAAAGATAAAGCTTTAGAACAAGTTTTAGCAGATATCGAAAAACAATTTGGAAAAGGTTCAATAATGAAATTAGGAGGTAATGAACACATGGAGATTGAAACAACTTCAAGTGGTTCATTAGGTCTAGATATAGCATTAGGAGTTGGAGGATTTCCTAAAGGAAGAATTATAGAAATTTATGGACCTGAAAGTAGTGGTAAAACTACTATAGCATTACAAGCAGTAGCAGAAGTACAAAAAACTGGAGGAAGAGCTGCGTTTATTGATGCAGAACATGCATTAGATCCAGTATACGCAAGACAATTAGGAGTTAACATTGATGAATTGTTATTATCTCAACCAGATACTGGTGAACAAGCATTAGAAATATGTGAAGCATTAGTTAGAAGTGAAGCGGTAAATATTGTTGTAATAGATTCAGTTGCAGCATTAGTTCCACAAGCTGAAATAGAAGGTGAAATGGGAGACTCACATGTTGGATTACAAGCAAGATTAATGTCTCAAGCATTAAGAAAATTAAGTGGTACAATAAATAAAACCAAAACTACAGCAATTTTTATAAATCAATTAAGAGAAAAAGTAGGCGTTTTATTTGGTAACCCAGAAACAACTCCAGGAGGAAGAGCTTTAAAATTCTATTCTACAATTAGATTAGATATAAGACGCGGCGAACAAATAAAAATGGGAGAGAATATTATTGGTAATAAAACTAATATTAAAGTAGTAAAAAATAAAGTTGCTCCACCATTTAAAACAACAACTGTTGATATTATGTATGGAAAAGGAGTATCAAAATCAGGGGAAATTATTGATATTGGTAGTATGATAGATGTAGTAGATAAAAGTGGTGCATGGTATGCATATAATGGTGAAAAAATTGGCCAAGGAAGAGAAAATGCAAAACTTTATTTAGAAAATAATCCTGATATTATGGACGAAATTGATAAAAAAATCAGAGTTCATTATGAATTAATTAAAGAAGAACAAAAAAAGACTACAAAAGAAGCTAAATAAAAATAGCTTTTTTTAAATACCTTGCAAAATGAACAAATTAATTTTATAATAAAGATGTAAGTTATTTATTAGATTATAAATTATTTATAAAAAATAGATGGAGGAAATTATGGTAATAACAACAACTTCCATAATAACTCTTATAATTGGTTTACTTGTAGGCGCTGGCGGAATTTTTGGTGTAGTAGTATTAACTGGCGCAGGAGCAGGTAAAAAAGCAGAAAAATTATTGGCTGACGCAAAAAAAGAAGCGGAAAAACATAAAAGAGATACTATTTTAGAATTAAAAGAAGAAAGTTATAAATTAAAAACTGAAACCGATAAAGAAATTAAAGAAAAAAAACAAGAATTACTTGCTAGTGAAGAAAGATTACTAACAAGAGAAAAATCTCTAGATAAAAGAGAAGAAATGTTACAAAATAGAGATAATCTTTTAGAACAAAAAGATAATAATTTAAATGCTTTACAAAAACAAATCCAAGAAAAAGAGTTAAAGATGGATGAACTTTTAAAACAAGAAATGGGAGTATTAGAAAGCATTGCAAAGTTTTCTAAGGAACAAGCACATCAAATGATACTTGATAGAGTTGAAAGAGATATGTCAAAAGAAATTGCTCTTTTAATTAAAGAAAAAGAAGCAGAAGCAAAATTAGAAGTAGATAAAAAAGCAAAAAATTTATTAGTAAATAGTATGCAAAGATATAGTAATGATGTTACAAATATCCAAACTGTTACTACAATTCAACTACCAAATGATGATATGAAAGGTAGATTAATTGGTAGAGAAGGAAGAAATATTAGAACAATAGAAGCTGTAACTGGAGTAGATTTAATTATAGATGATACACCAGAAGCTATAGTAATATCTTCATTTGATCCATTTAGAAGAGAAATTGCAAAGCTTACTATAGAAACTTTAATCAAAGATGGACGTATACATCCAACTAGAATTGAAGAAATATACGATAAAGTTTGTACAGATATGAATGCAAGAGTTATAGAATTAGGAAACGATGCAATTATAGAATTAGGATTAACAAAATTTGAACCAGAATTAGTTCAATTAATTGGTAAATTAAACTTTAGAACAAGTTATGGACAAAATGCGTTACAACACTCTAAAGAAGTGGCGCACCTTTCAGGCTTAATTGCTGCTGAATTAGGTGAAAATATAAATTTAGCAAAACGCGCGGGGTTACTACATGATATTGGAAAATCTATAGATTATGAAATAGAAGGTAGTCATGTTGACATTGGTGTAGATATTGCTAAAAAATATAAAGAAGATAAAGTTGTAATTAATGCAATAGCGTCTCATCATGGTGATACTGAAGCTAAAAGTGTTATAGCAGTTATAACACAAATAGCTGATACATTATCAGCTGCTCGTCCTGGTGCAAGAAATGATTCAATGGAAAACTACATTAAGAGATTAGAGCAATTAGAAGAAATTGGAAATAGTTTTGATGGTGTAGAAAAAACATATGCAATGCAAGCGGGTAGAGAAGTAAGAGTTATTGTTAAACCTGATGAAATTGATGATTTAACAAGTTTTAAAGTTGCTAGAGATATTAAAGATAAAATTGAAGCTGAAATGCAATATCCTGGTACTATAAAAATAACTGTTGTTAGAGAAACAAGAGCAGAAGAAGTTGCAAAATAAAAGATTTAGAATTTTCTAAATCTTTTTTAATATATTAAATTCATTTATAAAATAATTATCAGTCATTCCAGCAATATAATCTATTACAATTCTAACTTTACTAGTATTATTTTTATACTTATCGTTCATTTTATCTAAATAAAATTTATAAATATTATAATCAGTTAAATTATTCTCTAAAATGTATAAACATTTATTAAATACGACTCTAAACATAAACTCATATTCTTCAATTTGTTCTTTAGTATTTGCTTTAAAATATATATTATCATAGTTAAATTTTATTAATTCATTTAAAGCTTTATAAACATTATTAGAAAAAGTAATATAATTTTTATCATAAGAATTATTTATAATATCCATAATCAAAGTATTAACAATTTCTTTATTATTAGTACCTAATATATTTTTAATATTTTCAGGAATAATATCTTTACTAATTTTATCTACTTCTATAGCGTCATCTAAATCTCTACCAATATATCCTATGATATCACTAACTCTTACTACACAAGCTTCTAATGTCATTGGAGTTAAATTGTTAGCATATTTTTTATCTTTCCACGAGTTATCCACATCATGTAAAAATTCTTCTTTACTTTTATTTTTATATTCATACTTTTCTAATAATCTTTCACCATTATGGCAAATAATTCCATCTAATACTTGAATAGTTAAGTTTCTACCATTTCCATTGTTTTCGATATTCATTAAATTTCTAACACTTTGTATATTGTGCATAAATATACCTTCATTATTTTCTAAAGAAATTTTATTTAAAATACTTTCACCAACATGTCCGAAAGGTACGTGACCTAAATCATGGCCTAATGCAATTGCTTCTATCAAGTCTTCATTTAATTTTAAAGCTCTTCCAATAGTTCGAGCAATTTTGCTAACTAATTGAACATGGATTATTCTTTTAGAAATATGATCGTTTTCATTGTTAGAAAACACTTGAGTTTTATCACCATATCTAGTATATGATAAACTATGAATAATTCTATCTATATCTCTATAATAATTAGGTCTAATATCATCTTGATTATCGAATAGTCGTATAGCATCATTATCTCTAGTTGCATATTCACTTAAATCATTTTCATATCTCAACATATTATCTTTAATATTCATATAATACCACCACTTAAATTATATCAAATCCAAAAATTTTAATAAATAAAAAAACTAATAGAGAAATAATCTTTATTAGCTTTTATTAACAATTCTATTTTCTGATATACTTATAACTAAATACAACAAATAAGAAAGTATTAATAATAAAAATATACCACTCATAACTAAATTTAAATTAAATACTTGTGTACCATAAAGTATTAAATATCCAATGCCTGCTTTACTACTTAAAAATTCTCCCATAATAACACCAATTAAACTCATACTAATATTTAGTTTTAAAGTAGAAAATATTGTTTCCATGCTACTAGGTATAACTAAATTAAAAATTATTTGTCTTTCATTAGCACCAAATGATTTAATTAATTTTAATTTATAATCATCAGTATTTATAAAACCATTATAAAATCCAACTATAGAAACAATTAAATTAATTAGTAAAGCCATTACTATAATAGAATTAGTATTAGCACCAATCCAAATTATTAATAAAGGACCCAAAGCTACTTTTGGTAAACTATTTAAAAGAGTTAAATATGGATCAAATATTTTTTTTAATATTGAAAACCTATAAAAGAGTAGAGCAATAACAAAACCTAAAGAACTACCGATACCAAAAGAGATAAATAATTCATATAAAGTTACCCATATATTATTAAATAAATTATTATTTTTATATAAATCTATAATAGTATTAATTATTTCAGAAGGACTAGAAAATATAAAACTATTAATAATGTTATACCTACTTAATAATTCCCAACTTATCAAAAATATTATTCCTATAGATATTTGAACAACTTTAACTAATAAATTATTTCTTTTAATTCTTTTTAAAAAGTCATTATTCATCTTTATCTATCTCCTTCCATAAAATATCATAATAATAGTAAAACTTATCATCAGTTCTATTTATAGAAGGTAACTCTTTATTTAATAAATTTATATCATAAATATTTTTTATAGTACCAGGTCTTTTAGACATAATTGCAACTCTATCACATAAAGATACGCATTCTGCAATATCATGGCTTATTATAATAGTTGTCTTTTGCTCTTTTTTAATAATATTAAAAACATCATCACTTATACTTAATCTATTAATTAAATCTAATTTAGAAAATGGTTCATCAAGAAGTAAAATATCAGGTTTAATAGCAAGAGTTCTAATAAGAGCTAAACGTTGTTTCATACCACCTGATAAACTATTGGGATATTTATACATAAAATCTTTTAGTCCATAAGTTTCTAATAACTTTTTTGTATATTCTACATTTTCTTTAGTTTTAATATTTTTAATTTTTAATCCTAATGTAGCATTATCCAATATAGTTAACCAAGGAAATAAAGCATCATCTTGCATCATGTATCCAACAACATAATCTTCTTTAGAACAGTTAATATTACCACTAGTTTCTTTATCTAATTTAGATAATATAGAAAGTAGAGTACTTTTGCCACAACCACTATTACCAATTATACCTAATATTTCACCTTCATGAATTTCTAAATTAACATTTTTTAAGGCTTCTACACAACCTAACTTAGTATAATAAATTTTAGATAAATTATTAATTTTTAATAAATTATTCATAAAAATTAATGATTAAATCTTCGTAATTAACATATTCTTTTAACTGATTTGATTCAATCATAATATCTTCCAAGTTTTCAAAACTTTCTTTACTAATATATGTTGTAGAAAGCCAAGAATCTGCTTTTTTATATCTATCAATTATTTTAATTAAATCATTTACAGATGTATCAGGGAATTGCTCTATTATAACATTAGCAATAGTTTCAGCATCGTTTTTCTCTACAAACTCTAAACCTTCATTAATAGATTTTGCAAAGTTTTTAATAATATTCTCATTTTTATTTATATAACTTTTTCTAGCATTAAAAGCTGTGTAAGGCATTTCACCAGATAATTCACCAATATTAGCAACAACATATCCAAAACCTAATTTTTCTAATTGAGTAGCATTAGGTTCAAATAGATTAACATAATCTCCAGTACCACCAATAAATGCCCCAGATAGAGAAGCAAAATCTACAGTAGTATTTATATTAACATCTTTAATTTTTATATTACTATTTCTTAAAGCATTTTCAAAATTTAATTCAGGCATACCACCAATTCTTCCTGCTAAAACTTCTTTTCCTTTTAAATCTTTAATATTAAAATTCTCATTTTTAACTCTAGAAACTATAAATTGTCCATCTCTTTTAGTTAACCCAGAGAAAGTTTGTATATAATCCTTTTCTCCTTCTTCATAAATATATATAGTAGCTTCAGGACCACACAATCCAATATTAACATCATTACTTAATACTGCGGCAACAACATTATTTGCACCACTTGTTAAGACTACATCAATTTCAATTCCATTTTTTTCAAAATATCCATTTTCTATAGCAACATACCATGGAGCATAGAAAGCAGAATGAGTAACTTCAGCAACAGTAACTTTCTCTAATCCATTATTCTTATCTTTTCTAAAAATAAAGAATAATGAACCAGTTAGTACTATTACAAAAATAATAACAATACATATAATCTTTTTCATAAATTCTCCTTTTACAATTTTATTATATGAGTTTAAAATGATTTATGTACCCTTTAAATTAAATAGAAAGTACAATAAAAATTATATGTTTCATAAAAAAATAATAATTTATATGTTATAATTAATTATAGTTTAGGAGGTATAATATGATTTATTTAGATTATGCAGCAAATACTCCAGTAGAGAAAGATGTTCTAAAAACATTTGTTGATTCTACTATCAAATATACTGCAAACCCTAACAGTTCACATCCATTAGGAAAATTAGCGAGTGATGCAATTGATAAATCATCAAATAATATTGCTAAATATTTTAATTGTAGTAAAGATAGTATTATTTATACTAGTGGTTCAAGTGAATCAAACAATTTAGTTATAAAAGGTGTAGCTGAAAGAAATAAGCATATTGGAAAACACATTATAATATCTCCAGTAGAACATTCAAGTATAATAGCTCCTTGTAATTTTTTAGCATCTTTAGGATATGAAATAAGTGTATTATCTTTAGATGATAAAGGACAAGTAGATATAAATGAACTAAAAAATACTATTCGTGAAGATACAATATTAGTTAGTATTTGTTATGTAGATAGTGAATTAGGTATAGTTCAACCAATTAAAAAAATTGCTAATATAGTTAATGAATATCCTAATTGTATATTCCATACAGATGCTACTCAAGCAATAGGTAAGATAAATGTTGATTTTAATGGTGTTGATTTCGTAACATTCGCACCTCATAAATTTTATGGATTAAATGGTTTTGGAGTATTGTTAAATTTAAATGATAATAAAATAACTCCTCTAATACATGGTGGCAAATCAACAACTATTTATAGAAGTGGAACACCCATTCCAGCAAATGTTATAGCATTAGATAAATCATTGGAAATAGCTTTAAATAATTTAAATGAAAGATATGAATATATTGATAGTTTAAACAAATTTTTAAGGGAAGAACTAAGTATATTTTCATCTATTTTTATAAATAGTCCAAAAATCTCTATACCAAATACCATAAATATAAGTTTAAAAAATATGGATGCTAAAAAAGTTGTTAAAAAATTAGAAGAAAAAGAAATATATTTATCAACAACTTCTGCATGTTCTTTAGGAAATGCACCATCTAAATCGGTTTATGCAATAACAAATGATTTAGATTTAGCGAAGAATTCCATAAGAATTAGTCTAAGTCATTTAACAACGATGAAAGAATTGGAAACATTCTTAAAAACATTTAAAGATATATACGATGAGGAGATAAATAATGAAAATAATTAAAATAAATGCAATGTGGTGTCCAGGCTGTTTAATTTCAAAAAGTATTTGGACTGAAATAGAAAGTATTTATCCTAATCATGAATATATAAGTCTTGATTATGATTTAGATGAAGAGGAGATAGAACAATATAATGTTGGTGATATACTTCCAGTAGTTATATTTGAAAAAGATAATAAAGAAATAAAAAGAATTATTGGAGAAAAAACAAAAAAAGAAATACTAGAAGAAGTGAGTGATATAATTTGAAAAAATTTATAATCATATTAATATCTTTATTTTTACTAATACCAACTAATACTTTAGCATTATCTAAAAATTATAATGATATAGTAGCAAATATAGTAGGAGAAAAAATTGATAAAGATAAAATTAATTTATATTTATTTTATAGTGAAATTTGCCCTCATTGTCATAAGGAAATAGAATATATAGAAAATGAACTAAAAAATGAATATAAAAACGAAATAAATGTTTATACATATGAAGTAACAAAAAATGAAAATAATAGCAAAATGATGAATGCTACTAAAACTGCATTAAATGTAAATGAACCGTATGTTCCATTTACAGTAATAGGTGAAGAGTATATTATTGGATTTAGCGATGCAACAAAAACAAGTATAGAAAGTATTATAGATAATTATTTAACTGATGATGATGTAGAAAAAGAATATAATATTCCATTATTAGGAGAATTAAAAGCTAAAGATGCTTCGCTAAGTCTTATAGCTGTGATATTAGGTTTTATTGATGGTTTTAATCCTTGTGCTATGTGGATACTTTTATTGCTTATAAATATGACTATAAGTATAAAAGATAGAAAAAAAATGTTTACAGTAGGTTTTACATTTATATTGACAGGGGCGTTTATATACTTTTTGTCAATGCTTGGTATAAGTTTTATATTAGACTTAACAATGGTAACCGCTATAAGAAATATAATAGCAATCATCGCAATAATATTAGGTGTATATAATTTATATACTTTTATAAAGACAAGAAAAGAAACAGGATGTCATGTAGTTGATAAAGATAAAAGAAAAGGAATAATAAAAAAAATAAATGAAATATTATCTAAAAAAAGTACTATATTAGCTATAACAGGAACAATTATTTTAGCAATAAGTGTAAATATTGTAGAACTTGCATGCTCTTTAGGATTTCCAACAATATTTTTAGAGCTATTATCAATAAATGGAGTTACAAGTTTTTCAAAAATAATTTATTTATTAATTTATATTTTATTCTATATTTTAGATGATTTAATTATCTTCTTAATTGCATTTTTCACTTTACAAACTAAAGGAATTAGTACAAAATATAATAAGTTTGTAAATTTAATCGGTGGAATATTAATGATTATTATGGGATTATTATTAATATTTAAACCTGAATGGATAATGTTTAATTTTTAGGTGATGTTATGAATTATAAAGATGTAGAAAGAAGTATTATAAAAAAATTTAGAAAAGAAATATGGGCTAAATTTGTTAAAGCAGTAAACGAATATGAACTGATACAAGAAAATGATAATATTATGGTATGTATTAGTGGCGGTAAAGATTCATTTTTACTTGCAAAACTTATGCAAGAAATATTAAGACATGGAAAATTAAAGTTTGAATGTAAGTTTGTAGTTATGAATCCAGGTTATTCAAAAGAAAATATAGATAAAATTGTTAATAACGCTAAACTTTTAAACATACCAATTGAATTGTTTGTTACTGATATATTTGAAGTTGCAAATAAACTAAATCCTGAACATCCTTGTTATATGTGTGCAAGAATGAGAAGAGGATATTTATATAGTAAAGCCAAAGAATTAGGGTGTAATAAAATTGCATTAGGTCATCACTTTGATGATGTAATAGAAACAACATTATTAAATATGTTTTATGCAAGTGAAATAAAAACAATGATGCCTAAATTACATAGTGATAACTTTGAAGGTTTAGAACTTATTAGACCAATGTATCTAATAAAAGAAATGGATATCTTATCTTGGACAAAGTACAATGAATTAAATTTTATAAATTGTGCTTGTTCATTTACAAATAAAGCAACTGAATTAGGAAAAAGAAATGAAATCAAAGAATTAATAAAAACACTAAGAAAAAATAATAAAGATATAGATTATAATATATTTAAATCAATGTCCAATATTAATTTAGATGCTATATTAGGTTATCATAGTGACGAAAAAACTTATAACTTTTTAGATGATTACAATAATAAATAACTATTTAAGTAGTTATTTTTTTATGTTATAATTTATACAAGATAATACTAAGGAGCATTTATATGAAAAGTTTTGAAGAAATTAAAAAAGAATTATTAGAAAAAATAAAAATAAAACAAACTGAATTAGTAGAATGTGATATCAATAGTGAACAATACACAATTCTTTTAAATGAATTAGAATTATTAAAATTAGAATATCAAGAGATATCTAATTTAAAAGGTAATAATTTTGTTAGAAAATTAGAAGAATATAAAAAATTAAAATCAAAATATGCTTTTTTAGAAAATTTAGATATGAAACAAATTACAGATATATTATTAACAACAAGATTTACAAATAAATTAATAAAAGAAGCATATGATAATGGTATAGAATTTAGTGAACTTACAAATGATTTTAAACAAGAACTTCAAATCAATGATTTAGATTATAACAAAATAAAAAGTAGTGAAACAATAGAACAAATAACATTATTATTAACAAAAAAATACGATGCTTTTAAGACTAATTTAGAAGAATTTTACTCTTTATTAAGAAATTTTTCTGTTTATAACTATGAATTATTATTATCCTCAGTAAAACATGATAGATATTTATCAGTAAATGCTTTAAATGAATTAAGAGGCTTAGGTAGTGATTCACTAATAGATGCAATTATAAATAATTATGAAAAGAAAAAAACAATAAAAAGAGAACCATTTGTGCTTTCTAGCAAAAGAGAAGAGAAGATTGATAAAATAGACAAAAAAATAAAAGAATATTTAAAATCATTATCTATTTCTTTAGGATTATATTTAAAAGAAAATTATAAAGAATATAAAGCTAAATTGGGTTTAATATTAGATGAATACAACGAAGAAGATATAGTAAAATTTTATACAAAAATATTAAAACAAATAGCAGACAAAAATACAGAAATAAAATCAATTATTCAAAGTTATAAATATTTATTAACAACTTATCTAGAATTTGAAAAAAGTAATAATAAAAAACTAACTAATTTAGGTATAAATTTAACAGAAATGACAAGTTATGGTATAAATATATATGAATTAAATAAAGAAGATATTTTTGAAATATTATCTAAACTTCATATTTATAATAATTTACAAACAAATAAAAAAATAGAAGCAACTCCAAAATTAATTTTAGCTTCGGAGGAATAATATGATTAAATCAAAAAAACAAGGTGAACTTATTATAATATCTGGGACAACATGTGCCGGTAAAGGAACAGTTATTCAAAAATTATTGGAAAAAAATAAAAATTTATATTTATCTGTTTCATATACTTCTAGAAAAATAAGAAATAATGATATAGAAGGCAAAACTTATTATTTCGTAACAAAAGAAGAATTTGAAAATAAAATAGAAAATGATGACTTTTTAGAATATGCTAAAGTACAATATGACGAATATTATGGAACTCCTAAAAAAGAAGTATTAGATTTGTTAAGTAGTGGTAAAGATGTTATCTTAGAAATTGATGTTCAAGGAGCCCAAATTATAAAGGAAAAATATCCAGAAACTTTACTTATATTTATACTTGCTCCATCAATGAAAGAAATTAAGAAAAGAATACTTAGCAGAGGAACAGAAACTAAAGAACAAATTATAAATAGATTCAAAACAGCATATAATGAAATAAATGAAATTAATAAATACAACTATGTTGTAATAAATGATGATTTAGATACTTGTGTAGAAAAGGTAAACTCAATAATAATATCAAATAAATGCAGAGTAGATAGAATTGAAGAATTAAGTATAGAAAATCAAGAAGAATTTATGCATGAGTTATTAATGGATAAAGAATTTATAAATAATAAGTTAGATTATGAGGATTAAATATGAGAGGTTTAGCATTAGAGGGTGGAGGAGCAAAAGGCTCTTATGAATTAGGAGCCTATATTGCTTTAAAAGAATTAGGTTATAAATTTGATATGGTTGCAGGCACTTCTATAGGTTCTTTAAATGCAGCACTTATTGTTCAAGGAGATATAGAACTTGCAAAGAAACTTTGGATGAGTGCTGATAGTGAAATAGTAGGAATCAATAAAAATATAGTAAAGTCTTATAAAAATTTTGATATAACAAAAGAAAATATAGAAACATCTTTAAAAGAAATAAAAAAAATAATTTTAAATAAAGGATTAGATGTTTCTAACTACAAAGAAATGATTATAAAATATGTAGATGAAGAAAAAGTAAGAAAAAGTAAAATTAATTATGGTTTAGTAACATTAAGATTAAAAGATTTAAAACCTTTAGAGTTAACCATAAATGAAATAGAAAGTGGAAAACTAGCAGATTATATAATGGCTAGTTCATATTTACCTGCTTTCAAAATGAATAAAATTATAGACAATTCATTTTATTTAGATGGAGGTTTTACTAATAATCTACCTATAACATTACTAGAAAAACATGGATGTAATGAAGTGATTGCAATTAGAATTAATGGAATTGGTCCTACTAAAAAAAGTAATATCCTAAACAAAAATATAATTGAATTATCACCAACAAAAAATACAGGACCAGTATTAATGTTTGATAATAATGATATAAAAAATAATTTCTATATGGGATATTACGATACTTTATTATATTTTAATAAATATCATGGCTTTAAATATTATTTTAAAAAGTTTTATATGTATAAATTTTTAGCAAGAAAAATTAATGAAAAGTTAATGAACCTTATAAAATTAAAATATAAAACGCCAGATATAAAAGATGCTATATTAAAAAGTATTGAGGAAATATTAGAAGATAATAAAGAAGATTATTACAAAGTTTATAATATTCCAAAAATATTAAGATATATTAAAAAGAATAATTTAAAATCAAAAAATAGTTTGGTAACTGATTTTGTATATCAACTAAAATATTTTTATTAAGGAGTTATTTATGAAAATATTAAAGATAATTTTATCTATACCTCTTTTCTTTTTATTAACTTATATTTATTCATTTTTTGTAATATTACTTTTAATGATTCCAGTATTTATTTTCGCAAATACCGAATTTTTAAGTAGTGGTGCATGGGTACTCTTTTTAATAGTTAGTTTAATAATAGGAGCGTTTTTCTCTATATCAACCATTATAAAATCGTTTTTTAAGAAAAATAAAAATACTTTAGATTTAGAAGAAGATAAAATAATAGAAGAATATAATAATATTGTTGAAAAATAAATAAAAACAACATATAATATGTAAGTCGAGGTGAAAATATGGGAAGAGCATATGAAGTAAGAAAAGCAAGTATACAAAAAACAGGAGCTGCGAAAGCAAAACTATATAGTACTTTTGCAAAAGAAATATATTTAGTTGCAAAAGGAAATCCTGAAATAGATACAAACATTAATTTAAAAAGAATAGTTGAAAAAGCTAAAAAACAACAAGTTCCTAGTGACATTATAAATAGAGCAATAGATAAAGCAAAAGGCGCAGGTCAAGATGACTATCAAACAGTAGTATATGAAGGTTTTGGCCCTGGAGCTAGTACATTAATTATTAAAACTTTAACAGACAATGTTAATAGAACAGTAGGGTTTGTTAGAGCAGCATTTAATAAAGTACATAAAAATCTAGGTGTAACAAATAGTGTAAGTTATAACTATGATTATTTAGGAGTAATTGGTTTTAAATACAATAATGAAGAAGAAGTATTTGAACGTGTATTAGATGCTGGTATAGAAATAGTTGACTTAGAAAGTAATAATGGAGAAATTATTATTACTTGTAATCCAACTGATATACATGCTATAAAAGATACATTAGAAAGTTTCATAGAAAATATAGATTATGAAGTTGATGAAGTAGGTATGTATCCTAAAGAAAAAGTGACATTAGAAGGCGAAGACAAGGAACTATTCTTAAGGCTTTATAACTTATTAGATGAGATTGAAGATGTAACGGATATTTATCATAATGTAGAACTTGATTAAGTTCTTTTTTTGTTTTATACTAATTATATAGTACTGAGAGTTCTAGTTCTATAAAATTCTATTTATGAAAAAGTTAGAAATTATATAACCTAATTCCTCTTCGAAAAAAGTCGGGGGGGGGGTTAATAATTATATAATTTTTTTATAGTATGAGAGGAGTATGGATTTCATGAATAGAAAAGGGTTTACACTAATAGAAATAATTATGTGTGTAGTATTAATTGCAATAATTGGAATAGTTGTTGGAGTTAATTCAGACAAATTATTTAGTAAAAAAACAAAAGAAGATGTTACACAAACTATTATTTCAGCAGCAGAAGTATATACCAATGGTAATGCAGGGGTTGTTGAAAAACTATATAACGGATATGGTTTTGTAACAGTAACAATTAAAGAATTAAGAGAAGATGGTTTAATAAGTGAAGATATTGTTGATGAAAATGGTAATGCAATATCTGATGAAACACCAGTTTTAGTTACTCTTAATGAAGATGGTTATCTAGAATTTACTTATGAGAAAGATGATTCATTACAAGGATATGTTGTTGCAAATGCTTTAACTATTGCTAAAGGTGATGATTTTAAATGTACTCATTTTGTAGGTGTTACAGGTGGATTAATATTTAATGACAAAAATGGATTAAATATAAGTAGTAATTTATCTTATGTAACAAGTATTAGTGGTGATAATCAATATACTTGTGAAGAAAATATAGATGGTAATACACCAGGTACTTATAATGTAAAATATACATATCAAATAGATGGAGTACTAAAATCTAAAACGCGTCAAGTAATAGTTTTAGATGAATTTGATTATAGTATTAACACTGATAACTTTGTAACCAATCAACATTATATGGAAGAAAAAAGTGCTAATAATTATACTTTATATACAACAAACGATACTTATAATTTAAAAATAAACACTTCATATGATAGCGAACCAATACAAATTGTATATGAAAAAGATTCTACTAAACAATCATCAAATACTTTTAATGATTTAGTAGAAGGAACATATACATTTAAAATAAATGTAGTAGATAAAAAGACAACTTATACAGATAGCGAGTTAATATCAAAGACTGATTATATAACATCAAAAACATTTACTTTAACAATAAAAAAAGTTCCAACATTAGAAATAACAAATATTGTATTTAAGAATGCTAATAATACTACAGTATCTGGTACAACTTGGAATACAGGTAAAAAAGTATCTGTAAGTTTATCAAATGAAGAAATTATAGAAAAAAAAGAATACAAATTAGATACTGATTCTACATATAAAGAATTAAAAAATGATTTAATAACAACTCCAGCAAATAAAATAACTATAAAAGTTACAGATAAATTGGGAAGAACTATTACTAAAGAATACAATATAAATATTGATGTAATGCCAACTTCACCAACTGTTTCAAGCGGTGCCTCAACAAGCTATACACCAACAAAAACATTCGCACTAAAATTACCTACAAATACATTAAGCGGTTCAACATATTACTATTCGCTAGGTAATACAACACCAACATCTAGTGGTACATCATTTACATCAACTTCTCTTACAATTAATGCAAATTCACTTAATAGTGATAACATAAAGTATTTATATTTAAGAACTTGTAATAAAGTTGGATGTTCATCATGGACACAAGCTAATGCTTACATAACAAAAAAAATAAATGAGTGGTCTGATACTAATTGTACTAAAGATACAAGTAATAATAATATATGCCATTATATAGGAAGTAAATCAAACAATTATGTTAGATATGGTGGAAAACTATGGAGAATATACAAAAAAACTTCAGGAAAATTAGGTTTAATATTAGATAGTAATTATACATCTACTGCTTATGGACAAGTTGGAAAATGTACTGCAAGTTGTTGTAATTATGGTAGATATTTGTATAGATATTTAGGAGACACAGATAGAAATAGTTCTACATATACTTCTTATGGATTTAAATATCAAACAATGGGATCAACTTTAAGTGGTTTTAAATTAAGTGACACAAGCTTATTAGAAAGTTTTACTAATGTATATACATCAGTAAAAGTTGGCTTATTAAGTAGATATGATTATATGAAAGTTGCAAAATGTAGTAGTGATACATCTTGTACTTATGCATCATCAAATTATATAAAGAGTGGAAAAAGTGCTTTCTGGTTAGTTGATTCTGGAAATGCTTTTAATGGAGATAGAGGAAATTATAATACTAATGTATTTGCATACGCATATAACTATAGTGTAGATACATATGGGAAACTTATAACTACTGTAGGTTCTGAAGCAAATTCAGGGACAATAACAACAAAAACATTAGCTGTTAGACCAATAGTTCAAATAAAATCTACAGCAAAAATAACAGGTGGAAATGGAACTTATAATAATCCATATACATTAGGATAAGGGGTGTAGCAATGAAAAAGAATAAAAAGACAATTATATTATTATCAGTTATTATATTAGTAGTTATAGCAATAATTGCAATAATAATATTGAATAATAAAAAAACAATAAAAGAAAATAAAACTTCATATCTAACTGTTAATAGTGTTATGCAATCTGAAATAGATAATGAAATAAAAAATAATTTAGAAAAAAATAAATATACATTAAATAATGCTGGTATATATATAAATCCTTATAATACATCACCACTATCTGCAATGATTACATTTTATACAGATAGTGAAGAAACAGTAGAAGTTATTATAAAAGGAAAAAATAACAATGATATAAAATTAGATTATAATGAAAAAAATAAATACCATTATATTCCAATATTTGGATTATACGCAAACGAAGAAACTGATGTAATATTAAATTTATCTAATGGAAAATCAAAAACATTTAAAATCAAAACAAATAAAATTGAAGCAAAAGATATAAAGTCTAATATTGAAACAGAAGAAAAAGAAATATATTTTATAACATCACCATTAAGTATGAACACTATGGGGATTGATGCTTATGGTAAATTAAGATGGTATAGTGAAGATTTTTATCATAATGTAATAGTATTAGAAAATGGACATTTATTAGTTGGTACAAACACAATGAATAATAATGGATTAAGTACCGATTTATTAGAAATAGATTATTTAGGTAGAGTATATAATAGATATTCAATTGAAAGTGGCTACTTAAATGATTTCTTTGTAAAAGATAATGGAAATATTATAGTTTCTAGTAAAAAAGAAGGCAGAGCTACATATTCTGATCTAATAATAGAAATAGATAAAAATACTGGAGAAATAGTAAAAACTGTAGATATATATGAACTATTTAGTAATATAGATTATAGCTTTACAAATGGTTTAGATAATGCGTATTTCAATAATTCAGGAATAGAATATTATGAAAATACAGATACTTTATTATTAACATATTGGGCAGGAGAATTTGTAATAAGTTTAGATTATAGTGATTCAAGTATTAATTGGATTTTCTCTAATCCAGAAAACTTTACTAGTTCATTTAGTAATTACTTGCTAGTTAGTACAGATGGAACTTATCCAGAATCAATGTATTCAGCAACATTAAACGACAATGTATTAAAAGTTTTTGATAATGGATATCCAATAAATAGTGGAATAACAGCTATATCAAGTTTAAAAGGTTCTTACTCAAGTGCTAATACATATGAAATTATAAATAATAACATAACATTAAAAAACTCATTAAATGAAAATAAAAAATATTTTAGTTATGCATTAGGAGATTATGAAATAAATAATGACAGTGAAATAGTATTATTTGGTAGAGAATTAAATAATGTAAATTATGAAGATTCAATAGATATAAATTCATATAATGACTTATATAGTAAAATGATAGAATATAAAGATAATAAAAAAGTAGTTGAATTAACTTTTAAAGGTGGTTCATCATCAGTAACAAAAATAAATTTAAACAAACAATACAATTTTGAATTTATAGAAGAAAAAGTTTTAACATCAATTAATATTACACCATCTATTCCTTTAACAGAAGATGTAATAAATTTAGTAAGAAATACAAATGAAGTAATAGACTATACTTTTACAATTTCAAACAATGTTATAGAAAATAATGTATTATTTATGGATGATATAGAAGCTAAATTAGTATTAATAGATTCTAATAACTTTGGAGCAATATATACATTAAAAAATATAGGTGAAGAAAAAATAGAAAAGATATCACCAAATATAACAACTGGAAGATATGAAATATTTGTTATTGAAAATAATACTTCTTATAAAACTAATCAATTTATTGATATTAAATAACCGTTTTAAACGGTTATTTTTCATTAAAAATTCATATATTTGATATAATATATAAAAGTCGAGGTGGAGTATGAAAGTTTTAATTGTTGATGATGAAATTCTTATAAGAAATGTTATAAAAGAATATTTAAAAATTGAAGGTATAGATTTTGATGAAGCAGACAATGGAACAAAAGCAATAGAATTAACAAATAATAATAAGTATGATTGTATAATTATGGATATAATGATGCCTAAACTAGATGGTTTTAGTGCTATAAAAGAAATAAGAAAAACAAATAATTCAAAAATAATTGTATTAAGTGCAAGAACAGAAGAATTTGATAAATTAACCGGTTTTGATTTAGGAATAGATGATTATGTTACTAAACCTTTTAGTCCTAAAGAACTTATTGCAAGAATAAAAGCTGTATGTAAAAGAAACGAAACAGAAACAAAAATAGTCTCTATAGGTGGAATAGAGTTAAATGAATTATCAAGAACTGTTATGATTGATAAAGAAAACATTGAATTAACTCATACCCAATTTGACTTACTATGTTTATTTTTTAAAAATCAAGGTATAGTTTTTTCTAGAGATATGATAATAGATAAAATTTGGGGATATACATATGAAGCAGAGGATAGAACAATTGATGCACATATAAAATTATTAAGAAATAAATTAGGAAAATATAAAAATTATATTAAAACAGTACGAGGAGTAGGTTATAAATTAGAATATGAAAAAGAAAAATAACATTCAAATTCAAACGTTAAAAACATTAATAGTGTTTTCAATAATAATATTATTAATAATGTGGGGGTCCCAAATAATATTTTTAACATTATTTTATGAAAGATATCAAATAAATAGTTTAGAAAAAGTAATGAACGAATTACAAAATAATACTTATACAAGTGAAGAACTCGAAAATCTTGCTTATAAAAATAATATTTGTATTGAATATATATATAATAACAAAGTTTACTTATTTAATTCACTAGATAACAACTGTATATTAAATAATAAAAATAATAGTATAAAAAAAATAATAAATCAATTTATAACAAGTTCTAATTCTAAAGAAATAATAAAATTAAATGATCCAACTAATAAAACCAGAAGCATATTATACAACTTAAAATTGTCTAACAATGAATATATTGTATTAAATACTGCATTAGAAGATGTAAATAGTACAACAAGTGTATTAAGAAGTCAATTAATATATATTACTTTAATTATTATAATATTAGCAATAATTGTTTCAATTTATTTATCTAAATCCTTAAATAGACCACTATTAAATATTACAAAAGAAGCAAAAAAATTGGCAAAAGGAAATAGTGAACTTAATATTGAAGAGAGTAATATTAAAGAATTAGATGATTTGCGAATTGCATTAAATTATGCCAGTAAAGAAATAAATAAAACTGATGAACTAAGAAGAGATTTATTAGCTAATGTATCACACGATTTAAAAACTCCACTAACTATGATAAAAGCATATGCAGAAATGGCAAGAGATATAAATATTGATGATAAAGAAAAATTTACTGAAAATTTAAATATTATTATAGATGAAACTGATAGATTGAATATTTTAGTAAATGATATATTAAGTCTTAGTAAACTAGAAGCTAATCAAGAAACTTTAGAATTAATTGAATTTGACTTAATAGAATTAATTAACGATATCTTAAAAAAGTATAATATAATTAAAGAAACTGAAAATTATAACTTTATTATAAAATCTCCTGAAAAAGCATTAGTAAAAGGTGATATAAATAAAATAGGACAAGTAATTTATAATTTAGTTAATAATGCTATTAATTATACAGGTAATGATTTAACAGTAACCATAGAAGTTATAGAAAAGAAAAAATCATATTTAGTAAATATAATTGATACTGGTAAAGGAATAAAAGAAGAAGACCTAAATTTAATATGGAACAAATATTACAAAAATGAAAAAAATCATAAACGTAATAAAATAGGAACAGGTATAGGATTATCAATTGTAAAAAATATTTTAGATAGACACAAATTTAAGTATGGAGTAAAAAGTAAAGTAGGAGAAGGAACAATTTTCTATTTTGAAATAACAAAAATTTCATAAAAAATTCATAAAAAAAAATTATAATTTTAATAGAAAAAAGGAAATTTTTATTATTTTTGCTAAAACAGACTTACTTTTTGTCGTTTGTTCGAAATCCTATACGAAAATATAAACTTAAACTCACACTATTTTTATTCCTTTTTTCTATCAAAGTACAACATAATATCGTTGTACTTTTAAATTTTCAAAATCAATATTGATATTTAAAATAATTTGTGATACTATTTTTATAGTAAAGGATGATGTAATATGAATAATGTAAGAGAAAATAATAAAGGCTCAATGATTGTATTATCAGTAATAGGTATAGCAACATTATTAGTTGCGGTAATTGGAGCTACATTCGCTTATTTTACTGTAACAATAAAAGGTAACCCAACAGAACCAAATGTAACTGTACAATCAAAAACATTAGGAGTAATTGAATTTGAAACTTTAAATCAAATTAATTATACAAATTTGATTCCAGGTAGACCACAATGGGAAAATGATCAAACTCCAACTAATAAATTAAATTTTACAGTAACAAGTGCAGTAGATGCATCAGCAAATGAAGAATATGTTGTTTACTTAAATGTAACAGAAAATGATTTTGAAACAGATAATGTTGTATATTTGTTGACAGAAACAGAAAAAGGAACTCATAGTGTAAAAGGTAGCCAATATTTTACAGAAGATAATTATGTAAACCATACTTTTGCTGGAGAAACAACTCCAACAAAACTTGGTAAAATAACTGCGGGATTTACTGGGAAAATGCAAATTGGTACAGCAGAATTAGGTATGTTAGGTTCTAAAGATAAATGGGAATTTGAAATATGGGTAAATGAAATTGGTGCTGAACAAAATGAAGATCAAGGAAAAACAATTAAATGTTTTATAACTATTGAACTTGCAGATCCGACACCACAAACTAATGAACCTGATTATGATCCAAATAATGATACTACTCCATAGTGAGTAGTTTTTTTATCATAATTTTTCATTGAAATATTTTATTGTTTAATATATAATGAATATAGGATAATATAATACGGTGATAAAATGGAAAAGATGAATAAAAGGGAACGTAGAAAAAGAATAAGATTCTATATTAATAAAGTAGCAAAACTTTTATCTTATGCAGTTATCGTAGTCTTAATATTTTTAGGAATCTTTTTTGCGTATTATTTTGTATCATTAAAAGCATATGAAAAAAATCCAACAGTGAATATTCCACGTTTTGGACTTTACACTATTATAAGTCCAAGTATGGAACCTGCTGTTAAAGTATATGATGTAGTTGTAGACTTAAATGTATTTAATCAAGATGATATAAAAAAAGGTGATATAATAACATTTATATCTAGTAGTAATGTATCTAAAGGATTAACTGTAACCCATAGAGTTGTTGATATTATAACAAACTCCGATGGAACTAAAGCTTATATTACAAAAGGTGATAATAACTTGAAAGCAGACCAAGCAACCGTTAGTCATAAAGATGTATTGGGAAAAGTTTTGTTTAAAATCCCTCAATTAGGTAGAGTACAATTTTTAATTGCTGATAAATTTGGATGGATATTAGTTATATTACTACCAGCACTAGGAGTAATTATATATGACTTTATAAAACTATTTAGACTATTATCTTTTAATAGTAAATTTATGAGATTAGGAACTATTAATAAAAGAATAGAAACAGAAATAGATGTAGATGATTTAAATCAAATAAGAAGTGGTATGTCCACAGTGAAAAGATTTTATAAAAGAAATAATAGATAGACTATTTGCAAGTCTATTTTTTTCTTGTTATAATATAAATTAGTGATTAATTATGAAAAAAATATGGATACAATTATTTATAGTAATAATCGGAATTTTATTATGTATAATAGGACATAATGGAGTAAAGAAATATTTTTATAAAAATTATTTTGAAAATAAAAATTATATATTAGCTTATAATAATTATTCTGATATATCTTTTTCTTCAAATGTTATAGAGGAAAAACCTATTGAAGAATTGATTATACCAGAAGAAACAACAACGACTACAACAAAAAAAACAACAAAAAGAGTAACCACAACAACAATGATTACTACAACAACAGTAAAACCAACAGAAGTTTTTGAAAATATAGTTACAAAACCTAAAGAGGAAACAAATAATAATGAAATAGTATATGATGGTTTAACTCTTGCTCAATTAACAGAAAAATTAAATAAAAATTTAAAATCCACATTAACTAATACCGGACATTATTTTGCTAATTATTATTTAGAAACAGGATTAGATCCATATTTAGCAGTGGCAATAGTTTTACAAGAAACAGGTTGTAAATGGACTTGTAGTAAATTAGTTAGAAATTGTAATAATATTGGTGGTATGAAAGGTAGCCCTAAATGTAATGGTGGTTCTTATAGAAAATATGATACTTTAGAAGAAGGAATTAATGGATATTTAAATATGTTGTATAAAAACTATTATTCGAAAGGTTTAACAACCCCAGAATTAATAAATCCAAAATATGCAGCAAGTAGTAGTTGGAGTGTAAATGTAAATAGTTATATTAATACTATAAAAGCAAGTTAAATATTTACAAATAAAAAATTTATGATATAATCAAATTGTTAACGAAGAAAGGATTTACGACCCTGGAGTTAAAACGTATATCGCGATAAGATAAATAAAGATATGAGCACATTCATAGAATTAAGGTGGTACCGCGGAATATTCGCCCTTAAGTTTATGGATGTTTTTTTATAGGAGGAAAAGTATGAAATTATTTGAAGATTTAAAATGGAGAGGATTAATACAAGATATTAGTAATCCAGAATTAGAAAGATTATTAAATGAAGAAGAAATAACATTTTATATAGGAACGGACCCGACAGCAGATTCAATGCATATAGGACATTATTCTTCATTCTTGATATCAAAAAGACTTGCAAAAGCAGGACATCATCCAATACTTTTAGTAGGTGGAGCAACAGGATTGATAGGAGATCCTAAACCAAATACTGAAAGACCAATGATATCAAAAGAAGAAGTAGAAAAGAATTTTAAAGGATTAAAAGCACAAGCTGAAAAAATATTTGGCTTCGAAGTTGTTAATAACTTTGATTGGACTAAAGATATAAATGTAATTGATTTTTTAAGAGATTATGGTAAATATTTTAATATTAATTATATGTTAGCTAAAGATAAAGTTAAATCACGTTTAGAAACAGGTATAACTTATGCAGAATTCTCATACATGATTTTACAAGCTTTAGACTTCTTACATTTATATGAAACTAGAGGAGTAACATTACAAGTAGCAGGATCAGACCAATGGGGTAACATAACTTCAGGAATAGAATTAGTAAGAAAAAAATTGGATAAAGAAGTATATGGTATGGTTATGCCATTAGTAACTGATTCTAATGGAGTTAAATTTGGAAAAACAGAAGGAAATGCTTTATGGTTAGATAAAAATAAAACATCTAGTTATGAATTGTATCAATACTTAGTTAATTTAGAAGACAGTATGATAATTGAATACTTAAAGAAATTAACATTCTTATCAAAAGAAGAAATCGAAACAATTGAAAAAAATCATTTAGAAAATCCACATTTAAGAGAAGCACATAAAGCATTAGCTCGTGAAGTAATAACAGATTTACATGGTATTGAAGAATACGAAAGTGCTGTTAAAATAAGTGAATGTTTATTTAGTGGAAAAATAAATGAATTAACAAGTAGTGAATTAGAAAGTGCATTTAAAGGTGTTCCAACTTTTGAATTAGATTTAGACGAAAAAATAATTGATATATTAGTTAATAATAATATTGCATCTTCAAGAAGAGAAGCTAGAGAATTCTTAACAAATAATAGTATTACAGTAAATGGCGAAAAAATTACTGATGAAAATAAAATAATTACAAAAGATGATTTATTATTTGAACAATATTTAATTATTAGAAAAGGAAAGAAAAAATATTTTATAGGTAAATAATTATATTCTTTATAAAAAATAAAGTGAATAAAATAAATTCCTTTTAACCATAGCTTTGGTGAAAGGAATTTTTATATGAGCAAATACAAAGTAGATATAACAGGAATAAATACAAATTTATTGAAAGTGTTAAAAAATGATGAAATGCTAGAAAAATTTAAAGAATATAAAAATGGTAATGAATTAGCAAAAGAAGATATAGTAAATGGGAATTTAAAACTTGTATTAAGTATTATAAAAAAATATAATAACGGAAAACATGATATGAATGATTTATTTCAAATTGGTTGTGTAGGATTAATAAAAGCAGTTGATAACTTTGATCCTAATTACGGAGTGATGTTTTCAACTTATGCTGTACCGATAGCGTTGGGATAGTCTAAAATTTAATCTAAAACTGTGGAAACCCTTTATTTTAAAGGGAAAAATGATAAAATAGTCTTAAGCGAAATAATAAAAAATTTTAAAATTTTGAATTTATACAGTTAAAAAGGAGTTGATTAAATGGGAAAAATTCAATGTCCATATTGTTTCTCTTATAAGACTTTAGCAATAGTTTGTACAGATAATATACAACCAAAAGAATCAAAATACTATAAAGATAAGTGTAATGTAAAAAGAATTGAAAAAGGCGAAGCAATTCTATCTAATACTAATTTACATTATTCAAAAGAATATGATGGTAAAATTATCAAAAGAAGAACTTATGATAGGTTTTGTTCAGAATGTAAAAAACCATTTTATTATATTTCAAATATGATTTTATCAGATATAAAGGTATTAACTTTTATAATAGAAACCTCAACTGATAAATGGAAATACGAAATCCATTTGGATGAAGAAAAATCATATTATAATATAGACCATAATTTTATAACAAAATCTTATATGTCCTCATTAACTCCAGCAAGAAAGAGAAAAATATTAGAAGGATTAGACAAATCGCAAATATTAAAATCAGAGCCATTAAAACTAAAAAATTATTTTGATTATAAAATTAAATGGAATGTATATGTAGATTATTATGATGGTCAAACATTTTCTCGTGGAGGATATGATGAATATCCAAAAGGATGGAATTATTTTATTGATCCGTTTATAAGAGTATTTAAAAATGATATTTTAAAAAAAATGAGAGAACCTAAATAGGTTCTTTTTTTATGGAAAGGAATGGTAATATGTCTGTATTTAGAGTAGAAAAAAACAAAAATTATACAATTATGAGTAATTATCATTTACGAGATCAAAATTTATCTTTAAAAGCTAAAGGATTGTTATCGTATATGCTTAGTTTGCCTGAAGATTGGGATTATTCTTTAAGTGGTTTATGTTCTATATGTAAAGAACAAGAATGTGCCATAAAAAATACTTTGAAGGAATTAAAAGAAAACGGTTATGTTAGAGTTGATAAAATAAGAGGAGAAAAGGGTTATTTTGAGTATAATTATTTAATATATGAACTTCCACAAGAAAATTTAAAAGAAAAAAATAATCCAGGTAGTGAAAATCCACCTGTGGATTATCCAACAGTGGAAAATCATACCCAAATAAATACTAATAAACAAAATATTAAAGAACAAATAGATAAAATAGATAAAACCATTTCAAATGAAAAAATTAGTCATCATAAAATAACTGAAGATTTGGTCAAACGAAAATATTTGAATAAAGAAGATGTAGAATTACATAAGTATGATAAGTTTTTTGATGAAATTTTAAGAGAATATGAATTTATAGATATAATTACAATTACACATTATATAATATCGAGTGTAGTCCAGCGACATTTTAAAGATGAAAATGATAATATTATAGAAAATAAGTTTGGATATTTAAAAACATCAATATTAAATAATATTGAAATGTTTAAGAATAAGGAAATAGAGTGGGATGAGGAATTAGGTTGGTTTAGAGAACCAGAAAAAAATAACGATTATGAATATGAATTAGATTATTTTTAGCAAAATAAAAAAATATGTTATTTCATATTTTTTAACAAACTATGTAAAATTTCTAAACGTTCGCTATTTGTGTTTAGAATAATGCTATGTAATACATTCAAATCTTTATTTGCGTAAGATTCTACTTTATTGATAATTTCAATAATTAACTTTGTTCTTTTTATTTCATCATCGCTAGCACTTGTTTGATATTTATCTATTAAATTTTGCAAGTCAACAATTTTCATATTTAATCCATTAGCAATTCGTTCTAAATAAGTTAATGAAATACCGACAGAACCAAATTTCTCATTAATAATTTTACTTATGTAAGATTTACTAAGTTCACATTTTCTAGCGAATTCAATAGGCATCAGATTATGTTCAGAGCAATAATCTAAAATTATCAGCTTTAATGCTTGTTCTTTAGTCATCTAAAATCTCCTTTCGTAAACCACTACAACATTATTGTACTATCTTTTTTCTTAAATGTCCACTATCGTGAACAAATTTAGCAATAATTGTTCACGATGGTGGACAATTTGAAATAATTTTGGTATTATATTTAATGTATAACAAAGTTATATGAGTAGTTTGGAGGTAGTAAAATATGACAAATGAAATTAGGGTGATGCTTTCATCCTGATAATTCTAGGAGAGGCAGGTGAAATTTTTGAATAAAGGGCAGTCTTCAGAACAAGGGTGTAGAAAAAAAATATTAATTAAGACAGATAAAAACGGTTTGCAATTATCTACCCAGTTGGATATAGAATCAACGATTCGCATTTTAGAGGTGTGTCTAAAGAACTTGAAGGAAAAAGCATCACTAAAGTAGTGCCAATTGGAAAGGAAATAAGATAAGATGAACAAAGAAGAGAAAAAAGTAGGACATGCAGTAAAAGAAGTAAAAGTAGTATTAGCAGTATTAAAGGAATATCTTGATAAAAAAGTAGATATGCCTTATGAAGTAATTAAAAATGTAGTACAAAAATTAAATAACATTGAAGAAGATTACGATGCAACTATAAAGGAACTTTCAGCATCTACTTCTTTGGTAATAAAGCTAGAGAAATTATATGACATAATTGGTGCTATCGGTACTATTTCAATTGAAGACGAAGAAAAATTAGATAAGACATTGAATATTCTAGATAAATATGTTGAGTCATTAAGGGATTGAAAATAGTATCAGCTGTATAGGATTTCTATACAGCAATTTATTTGAAATAATTTTTTTAAAAGAGGGTATTGACTTTTATTAAAATAAAGGTTATTATTTTAGTATAAGAGTTTACTATCGTGAACTACTTAATATAATACGGAGGTGATCTGTTGATAAGGAAACTGTAATATTTGTAGTATTAGTAAGTAGTAGTAGTAAAATTTTGTTGTATAAATGGAGTGGAAGTATATTTTTTTTGAACTTGTAGTTTACTATCGTGAACTATAAAAAGAGAGGTGATAGTGATTTTTAAAGAAAAAGAAAGGTATCGTGTTTATAATCCACTATCTGAAAATCACGGTTACTTTTTAACAATCATCAAAGTAAGAAACAATAGAATCTATTATTTCTTTGATGGTGATGATGAAATACATTGTTTTGACATTGAAAGTTGTTTTGCATTTGATTTAATTAAGGTAGTGTAAGAAATATATTCATAAGCTTTACGAGAGGAGCAACTATTATGGGTTTTTCTGATGAAAAGATTATGATTCCAGATTGGATATTACATCATCTAAGAAAATATGGTAATTGTTGCTGTGGAAGAGAAATAGTTAAAAAAATAGGAAGGGATAAAATTTTACGAATACTGAAACAACATGGTTTTCCTTGTGTTTTGCGAATTGTCTACGATAACAAAACTTATAAGCCTAAAAAGAATGTTAAGTATCCTTTAAATGCTTATTATATTTTAGAAATTGAATGTATTGTAAATAGTTATTTTATATGATAAATTTTAAAAGAGGAAGTGTATATTTAGTAGATTTAAAAAATACAAACGCACACATTCAATCGGGAAAAAGACCGTGTTTAATTGTTCAAAATAATTTTGGTAATACATTTTCACCAAATTTAATTGTTGTACCTTTAACTTCAAAAATAAAAAAACAAGAAATGTCTGTCCATGTAATGACTGATAATAATGAGATGGCGTTATGTGAGCAAGTAATTACTATTTCTAAAAAGCAAATCATTTATTATATTAAAACTTTAGATGAAAAAACTATGGAATTAATAAACAAAGCTTTATCAGTATCTTTAGAAATTGAGAGGGAGGAAAAATTATAAAAAAATTAAAGCAGTTCTATGAAGATTTGTGTAGTTTTAATTCGGAGAAGTATTGGAAAAATGAAGGAAATAATAAAAGGATGCAATTGTATCATAAAATATCTATAGGATTAAAAGTTTTAAAAGAAATTTTAATTGTAGTTTTAGCGATATATTGCGTACATTTAGCGACAAATAGTATTTTTTGTATGAACAATAATTTGGTATTAGATTATACAAAACAAAATTTATTGTATTTTTCTAATTTCAAATCATTTGTATTTGATATTTATATTGTTACTTTTATTATGTGTTTATTTTTAATATTTTATTTAAGTAAAAAACAAAAATATACAAAAAAACAAATTTTAAGTAGTGTTGTTAATAGTTTGTTTGTTCTGCCTATAAGTAGTTTATTAGTTTATAATTTTTTAGTATTAGGAAGTTTTATGAGAAATTTTTATATGTTAGTAGTATTTGTAGTAGTAAATTTAGTAATTAATCAATTAACAAATAGAATTGATATATTATATAATATAGCAGTTGGTAATAGTGAAACAAGTAGAAAAGGAGATAAGAAAGTATGCAAGGAAAAGTAAAATGGTTTGATGATGCTAAAGGATTTGGGTTTATATCTTGTGAAGGGTTGGAAAATGACGTTTTTGTGCATTATTCAGATATTAACATGAGAGGATTTAAATCATTAGATGAAAATGATTTGGTAGAATTTGATTATGAAGAAGTGAAAAAGAAAGCAATTAATGTAAGAAAAATAAAAAATTCACTTATTTCAACAGATAATGTTGATAGTGAATAATTTAAATGATATTAAACGATGCAATAGTAGAAATTGATGTAGAAAAAACAATAAAAAATGGAAAGAAAATTTATGAACAATATCAACCTTTTGTTGAAAAAAGAATAAAACAGTTAAAAAAAAGCAAAATAAATTCAGCAAGTTTTATATTTTTTTCAAGCGATAAATTTGGAGATAATTCAAATGAAAAAAAATTAATAGAACAACTTGCTTGGACTGATGATCAAATTGGCAGTTTTATAAAATTTATATTATGCCTACAAAAAAGAGAAAAGGTTATTGGAGGAATACTTAAGTGGAAATGTTTTTATGGTTTAACGGATAAAGAAATTTCTATTAAAATGAACATACCAGAAAGAACCATAAGGTATAACAAGTCAAAAGCATTTTATCAATTGGCTGTTTATTCTAATCAAGTTGAATTTATTTATGAAAAAACTTACTATTTTTGTATAGATTAAATAGATTTATAAAAAAATGTGGTTTAATACCACATTTGATACATAGATGTAGGAGGAGTAGTATGAAGAAAAAAGTATTTATAATAGTAGTAGGCATAATAAACTTAATTGTATTTTTAGTAGGACTGATTGTACTATACAAGGATACAAATAATATAATATTAAAAGATAATCAATTTATATTTGAATTGGGAGAGGAGATAAGTGCAGAAGTATCTTATTATTTAGATGATGCCAGTTCTACTAAAAATATAAAAATTTATAAATTGTCATCAAAAGAGTTAAAAGTTAAAAATAATAAATTAGTTTCAAAAAATGATGATATTGTAAATATTGGAGAATACGAAATAGAAATTACTTACAAAACAAAAATTAAAAAATTTAAAATTAAAGTAGTAGATACAACTTCTCCAGAATTTACTAACTTTGAAGAAATAATAAAATATGAGCAAAACGCAGATATATCAGATTTAGAATCAAAATTTGAAGCAACAGATTTAACTGATGTAAAAATTACAATTGAAGGAGAATACGATTCAAAAGTTCCTGGTGAGTATGAAATAGAGGTTATTGCTGTTGATGAGAGTGGTAATAAAACTAATAAAAAAACAGTGATTGAAATTACAAAAAAAGAAGAATCTAAAAAAGAAACTGTAATTTCAAATACTAATAATAGTAATTCTAATAATTCTTCTTCATCAAATAATAATCATAATTCTAATTCAACGAATAACTCTCAATCAAATTCATCAAGTAATACAGCAGTATCTTCTCCAAGATTTAGAAAAGATATATCTGATCAATATATAATTAAAATAAATGAATATAGAAAATCAAAAGGATTAAACGAATTGCCAGTTACAGTAGAAGCACAAACTGAAGCAGATAGAAGAGCAAAAGAAATATCAACATATTATTCTCATGAAGGTGCTGGTTATGGATTTGGAGAAATAATTGGATATGGCGATATAGGTGTAGATTTTGTAGAAGCATGGAAGAATAGTCCATCACATAATGCAACAATTTTAAGGGATGGCCATATTTCTATGGCTTCAGCTGTTTATGAGTATAATAATAAATTGTATGCTGTAGTATCATTTAGGGCTAATTATTGACCTCTAAATAGGTCTTGCTGAAACGTCAAAAGATGAAATAGAAAAATTTTTTGATTATATAATTGATAAATATGGATTATAACAATAATTACAAAATAAAAAACAATGCTATATGCAATTGTTTCTAAATGGTATTTTAAGTAACATATTTTACTTATTAATCTTCACTTTTTTTGTTCATTAGTTCTTCATAACCATCAAAGAACATTCTAATATCAAAGTTGTATTTTTGAGCTAGAAAGAATAAAGTATCTAATGAAACACCGACATCAACATTTGGACTTTCAATTTGTGATAAAAAACTTCTACTCATATCAACGTCTTCTGCTAATTTTTCTTGCGATATTCCAATTTGTTCTTTTCTGATTATTTTCATGTTTTTACCAATTAAATTAAATAACTCGTATGCAGATTTCATCATTAGACCTCCTATATATAATTTTATAGGAAATAACGATTTTATACTGCTCGAACAAAACGAGCAAAAAATAATTTCAAAAATTTAAATTTTATGCTATAATACTTGTTAGTAATCAATGCAGTATCTAGGATTACTGAGGAAAGGAGGAAAAATATAAAAAATTGTGTAAAAATACACAAAAGAACACAAAAACAAAAGACTTAATTATAAAATTATAGTTATTATTTAGTGTGAATAATAGAGAAACTTTCAAAGTATCTTAGAACTGTGCAAAAATTTAGTATCTAACTTATATGAGATTTTTGAATAAAAAAAAGTAATACAACGGCATTAAGCATTACTTTTTCTCATCAACTCTTTTTGAATTTATAACTTTATTTTGGTCGTAAGTTAATAAATCAGCACTACTAATATAATAACCTAATAATTTTGAAATATTGTTGGATAATTTGTCTAGCATATTTAAAGAAGGATTTCTTTTCCCTTTTTCTATTTGATTTTCATATAAAAGGGTGGTATCAAGTGCTTCGGCGAATTTCTCTTGTGATAGCTTAGATTTATATCTGTAATATTTCAAGTTTATTGCTAAAATATCTTTACTTTTTTTAGAAATAATAACGCCTCCAATCTTTAAATCACATATTATATTATATAGATTGGAATAATTTAAGTCTTTTATACAGTTGTAGTAAAAAGAAAGAGGTAATTATGGAAACAATAATAGCAATTCTTATTGTTATAATTATGATTTTAGTTTGTGTTTGTATTAATTTATTTGAAAAGTCAAAAGAAGCAATTGAAAAGGCAGATGAATACAGTAGAAATTGTGATTTAGCTGAACAAGATAGAGATAATGCGATGGCAGAAATTGATATTTTAGATAAAGAAATAAGTTTTCTAAAACAACAAGAACTAGAAAAATTAAAAAAAGAACCATTAGTCTTAAATAACGAAAAAATCAAACAGAAAAATACTTTTAAAGGAAAAAAAGTATTAATTGGGGATTATGTGCATGAAATGTTAAGTCATACGAGAAAAATCTTTTTGAGTTTAGGGTTTGAAGTTGATACTGTTCAATCTGGTGATGATATGATCAAAAAAGTTATTAATGAAAATACTTATGATGTCATTGTTACTAATAATATATATAAAAATAGTTGTGATGGTATTGATGTTTTACATACTTTAAAAGAAAGAGAAAACTTTTCAACTCCTATTGTTGTATTAACTGTATCAACAGGACAAAAATCTAAATTTTTAAGTAGAGGTTTTGATGGCTATTTAGAAAAAATGTTAACACAAAAACAAGCTGAAGAAGTTATGAAAGAACTATTATTTAAATAATTCATTTTTTTAACTTTTTCATAACCAACAACTTTGGTGGAATTGTAATTTATAATAAGAATTTGGAGAATTTATTCTCCTTTTTTATTGGAAAAATTTAAAAATAAGTTCCTCATTTTTTAAATAGTTATCAATAATGTTTTCCCATTCCCTTACAAAATAATTTATAACATCATTATATACAGTCTCTTTATTTGCATCAGGTCTTTTTTGTTGCATATCTGTAATATAAACATTAATATTTTCAAATAATAGTACATGGTTTATATTTTTTACATTTGCAATACATAACATTTTTAAATATTTAAGTAATCTATCTAATCCATCAGATGTATTAATTAAGTT